>JAYRYC010000007.1:0-380458 GCA_041917215.1 Tagaea sp.
CCGCACTCATCGCTTGGGTATCGACCGCCGGCGCCGGTGACTGTTGGTCAGATCCAGCCACTCGAACCGGTCGCCGCGATGCAGTAATCTCTCATTCGGCTTGGTTCAAAAACTCGGGCAGGTCAGTTCGGGAAGTCGGCGTAGGCGCAAGCGACGGTCTCCCCGCTCGCTAAGTCTTCGGCCTCGAAGGCCTCGCCGTCCGTGGCCAGGACGAACTTGGCCTTGCCTTTCGCGGTGGCGGGGCTCGCGCGCAACACTGCAAGGGTCTTGGTGACCTCGCCACGGGGCGCGGTGGCAATATGGATGTTGTTGGTCTGTAGGACGCCGCCTTGGACATCCGACTTGTTCGACTCGCCTTTGCGCAGCCGCTTGAGCGTCGTTTCTTTGTTGCCGAAGGCTTGCAGGAACGCAAAAGGAAACTCTTTCGGATCAAACGGCTGCCCGGCTAGTGCCGATATCGCTTCCTCAATTTCGACCGCGTTCATTCTTCGCTATCCAGAGTCACGATGGCTGCCCCCGCAATTCGTAACACGGGGGGATCGAAGGACAAGGGGCTTCGCGTCTACGCCGTGTCTGCCGCGACCGAAGCTTAAGGTAATGTTCGGCCACGACAGGTGGGGGCCTTAGCCCGCGCGCTTCAGCGGGACCACATTCCCTTTCCCGGACTGTAAGGCGTCGAGATAGTCGGCCCAGTCCTGCATCATCTTCCGGCGCGCATCCAGGTACTGGGCCTTGTTGTAGGTCCCGCGAATCTTGTCGGGATCACCGTGCGCAAGTTGGCGCTCGATCCAGTCCCTTTCATAGCCTCGGTCGTTCAACGCCGTGCTGACAAGGTGCCGGAATCCGTGCGCGGTCTGCTTGCGGTGGTAGCCAATGCGTTTGAACATTCCGGCGATGGCGCCATCGCTCAACGGGCGGGAAGGGTCGTTCCGTCCGAAGAACACGTACTCGAAATGACCGCTGCTCGACTTGATATCGCGAAGCATCTCCACCGCCTGCTTGGGAAGCGGCGTCAAATGCGAGTAACCTCGCTTCATGCCCTCGCGCCCTTTTCGGATCGTCCAGAGTCCTGCATCCAGGTCTAATTCGTCCCACCGTAAGGTCCGGGTCACGCCGGGGCGGTTGGCGGTCCATAACGCCAGCCGGGCGCACGCTTTGACGAGATCGGAGCCGGCATAGGCCTCTAGTGCCCGCAGGAAGCCCGGCAGTTCATCGACCTGCAAATGAGCGTAGGACTGTTTCTCCGGGCCTGGCTGGGCCAAGGCGGCGAGATCGCGGGCGGGGTCCGCTTGTGTCCAGCCATTCGCACGCGCGAAGCTGTAGATCGACTTGAGCCACTGCCGGGTCTTTTTCGCCACGTCGAAAGCCCCTCGAGATTCGATCCCGGCGATCAGGGCGCCCAGTTCCACCGGCAAAATCGCGTCCAGGGGGCGACTGCGCAGGGTCGGGAGCAGGTCCTTGTCGAGGTAGGTCCGGGCTTGCTCGGCGGTCTTCGGGTCCCAGGCTTGGCTGCGGAAGCGGTGCCACGCGTCGGCGGCCTCGCCGAAGGTGTTGGCCGCCCGCTCCCGTCTGGCCAGCTTGTCGGCTTTGCGCTTGTCGGCTGGGTCGGTCCCGGCCCGGATCAGCGCCCGGAACTCGGCGGCCGTCGCCTGGGCCGCCTTGAGCGATGTCTCGGGGTAGGGGCTGCCGACGGCGATCATTCGCTGCTTGCCGCCGAAGCGGTATCGCAGGCGCCAGTACTTGGCGCCGTCGGGCATAACGAACAACGTTAGGCCGTGCCCGGCAGAGAGAGTGTACTTCGCCGCCTCATGCTTCGCGTGCTTGACCTGAAGTTCGGTGAGCTTCGCGGGCATGTGTCGCTCCAGGTTCGAAGTTTGCGGGCGTGTGTAGTAAAGCCGTTCGGGTCCCGAGTTTACTACACATTTTGCTACACACGCACTTCCGGCTTCGTTCGGCACGCGCCGGAAGTCCTCGGGCTGAAAACAAAGAAAAACCGGCGTTTTAAGGCCGGTTTTCGAAGGCGTTGGATTTCTTCGGAAGGGAAATTGGCTGGGGGACTAGGATTCGAACCTAGACAACCAGAGTCAGAGTCTGGGGTCCTACCGTTAGACGATCCCCCAGCGGGACGCGTCCGCCGGGCGGGGCGAAACCCCGACCGAGCGGCGCTGTCTATATCGTCCTTCGCCCGGATCGTCAAACCCGGTTACAGTATTGATCAAAATAGCGACGCGAACTTGGGGAGTAGCTTCTGTGGAGACGGCGCAAGCCCGGCGGGACGAGGGGCCGATACTCGCGGCCCTCGACCTCGGCACCAATAATTGCCGTCTGTTGATCGCCAAACCGGCCCCGGAAGGGTTCCGGGTGGTGGACGCGTTCTCGCGCATCGTGCGCCTGGGCGAAGGGCTGGAGCGCAGCGGCAATCTGGCCGAAACGGCGATGGTCCGCGCATTGGATGCGCTGTCGGTCTGTGCCGCCAAGATGGATCGGCGTGGCGTGACCAGTTTTCGTGGGGTGGCCACAGAGGCTTGCCGCCGGGCCGAGAATGGTGCCGCGTTCCTATCGCGGGTGCGCGAGGCGACGGGCATCGAACTCGAACCCATCGCGGCGGACGAGGAGGCCGATCTCGCCTTGGCGGGCTGCGCCGCGTTGCTCGACGCGGGCAAGCCGCACGCCATCGCCTTCGATATCGGCGGCGGCTCGACCGAAGTGATGTGGCTGGAACGCGACGGCGATTCATGGCGGCGCATCGACTTCGTATCGCTGCCCTTGGGCGTGGTCGCGATCGCCGAACGATTGGGCCCCGACAAAATCCCGTGCGAGGCCTACCAAGCCGCCGTCGCGGATATCTCGGCGCGGCTCGCCGAACTCGACGCGCGCCACGACATCGCGGCGCATGTCGCCGCCGGAAACGTGGAGATGATCGGCACGTCGGGCACGGTCACCACGCTGTCGGGCATCGCGATGGGCTTGCAGCGTTACGAGCGCGCGCTGGTCGACGGCTCCTGGCTCGATTTCGCGCAGATCAAGGCGCTGTCGGCGGACCTCGCCGCCGCCGATCTGGAAGGCCGCGCGCGGCATGGCTGTATCGGGCGCGAACGCGCCGATTTGGTCGTCGCGGGCTGCGCGCTGCTGGAAGGAATTTGCGCGCGCTGGCCGGTCGGGCGCCTGCGCGTCGCCGATCGGGGCTTGCGCGAAGGCATTCTGATGGGTCTATTGCGCGGGCATGAGTGATTCCCGCCGCCTCGCCGAACGCCTGAAGACCGCCAAGGGCCGTTCCACCTCGCAGCAAAACTGGCTGCGTCGCCAGCTCAACGATCCTTACGTCGGCAAGGCGAAGGATGCGGGCTATCGCAGCCGCGCGGCCTTCAAGCTGATCGAAATCGACGCGAAAGTACGGCTGTTTCGGCCGGGCATGAAGATCGTCGATCTGGGGGCCGCCCCCGGCGGCTGGACGCAAGTCGCGATCGAGCGCAAAGCGGGCACGGTCGTGGCGCTCGACATCCTCGAGATGGATCAGTTGCCCGGCGCCGTCGTGCTGCAAGCCGATTTCCTCGATCCTGCGGCGTCGGACAAGGTCAAAGCCGCGTTGAACGGCCCGGCCGATCTGATCCTCACCGACATGGCGCCGTCGACGACCGGCCATCGCGAGACCGACCATTTGCGCATCGTGGCCCTGGTCGAAGCGGCGTTCGAATTCGCCTGCGAAACGTTGAAACCGGGCGGCGCCTTCGTCGGCAAATTGCGCCAGGGCGGCGAGGAGCAGCAACTGATGAAGGCGGTGCAGGGTCGTTTCGCCAAGCTCCAGCGCATCAAGCCGCCGTCCAGCCGATCCGAGTCGGCGGAGTTTTACTTCGCCGCGACCGGCTTCAAAGGCTGATTTCCCCGTCATTTCAACGCGATTCGACCCCATTTCGATCTTCACGAACGGGGTGTATAGATGCGCGCCACTTCCCGCGACCCCAGGAGGCGGCATGCATATCCGCGAAGCGCTTACGTTCGACGACGTCCTTCTGGAGCCCGGCGCCTCCGCCGTTTTGCCCGGCGACGTCACCACCCGCACGCGGATCACCCGCAATATCGAACTCGGCATTCCGCTCGTGTCCTCGGCGATGGACACGGTGACGGAAAGCGCCCTTGCGATCGCCATGGCGCAAGCCGGCGGCATGGGCGTCATCCACAAGAATCTCGATATCGAGCTTCAGGCGCAGGAAGTGCGCAAGGTGAAGAAGTTCGAAAGCGGCATGGTCGTCAATCCGCTGACCATCCGCCCGGATGCGACGCTCGCCGATGCGCTGCAGATGATGGCGGCCAATCACATCTCCGGCATTCCCGTCACCGAAGCCAATGGGCGCCTCGTCGGCGTGCTGACCAACCGCGACGTGCGCTTCGCCAGCGACCCGCGCCAGAAGGTCAGCGAGTTGATGACCCGCGACAAGCTGGTCACCGTCACCGAAGGCGTGTCGAAGGAAGAAGCCAAGCGCCTTCTGCACCAGCATCGCATCGAGAAACTGCTGGTCGTCGATCAAGCCTATCGCTGCATCGGCCTGATCACGGTCAAGGACATCGAAAAGGCGCAGCGCTTTCCGGCCGCCACGAAGGACGAGAAGGGCCGCTTGCGCGTGGCCGCCGCCACGGGCGTGGGCGACAAGGGCTTGGCGCGCGCCGAAGCGTTGTTCGACGCCGAGGTCGATATCGTCGTCGTCGATACGGCGCATGGCCATTCGGAAGGCGTGCTGAATTCCGTGCGCTCGATCCGCAAGCTCGGCAACTACACCCAGATCATCGCGGGCAATATCGCGACCGCCGACGGCGCCAAGGCGCTGATCGATGCGGGGGCCGACGCCGTGAAGGTCGGTATCGGCCCCGGTTCGATCTGCACCACGCGCATCGTCGCGGGCGTGGGCGTGCCGCAATTGACGGCCGTGATGGATTGCGTCGAGGTGGCACAGAAGGCGGGCGTGCCCGCGATCGCCGATGGCGGCATCAAATTCTCGGGCGATCTTGCCAAGGCGCTGGCCGCCGGGGCGGAATGCGCCATGATCGGCTCGCTGTTCGCAGGCACGGAGGAAGCGCCGGGCGAAGTGTTCCTGTTCCAGGGCCGCTCCTACAAATCCTATCGCGGCATGGGCTCGGTCGGCGCGATGGCGCGCGGCTCGGCGGATCGTTATTTCCAGCAGGAAATCAAGGATACGCTGAAGCTCGTGCCCGAAGGTGTGGAAGGCCGCGTGCCCTATAAGGGCCCGGTCGGCGCGGTCATCCACCAGCTCGTCGGCGGGTTGCGCGCCGCGATGGGCTATACGGGCAGCGCCACGCTCGCGGATCTGCGCAAGAACGCGCGGTTCCTCAAAATCACCAATGCGGGCTTGCGCGAAAGCCATGTCCACGACGTCGCCTTGATGCGCGAAGCGCCGAACTACTCGGGCGGTTCGGCGGCATGACACCCGGCGGGCGGATCGCGGCGGCGATCGAATTTCTCGATCTGGTTCACGCCCGCAAAGCGCCCGCCGATCGCCTCGCCAACGATTATTTCCGCGCGCGCCGGTTCATCGGCTCCAAGGATCGCACCGCGATCTCGGGGCTGGTCTACGGCGTGTTGCGCAAACGCGCGCAGTTGGAATGGTGGCTGGCTCGCGTGCGCGAAGGGGCGGCGCGTGTTCCGTTCGCGCCCAACGGCCGGTCTTGGCTGCTCGCCTATCTCGCGATCGTCGAAGGCTGGGAAGCGGGGCGCATCGAACACGCGTTCTCCGGCGAGCGTTACGATCCGCAGCCGCTGAAAGCGCACGAACAGGCGAGCATCGCGTCGCTTGCGGGCCGTTCGCTCGACCATCCCGAGCAGCCCGACTGGGTGCGCTTCAATCTGCCGCCTTGGGCCGCGGAACGCTTCAATCAGCGCTTCGGCGAGCGTGCGCGCGCCGAAATGGCCGCGATGGGCACGGAAGCGCCGCTCGATCTGCGCGTCAATGTGCTGCGCGGCAAGCGCGACGCGGCACGCAAGGCGTTGAAGGAAGCGGGTATCGCGACCGAGGCGACGAAGATGTCGCCCTGGGGCTTGCGCACGGAGGAGCGCGCCAACGTGATGGCGAGTGCCCCCTACAAAGCGGGCCTCGTCGAAATTCAGGACGAAGGCTCGCAGCTCGTCGCGTTGCTGGTCGACGCCAAGCCCGGCATGCGCGTGTGCGATTTTTGCGCGGGCGCGGGCGGCAAGACGCTCGCCATCGCCGCGACGATGGAGAACAAGGGCCAGATCGTCGCCTGCGATACGTCGGAAAAGCGTCTCGCCGGCGCGACGACGCGCTTGCGCCGCGCCGAAGTGCATAACGTCGAGCGCCGCTTGCTGGAAAGCGAGCGCGACGGCTGGGTGAAGAAGCACAAAGGCGGGTTCGATCGCGTGCTGGTCGACGCACCCTGCACGGGGACGGGCACCTGGCGGCGCAATCCCGATGCGCGCTGGACCTTGTCGCGCGATGAGATCGCTGAACTCACCGCCAAACAGGCGCGTATTCTGGAAAGTGCGGCGCGCCTCGTGAAGCCGGGCGGGCGCTTGATCTACGCGACATGCTCCGTGCTGCCGGAGGAGAACGAAGCGCAAGCCGAAGCGTTCCTCGCCGCGCAAAGCGATTTCGCCGCCGTCCCCGTGGGCACCGTCTGGGAAAAGGCGGGCGAGGGCGCGACGCTCAGCTTGAGCCCCGCCAAGGACGGCACCGACGGTTTCTTCGTTGCGGTGTTCGAGCGTAAAGCATGACGGTGACGTTGCTCAAAGCCACGCAAGGACATGTCCGCGGCATTTCGCGGGTCTATGTCGATGCGTGGCGGGCGACCTATGCCGGGCTGCTGCCGCCCAAAACGCTCGTCGGCATGGATTACGACCGCCAAGCGGTCGAATGGGCCTATCAGATCCGCCATAAGGCGCTGCATGCGCCCATTCTGGTCGCCTACGACGACAAATCTGGCGTGGTCGGCGTCACCAGTTTCGGCCGCAGCCGGATCGAAGACCGGCCCGCACGGCCGCCGTTCACGCAAGTCGGCATCACGCTGGGCTCGGGCGAAGTGTTCACGCTCTACGTTCACCCCGACCATCAGAACCGGGGGATCGGTGCTGCGCTGATCGGCGGGGCGTTCGAAACCTTGCGCGAACGCGGCCTCAACCAGGCCTATGTCTGGGTGCTGCACGACAATCCGGCGCGTTATTTCTACGAACGCATGGGCGGGCGCTTCATCGCCACGCGCCGCGAACGCCTGTGGGGCTCGGACGTGGCGCAAGCCGCCTATGGCTGGCCCGATCTCGCCAAAACCCTCGCTTTGCCGGGGCTTGTCCGCTCCGCCCGACTGGGATAAATCGCACCATGACCGACAAAATCCTGATCCTCGATTTCGGCAGCCAAGTCACCCAGCTCATCGCGCGCCGCGTGCGCGAAAGCGGCGTTTACTGCGAAATCCACCCGTTCAACAGCGGCGAAGCCAAGCTGAAGGCTTACGGCGCCAAGGCGATCATCCTGTCGGGCGGCCCGGCTTCCGTCACCGAGAGCCACACGCCGCGCGCGCCGGGCTTCGTGTTCGAAGCGGGTGTGCCGGTGCTGGGCATTTGCTACGGCGAGCAGACGATGTGTGCCCAGCTCGGCGGCAAGGTCGAAAGCTCCGACCATCGCGAGTTCGGCAAGGCGTTCATCGCCATCGAACGCGATTGCAAATTGTTCGACGGCATCTGGCCGGTCGGCTCGCGCGAGCAAGTGTGGATGAGCCATGGCGACCGCGTGACGGCGCTGCCCGACGGTTTCCGCGTCGTCGCGACGTCCGAGGGCGCGCCCTTCGCCGCCATCGCCAACGACGAGAAGCGCTTCTACGGCGTGCAGTTCCATCCGGAAGTCGTGCACACGCCGCATGGCGCCGCGTTGCTCAAGAACTTCACCCATCGCGTCGCGGGCTGCTCGGGCGATTGGACGATGGCCGCGTTCCGCCGCCAGGCGATCGAGCGCATCCGCGCACAGGTCGGCAAGGGCCGCGTGATTTGCGGGCTATCGGGCGGCGTTGATTCCTCCGTCGCCGCCGTGCTGATCCACGAAGCGATTGGCGATCAGCTCACCTGCATTCTGGTCGATCACGGCCTGATGCGCGAAGGGGAGGCGACGCAAGTCGTCGACCTGTTCCGCGGCCACTACAACATTCCGCTGGTGCATCGCGACGCCAGCGACATGTTCCTCTCGCGCCTTGAAGGCGTCACCGACCCCGAGACCAAGCGCAAGCTGATCGGCGCCACCTTCATCGAAGTGTTCGAGGAGGAGGCGAAGAAGGTCGGCGGTGCCGATTTCCTCGCCCAAGGCACGCTCTATCCCGACGTGATCGAAAGCGTGTCGTTCATCGGCGGGCCGTCGGTGACGATCAAGTCGCATCACAATGTCGGCGGCTTGCCCGAACGCATGCGCATGAAGCTCGTCGAGCCGTTGCGCGAATTGTTCAAAGACGAAGTGCGCGACCTCGGCCGCGAGCTGGGCTTGCCCGAAACGCTGGTCGGCCGCCACCCGTTCCCGGGGCCGGGCCTCGCGATCCGCATTCCAGGTGCCATCGACCGCGACAAGCTCGCGATCTTGCGCAAGGCCGATCTCGTCTATCTCGAGGAGATCCGCCGCGCCGGCCTCTACGACGCGATCTGGCAGGCTTTCGCGGTGCTGCTGCCGGTGAAGACCGTCGGCGTGATGGGCGATTCACGCTCCTACGATTACGTCTGCGCGCTGCGCGCGGTGACGTCGACCGACGGCATGACGGCGGAATCCTACCCGTTCGATCACGCGTTCCTCGCCGCGACGGCGACGCGCATCATCAACGAGGTCCGCGGCATCAACCGCGTCGTCTACGACGTGACCTCGAAGCCCCCCGGCACCATCGAGTGGGAGTGAGGGGGCGGCCCTAACCTCCGGAGCCCACAATGCGCGTCATGGTGCTGGTGAAGGCGACCGAATGGAGCGAGCAGGGCTTTACGCCCGACGCGTGGACCGCCGAGATGATGGCGGCGATGGGCAAGTTCAACGATGAACTGCGCGAAGCTGGCATTCTGGTGATGGGCGAGGGGCTGAAGCCCACATCGTACGCCAAGCGCGTCGCGTTCGACGGGGCGGACCGCGCCGTGATCGACGGACCCTTCGCCAATCCGAACGAACTCGTCGCCGGCTTCTGGCTGTGGGACGTTAAGGATATGGACGAAGCGCTCGCTTGGGTGAAACGCTGCCCCAATCCGATGAAAGGCCCGAGCGAAATCGAACTCCGGCCGCTCTACGAAATGTCGGATCTCGCCTGAGACCGCGTTTCCGGCGTCGCACGGCCTTCCGATTGATTCGGCGCAACGCTTCCGCCAAGCTGGCGGCGCATCCGCCGTGCCGAACGATTCTGAGAGGGAAATTCGTGGTCAACATCCCGGACGATATCTATACCGAGCCCGACGATATTTCGCCGGATACGCTGGCCAATCTCGGCCCGTTGCGGCGTTTGGCCGGCGTGTGGGAGTCCGATCAGGGCGTCGACATCAATCCGAAAGCCGATGGTCCCGAGCGGCGCGTGTTTCGCGAGCGTATTCGGATGGACCCGATCGACCCGCAGCCGAACGGCCCGCAGCTGCTTTACGGGCTGCGCTATCACGTCCACATCAATACGCCTGAAGAAGCGACCACGTTTCACGATCAGGTCGGCTATTGGCTGTGGGAGCCGGCGACGGGCCTGATCATGCAGTCGCTGACCATTCCGCGCGGGCAGGCCGTGCTCGCCGGCGGCACCGCGAAACCGGACGACGATCATATCTTCGTCGAAGCGAAGCGCGGCGACACGAGCTTCGGGATTTGCTCGTCGCCCTTCCTCGAAGCGGCGTTCCGCACCGATTACTACCGCATCGACATCACCTTCAACGCCGACGGCAGCTGGAGCTATGTGACGCGGACCGATTTGGCGATCCGCGGCCGCACGCCGGCCTTCGACCATCGCGATACGAATACGCTGCGCCGGATCGAAAAGCCGCAACCGAACCCGCTGCTGCTCGCGGAAGGTTAGCTCCGATGAGCGGCGATCCGGCCAAAACGGCGATCGTGTTGACGGCGGCGCAGGGCCGGCACTACGCGCTGGGCGATAAGCTTTCGGCGCGATTTCTCGCCGACGAGGCGGAGACGGGTGCTCGCTACAGCATTTCCGAATGGCGGCTCGAACCGGGGCAAGAAGGTGTGGGCGCGCATAGCCACGCCGAGAACGACGATATTTTCTACGTGCTCGAAGGCCGGATCGAATTCCTGCTCGGCGAGACTTGGACCGCGTACGGCCCCGGCGCCTTCATCCGCGCGCCTGCCGGCGTCACCCATGATTTCCGCAATCGTGGTGTGGCACCCGCGCGGCTCTTGAACATCTATATCCCCGGCGGTTTCGAACGCGACATGCCGGGCATCGTCGCCTGGTTCGCCGCGCAAAAATCGGCATAGGCCGCCCGCGCGATCAGGCGTCTTCCAATTCGCGCGCTTCCAGTTTGGCGGCGGCGCGCCGGCGGCGCGGCGAATGGCCGATCACGCGTTTGAACGCGGTGCTGAACGCGGCCTCGGACATGTAGCCGACCGATCGCGCGATGCGGGCGACCGGCTTGGCGCTTTCGCGCAATTCGCGTTCGGCCACGCGCATGCGCCATTCGGTGAGATAGGCGAGCGGCGCCATCCCGGCGACCGATTTGAAATGCGCGGCGAAGGCGGTGCGCGACATCGCGGCGGCTTTGGCGAGTTCGGGCAGGCGCCAATCGCGCGCCGGATCGCCATGCATCAGCCCCAAAGCGGGGGCGAGTTTGGGATCGCACGCCGCGCGCAACCAGCCGATCTTGACCGCACCCGCCTTCGCGATATGCGCCCGCAGCAAATGCAGGAAGATTAGCTCGACCATGCCCGAGCACGCCGTTTCGGCGCCGGGCATGGCGTCGCCGGCTTCGCGCATCATTTCACGGATCAGCCACTGGATTTGGCCGGCCCCCGCATCGTTCGCGCGCAAATGCACGATCGGCGGCAAACCGGCTTTCAACAGCCGCGCGCCGATATCGTTCAGTTCGATATGGCTGCCGATCATCATGAAGTCGCCGCCGCCGCCCAACTGCATGATTTCGCATTTCTGCACGTTGGCGAATGTCTTCGTGATATCGAGCGGCGGTAAAGACGGATCGGTCGCGATCGTATAGGGCCGACGCGCGGTGTTGAGAAACACGTCGCCCTCGACGAGCATTCGCGGCCGCTTCTCACCGTCGATCGACACGAAACACCGGCCGCGCGCGATGACAACCAACTTGACCTGTTCGGGCGGCGGGACGCGGAACGACCATTGGCCGCCGGCGGTCATGCCGCCCGTATAGACGCCGCGCGCTTCGATCAACGAGAGGATGGCGGAGAGGGGATCGCGTTGCATTCCCGGACTATCGCGAAAGAAACGCTGTGCTTCAAGCGCGATCGTCCGGAATGCGGTTCATCGCATCTTGGTCTTGATATGCGCGACGAGTTGATCGAGCGCCGCCGCCCAGCCGTGATGGAAGCCCATTTCCTCGTGCTTCTTGCGCGTTTCCTCGTCGCCATGGATCGCCGTGGCGGTGTAGCGCGTGCCCTTGGCGATTTTCTCGAGCGACAAGGTGCCGACGAAGAAAGGCTTAGGTGCCGGCCGGAATCCGGCGAGCAGCGCGTCGGTGAATACGAGATGGCGCAGAGGCTCGACCGCGAGCACGCTGCCTTCGTTGGGGAATTCCTGGCCCTCGGGCGAGCGCATCGTGGTGTTGAACACGCCGCCGGGCCGCAGATCGATTTGGCACTCGGTCACCGACCAGGGTTTCGGGCAGAACCATTCCTTGAGATGTGCGGGCGTCGTCCAAGCTTCCCAAACGAGTTCGACGGGCACGTCGATATCGCGCTCTAACACGAGGTCGAATTTGGGATTGGGCTTGGCGAAGAAAATGCTGCTCATAGGCCGCGTTCCTTTTTGAGGGCGAGGAGATAGTCGTCGAGACGGTCGAGGCGCGCTTCCCAGATCGCGCGCTGGCGATCGAGCCAGGTTTGCGCGACGGCGAGTTTTTCCGGCGCCAATTCGCAGGTTCGCACGCGGCCCGATTTTTTCGAGCGCACGAGGCCGGCCCCTTCGAGCACTTTGAGGTGCTCGACGAAGCTGGGCAGCGCCATGCGGTGATCGGCGGCGAGCGTGCTGACCGACGCGGCCCCTTCGCCCAAGCGTTCGACGATTTTGCGGCGCGTGGGATCGGCCAACGCGCGGAAGATCGCGTCGATCTGCGCGGGGCTCGGCGGTTTTCGCGATGACGTTGCGGCGTGAAGCATGTGCCGTGTCTAACGCGAATCAATACTTAGGACAACACCTAAGTTTTGCGGCGCGAGCCTACTCGGCGCGTGAATATTGCCGGGGCGAGACGCCCATGACGCGTTTGAAGGCGGCGCCGAAAGCGCTATCGGAATCGTAGCCGAGCGACGCGGCGACGTTCGATATCGTCGCGCCGGATTGCGCGAGTTTGTCGCCGGCCAGCAGCATCCGCCAGCGCAGCAGATATTCCATGGCGCCCATGCCCACGCGTTCCTTGAAGCGCGTGGCGAAGATCGTGCGCGACAATCCGACATGCGCGGCGAGTTCGGCCAGCGTCCAGCGTTTGGCCGGATCTGCGTGCATCAGCCCGATCGCCGTGCCGATATGTCTGTCGGCGAGGGCGGACAGCCAGCCCGCCTGCGCTTGCGCCGCGCCGTCGGCCAGATAGATGCGTAAGACGAGGACCAGCATCATATGCGCCAAATGCGTGGCGACGACCGCACCGCCCGGCCGCGCTTCGCGCAGTTCCGCGCGGATCGTTTCGATCGCCCAGCGCAACGTTTCGCGATCCTCGGTCTTTCGGATCAACAGCACGGGCGGCAACATGCCGAGCAGCAGATCGGCGTGGCGGCCGGAAATCAAAAAGCGGCTGCCCAGCATCGCGAAGTCGCCGCCGCCGTTGCAAGTGACGATGCCGCCGGGGCGCGTCGGCGGGAATAACGCACCGGCGTCGAGCGGCGTCAGCGCAAGATCGCTCGCCAGCCGGAACGGCACGCCGCGCGGCAGCAAGAAGCAATCGCCCGCTTCCAGGCGCAACGGCGCGGCGAAGCCTTCGGCGTCGAGCCAGCAAGCGCCCGCGACGACGGCGTTGCATTTGATGCCCGCATAGCGCGGAAACGCGATCGCCCAATCGCCGCCGGCCTCAAGCGCGGCGGCGGTGTAGTTGCGCGGCTTCAGCAGCGAAAGAACGTCGGAAAGCGGATCCATTTTCGGGCGTCCGGAACGATCGCGACGAAAAAGCGGACGGCGCGGCATGGCGTTCGCGCGCGGGCCCGCTTACGAGCGTCGCGGTTTCATCGAATTGCGGGAGATTACATGATCGTCGTCACCGGGCCTACGGGCAATATTGGCGCCAAGGTTCTGGCGCGTCTGGCGCAAGGCCCCGAACCGTTGCGCGTTATCGCGCGCGCACCGGACAAGATTCCGGCCGCGTTGCGTGCGAGGGTCGAGATCGTCGCGGGCGATTACACCGATCCGGCGATCGTCGCGAAAGCGTTCGAAGGCGCGCGCGCCGTGTTCTGGCTGATGCTCGGCGATCTACGTGCGGCCAGCGCCGAGGCGGCTTTTGTCGATGCGACGCGTCCCGCGGCGGCAGCGATGCGCGCGCAAGGTGTCGCGCAGGTCGTGACCGTCTCGGCCCTCGGGCGCGGTTGGCCGCACGCGGCCGGGCACGCGGCGGCGAGCCAGCGCATGGACGATTTGATCGCCGATGCGGGTGTTGCGCTGCGCGCGCTAGCGTGCCCATCGCTGATGGAGAACGTGCTGCGCCAAGTCGACGGCATCGCCACGCGCGGCGTCTATTTCGGCGTGGCGCCGCGCGCGCAGCGCGAACCGCTTTGCGCTTGCGTCGATGTCGCGAACGCGGCGGCGGATCTTCTTGCCGATCCGGATTGGCGCGGTGTTGCGGATATGCCGTTGCTGGGGGCCGAGGATATTTCCGGTGACGCGATGGCCGCGACCATGGCGGATGTTTTGGGGCGGCCGGTCGCCTATCGCGAAATGCCGGTCGCCGATCTGTGCGCGGGCATGATGGCGCGCGGCGCGTCGCCGGGTATGGCGCAAGCGATGGCGGACATGATGGACGCGAAGATCGCGGGCATGGATCGCGCCGTGCCGCGCGCCGCGAACAACACGACGGCCACACGGTTTCGCGAATGGTGCGAAGCGGTGTTGAAGCCCGCCATGCCGCGCTAGCCGGCGAGTTGCGCCGTTCGCGTATGCCATGTCAAATTGCATGCGCGAATCAATGCGGGAGGAAACTATGGCGGCAAAAAAGAAAACGGCGGCGAAGCTCGGCTATGTCGAAGGCTTCGTTCTGGCGGTGCCCACGCGCAACAAGGCGGCCTATCGCAAAATGGCGGCGGGGGCGTTGCCGATCTTCAAAGAATTCGGCCTGCTGCGGATGGTCGAGTGCTGGCAGGACGACGTGCCCAAGGGCAAATGGACCGATTTCTTCCGTTCGGTGAAGGCCAAGCGCAACGAAAGCATCGTCTTCGCCTGGATGGAATGGCCGGACAAGAAGACCCGCGACGCGGGCCATAAAAAGATGCAGGCCGATCCGCGCATGGCACTGTTCAAGGACATGCCCTTCGACGGCAAGCGGATGATTTTCGGCGGGTTCAAGCCGATCGTCGAGGGCTGAGTGGGCCGGGGGCTTGGCAGCGGGGGCGTCCGGCGCCATATACGCGGGTAATACGGGCTTTTAGGCTCGTTTTACGGATATCTGGCGTTCGGACGCCGGTTTCAGTAGCTTGCCGCCTATCGAACTTACCCCTGGAGCAACTTACACCCTATGCCGCCTTTCAATCCCGGCCCGACCAAGACTGTCGAAGCGGTCGTCAAATGGTTCAACACGACCAAAGGCTTCGGTTTCATCGCGCCGACGGACGGTTCGCCGGACGTATTCCTGCACGCCGCCGCCCTCGAACAGGCGGGTTTGCCCCCGCCGGGCGAAAGCGCCAAGATCAAGTGCGATGTCGGTCCCGGCAAGAAGGGGCCGCAGGTCGTCCGCGTCCATGAACTCGACGGTCGTGCCGGCGCTGCCGGCGGCGGCGGGGGTGGTGGCGGCGGTGCGGGCCCCGGCGGCGGTGCGCCGCGCCCGCGCGGCGGTTTCCGCGACCGGATGGGCGGCGGCGGCGGGCGCGAACGCGACGACGTCGACATGACGGGCGCGCAAGACGTCGAAGGCGTCGTCAAATGGTACAGCCCCGAAAAGGGCTATGGCTTCGTCGGCGCCAATGACGGCGGCAAGGACGTGTTCGTCAATGCCGCGTGTCTGCGCCGTTCGGGCGTGCCGTCGATCGATACCGACCTTCCGGTCCGCGCGACCTATGTCAGCACGCCGCGCGGCCGCGAGGCCCGCTATATCCGCGTCGTGGCGTAACGAGAGTCAGATCCAGCGGGATTGAACCGCCTGCGCCGCAGGGATTTTGTGACGCAGGCAGGAGAAGGGCGCCGCGCGTCGTGGTTCTACGCGCAAGTCCTTCGACGAACCTGCGGCGCAAAAGAACGCGGCCCTTCGGGTTGGGTTCCGGCGGGCGCCCGCTTTGTCGCGGCCCTCGCCGATAGAACCACTATCGGCTTCGGACCGCGCCGCGCGGATCGCACACGCCGGAAGCCCAACGCAGGCGATCCAATCCCACTGGACCTGACTCCTCCGTCTAAACGGCCGTAATTACGCCGTTTTTTCGGGATTAATGAGGGTGGCGCGGGGCCGCGCGAAGGGGTAACTTCCCGGTCCCACGCAACCTTCTTTTTATTGGATTCGGCGGACGATCGAAGTGGCGGACGTTTTCGACGAAGTCGACGAGGAACTCCGGCGCGACCGCGCGGAGAAACTCTGGAAGAAATACGGCGCCTATATCATGGCCGCCGCCGTGGCGATCGTCGTCGCCGCGGGTGCTTATTCGTTCTGGCGCGACCATCAGCGCAAGACGCTGGAAGCCGACGGCGTGCGCTTCGCCGCCGCCGACGCGCTGATCGCCAATGATCGCGACAGGGCACTCGCCGAATTCCGCGAGCTCGGCCAGACCGGCAGCGGCGGCTATAAGGGCATCGCGCGGTTGCGCGAAGCCGGCTTGACCGCCGAGAAGGATCCCGCCCAAGCGCTGACGCTTTATCGCGCCATCGCGGCCGATGCGGGGCTGGACGCGGAAATTCGCCGCATGGCCTCGGCCCTCGTCGCGTTGCTGTCGGTCGATGCGGCCGATCGCGCTTCGGCCGAACAGGCGGCGACGGCGCTGCAAACGCCGGGCAATCCGTTCTTCAACTCGGGCCGCGAGGCCGCCGCGCTGGCGGCGTTGCGGGGCGGCGACACGGCCAAGGCGCGCGAGCTTTATCGCGCCATCGCCGACGATCTGAACGCGCCGGGCGGCATGCGCCAGCGCGCGGCCGAAATGCTCGCGGCCTTGGGTTCCTGAACGCGATGCGCGCGCGTCAGCTTCTTCCGCTTCTCGTGACGGCGGCCGCTTTGGGCGGCTGCAGCTGGTTCGGCGGCGAAAGCAAAACGCCGCTGCCGGGCACGCGCGTCGCGGTGATGGGGACCGAACGAAAGCTCGAGCCCGATGCGCGCGCGCAGGAGATCGCGGTGACGCTGCCCGACGCCGTTGACGTCGCCGAATGGCCGCTGCCGCAAGGCACGCCGGGCACGACCGTCGGCGCCGTGAAGGTCGACGGCCTCAAATACGCCTGGCGCGCGTCGGTCGGGGCGGGCAATAGCCGTTCGGGCCGCGTCTCGGGCGTGCCGATCGTCGCCAAGGGGCGAATCTACGCGGTCGGCGCGGATTCCAATCTCACCGTGCTCGACGTGAAGTCGGGTTCGCGTATCTGGAGTTTCGATCCGGAGCCGCCGCAGGATCGTTCGGGCGGCGGGCATGGCGGCGGTGTCGCCGTCGACGGCGACCGCGTCTATTTCGCGACCGGCTACGGCCAGGTCGTGGCGCTGGAAGCGGCGACGGGCAAGGAAGTCTGGCGCTATCAGATGACCGCCCCGGCGCGTTCGGGGCCGGCGGTGTCGCAAGGGCGCGTCTACGCGATCTCGATCGACAACACGACGCATGCGATCGACGCCAATACCGGCCGCCGTCTGTGGAGCCATTCGGGCATTTCCGAAAGTGCGGGCTTCACCGGGGCGGGCAGCCCGGTGATCGAAGGCGGCACGCTGATCGTCGGCTATTCCTCGGGCGAGATCTTCGCGCTGCGCGCCGAAGGCGGCCGCGTTTTGTGGTCGGACTCCCTGTCGGGCGTGATCCGCTCGGGCGAGATCTCGGCGATGGCCGATATCCGCGGCATGCCGGCCGTCGATCGCGGACTGGTCATCGCGTCGTCGCAAGCCGGGCGCACGGTCGCGATCGATCTGCGTTCGGGGGCGCGCATCTGGGAACAGGAAGTCGGCTCGCTGGGCCAGCCGTGGGTCGCGGGCGATTTCGTCTATGTGATGGGCGTCAACGGCGAACTCGCGTGCCTCGTGCGACGCGACGGCCGCGTGCGCTGGGTGACGCAACTGCCGCGCTTCCGGAACGAGGAGCGCAAACGCGACCGGATCATCTGGACGTCGCCCGTCGTCGCCGGCGGCAAGGTCATCGTCGCGAATTCCGAAGGCTATGCGCTGGCCGTCGATCCCAAGGATGGCGCTTCCCAGGAGCGTATTTCGCTGCCCGGTTCCGTGTCCGTGGCGCCGATCGCGGCCCAACGTTCCGTCATCTTCCTGACCGATGACGGCGATATCGCCGTCGTCCGATAGAAATCCCCACATGTCCTGGCGCATCGCCATCGTCGGCCGGCCCAATGTCGGCAAATCGACCCTGTTCAATCGCCTGACCGGGCGCCGCCGCGCGTTGGTCGACGACACGCCGGGCCTGACCCGCGACCGGCGCGAAGGCGCGGGGAAGCTTTACGATCTTCGCTTCACGCTGATCGATACGGCCGGCCTCGAAGAAGCGCCGTCGGACTCGCTGATGGGCCGCATGCGCGAACAATCGATGCGCGCCGTCGCCGATTGCGATCTGGCGCTGTTCGTGATCGACGCGCGCGACGGCGTCACGCCGCAGGACGAGCATTTCGCGCGATACCTGCGCAAAGCGGGCAAGCCCACGCTCGTTCTCGCCAACAAGGCGGAGAGCAACAAGACCGACTATGCCGTGGCCGAGGCCGCGGGGCTGGGCCTGGGCGACGCGCTGGCGATTTCCGCCGAGCATGGCGACGGGTTGAGCGATCTGCATTCGGTGCTGCGCAAGATGGCGCCGGAAGGCTCGATCGTCGTCGACGACGGCGAATTCGACGACCGCCATGCCGAAAAGCGTTCGGCACCGGCCGAGGGCACGACGCCGCATTTGGCCGATATCGCCATTCGCATCGCGCTGATCGGCCGCCCGAACGTGGGCAAATCCACGCTGACCAACGCGCTGCTGGGCGAAGACCGCATGCTGACGAGCCCGGAGCCGGGCACGACGCGCGACGCGATTTCCACGCCCTTCGTTTGGAAGGAGCGCGAATATCGGCTGATCGACACGGCCGGTTTGCGCAAGAAGGCGCGCATCGACGAGAAGATCGAGCAGATGTCGGTCGCCGAAACGATCCGCACGGTGCGCGAGGCGCATGTCTGCGTGCTCGTCCTCGACGCGACGACGATGCTCGAAAATCAGGACCTTCAGATCGCCCGTCTGGCGACCGAAGAAGGCCGCGCCATCGTCGTGTGCCTCAACAAATGGGATTTGGTCGAGGACGCGCAGGCCGCCTTGCGCAAGCTGCGCGACCGCCTCGAGATCTCGATGCCGCAGGTCGAAGGCGTCATTTTCGTGGCCGTCTCGGCGCTGCACGGGCGTAAGCTCGACGCGCTTATGGAGGCGGTCGTGACGGCGCATGAGCGCTGGAACACCGATCTGCCGACCACCCAGCTCAATCGCTGGCTGGCGGGCGTCACGCAAGCCCATCCGCCGCCCTTGGTGCGGGGCTTGCGCCCGCGCTTGCGCTTCTGCCGCCAAGTCTCGGTCCGGCCGCCGACGATCGCGCTTTTCGGCAACAAGCTCACGGATTTGCCGGGGGATTATCAGCGTTATCTGATCAATTCCCTGCGCGACACGTTTGAATTGCCGGGGACCGTTATCCGGCTGCAGTTGCGCGCCAGCAAAAACCCCTACGTCGAAGACCGTTAAACAGAAGGTTGACGGGGTCAATCGATCGGTTGATGCTATCAACCGATGATGAACCGTATCGACGCCATAAGGCGCTTCAATCGTTTCTACACCCGCAAGATCGGCGTGTTCGATCGAAGCTTCGACGGCTCGCCGTTCGGCCTTGCCGAAGCGCGCGTGCTTTACGAGCTCGACCGGCGCGACAAGGCCGTGGCGTCGGAGATTTCGGCCGAGCTGGGGCTCGATCCAGCGCATCTCTCGCGCATCCTGGCGGGCTTCGCGCGCAAGGGGCTCGTCACCCGCAAGATCGCGGCGGACGATCGGCGACGCCAGTTCCTGACCTTGTCGCCCAAAGGCAAGATCGCGTTTCGCAAGCTGAGGGCGGGCACAGAAAAGCGCATTTCGGCACTGTTGAAGCCCTTGTCGTCCGCGTCGCAAGACGCGCTGACCGGCGCCATGGGCACGATCGAGCGCGTGCTGGGCGGCGAGGCCGGGCCGGTCACGCTGCGCGATCCCATTCCCGGCGATATGGGCGCGGTGATCGGCGGGCAGGCGCGGATCTACGCCCAGGAATATGGCTGGAACTGGGAGTTCGAAGGTTTCGTCGCCGAGATCTGCGGCAAATTCATCCGCGACTTCGATCCGAAATGGGAGAAGGCGTGGATCGCCGAACGCGACGGCCGGGTCGTCGGCTCGGTGTTCTGCGTGCGCGAAAGCAAAACGGTCGCCAAGCTGCGGATGCTTTATGTCGATCGCGACGCGCGCGGGACGGGCACGGGTGCGCGCTTGGTCGACGAAGTGATCAAGTTCGCCAAGGCGAAGAAATATCGCCGCTTGGTGCTGTGGACGAACGACATCCTGACCGCCGCGCGGAAGATCTATCTCGCACGCGGCTTCGTGCTGGAAAAATCCGAAAAGCATCGCAGCTTCGGCAAAGCGCTGGTCGGTCAGTACTGGTCGCTCGATCTCGCGAGCAAATGACGACAGAGCGCGTTGCTCTAGGAATCGCGATCGCGACCGGCGTGCAGGTCGGTGCGGCGATCGTCGCGACACGCGCGGTCGCGGGCGCTGTCGATCCGGTGACACTCGCCTTGCTGCGCTACACCGTGGGGGCTGCGGTGATGGTGCCGATCGCACTGGCGGCGGGCGTGTCCTGGCGCATGGCGCCGAAGGATTTCGGGGCGGTCGTGGCGCTGGGCGTGCTGCAATTCGGCGTGCTGATCTGGCTGCTGAATTGGGGCATGGCGCATGTGCCCGCCGCCGATGGCGCCGTGCTGTTCGCGACGTTCCCATTACTCGCGCAGATTTTCGCCGCTTGGGCGGGGTACGAAGCCTTGTCGCGGAACCGCGTGCTGGGGGCGCTCTGCGCCTTCGCGGGCGTGGTCATCGCGCTCAGCGGGCATCTATCCGGCACGGGCTTCGGCGACGGCGCGTTGTTCGGGGCGGGCGCGGTATTGCTCTCGGCCGTTATCGGGGCGGCGTGCTCGGTCGCCTATCGGCCCTATATCGGCCGCTATCCGCCGCTCGCCGTGGGCACGATCGCCATGCTCGCTTCGCTGGTTGCGTTAGCGCCCTTGAGTTTCGTCCAAGGGGCCACAACGACACTCGATACGGGCGGCTGGGCCGCCGTCGTGGGGCTCGGCGTTTCCAGCGGTGTGTTCTATTGGCTCTGGCTTGTCGCGTTGAAGGCGATCGGTGCGGCGCGCACGTCGGTCTTTCTGTCGCTGGGACCGCCGGCGGCCGGGATCATCGGCGCCGTGTGGCTCGGCGAATGGCCGGGCCTGGAACTTTGGGCGGGAATGGTCGCGGTCGCCTTCGGCCTGCGCCTGGCGACGCGATAATTAGCTCGTCAGCGAAATCGTCTCGCCGTGCCGCGTGCAGCTGGGCAGTGCGAGATCGACGAAAGCGCCGGCGATGGCATCAGGTTGGCGCAAGGTCGCGGGATCTTCGCCGGGGAAGGCCGCCGCGCGCATGCGCGTGGCGATCGGGCCGGGCGATAGAAGATTGACGCGCACCTTGGTGTTGGCGAGTTCGTCCGCCCAAGTCAGCGCCATCGTTTCCAGCGCCGCTTTCGACGCGGCATAGGCGCCCCAATAGCCGGTGTTGCGGCGCGCCGCACCCGAGGTCACGAAGATCGCGCGGCCCGCGTCCGACAAGCGCAGCGCCGGTTCCAAGCTGCGGATCAGCCGGAAATTGGCGTGGACGTTGATGCGGAAAGTTTCCTCCCACAATTTCGGCTCGTGGTGGGAAACGGGGCCGACGGTGCCGAGCCCGCCCGCATTGGCGACGAAAATGTCGACCTTGCCGAAACGCTGATAAAGCGAGGGGCCGAGCGCTTCGAGCTTGTCGAGATCGTTGAGGTCGACGGGGACGAGCGTGGCCGAGCCGCCGTGCTTGCCGATTTCGTCGTCGAGCTCCTCCAGCGCGCCGACGGTGCGCGCGAGGGCGATCACATGCGCGCCCTCGGCCGCATAGCGCAACGCGACCGCACGGCCGATGCCGCGCGAAGCGCCGGTGACGACGGCGATACGCCCGTCCAGAAGTCCGTTCATCGCGCATACCCCGCGTGTTGGCGCGGCAGGAACAGCCGCGCGAAAGCCGCGAGAATCGCGGAGGAAATCAAACCGAGCAGCAAGCCGATCGCACCGAAACCGAGGGAGTCGAGATCGAAGCGAATGCCGGGCTGCATCATGCCAAAGGCACGCTTGGCGACCTCCGTGTCGAGATCGAAGACGGCGCGCAAACGCCCGAAACCGCCTTGGGCGAGAAGATCGAGCCGCGCGCGCAAGGCGGGCAATTCGGCTTCGGTGCGGGCGATGGTGGACGTGTCGGGCGTGGGCGAGGCGCGCATCGTGGTCAGCATATTTTCGATCGTGACCCGCTTTTCGTCGAGCCGATGGTGATAAAGCTCGAAGAATACGGGCAATTGCAGGAAGGCGAGAACGAAAGCCACGGCGAAGACGGCGTCGAAAAGACGCCTTATCTGCGTCGCGACGAAGTTCATGCGATTTGAAGCAGCGTCGCGCGCGCGGGCGTTTCGCCGCGGTCCTGGAAATCGGTGAGTTCGATCGGATACTCGCCGGTGAAGCACGCGTCGCAGAATTTGGGGGCGGCGGGATTGCGGCCTTTTTCGTTCATCGCGCGGTAAAGGCCGTCGATCGAGATGAAGGCGAGGGAGTCCACGCCGATCAACCGCGCCATTTCCGGCACGTCGTGGCGCGCCGCGAGCAATTGGTGCCGCTCGGGCGTGTCGATGCCGTAGAAGCAGGAATGCGTCGTCGGCGGCGAGGAAATGCGCATATGCACTTCCTTCGCACCCGCCGCACGCACCATCTCGACGATCTTGCGCGAGGTCGTGCCGCGCACGATGGAATCGTCGACCAGGATCACGCGCTTGCCTTCGATCTGCGCGCGATTGGCGTTGTGCTTCAGCTTCACGCCCAAATGGCGGATCTGATCCGTCGGCTCGATGAAGGTGCGGCCGACATAGTGGTTGCGGATGATGCCGAGGTCGAACGGGATGCCGGATTCCTGCGCGTAGCCGATCGCCGCCGGCACGCCAGAATCGGGAACCGGCACGATCAGATCGGCGGGCACGCCGCTTTCACGCGAGAGTTCCGCGCCGATGCGCTTACGCGCTTCGTAGACGCTTTGGCCTTCGACGACCGAATCCGGCCGCGCGAAATAGATGTACTCGAACACGCAAGGCCGCTTGGTGTGCTGCGGGAAGGGCCGCATTGAGCGGAAGCCCTTGCGGTCCATCACCAGCATTTCGCCGGGTTCGACGTCGCGGACGTAATCGGCGCCGATGATGTCGAAAGCGCAGGTTTCCGACGCGACGATATAGGAATCGTCGAGCTTGCCGAAAACCAGCGGGCGCACACCGCGCGGATCGCGCACGGCGATGATCTTGTCCTCGGCGATGCAGGTCAGCGAATAGGCGCCTTCGACCTGGCTCAACGCCGTGATGAGGCGCGTGACGACGTCGCCATGAGCCTTGGCCATCAGATGGATGATGACTTCCGTATCGGTCGACGACTGGAAGATCGAGCCCTGGCCGATCAGCTTCTTGCGCAGGAACGCGGCGTTGGTGAGGTTGCCGTTATGCGCCAGCGCGAAGCCGCCGAACTCGAACTCGGCGAAGAGCGGCTGGATGTTGCGCAACGCCATGCCGCCGGTCGTCGAATAGCGCGTATGGCCGATGGCGAGATCGCCCTTCAGGGAGTCGATCACGGAGCGCGCGCTGAAATTGTCGCCGACCAGGCCGACCGCGCGATGCGTGTTGAACTGCGTGCCGTCGAGCGCCACGATGCCGGCCGATTCCTGGCCGCGATGCTGAAGCGCATGAAGCCCCAAGGCGGTCAGCGCACCGGCATCCTTATGGCCGTGAATGCCGAAGACCCCGCATTCCTCGTGCAGCTTGTCGTCGTCGAACGGATTGGTCGTCGGCAAATCACCGTCCATACGAAAACTCCCCTTGGGGTTCGATCTAGTGGATCAGCGCTGTGATTTAGTCGGTTCGGTGCGGCGCAACAACTGCCCGATCGCGTCGTCGGATTTATATCCGGTTTCGTTCCCGGCCGGGAGATTATTCGGCTGGGGCGAAGTGCTTGTTCCGGCGGGATTTCCGACCTGTTGGAGCGCTTTGATGGCCTGGGATGCGCGGTCCGCATCCTGGCCCGCCTGGCGGACTTGGCCGCGGAATTCGGGCGGCGCCAAGCCAACCAGCATTTCGGCCACCCATTCGACCGCCGGGCGGGTGCGCGAATCGTGGATCCAGCTGGGCTGGCGTTCGACCGGCAGGGCCCAGGAAAGGGCGAGCCAGCCCAGGCCGAGCAGAATCGCGCCCCGGCCGATCCCGAACACGAAACCAAGCGATCGATCGACCGCCGACAGGGCGCTGGATTTGTGGACCAGCGCCGCGATCCCATGCGCGATCATCGCGAAGACCAGCAAGCTGACCACGAACAACGCGATGCCGGCCGCCACGTCGGCCAGCAACTGGCTGTCGATAAAGGCGCGCGCATAGGGCCGCGCGTAATTGAGGCCCCAGAGCGTGACCAACACCGCGCCCGCCCAGGCCGCGAGGCTCAGGACTTCCTTCACGAAGCCGCGCCACATGGCGATAAGCGCCGAAATCAGGACGACGCCGATAACGGCCAGGTCGAAGGGGGAAACGGGCATCGAATCGGGCATGATCGTGCCCTAAGCTACCACCGCGCTAAACCGCGCGCACCGGCGCGGTTTGGCGTTTCGGGCCCGGCGGCGGGGTGCCGAGCGCCTCGACGAGGTCGGTCAGCAGCCGCATTTCGACCGGCGCCATGCCCGCAACATTTACGGATCGTTTGCCGCGCGCGGGCGCGAACGCCTTGGTGAAGCCGAGCTTGGCGGCTTCTTTGAGACGCGCCTCGGTCTGGCCGACGGCGCGGACTTCGCCCGACAGACCGATTTCACCGAACACGACGGTCTCGTTCGGGACGGGCGTGTCGGTCAGGGCCGAGACGAGCGCCGAAGCGACCGCGAGGTCGGCGGCGGGCTCCGCGATGCGCAAGCCACCCGCGACGTTGAGATAGACGTCGGCCGCGCCGAAGGCGAGGCCGCAGCGCGTTTCCAGCACGGCCAGCACCATCGCAAGCCGACCGGAATCCCAGCCGACGACCGCGCGGCGCGGCGTGCCGTAGGACGTGGGCGAGACCAGCGCCTGGATTTCGACCAGCACGGGCCGCGTGCCCTCCATGCCTGCGAACACGGCGGCCCCCGAGACTTCCCCGCGCCGTTCGGCCAGGAACAAAGCTGACGGGTTGGCGACTTCCGATAGTCCGCGCTCGGTCATCTCGAACACGCCGATTTCGTCGGTCGGACCGAAACGGTTTTTGACGGCGCGCAAGATGCGGAACTGGTGCCCGCGCTCGCCTTCGAAATAGAGCACCGTGTCGACCATGTGTTCGAGCACGCGCGGGCCGGCGATGGCGCCTTCCTTGGTGACGTGGCCGACCAGAATGACGGCCGTGCCCCGGCGCTTGGCGAGGCGGATCAATTCGCTCGCCGACGAGCGCACTTGCGCGACCGTGCCGGGCGCCGAGTCGAGTTGATCGACATACATCGTCTGGATTGAGTCGATGACCGCGAGATCGGGCGCGTCGTTGGCGTCCAACGTCGCCAGGATGTCGCGCACATTGGTCGCCGAGGCGAGGGCGACGTTGGATTTCGACAAGCCCAGGCGCGCCGCGCGCATGCGGATCTGATCGACCGCTTCTTCGCCCGAGACGTAAGCGACGCGGGCCGATTTGGAGAGGGCCGCCGCCGCTTGCAGCAGCAAGGTGGATTTACCGATCCCCGGATCGCCGCCGACCAGCACGGCCGAGCCTTTGACCAACCCGCCGCCCAGCACGCGATCCAGTTCGGCGATACCGGTCGTGCGGCGCGGCGCCTTGTCGCTTTCGCCGTCCAAGCCCACGAAAGCGATCTTGCGCCCGCCTTTCGCCGATACGCCCTTGGGGGCGGCTTCGGGAACCGCTTCCTCGATGATGCTGTTCCACGCCCCGCAGGCTTCGCATTTGCCCGCCCAGCGCGGCGTGACGGCGCCGCATTCCTGGCAAACGAACTGGGACGAGGCTTTTGCCATCACACGGGGATCTGCATCCGGATCGGGCCTTCGGCCCGGCCGTGGATGAACTGATCGACGAACGGATTGTTCGAATGGTCGATCTCGGCGACCGGGCCGTCCCAGATGATCTTGCCCTGGTAGAGCATCGCGACGCGGTTCGCGATCTTGCGGCAGCTCGCCATATCGTGCGTGATCGACAGCGCCGAGGCGCCCAGCACATGCACGCAGTCGACGATCAGATCGTTGATCACGTCCGACATAATGGGGTCGAGGCCGGTCGTCGGCTCGTCGAAGAAAATGATCTCGGGTTGCGTGGCGATGGCGCGGGCGAGGCCCACGCGCTTCTTCATGCCGCCGGACAATTCGGCGGGATAAAGCTCGCCCGTTTGCGGCGGCAGGCCGACCTGGCCGAGTTTCTCGATCGCGATCTTTTTGGCTTCGGCCTTGGGCAGCTTTTGCGCGGCGATCAAACCGAAGGCGACGTTTTCCCAGACGCGCATCGAGTCGAACAACGCGGCCGATTGGAACAACATGCCGAACTTCGTGTTGATCGCTTCGCGCTCGCGCCCGCGCAATCCCACGACCTCCTGGCCGTCGATCTTGATCGAGCCTTCCTCGGGGTCGAGCAAACCGAGGATGCATTTGAGCAGCACGGATTTGCCGGTCCCCGAACCGCCGATCACGACGACGGATTCCGCGACGCCGATATCGAGATCGACGCCGTCGAGAACGATCTTGGACCCGAAGCGCTTCTTGAGGCCGCGAATGGAAATTTTCGGCGTCGCCATGTTCAGCGCCCCGAGAAGAAGATTTCGGTGATCCCGTAATTGAATACGAGGATCAGGATGGAGGCGGAGACGACCGCGTTGGTCGTGGCGCGGCCCACACCTTGCGCGCCGCCGTCGGAATTGTAGCCGTGATAGCAGCCCATCAGCGAAATGATGAAGCCGAAGACCGAGGCCTTCACGAGGCCCGAAACGACGTCCATCACTTCGAGATAGTCGAAGGTCTGCTTGAGATACGTGCCGGCGTTGAAGTCGAGCTTGTAGACGCCGACGATATAGCCGCCGAACACGCCGATAATGTCGGCGACCAGCACCAGCAGCGGCAGCATGGCGGCACCCGCGATGATGCGCGGCGCCACGAGATATTTCATCGGGTTGGTCGACAGCGTGTGCAACGCGTCGATCTGCTCGGTCACGCGCATCGTGCCGATTTCGGCGGCCATCGAGGCGCCGATACGGCCCGCGACCATCAGCCCCGCGATGACGGGGCCAAGTTCGCGGGTGATCGACACCACCACGACTGTGGCGACCGCACCTTCGGCGGAGAAACGCGCGAAGCCGGTATAGCTTTGCAGCGCCAGCACCATGCCGGTGAACAGCGCCGTCATGCCGACGACGGGCAGGGAGTAATAGCCGATCTCCATCATCTGCAAGCCGACATGGCGCAGATAGAAGGGCGGGCGCACGCAATGCGACACGGCGCGCGAAGCGAAGAACGCGACGGCGCCGATGCGCTGCAGGAAGGCGATCGCGAAACGGCCGATCGGGACGAGCGGGTTCATGGTTCGATATAGGTCCGCGCGAAACGCGCACCCAAGCGCGTGAGGATTTCGTAACCGATCGTGCCGGCCGATGCGGCCACATCGTCGACGGGCAGGTTCGGGCCCAGCAGCTCGACCATGCGGCCTTGCGTTGCCGAGTCCGCGTCGCTCACGTCGAGAGTGATGAGGTCCATAGACACGCGCCCGATAAAAGGAAGCGACCGACCGTCGAGCCACGCCTGTCCCCGGCCGGAGAAGGTGCGCAGCCAGCCATCGGCATAACCGCAAGCGATCGTCGCCACACGCGTGGGCCGAGTCGCTTTCCACGTCGCACCGTAGCCGACGGTTTGGGGCGAATCAATTTCGCGGACCTGGAGGATGCGGGCCTCCAATTTGGCCGCGCCCCGCATCGGATTGGGCCGATCCGGCGTGGGGTTGATGCCGTAAAGCGCGCAGCCCGGCCGCGCCACGTCGAAATGATATTCGGGCCCCAGGAAGATGCCGGAGGAATTGGCGAAGCTCGCTTCGACATCCGGAAACGCCGCGCGCCATTTCTTGAAGGCGGCCAATTGCATCGCATTGATCGGGTTGTCGCGCTCCTCCGACGAGACCAGATGGCTCATCACATAGGCGGGTGCGATACCGTCGAGTTTCGTGCGATCGGCGAGCAGGGCGTCGCCTTCGCGCGGCGTGAGGCCCAGGCGCGACATGCCGGTATCGAAATGCAACGTCGCGGCAAGTTTTTCGCCCGTGGCCTTCGCCAACGCCACCCATTCTTCGATCTGGCCCGGATCGTTGAGCGACGGCGTCAGATTGCGGCGCCGATAAAGTTCGGCCTCGCCCTTCATTAGCCCGTCGAGCACGGTGACGCGGCATGTCTCCGGCACCGCGTCGCGCACGGCCAAGCCTTCGTTGAGGCGCGCCACGAAGAAATCGCGGCAGCCCGCTTTGGCCAAGGCCCGCGCGATGGCGACCGAGCCGAGGCCGTAGCCGTCGGCTTTCACGACGGCAGCGCAGCGCGCCGGCGCCACGCGCGCGGCAAGATCGCGCCAATTGGCGACGATGGCGCCCAGATCGACGGTCAGTAGCGACGCGGGATCAGCCTTCGCCATCGCCGCCGAAGCCGGCCATTTCGGACGGATCGAGATTGTCGAACTTGGTGAACTCGCCGATGAATTTCAGCGGCACCGTGCCGATAGGGCCGTGACGCTGCTTGGCGATGATGATCTCCGCCTTCGCGTGGATCAAATTGCCGCGCTCCATCCACTTCTGATGACGTTCGTTGAATTTCGAATCGTCCTCTTCGGGGCGGCGCATCGGCTCGGCGCGCGAATGGTAGTATTCCTCGCGGAACACGAACATCACGACGTCCGCGTCCTGTTCGATCGTGCCCGATTCACGAAGGTCGGAAAGCTGCGGACGCTTGTCTTCGCGCTGTTCGACGGCGCGCGACAGCTGCGACAGCGCCACGACCGGCACTTCCAATTCCTTGGCGAGCGCTTTGAGGCCGCGGGTGATCGCGGAGATTTCCTGCACGCGGCCTTCGGCGCGCGCGTCGGGCGGGCCGGAGAGCAGCTGTAAATAGTCGATCACGATCATGCCCAAGCCGTGCGTGCGCTTCAAACGACGCGCGCGCGTGCGCACGGCCGTGATCGACAGGCCCGGCGTATCGTCGATGAACAACGGCAGGCGGGCGAGTGTGGCCGACGCGTGCGCGAATTTCTCGAAATCCGAGGCCATGACTTCGCCGCGCCGGATTTTGTCCGACGGCACTTCGACCTGTTCGGACAAAAGTCGATTGGCGAGCTGCTCGGCCGACATTTCGAGCGAGAAGAACGCGGTCACGCCGCCTTCGGCCCCCTTGGGATCGGGTTCGTTGCCCAAACGCGGATTGTCCTCGCGCCATTTCATGCGCGCTTCGGCCGCGTTGAAGGCGATCTTCGTGGCGAAGGCGGTCTTACCCATCGACGGGCGGCCCGCGACGATGATGAGGTCGGAGGGGTGGAAACCGCCGAGCTTGTCGTTGAGCGCGTCGAAGCCCGTCGTCACACCGGTGACGGCGCTGTCGCGCTTGAACGCGCTGTCGGCCATGTCGATAGCGACACCCAGCGCCCGGGAGAATTCCTTGAACCCGCCTTCGGACGAGCCCTTTTCGGCGAGGTCGAACAGCGCGCGTTCGGCTTTTTCGAGCTTCGCCGCCGAATCCTCGTCGACGTCGAACTCGTGCGCTTCGTTGACGATGTCCGTGCCGATGCCGATCAATTCGCGCCGGCGATAGAGATCGAAAATCTGCTCGGCATAGTCCTTCGCGTTGATGATCGTCACCGCGTTGGCTTGCAGGCGCGCGAGATATTCGGCCCCGCCGATATCCTTCAGTTCCTCGTCGCGATCGAAATAGCTTTTCAGCGTCGCCGCGTTCGCCTGGCGGCCTTGCTCGACTAGCTTGCGGATGGCCGCATAGATGCGCCCATGGCGGCCATCGGCAAAATGTTCGGGTTCGAGGATTTCGCCCACGCGCTCGAACGCACGGTTATTGGCGAGAAGGGCCGCGAGCAAGCCCATCTCGATCTCGAAATTATGCGGCGGAACGCGCGGCGCAGGCGTGGCGTCGCCGCGCTCGGTTGCGGCGGGGTGGGTGACGACGTTATCGCGGGCTGGCGTTTCCATGGGGAGGCGGACCTTAGGATGCGACAGGCGGCGGAACAAAGGAAATGCGTGAACCCTCGCGCATGCGGAGGGTTATCCACTGGATAGTGTGAACAACTCCGCCCGTCCTTCCCAAACGAAAACGGCGCGCCCCGCAGGACGCGCCGTTTCTTCGCGAAGAATGCGAAGCGGGGAAGGGGCTTACGCCTCTTCCGACTTCTTGGCCTTCTTGGCCTTCTTCGGCTTGGCTTCGGCGGCCGGGGCTTCTTCCGCGGCCGACTCGGCGGGGGCCGCTTCGGCCGGTGCTTCCGCCGGCGCGGCTTCCGCCGCGGCCGGGGCTTCGTCGGCGTCCGCGTTACGGCGGACGGCCTTGCCTTCGGCCTGGAGCTTCGCTTCTTCTTCCGACTGCGCGACGTTGACGGTGATCGTCACCGACACTTCCGGATGCAGCGCGATGCGGGTCTTGAACAGGCCCAGCTCCTTGATCGGCTGGACGAGCAGAACCTGCGCGCGGCCGATCGTGACGCCGGCCTTGGTCACCGCTTCGGCGACGTCGCGCGTGGCGACCGAGCCGTAGAGCTGGCCGGACTCGCCGGCCGAGCGGATGATGACGACCGCGAACGTGTCGCCCATCTTGGCGGCGACCGCTTCGGCTTCGCCCTTGGCCTTCAGGTTCTGGGCTTCGAGCTGGGCGCGCTGCTTGTCGAAGTATTCGCGGTTCGCCTTGGTGGCGCGCAGCGCCTTCTTCTCGGGCAGCAGGTAGTTGCGGGCATAGCCCGGCTTCACCTTCACCACGTCGCCCATCTGGCCGAGCGATTCGATGCGTTGAAGCAGAATGACGTCCATCTGCGACATGGGTTGTCTCCTTTGTCTTTCTATTCCGAAGCGCGGCGCGCTTTGGCGCGCGCTTTGAGTTGGGTGAGGGGTTCGGCAAGCCCCAGCACGGCGATTACCGCGATGGGCCAGCCGAAAACGATGATCGCACCGTAGCTCGCACCCAGAGCCACGCCGCGCCATTGCAGCTTCGCCGTCAGCGCGTGCAGGACCGAAAGGCCGGCAAGCGCGTAAGCGGCGACGAACAGAACGATCATGTTGCGCGACACGAAGCCGCCGAGCCCGTCGAGCAGGCTGCCGGCCGCGAAGATCGCGACCAGTCCCAACAGCGAAGCGGGAAGATCGAGATCCTCCATCTTCGGCGCGGGCCGGATCGGCTGGGCGAAGCGCTTGACCAGCGCGAACGCCAAGGCCGCGTTGACCACGCTCATGAACAGCCACGACACGCCGACGATCCCGGGGAAGAAGCGGGCGACCGCTTCCGCGAAGGGTTCGAGGCGCGAGGTGTCGATACCGGGGGCGCGCAAGCTGCGGAAGGCTTCGACGATGAAGTCCTTCAGCGCCGCTTCCAGCCCGCCTTCCGGTCCGGCGAAGGCGAAGACGAGGCCGACGAACAACGCGCCGAGCAGACCCACGAGGGTCAGCAGCACGTTGCCGATCGGATAGAACTCGATGCCGCCATCCGGTGCCGGGCGCCAGCGCAAGGCTTGGCGCACCAGCACATAGGCCGGGCCCGCATTGGCCAGGAAATAGGCCAAGGCGAACACGAAGCCGCCGGTCAAGAACGCGATCAGCGTGCCCATCGCCGCGGCCATCGCGGCCGCGGACGTGCCCATCCACAAGCCGGCCGCGAAAAGCGGCAGCTGTGCGAGATAGGCCAGCAGGAACGACGCGGGCGATCCGGTCACCAGCGATCCATGAAGGACCGCGCTGACCGCTCCCATTCCGCCTGCGATGAGCAACGCCTGGATTTGCATGATCGTTGAAGGTCCGGCCCGCCCGAAAGCGAACCGAGCCTTCCCGTCCTTAGCTCACCAGATAGGGCAGCAAGCCCAGGAAGCGCGCGCGCTTGATCGCCTTGGCGAGTTCGCGCTGCTTGGGCGCCGACACGGCCGTGATGCGCGCCGGCACGATCTTGCCGCGCTCGGACACGTAACGCTGCAGCAGACGGATGTCCTTGTAGTCGATCTTCGGCGCGTTGGGGCCGGAGAACGGGCAGGACTTGCGGCGGCGGAAGAACGGACGACGACCGCCGAAGCCGCCGCCGGAAGCGCCCTTCTCGGCGCCGGGATTTTCGTTGCTGGGACCGGTCATATCAGTTCACTCCCATCGCAGGGGCTGCGTCGTCGAAATCGCGACGGCGGGGACGGTCGCCGCGATCGCCGCGGGGGCCGCCGAAGCCGCGATCTTCACGATCGCCGCGATCTTCGCGCTTCTGCATCATCGCCGTGGGGCCTTCTTCGAAGGCTTCCTCGACGCGCACGGACAGGAAGCGCAGCACGTCTTCGTTCAGACGCAGCTGACGCTCGAGTTCCGTGAGGGCGGCACCCGAGCATTCCAGCCCGAGATACACGTAGTGGCCCTTGCGGTTCTTCTTGATGCGATAGGTCAGCGAACGCAGACCCCAATATTCGCGCTTCTTCACTTCGCCGCCCAACCCCTTGAGGAGTTCGGTCATCTGATCGGCGAGCGCATCGACTTGGGCTTGCGCCAAGTCCTGACGCGCGATGAACACGTTCTCGTAGAACGCCATCGTTGGCATCTCCTGCTCGGTTTACGGACCAAAGCCGCACCCAGGATGGGTGCGACCCGGCCCTCAGCCCGCCTCTCGATCCAATGGGGATCGGCCAAGACGGGCAAGGAGGACGGACGGGATATGGCCCCGACCGCCGTTGAGGCGCGGCTTATAGGCGGTTTCCCGGCCTATAGCAAGCCGGGGCGGGGCGGCTCAGCCCCCGTGCCCGTGACCGCCCGTGCGCGGCTGACGGACCTCGACCTGGACCTGGACTTCGCCGCCGCGCTCGAATTTGAGGGTCAGCGGGAATTTATCCCCCATTTTAAGGGGGGATTTGAGGTCGAGCAGCATGACATGCAGCCCGCCCGGCTGGAGCTTAACTTCCGTGCCCGGCGTAACCTGGATGGCATCGACCGGGCGCATCTGCATGACGTTGTTGTTCATCGTCATGGTGTGCAGCTCGGTTTTGCCGGCGACCGGGGCGCTGGCGGCGACCAAGCGGTCGGCCGAGCCGCTCGTGGTGATCGTCAGATAGGCCGCGCCATTGCGGGCTTGGCCCAGCGTCGGGCGGGCCCAGGCGTCGTCGATCTTGATATCGGCGGCGAAAGCAGGGAATGCGAGCAGGGCCGCGAAAGCGGCGATCAGGATGCGTTTCATGCCGGGAGTCCTAGCAGGGGCGCGCTGCGTCTGCCACCGGGTGCGACGGCTTGACACGGGGGGCCGCGCTTTGTACGCAGACGGCCTTCCCGACAAATTCCCCTCTCATCGCGACGGTATTTCCGCATGCGCGCTTTCACGTTTCCCGGTCAAGGTTCCCAAGCGCCCGGCATGGGCAAGGATCTGGCGGAGGCCTTCGCCGCCGCCCGCGCGGTGTTCGAAGAGGTCGACGACGCCCTGAAGCAGAAGCTGTCCAAGCTGATGTTCGAAGGCCCGGCCGAGGAACTGACGCTGACCGCCAATGCCCAGCCGGCGTTGATGGCGCATTCGATCGCCGTGCTGCGCGTGTTGGAAAGCGACGCGAAGCTCGATTTCGGCAAGCACGTGTCGTTCGTCGCCGGGCATTCGCTGGGCGAGTATTCGGCCCTGGCCGCCGCCGGCACGTTCAGCCTGTCGGATGCCGCCCGGTTGCTGCGTTTGCGCGGCCAAGCGATGCAAGCCGCCGTGCCCGTGGGCGAGGGGGCGATGGCCGCGTTACTCGGCCTCGATGCGCCCGCCGCCGAAGAAGTCGCGGCGCAAGCCCGCAAGAGCCCCGAGGGCAAGGACGAGGTTTGCGACTTTGCCAACGACAACGCGCCGGGTCAGGTCGTCGTGTCGGGTGCGAAAGCCGCCGTCGAACGCGCGCTCGAAATAGCGAAAGCAAAAGGCGCCAAGCGCGCCGTGTTGCTGCCCGTGTCGGCACCCTTCCATTGCGCGCTGATGAAGCCCGCCGCCGATGCGATGGCCGAAGCGCTGGCGAACACGAAAATGGCGCCGCCCAAAGTGCCGCTGGTCGCCAACGTGACCGCCGCCCAAGTCTCCGATCCCGAGACGATCCGCGATCTGCTGGTGAAGCAGGTGACCGGCCGCGTGCGCTGGCGCGAATGCGTTTCCTATATGAAGGCGCAGGGTGTCGCGCAGTTGTATGAACTGGGTGCGGGCAAGGTTCTGTCGGGTCTCGTGAAGCGCATCGAGCCCGATGTGGTCGGCACGGCGCTCAACGGCCCCGCCGATATCGAAGCTTTCGCGAAAACGCTGTAAGGAATTTCCGCATGTTCGATTTGACCGGTAAGACCGCGCTCGTCACGGGCGCCTCGGGCGGCCTGGGTACGGCGATCGCGTTCGCGTTGGCCAAAGCCGGCGCCAAAGTCGCGCTGTCGGGCACGCGCGTCGAAGCGCTGGAAGCGGTGAAGGCGAAGATCGGCGATGCGGCCGTCGTCGTCCCCGGCGATCTGTCGGACGCGGCGGTGACCGAGAAGCTGTTCAAGGACGCCGAAGCCGCACTCGGCGGCGGCGTGGATATTCTGGTCAACAACGCCGGTCTGACGCGCGATGGCCTGGCCATGCGCATGAAGGACGAGGATTGGCAGAAGGTCATCGACGTCGACCTGACGGCCGCTTTCCGCCTGTCGCGCGCCAGTTTGCGCGGCATGATGAAGCGCAAATGGGGCCGTATCGTCGGCATCACGTCGATCGTCGGCGTCACCGGCAATCCGGGGCAGGCGAATTACGCCGCCGCGAAGGCCGGCATGATCGGCATGTCGAAGGCGTTGGCGCAGGAAGTCGCCTCGCGCGGCATCACGGTCAATTGCGTGGCGCCGGGTTTCATCGTTTCGCCGATGACCGACGCGCTGAACGAGGAGCAGAAAACCCGGCTTCTGAGCGGCATCCCGCTGGGCCGGATGGGCACGGCCGAGGAAATCGCCGCGGCCGTTCTGTACCTTGCCTCGAACGAGGCGGCCTTCGTCACCGGCCAGACCTTGCACGTCAATGGCGGAATGGCCATGATCTGAGGTTCAAGCCGTTGGCCGGGAAAACTTTTCCCCCGCTTTCCCTGGCCCGCGAATTCGTGTTAGCTACCCCCGTTTTTCCAGACGACTCCGCACGAGGCGGCGCGTCCCCTTAGAAAGGTAACGAGAAATGAGCGACATCGCCGACCGCGTTAAGAAGATCGTCGTCGAGCATCTGGGCGTCGAAGAAGCCAAGGTCACGGAAGCGGCGAGCTTCGTGGACGACCTGGGCGCCGACTCCCTCGACACGGTCGAGCTGGTCATGGCCTTCGAAGAGGAATTCGGCATCGAGATTCCGGACGACGCCGCCGAGAAGATCTCGACCGTCAAGGACGCGATCGACTTCATCGGCAAGGCGAAGGCCTAACCGGGACCGCCGCCGCTTATGCGCCGCGTCGTCGTCACCGGGCTGGGTCTGGTCACACCGCTGGGTTGCGGTGTGAAAACCTCGTGGGATCGCATCGTGGCCGGCGAGTCCGGCCTTGCGGGGATCCAAGCCTTCGACGTTTCCGATCTGCCGGCCAAAGTGGCGGCGATGGTGCCGCGCGGCGACCTGGCGTCGGGGAAGTTCAATCCCGACGATTGGGTGCCGCCCAAGGAACAGAAGAAGATGGACGACTTCATCGTCTATGGCGTCGCCGCGGCGACCCAGGCGGTGGAGGATTCGGGCTGGAAGCCGACGGACGAGGAAAGCCTCGAACGCACCGGCGTCATGATCGGCTCGGGCATTGGCGGCTTGCAGTCCATCTACGAAGGCGCGATCACGCTGAAGGAACGCGGGCCCCGGCGCATCTCGCCGTTCTTCATTCCCTCGGCGTTGATCAACCTCGCTTCCGGCCATGTGTCGATCAAGTACGGCTTCAAGGGCCCGAACCATTCGGCGGTGACCGCGTGCGCGACGGGTGCGCACGCCATCGGTGACGCCGGGCGCTTGATTGCGCTGGGCGACGCCGACGTGATGGTCGCGGGCGGTGCCGAAGCGGCGATTTGCCGTTTGGGCGTCGCGGGTTTCGCGGCGGCGCGCGCGCTGTCGACGAATTTCAACGACGAGCCGCAGCGCGCCTCGCGTCCTTGGGATAAGGATCGCGACGGCTTCGTGATGGGCGAGGGGGCGGGCGTCGTCGTGCTCGAGGAATACGAGCACGCCAAGAAGCGCGGCGCGAAGATCTACGCGGAACTCACCGGCTACGGCCTGTCGGGCGACGCGCATCACATCACAGCACCGCCGGAAGACGGCAATGGCGGTTTCCGCGCGATGACCGCCGCGTTGCGCAATGCCAAGCTCGACAAGACGGCGATCGACTATATCAACGCGCACGGCACCTCGACGCCGCTGGGCGACGAGATCGAGCTGGGTGCCGTGAAGCGCCTATTCGGCGAACACGCCTATTCGCTGTCCATGTCGTCGACCAAATCGGCGATCGGGCATTTGCTGGGTGCCGCCGGCGGCGTGGAAGCGATCTTCTCGATCCTCGCCATCCGCGATCAGGTGGCGCCGCCCACGCGCAACCTCGACAATCCGTCGGATGGCTGCGACATCGACCTCGTGCCCAAGCAGGCGAAGCCGCGCAAGATCCGTCACGCGCTGTCGAACTCCTTCGGGTTCGGTGGCACCAACGCGGCGGTGATCTTCTCGAGCGTGAATTGAAGCCGGCGCGCTTCGCCGCCTTCCTCATCGTTGTTCTAGGGTTGGCCGCGACCGGTTTCTGGTTCGCGGCCAATCTCTATTTGGGGCCCGGTCCTTCGGCCGAGACCGCGCGCGTGCTGATCCCCAAAGGCGCGGGTGCGCGCGAGATCGCCGAGCTACTCGAACAAAAACGCGTCGTGCCGAATGCCTGGGTGTTTCTCGGCGGCGCGCAGATCGACGGCCAGCTCTCGCGCCTTAAAGCGGGCGAATACGACATTCCGCCGCGCGCCTCGGGGCGGGAGATTGCGGCGCTGATCGCCTCGGGCAAAACCGTCGCGCGGCGCATCACTTTCGCCGAAGGTTTGATGTCGGGCCAGATCGCCACGCTGCTCAACGCCGCCGAAGGCTTGGATGGCGATCCGGTCGCCGTGCCGCCGGAAGGCAGCGTGTTGCCCGACACGTATTTCTACGCATGGGGCGATCCGCGCGGTCGCATCGTGGAGCGCGCGACCCGCGCAATGCGCGAGACACTGGCGGAGCTTTGGGCCAAGCGCGCCGAGAACCTGCCGCTGCGCGATCCGGCGGAGGCGCTGGTGCTCGCCTCGATCGTCGAGCGTGAAACCGGCCATGCCGACGAGCGCGGGCGCGTGGCCGCCGTGTTCGTCAATCGCTTGCGCCGGGGCATGCGCCTGCAAGCCGATCCGACGGTCGCTTATGGCATCGATCGGATGGCGCCGCTGGGACGGCCGCTCTCGCGCGCCGATCTCGACACGCGCCACGACTGGAACACCTATGTGATCGCGGGCCTGCCGCCCACACCGATCGCCAATCCGGGGCGTGCGTCGATCGAAGCCGTGCTCAACCCGCCGCAGACCGACGAGCTTTATTTCGTCGCCGACGGCGAGGGGCGCCACGCCTTCGCGCGCGACTTGGCCGAGCATAACCGCAACGTCGCACGCTTGCGCGAAATCGAGCGCAATCGGGCCACGCCGCGTTAGCCCTTCTTGGGCATTCGCGCCATCAGCATGTCGGTCAGGAATTGCGGCAAGCCCGCGACGAGCCGTATCGCCCAATAGGTCGGCCAGGGATAGGCGATGCGCGGTTTGTCGGCCGCAAGGCCGCGCAACATGATCCGCGCCGCGCGATCGGCGTCCATCAGGAACGGCATCTTGAAGTTATTCTTGGCGGTCATGCGCGAGCGCACGAAGCCCGGGCAGATCACGTTGATCTTCAACCCGCGCGGCCGCCAATCGGCGCGCAAGGCTTCGCCCCACACGCGCACGAAGGCTTTCGAGGCGCAATAGGTCGGCGCCCCGCCGAAACCCCGGAAGCTCGCCAGCGACGACATGATCGCGATTTGGCCGTGACCTCGCGGCGCCATCGCCGCCAAGGCGGGCCGCACGGTGGCGATCACGCCGTCCACGTTCGCGGCGAGGATTTCGGCGATCTGCTCGTCGGTTTCATCGCCGCCGCCCGTACCCGCCGAGACGCCCGCGTTGGCGATGACGAGATCGAGCGGCACTTCCGCCTCGATCTCGGCGATCAGTCCGGCCATCGCGGTGAAATTCGCGGCGTCGATCTGGAACGCACCGACGGCGGCCCCCTTCATTTTGCAGGCGTCGGCGACGGCGTCGAGCCGCGCTTTATCGCGCCCCGTGATCGCCAGAAAAACGCCCGGTGCCGCGAGTTCGAGCGCCATGGCTTGTCCAAGGCCGGACGAGCCGCCGGTGATCAGGATCGCCTTCCAGGGCCACATGCATTGTTCCTTTCGCCGCCCGGAGTATAAGTCGGACGGAATTCGACCACGACGAGTCGCGGGAGTGACGATGAGCCTCGCCAGCATGACCGGTTTCGCGCGCGCGACCGCCCAGATACTGGGCCGCGCGGTTGTTTGGGAAGGCCGCTCGGTCAACGGGCGCGGGCTCGAGGTCCGTCTCCGCTTGCCGCCGGGTTACGACAGAATTGAGGCGGAAATTCGCGCGCGTGCCGCAAAGCGTTTCGATCGCGGCAATGTCACGATCAATCTTGCGGTGGAAACCCCGCCGCAAGCGCCGAAATTGCAGATCAATCGCGCGGCCCTCGATCAGATCATCGGGCTGGTCAACGATCTGCAAGGCAAGGTCGATGCGGCCGCGCCGCGCCTCGACGGATTGCTGGGGCTTCGCGGCGTGATCGAGACCGTGCCCGAACAAGGCCTCGACGAAGCGGGCATGGCCGAGCTCGACAAGGGCATTCTCGCCGCTTTCGACCAATGCCTCGACGGGCTCGCTTCGGCGCGGCGCGACGAAGGCAAGGCGCTCGCCGGAATCCTCAATTCCGCACTCGCCGAAATCGAAGCGCTGGTCGGCGAAGCCACGGCCAACGCCGCGAGCCGCCCGCCCGCGATCAAGGCGAAGCTCGAATCGCAGATCGCCGAATTGCTCGGCGGCACGCATACGGTCTCGCCCGAACGCCTCGCCCAGGAAGCGGCGATGCTCGCGGTCAAAGCCGATGTGCGCGAGGAATTGGATCGATTGACAGCGCATATCGCGCAAGCGCGCGAATTGCTCGCCAAGGGCAAGTCGATCGGCCGCAAGCTCGATTTTCTGTCGCAGGAATTCAATCGCGAGGCCAATACGCTCTGCTCCAAATCGGGCGATATCGCGCTGACGCGCACGGGCCTCGCCCTCAAAACCGCTATCGACAGGCTGCGCGAGCAAGCCGCCAACGTGGAGTAGGCACATGTCCGACATCACGCGCCGGGGCCTCATGCTCGTCCTGTCCTCGCCGTCGGGCGCGGGCAAAACGTCGATCTCGCGCGAAATCCTGCGCCGCGAGAGCGGCCTGACCATGTCGGTCTCCGCCACCACGCGCGCCAAGCGGCCGGGCGAAATTCACGGCACGGATTATTTCTTCGTCGACAAGACCGAGTTCGGTCTGATGCGCAATCGCGGCGAGTTCCTCGAACACGCCAAGGTCTTCGACAACTACTACGGCACGCCGCGCAGCTTCGTCGAAGAAAAGCTCTCCGCCGGGCTCGACGTGTTGTTCGACATCGATTGGCAGGGCACGCAGCAACTGCGCGAGGAAGCGCATACGGACCTCGTGTCCGTGTTCATCCTGCCGCCGTCGACCTACGAATTGGAGCGCCGCTTGAACGCACGCGCCCAGGATCCCGCCCATGTCGTCGCCGCGCGCATGTCCAAGGCCGCCGACGAGATGAGTCATTGGCCGGAATACGACTACATCATCGTGAACAGCGATCTCGACCAATCGGTCGCGCGCGTGCAATCGATCCTGACGGCCGAGCGCTGCAAGCGCGACCGGCAAGTCGGTCTGGGCGATTTCGTCAAACGACTGCGCGACGGCCAATGATCCTTCACATCACCAACGGCGATATCGCGGCCGACAAGATGGCGGCGGCGGGGCTCGCGCCGGTCTTGCGTTGGCGCGACGTGCTGCATGACGGCGCGTTGCCCTCCGATCCGACCGGCGAAGCCTTCCGCGCCGCGCGCGTCGCGTTCATCGTCGATCGCGGCTGGGCGCCCGAACATCTCGTCGCGTCGGCCTTCGCCGCGCGCGATGCGGCTTTGGCGCTGGCGGCCAAAAGCGGCGACGAATTCGTGCTGTGGTTCGAAGCCGATCTCTACGATCAGTTCCAAATGCTCGATGTATTGGAACGGTTGCGCCGCTACGGCGTCGCGGCCGACCGGATTTCGGCGCATGTCGTCGACGCATGGCCGGGGATCGCGCGCTTCGCCGGTCTGGGGCAATTGTCGCCCGAGGATTTCAAGACGCTGGCGGCGCAAACGCCCGATACGGCCGATCTCGATTTCGCCGGACGTGCCTGGGCGGCGCTGACCGGCGCGCCCACGCATTTGGCCGCGATCGCACGCGCGAAGATCGGCGGCGCGCTGCGTTTCGTGCCGGACGCGTTCGCGCGGTGGATGCGCGAATTCCCGTGGACCAGCGACGGCTTGACGCTCACCGAGCGCCGCGTGGTCGATGCGTTGGCGCAAGGTCCGGCCAGAGCCGACGATCTGTTCCGCATAGTCGGGCAAGCGGAGGCGCGGCCCTGGCTCGGCGATTTGTCGTTCTTCGATCGGGTCGATGCGCTGGCGGAGATGGGGGCGATCCGCGCCGACGGCGATGTATATCGTGCGGGCAAAGGCAAGATGCCGGCGCGGCCCTGGCGCTACGATCCCGAGCGCGACGCGGTCGTGGCCGCATAAGCGCGGGCCAGCGCGCAGAATTCCTCGACCGACAGCGTTTCGGCGCGGCGCGTGGGATCGATCCCGGCGGTTTCGAGCATGCGCGCCGCATCGCCGAGCGACTTGAGCGACTGGCGCAGCATCTTGCGCCGCTGGCCGAACGCTGCGGCGACGACGCGCTCCAGCGCTTTCGCGTCCGCCTCGGCCAAGGGTTTGGCGCGCGGCACGATCTCCACGACCGCCGACATCACGGCGGGCGGCGGCACGAAGGCCGACGGCGAAACGTCGAACAGCGGCCGCGCTTGCCAGCGCCATTGCGCGGCGACGGCCAAGCGGCCGTAATCCTTGCCGCCGGGTTCGGCGCAAATGCGCTCGACCACTTCCTTTTGCAGCATGATCACGATGCGCTCGAACGCGTCGGGCCGTGCGAGCCACGCCAGCAGCATATGCGTGCCCGCGTTATAGGGCAGGTTGGCGATGATACGGCGCGGGGCCGTGCCAAGTGCCGCCGCGTCGACCGCGAGCGCGTCGCCTTCGAAAATCTCCAGTTTGCCGGGATAGGCGGCGGCGATTTCGGCGAGGGCGGGCAGGGTGCGCGCGTCGCGTTCGATGGCAATGACGCGCGTCGCCCCTTCCATCAGCAGCGCGCGGGTGAGGCCGCCGGGGCCGGGGCCGACCTCGATCGTCGTGCCGGTCGCAAGATCGCCGCCGTTGCGCGCGATCCGCCGCGTCAGGTTCAGATCGAACAGGAAATGCTGGCCGAGCGATTTCCGCGCGTCGAGCCCGTATTTGCGGACCGTTTCCGAAACGGGCGGCAGGCCGTCGCCGACGCTCACGCGCGGATATCGACCACGGCGACGCGGCGTAGATCGCGCAGATAGCGGCGCGCGGCGTTCTCGATCCGCTGACGGGCGAGATTGTCCTCGATATCCGTTTCGGTCGGCACGTTCGATTGCGCTTCGGTGCGCACGCAAATCATCGCCAAGGCTTCGCCGCGATCGGTGTTGAACACTTCGGTCGACTCGCCCACGCCCAAATCTTTGATCCGCGCGCGCATATCGGGCGTCAGGTCGCCGACGCGCAGATCGGCGATGCGCTGCGGCTCGGGGATTTTGGCTTCCGTCGCGACGCGGTCGAGATCGGCGCAGCCTTGCACCGTTTCGCGCACCATTTCGGCCAGCGCCTTGGCCGCTTCGCGTTCGGCCGGATTTGCGGCGGGGAAGACGAGCTGGGCGAGATCGACGCGCGCGTCTTCGGGTTTGGGCGGCGCGATCGTGCGCGAATCGCGCATCGCATAAAGATAGAAACCGGCGGCGACGCGCACCGGCCCGACCAGCTGGCCGCGCTGTGCGGCCGCGATCGCGGGGCTCACTTCCGGATCCAGCGTGTCGCGCTCGACCCAGCCGATATCGCCCATGTCGCCGGCGGAGGCCGATTGCGAATATTGCTGCGCCAGCACCGCGAATGGCACGCCGCGGCGCAGCTGGGCGATGATGTCTTCCATTCGCTCGCGCACGTCGCCCTCCTGGTCGGGCTGGTCGACCGCCAGGAAGATTTCGCTCAGCTGGAATTCCTGCACCGGCTCGCCGGTCTGATAGCGGCGCAGCACGTCTTCGACCTCGTCGCGGCCGATCTCGACCGTCGGGCGCAGACGCGCGTTGACGACGCGCTGCCAGGATTGCGTGGCCTCGATCTGACGTTCTAGCGCCACTTGCGGCACGCCGCCCTGGCGCAACGCGCGTTCCAGCCCGCCTTGCGGCAGATTATTGGCCTTCTCGATGTTGCGCAGGATATTGTCGAGTTCGGCGCGCGGCAGCGACAGCCCCAGGCGCCGCGCCTCCTGCATTTGGATGCGTTCGTCGATCAGCTGGCGCAGCACCTGCGGGCGCATGCGGGCGCGGGCCTCGGGCGTATCGGCGGGGCCCGCCCCCATCATCATCAATCCGATGCGCGCGTCGATGTCGAAATTCGAGATCACGTCGTCGTTGACGACGGCGACGATGCGCTGTTCTTGCGCCATCGCGAATTGCGGGGCGGCGAGAACCAGGGCGAGGGCGAGTCCGGCGAGAAGACGCTTCATGGCGGGTCTTATACGGGAGAGGGAGGGACGAGGGCTAGCCATCCTCGAGATGGAGCAAAAGCGCCACCCCGAGCATGGCCGATACGGCCGCCGGCGACCAGGCGGCCAGAATGACAGGAATGGCCGCGCTTTGGCCCAGCGCGCCGACCAGGCTGGAAACGAAGAAGAGCAGGAAACCCGCCCCCACGCCCGAGCCGATCAATAGGCTGGTGCCGCCGCGCCGATGCGGGCGCAGCGAGAATGTCGCCGCAATCAAGACCATCGCCGCCAGCAGCAGCGGGATCGCCAGCAATTGATGCCAATGCAGGCGATGGCGCGTGGCGGAGAAGCCGGCGGCCTCCAGCAGGCGGATGAAGCCCGGCAATTCCCAGAACGAAATCGTCTCGGGCGAAGAGAACGAGTCTTGGATTTGCTCGGCCGTCATATTGGTCGGCACGCGGTAGCTGCGCTCGAACCGCGAGGGGCGATTGGGGGCTGTGATCCAGGCGTCCGACACGTCCCAATAACCGGCGGCGAGAACGGCCTTGGCGGCGTCGACGCGGCCGATGAAGCGATCCTTGCCTTCGAAATTGAAGATGATGACGTCGTAGAGCGTCATGTCGGCCGACGACACGCGCCGCGCATGGACGACCGAATTGCCCTGGTCGTCGATCTGGCGCAGCCAGAAGCCGTTCTCCGACACGGCGAGCAGACTGGAACTGCCGCGCAGCAATTGCGCTTCCATCCGCTCGTAACCGGCATAGAGCACGGCGGCGGCGGGATTGATGACCGTGATCTTGAACAGACCGAACAACGCCGCGACCGCGACGACCGGCAGCAGGAATTGCCAGACCGACACGCCGGCGGCGCGCGCCACGGTCAATTCGTGCGAGCGCGTCAAGCGCCAGAAGGTGATGATCGCGGCGAACAGCACGACGAAGGGCGCGAGCTGTTCGGCCATGTAGGGAAGTTTCAGCAGCGCCATGCGCAGCACAAGACCGGTCGAGGCTTCGGGCCGGCTCGCCGCCCGGCGCAGCAATTCGATCGCGTCGAACATGTAGACGACGATCATGAACAGCGCGAGGAAGCCGATCAGCGCCAGCGCGAATTGCCGGCCGATATAGCCCGACAACGTCGTGGAGACGCGCATGCTACGCCGCCTCCGGCATCGGGCCGATATTGCGCTTGCGGCGCGGGCCCTGGACCAGCGCCCAGGCGGAAATCGAAATCACCGCCAGCGGCACGGCGTAAAGGAACGGGATCGTCGCCGGAATGCGCGCGGCGAGATTGGGCAACGCGATCGAAACGGCCTGCACGGCGATGCCCGCGACGGCGGCGGCCAGCACGCGCTTGCCCATGCCGCGGCGGTTGAAATCGCCCGGCAGCAAGCAAGCGAGACCGACGATCACCAGCGCGAATACGTAAAGCGGTGTGGATAGGCGCGTATGCGCCTCCGCGATCAGCTTGTTGGCGAAGTAGCGATCGTTGCTGTTGTCGTAGTCGGGCCACAGCAATTCATGCAGATAGCGCTCGCCCGGCTCGCGCCAGCGATACTCGGCTTGGCCGCCCGACTGCCCGATCTCGACCGAGTAGCGTTCGAAATAGAGCAGCGACAGCTTGCCCGCTTCGCGATCGACCTGCTGGCGATTGCCGTTGAGCAAGATGACGCGCGGGCCTTCCTCGGTCGAGGCGAGCGTCCCGCGCTCGGCCAGCAGCGTGACCGGGTTGGACGGATCGCGTGAATCATGAACGATCAGCCCGTGCAGATCGCCGTTCGCCTCGCGCTCGCGGACATAGACGGTGAGGTTGCCGCCGATGCGCGTGAAAGCACCTTCCTGCAATAGCAAACCGGAATAGTCGGAGCGGATATCCGCCTGGAGGTTTTTGAACTGGCTGAAGCTCGCCGGGATCAGCCACAGGTAAAACACATAGGCGATCAGCGTGGCGCCGCCCGCGAGCAGCAACGCGGGGCGGGCGAGCTGGCCCGGCCCGTAACCGACCGCGCGCATGACGACGAGCTCGCTATCGCCGGTCAGGCGGTTATAGACGAACATCGTGGAGACGAAGAGCGCGATGGGTGTCACCAGCGCCAGGAAGCTCGGCATCAGCAGCGTGGTCAGAAAGAAATAGCCGCCGATCGTCAGGCCGCGATTGACGATCAGATCGATGAAGCGCAGCGACTGGGTCAACCAGATCGCAAGGGTCAGCGTGACCAGCACGAACAACGCCGTGGTCAACACCTGGCGCAGGATATAGGCGGTGATGCGGGACATGGGATTCGGCAGATTATAGGCATTTACGCGCCGGTTGCCGCCGGAACTTTCATCGAACACGGTGCGGGCCGCGCTTTTATTTCCGTTCCGGTCGGCTATTGTGACGGCCAACCCGGCACCCGCGCCGGGACGGCAAAACCGAACCGCCTCAAGGACTCCTCCGCCCATGAAGATCGCATTCTCGAAGCCCGAGACGCCGACCACCGGCAGCTATGTCGTGACCGTTCTGGAGGATCGCAAGCTCGCACCCGCCGCCGCCGCCCTCGACAAGAAGACCGGCGGCGTCATCACCCGCGCGATGGGTGCGACGCGCTTCAAGGGCAAGAAGGACGAGCTGCTCGATATCCTGGCGCCGAAAGGCGTGCCCTTCGCCCGCATCGTGCTCGCCGGTCTCGGCAAGCTCGACAAGCTCGACGCCAACGGCGCCGAAGCCTTGGGCGGCAAGCTGGTCGAGCATTTGAACCGTGCGGGCGAAACCCAAGCGACCATCTCGGCCGAACAAATCCCGGGCTCGCCGCTGGGCGCTTCGGAATTCGCCGCGCACGCCGCGATGGGCGCCAAGCTGCGCAGCTATCGCTTCGACAAATACAAGACGCGCGAGAAGGAAGACGCGAAGCCGACGCTGAAGGCGATCAATTTCCTGGTCACCGACGTCGCCGCCGCGCGCAAGGTCCATGGTCCGCTCGACCATGTCGCCGACGCGATCCATTTCACGCGCGATCTGGTGTCGGAGCCGCCGAACGTCCTCTATCCCGAAAGCCTCGCGGAGCGTTGCAAGCGCCTCGCCTCGTTCGGCGTGAAGGTCGAGATCTTCGACGAGAAGCAGCTCGAGAAGCTGGGTGCCGGCGCGCTGCTGGGCGTGGGCCAAGGCTCGGCACGGCCCTCGCGCATGGTCATCATGCGCTACGAAGGCGCGCCGAAGGCCAAGGACAAGCGCCCGGTCGCCTTCGTCGGCAAGGGTGTGACGTTCGACACCGGCGGGATTTCGATCAAGCCGTCGGCCGGCATGGAAGACATGAAATGGGACATGGCGGGTTCGGCCGCCGTGATCGGCACGATCGAAGCGCTGGCCGCACGCCACGCCAAGGTCAACGCGATCGGCGCCGTCGGTCTGGTCGAGAACATGCCCGGCGGGAACGCGCAGCGCCCGTCGGACATCGTGAAGTCGATGTCGGGCAAGACGATCGAAGTTCTGAATACCGACGCGGAAGGCCGCCTCGTGCTCGCCGACGTGCTGTGGTATGTGCAGGACCGCTTCAAGCCCAAGGCGATGGTCGATCTCGCCACGTTGACCGGTGCGGTCATCATCGCGCTGGGTCACGAATATGCGGGCATCATGGCGAATGACGACGCGCTCGCCGACAAGCTGATCGCCGCCGGCAAAAAGACGGGCGAGCATTTGTGGCGCTTGCCGCTGGGCGAAGCCTATGACCGCGACATCGACAGCCCGGCCGCCGACGTGAAGAACATCGCGGCGGGGCGAGGGGCCGGTTCCACCATCGGCGGCCAGTTCCTGGCGCGCTTCGTGGGCGACACCGCGTGGGCGCATCTCGACATCGCGGGCACGGCCTGGTCGAGCAAGGACAAGCCGACTTGCCCGAAGGGCGCGACGGCGTTCGGCGTGCGTCTGCTCGACCGCTTCGTCACGGACAATTACGAGGAGAAGTGAGTAGCGGCGGATGACGGAAATCCGCTTCTACCATCTGACTTCGACGACGATCGATCGCGCGTTGCCCGCCATCCTGCAAAAGGCCGTGGCAAACGGGCAGCGCGCGGTCGTCGTCGCGGGCAGCCCCGAGCGCGCCAAGGCGCTTGACTTGCAGCTTTGGACCTATGACGAGCGTTCGTTCCTGCCGCACGGGCTCGCCCCCGCGACGGGCGAGGACGAGTTCGCCGCCGATCAGCCGATTTGGCTGACGACGAAGGTCGAGAACCCGAATGGCGCGGGTTTGCTCGTGTTGATCGACGGTCAGACGGTCGATACGCCCGAGGACTGGAAGCTCGTTTGCGAGATTTTCGACGGCAACGACGACGATGCCGTCACCGCCGCGCGCGCGCGCTGGAAAACGCTGAAAGCGCAGAACCACGAACTCGCCTATTGGCGCCAAACGCCGTCCGGCGGCTGGGAAAAGGCGGCGTAAGGGCGGGGGGTTGCCCCCTTGGCCGGGCGCGGCTATAAGCCCGGACCCTTTTCCAAGACGGATACGAGAGACCCATGGCCATCGAGCGTACCTTTTCGATCATCAAGCCCGACGCGACGCGTCGTAACCTGACCGGCGCCATCAACGCGCTGATCGAGAAGTCGGGCCTGCGCATCGTCGCCCAGAAGCGCATTTGGATGACCAAGACCCAGGCCGAGACGTTCTACGGCGTCCACAAGGAACGCCCGTTCTTCGGTTCGCTGGTCGCGTTCATGACCTCCGGCCCCGTCGTCGTGCAGGTGCTGGAAGGCGAAAACGCCGTCGCCAAGTATCGCGAAGTGATGGGCGCCACCAACCCGGCCAACGCCGCCCCCGGCACGATCCGCAAGGAATTCGCGGAATCGATCGAGGCGAATTCGGCCCATGGTTCGGACAGCGTCGAAAACGCGGCGATCGAAGTCGCGTTCTTCTTCGCCGGCCTCGAGATCGTCGGCTGAAGATGAAGATCGCGGGCGGTTGTCACTGCGGCGCCGTCCGCTACGAGATCAATGGCGAAGCGCTGACACATGCGCTTTGCCATTGTTCCGATTGCCGCCGCCATTCGGGCGCGCCCATGGTCGCTTGGGCGATGTTCCCCAGCGACGCGGTCAAGACGACCAAAGGCACGGCCAAGACTTACGCGTCCTCGACGGACGGACGGCGCTATTTTTGCGCCGATTGCGGCACCGGATTGTTCTATACGAACGCGGCGATCCTGCCCGGCATCACCGACGTGCAAAGCGCCACGTTCGACGATCCCAATGCGCTGCCCGCGCGCGCGCATATCCAAACGGCCGAGCGTATCGGCTGGATGGCGGAAGCGCATGATCTGCCGATGTTCGAGCGTTATCCGCCGCAGAGCTAATTCACCGGCGCCTTAGCGCCCGGGCCGCCATTCGTCCAAAATCCGCCGCGCCAGCGCCTTCGCTTCGGCCGGCGGCGTTCCGATCCGCATCCGGGGATCGTAGAGCAGCTTCAACATCGTCTCGTCCGGCAGCGTCAGGTCCACATAGGGCGTGCGATCGTTGAAGATCGAGTAGGTGTTGAGCTCGCTGTCGTTGAACAGTCCCAGCGACTGGGTGATTTCCTCGACGATGCAGCGCCACGCGGTCGACGGATCGCGCTGCGAGGGGATCACCGCCAGCGCGCCGATGATGCCTTGGCCGCCGCCGCGCGCGTTGAAATAGCAATTCGCCGTGCGCGGCTGATTGGCGACGAAGGCTTCCAGCGCCGCGTCGTCGCCGCCCATCATCGAGCGCATCGCGTTGCGCACATTGCCTTGCGGCTGCGCGAAAATGTCGGGCGTAAAGACGACCACGAAATTCGCTTGGCCCGCCGTAATGACTTGAATGTCGTGGCCGGTGATCCGGCGCAGCAACTGGACATGCCGCTCGACGAAAGGGCGGAAGATCGGCACGCGATCGCCCACGACGCCGATGCGCACCGGCGCCGTCCATTTGACGATCGGCCGTTCGATGCCTTGGCGATTTTCCGATTGCAGCGCCACGCGGCCGAACCAGTCGGCGAGCGACGCGTTCGACGGATCGAATTCGATCGTCTGTGGCGGCGTTTGCGCGAACGCAGCCGAGCCAAAAATGCAAAGGGCCGCCCCGAGGAGGCGGCCCTTCCACGTCGCGCGGTTCACGCGACGGAAGCTCAGACGGGCTTGCCGTGCGGGACCAGGAAGGCCCACATCAGGATCAGCAGCAGCACGGTCAGGCCGAGCGTCCACTTGGCGAGCGAATTGAAGTTCGCCCAGGTTTCCAAATGCGGCGTCATGTCGTGCTTGAAGTTCGGGTCGTTCTCTTGCGGGGCGGCGGCCATAGCTGACTCCGTTTCGTGAATTCCGCCCGGAACATAGCCGAGCTTGGGGTTTCGTCAAAGAGGCGGATTATAGACCGTCGGGACGGTGCCGGACGGGGCCGGTTTGCCCGATGCGACCGCGGCCAAGGCGGCCGGGTAAATCTTGTGTTCCGCCACCAGCACCCGTGCGGCCAGGGCATGGGCGTCGTCGCCCGGCAGGATGGGCACGGCCGCCTGAGCGACGATCGGGCCCACATCCATTTCGCTGGTCACGAAATGCACCGTGCAGCCGCCGAATTTCGCCCCGGCATCGATGGCGCGCTGGTGCGTGTCGAGGCCCGGAAAGGCGGGCAGCAGCGACGGGTGTATGTTGAGCATTTTTCCCGCCCACGCATCGACGAAGAACGGCGTGAGCAGCCGCATGAACCCGGCAAGGCAGACGAGTTCCGTGCCCGCTTCCAGCAAACGCGCATGGAGTTCGCGTTCGAACGCCTCGCGGCCGCCTTTGCCGCGATGGTCGATCGTCGCGGTTTCGATCCCGGCCGCGCGCGCGATGTCGAGCCCGCCCGCACCCGGTACGTTCGCCGCGACCAGGACGATCTCGGCCGGGTAGGCGGGGTCCTTCGCCGCGTCGAGCAGCGCCTTCATGTTGGAACCGCGCCCGGAAATCAGCACGGCGGTCCGCACGCGTTTCATGCGCGTCAGAGCTTCCAGCTATCGAGATTGGAAACGACGCAGCCCGGCGCATCGGCCGACGGCTTGTCGGCGACCACGCCGATCTCGAATGCCGTTTCGCCGTGTTCGCGCGCGAGCTTCAGCGCGGCGTCCTTGTGCGCGGGATCGACGATCATGACCATGCCCACGCCGCAATTGAACACGCGCACCATCTCGGCGGCCGAAACCTTGCCCGCACGCGCGAGCCAGCCGAAGACCGGCGGCAAGCTCCACGACTTCGCGTCGATCTGGACTTGCACGCCATCGGGGATGACGCGCGGCACGTTGTCGATCAAGCCGCCGCCGGTGATATGGGCGAGCGCCTTGGCGTGGCCCGCGCGGACGAGCTTGATGCAGGATTTGACGTAGACGCGCGTGGGCGCGAGCAGCGCGCGCGCCAGCGTATCGTTGGCAAACGGGGCGGGCGCATCCCACGCCAGTTCGGCCGACGCGACGACGCGACGCACCAGCGAGAACCCGTTCGAATGCACGCCGGTCGAGGCGAGGCCGATGACGACATCGCCCGCCTTCACGGTCGACCCGTCGATGCCGGCACCACGTTCCATGGCGCCGATCGAGAACCCGGCGAGGTCGTAATCGCCGCTCGAATACATGCCCGGCATCTCGGCGGTTTCGCCGCCGACCAAAGCGCAACCCGCTTGGCGGCAGCCTTCCGCGATCCCTTTGACGATCGCGGTCCCGGCGGCGACGTCGAGCTTGCCGGTCGCGTAATAGTCGAGGAACAGCAACGGCTCGGCGCCCTGGACGACCAGATCGTTGACGCACATGGCGACGAGGTCGATCCCGACCGTGTCGTGCTGACCGCTTTCGATGGCGATTTTCAGCTTCGTCCCCACGCCGTCGGTCGTGGCGACCAAGATCGGGTCCTTGAACCCGGCGGCTTTCAGGTCGAATAACGCGCCGAAACCGCCCAATCCGGCCTCGGAACCCGGCCGGCGGGTGGATTTGGCCAGCGGCTTGATCGCTTCGACAAGTGCTTCGCCCGCATCGATATCGACGCCAGCTTCGGAGTAGCGGTTCGTGGTCATTGTCGCCCCTTTGCGGGACCGGCTATAACACCCCGGTGCCGCCCGTAACAGGGCCGGAAAAATATCGGTTTTGGAAAGGGTTGGGATGGCGCTGCGGGCCTTCCTGCTGGCGGTTCTGGTGGCGTTGGCGGCGACTCCGCCGGTTCACGCCCAACGCGCGGCCGACGGCGTGTTCACCGTGCGTGGCGTGGAAATCGACCGCACCGCGCCGAGCGCCCCCCAGGCGCGCGATCAGGGTGTGACCGAAGGCCAGCGCCTGGCGTGGCGCCGGCTTGTCGAACGCCTTGTGCCCCTCGCTGGGCGCGGCAATCTCGCTTCGTTGCCCGCACCGCAGATCGCCGAATTGCTGGAGAGCTACGAGATCGAGGCCGAGCGCGCGACCGGCAATCGCTGGATCGGGCGCGTGGCCTATCGTTTCGAGCCGGAGCGGGTGCGCAATCTTTTCCGGACGCGCGAGATCGCCTACGCCGAAACCCGCGCGCGCGCCGTGCTGATCGTGCCGCTGCTGATCGACAACGGCATCCCCAAATTGTGGGAGGAGGAAAACCTCTGGAAGCGCGCCTGGGCGGCGCTGGGCGTCGACGACGGCTTGCAGCCGCGCCGCGTGCCCGAAGGCAATCTCGAGGATATCGCCACGCTTGAAGCCGCCCAGGCCGATGCCGGCGATGCGGCCGCCTTGCGCCGCTTGGCCGAAGTCTATCAGGCGCAGGGCGCCATCGTCGTGCGCGTGCAGGTCGATACGATCGAAGGCCAGACGCTGGCGGTCGTGACCTTCGATCGTGTGGGTGCGCGCGCGCAGGATCAAAGCTGGCAGAAGATCGAAACGCTGAAACCGGGCGAGGATCTCGAAGCCGCTTTCAAGCGTTTGGCGCAGGAAGCGGCGAACGAAATCGAAGAACGCTGGAAACAGGAAGTGCTGGTCGGCACGGGCGCGGGGCAAGGCGGCACGCTGCGCGTCCAGATCCGCGCCGAGGATATCCGCGATTGGGTCGCCGTGCGCGCGCGCTTGGCGGAGGTCGCGGCCATCCGCAATATCGACGTATTGGCGATGGGGCGCGGCGGTTTGATCGTCGACGTGGATTACGACGGCGCGGTCGAAACCTTGCGCGCGGCGATGGCGCAGCGTGAATTGACGCTCGCCGCCGATGGCGAAGCGTGGATCATCGCCATCGCGGGACAGGCCACACGTTGACGGCCGGCGCTTGATCAATCTTCCCAACATCCTTTCGTTCTGCCGCCTGATGGCCGTGCCCGTCGCCGTCTGGCTGATGCTCGACCAGCATTTCCCGGCGGCGTTCTGGCTGTTCGTCGCGGCCGGATTGACCGACGCGATCGACGGTTTCCTCGCCAAGCGTTTCGGCTGGGAAACCGAGCTCGGCTCCTATCTCGATCCGCTGGCCGATAAGGCGCTGCTCGTTTCGGTTTTCGTCGTTCTGGGCTGGACCGGGCATATTCCGCTGTGGCTGACGATCATGGTTGTGTTCCGCGACCTGCTGATCATCGGCGGGGCGCTGGTGGCCGTGGTGATCGCCGGCACGTTCAAGGCCGATCCGATGTATGTGAGCAAGCTCAACACCGCGGTGCAGATCGCGCTCGCCGCCGCCGTGCTAGCGAAATTGGGGCTGGGGCTCGATCTGGAGACGCCGATCTGGGTGTTGGTGGCACTCGCCGGGATCACGACTTTCGCGTCGGGTATTGCGTATCTCGTGCGCTGGACGCGCATCATGAGCGCGCAGGAGGAAGAGCCGTCATGACCGCCGAACCTTCGCCGCAAATTCCGTGGGGCCGTTTCGTCGCCTGGCTGATGATCCTGGGGGCGCTCGGCTTCACGATCTACGCGCTGTCGGCCGTGCTGCTGCCGTTTCTGGTCGGGGCGGGAGTCGCCTATCTGCTCGATCCCGTCGTCGATCGCGCGGAAAAAGCCGGCGTGCCGCGCGCCTACGGGGCGGCGATCGCGACCGCGATTTTCTTCGTCGCCGTCGGCGTCACACTGGCGCTGCTCGCCCCCGTGCTGCAAACGCAGATCTTCGGCCTGGCCGAACGCCTCGCCGTCGTCATCCGCCACGGGATCGAATGGGCCCGGCCCTATCTCGAGGAGTTTTTCGCCCAGATCGGCCACGCGGACTCCCAGCAATTGCGCGGGGCGGGCGACGCCGCGCGCCAGGTGCTGTCGGTTTTGGCGAGTGCGGCCGTCGGCGTGCTTACCAGCGGCATCGCCATCGTCAATCTGATCTCGCTGCTGCTGATCACGCCGGTCGTGTCGTTCTATCTGATCCGCGATTGGAACAAGGTCGTGGCGCGGATCGACACGTGGCTGCCGCGCGATCACGCGAACGATCTGCGCGGTGTCGCCAACGAAATCGACGAACGCCTCGCCGGGTTCTTGCGCGGCCAAGCCTTGGTCTGCGTATGCCTGGGCATTTTCTACGGCGTGGGCTTGACGCTCGCGGGCCTCAATTACGGCCTGCTGGTCGGCTTGATGACCGGCTTGCTCGGCTTCATCCCGTTCGTCGGCGTCACCGTCGGCACGATCACGGGCCTGGCCATCGCGTTCTTCCAGTTCGGCGATTGGGTCGGCATCGCGATCGTCGCGGGCATCTACGCGGCCGGCCAGTTGCTGGAAGGCAGCGTGCTCACGCCCAACCTCGTCGGCGATCGCGTGGGCTTGCATCCGGTATGGATGATCCTGGCGATCCTGGCGGGCGCGTCTTTGTTCGGCTTCACCGGCGTGTTGCTCGCCGTTCCCATCGCCGCCGCGATCGGCGTGCTGCTGCGCTACGGGCTCAAGCGCTATCTCGGCTCGTCGCTTTATCTCGGCCGGGGGCGATGAGCCCGACGCAGCTTACGTTCAACCTGCCGCATCGGCCGGCGCTGGGGCGCGAGGATTTTCTTGTCGCCTCCGCCAACGAAGCGGCGGTCGCGTGGCTCGATTCATGGCCCGACTGGCCGAGCTATGGCTTGGTCGTTCACGGGCCCGAAGGCAGCGGCAAAACCCATTTGGCCCAAGCGTGGCGCGCGCGCAGCGGGGCGAAGTCCATCGCCGGCGAACTCGATGAATCGCGCGAATGGCTGCTCGACGACGCGGACCGCAATGCGCCCGACGAAACCGCTTTCTTCCATCTCTTGAACATGATCGCCGAGCGGCGCGGGCATTTGCTGATCACGGCCCGCACGCCGCCCGCACGCTGGAACGTGAAATTGCCCGATCTTGCCTCTCGCTTGAAGGCGCTGCCCGCCGTCGGCTTAGCGGCGCCCGACGACGCGCTGGTCGAAGCCGTCTTGGTCAAACACTTCGCCGATCGCCAATTGCGCGTGGCGCCCGAAACGGTGCGCTTCGTGGCGCGCCGGTTGGAACGGTCATTGGGCGCGGTCGCGCGGGTCAGCGACGCGCTCGATCATGCGGCCTTGGCGCAAGGCCGCGCGATTTCCATACCCCTTGCGCGCGACGTGCTCGCCGCGCAAGGTTTCGCGACTTCACCGGAGGAATGACGATGGATTTGGGTTTGAAAGGCCGCAAGGCGATCGTGTGCGCGGGCTCGAAGGGCTTGGGCAAGGGTTGTGCGGCCGCGCTGGCGGCGGAAGGCGTGGATTTGACGATCAACGCGCGCGGCGCCGAAGCGCTCGAAGCCACGGCCGCCGAGCTGCGTTCGAAATACGGCGTCAAAGTCACCGCCGTTGCCGCGGACGTCACGACCGCCGAAGGCCGCGCCAAGCTGCTCGCCGCGTGTCCCGATCCCGACATCCTGATCAACAACGCGGGCGGTCCCCCGGCCGGCGATTTCCGCGAATGGGACGAAGCCGCGTGGCACAAGGCGGTCGAAGGCAACATGATCACGCCGATCATGCTGATCAAAGCGACGATCGACGGTATGATCGCGCGGAAATTCGGCCGCATCGTCAACATCACGTCGGGGGCGGTGAAGGCGCCGATCGCGCAGCTCGGCCTGTCGAACGGGGCACGCACCGGCTTGACCGGTTTCGTCGCTGGTTTGTCGCGCCAGGTCGCCAAGCACAACGTGACGATCAACGGCCTGTTGCCGGGTCCGTTCGAGACCGATCGCCTGCGCTCGCTGTTCACGGCCGCGTCCAAGACCAGCGGCCAGCCGATCGAACAGGTGGCCGAGGCGCGGCGCAAAGCCAACCCGGCCGAACGCTTCGGCACGGCCGAGGAGTTCGGGGCCGCCTGCGCCTTCTTGTGCAGCGTTCATGCGGGCTACATCGTCGGCCAGAATATCCTGCTCGACGGCGGCGCTTTCCCCGGCACGATGTAATTCAGATGTCGGGTTAATATCTCCTCGCAATGTTTTAGAATTGCGGGGAGATTGGCTTGTCATGAAAGAGTAATTCTTTGCCAGTTGCCGCCCTTCGGGGCGGCCCCTAAGGTCTGCCGCGCCGGGCAAACGAGGGCGCAGCAGTGTCGAGCGAAGCCAAAAACGCGACGGAGATCGAGCTGAAGCTCGCCGTCCCGGCCGAAGCGTTTTCCAAATTGGCTCGTTCGCCGCGTTTGACGACGCTCTTCGCCTCGAAATCGCCGATCCGCAAGCGCTACGTCACCACATATTTCGACACCGCCGATCGCCGCTTGGCCGAAGCCGAGCTTGCACTCCGCGTGCGCCGCGACGGGCGCCGGCGCATCCAGACGGTCAAAACCGCCGCCGCGCCGGACATCGCCGGCCTGGCGCGCGGCGAATGGGAACGCGAGATCGTCGGCGAAACGCCCGTGTTGGATGCGGCGTGGCTGGCCGAGATCGGCGACAAGGCCGTGCGCAAGGTTTTGGGCAAGCCCAAAGTCCAAGCCGGATTGACGCCGTTGTTCACGACCGATTTCCGCCGCCAGGCCTGGCGGGTGCGCTACGGCGTTTCCGATATCGAAATGGCGTTCGATAAGGGCGAGATCTCGGCGGGCAAGGGCAGCGCCCCGATCGCGGAAGTCGAACTCGAATTGAAGGACGGCGATCCCGCCGATCTCTACGGCCTCGCGCGCGATATCGCCCAGATCGTGCCCGCCAGCGTCGAGGCACGCACGAAAGCCGAGCGCGGTTATGCGCTGCTCGACAAGAAGGGGGCGGGGAAACCGCCTTCGGCCGTGCGCGCCGCGCCGATCCGCTTGTCGCCGGAAGCCACGACCGCCGAGGCGTTCGCGCTGATCGGCCGCGCGTGTTTCCGGCATATGCGCGCCAATGAATCGCTGGTGCGCGGCAAACCCTTCGTCGACGGCGTCCACCAGCTGCGCGTGGCCCTGCGCCGCTTGCGTTCGGCCTTGTCGGCGTTCCGCGATGTGCTGCCCGAGGACGAGCGCAAGGTGATGTCCGAGGAACTGCGCTGGATCGCGTCCGCTTGCGGGCAAGCGCGCGACTGGGACGTGTTCCGCAGCGAATTGCTGAAGCCGCTGGCCGAGCATGTCGAAGACGATCCCGCCTTGGCCAACGTCGCGGCCGCCGCCGACCGCGCGCGCAAGCGCAGCTACGCCGAGGTCACGGATACGCTGGCGAGCCCGCGTTTGACCCAAGCGTTGCTCGACGTCGAAGCGTGGTGGGAAAAGGGCGCTTGGCGCGAAGCGATGGGCAGTTGGGCGCTGCTGCCGGCCGAGGAATTCGCCGCCGCGACGCTCAAGAAGCTGCATCGCAAGGTCGAAAGCCTGGGCGAACAGATCGGCGATCTCGAGGAAGTCGAGCTGCACGAGCTGCGCATCCGCTGCAAGAAGCTGCGTTATGCGGCCGAATTCTTCCGCGGGCTCTATTCCAAGAAGACGGCGGGCGCCTATCTCGACGCGCTGGCCGGGGTGCAGGAGCATCTCGGCGCGCTCAACGATGCGGTCGTCGCCAAGGCGCTGATCGCCAGGCTCGGCAAATCGTCGAAGGACCTGTCGCCGGAGGTTTTGGCGCGCGCCGACGGCATCGTGACGGGCTGGATCGCCGCCCGGATCAAGTCCGACCTGGAGGAATTGCCGGGCGTTTGGGACGAATTCCGGCGGCGCAAGCCCTTCTGGAAGTAACGTTTTCCCGGTTTTGCGCGAATTCCCTGGCGAGGGTATCCTCGTGCCCTTCAAGGGAGTTCGGCGTATGCGTTTTCAGCTCTGGGCCGTGATGGCGGCGGCGATCGGCGTCGCGGGCGGTTTCTCGGCCGCGAATTTCGTCTTCGCGCAAGGGGCGCCGGGCGAAGTCGTGGTCGTACAGCGCGATATCGATTTCGACAAGCACGCGGTGACGATCCGCGCCGGCGGCCAGATCGTCTACGTCAACGAGGACCGTTTCGGCCATAACGTGTTCTCTGAAACGCCGGGCGGCGAGTTCGATGTCGGCCGCCAGGCGCCCGCGAGCCGCAACGCGGTCACGTTCCGCCGCGCCGGAACCTTTACGGTCAATTGCCGGATCCATCCGCGCATGGAAATGACCGTGACCGTCGTGCAATAGGCCGGCACGGCATGTCGCGCCTGTCGCTTCGCGTCAAACTGATCGCCGCGTTTCTGTTGGCGCTCGCGGCCGTCGGGACGCTGGGGCTCGGCGCGTTCGATGCCACGCGCACGCTCGGCTCGCTGACCATGCAAATGTTCGACGGGCCGTTGCAGACGATCAATTTCACGCGTCTGGCGCAGACCGATTTCGCGGTTCTGCAGCGGCGTGAACACGAGATGAGCGCGGTCCCGGACGAAGCCGCGATGCGCGAGATCGATCGGCTGGTCGAGGATTTCCGCAAGGACCTCGCCATCGCGGGGCAACGTTCGGCTTCGCCCGACGTGCCCGGAATGATCGAGGGAATTCTGACCGACCTCGACGCTTGGGAAAAAGCGATCCGAGCGGCGCGCGCGGCGTCGGGCCCCGGCACCGTATCCGAGGCGGCGCGCGAACTTGGGTTCAAAATTCGCGGCGAGTTGGAAGTGCTAACCCAGATCGCCGCCGACGAAGGTTTCGTTTTCCGCGAGGAAGCCGCCGCGCGCATCGACGAGACGCGCGACTATATGCTGATGGTGATCGCCGGCACGGCCCTGGTGCTGTTCGCGGTCGCGGCGCTGCTGGTGCGCGACATCGTGCTGCCGCTCAACGCCCTGAACCGCAAGATGCGCCGCATCGCGCGCGGCGATGACGACGTTAACGTCCTCTATGTCGACCGCAAGGACGAATTGGGGGACACGGCGCGCGCCATGACGGTGTTCAAACGCGTCATGGGCGAGATCAGCGGCGCGCGCGACGAAGCCGAAGCGGCGACCAAGGCGAAGTCCGAATTCCTCGCGATGATGAGCCACGAGATTCGCACGCCGATGAACGGCATCATCGGCATGTCGCGCTTGCTGCTGAAATCGGAATTGACGCAAGAGCAGCGCGAAAACGCGCGCATCGTGCTGGATAGCGGACAGGCGCTGCTGCAAATCCTCAACGACGTGCTCGATTATTCCAAGCTGGAAGCGGGCAAGCTCGACGTCGAAAGCATCGATTTCGATTTCCGCCGCGTGCTGGAGGATGTCAGCGCGCTGATGGCGTCGAAAGCGGCGGAGAAGGGGATTTTCCTGGTCGAACGCTGCGATTCCGGCGTGCCGCGTTTCCTGAAGGGCGATCCCGGCCGCTTGCGCCAAGTGCTGCTGAACCTCGCCGGCAACGCAATCAAGTTCACCGAGAAGGGCGGCGTGACGATCGTGGCGGCGGGTACCGAAAGCGCGGGGCGCGTGCGTCTGCGCGTGTCGGTGCGCGACACCGGCATCGGCATTTCGAAGGAAGCGCAGGCGAAGCTGTTCGGCAGTTTCGTGCAGGCCGATTCCTCGATCACAAGGCGTTTCGGCGGCACGGGGTTGGGGCTCGCGATCAGCCGGCGCCTCGTGCAAGCGATGGGCGGGGATATCGGCGTCGTCAGCACGCCGGGCGAAGGCTCGGAATTCCATTTCACGCTCGACCTGCCCGTCGGCGCCGAACCCGCCGAGGCCGATCACGCGGCGGATAGCGGCGGCGATCTGCGCCCGCTGCGCATTCTGCTGGCCGAAGACAACATTGTGAACCAGAAAGTCGCGCTGGGCTTGCTGAAGCCCGGCGGCCATACGGTCGATGTGGCGAATGACGGCCGCGCGGCTTTGGCGCTGGCGACCGCCAACGATTACGACGTCGTGCTGATGGACATGCACATGCCGAATATGGACGGCATTGAGGCGACGAAGGCGATCCGCGCCTTGCCGGCGCCGCGCGGCAATGTGCGCATCGTCGCCGCCACGGCGGGCGCGTTGCAGGCGGATATCGAGCGCTGCCTGGATGCGGGTATGAACGATTACATCGCCAAGCCGATCGTGCCGGAAAAGCTGTTCGCCGCGTTGCGCGCGGCGGCACCGGCGACGGCACCCGTTTCGACGCAGGATCTGCTCGCGGCGAGCGATGCGGTGCTCGATACGAATGTGATCGCCAATCTCGAAACCCAAATCGGCGCCGACACCGTGGCGCTATTGGTCGACGATTTCGCGGCGAGTGCCGACGAGGCCGTCGCCCAGATCGCGCAAGCGCGCGCGTCGGGCGATCTGGTGGTTTGGACGCGCGCGGCGCATTCGCTGAAAAGTGCCGCCGCCAATATGGGCCTTGCGCGCGTGTTCCAGCTTGCCGCCGCGATCGAGGCGGCGGGCGATAAGGGCGACCGGTCGACGATGGAAGCGCCATCGGATAGATTGGCCCAAGCGTCCCAAGAAGGCGTGGCGGCTTTGCGCGCGCGTTATACGGTCGCGGCCGGCGAGGAAACGGTGAATTGATGAATACGCAACAAGGCGCACCCGGCGATCCGCTCTTCGCCAATCTGTCCGTGCTGCTGGTCGAGGACGACGCGTTCGCGATCAAGATCGCGCAGACGGTGCTGCGGCAGTTGAAGGTGCCCTATATCAGCACCGCCAAGGACGGCGCCGAGGCGTTGGACGTGCTCAACTCGGGCACGCAACGTTTCGACCTGATCATCTCCGACTGGAACATGCCGGAGATGAGCGGCCTGCAGTTGCTCAAAGCCGTGCGCATGAAGTGGCCGGGCACGCCCTTCATCATGCTGACCGGCAAAGCTTCGCCCGAGTTCGTCGTCGAAGCGCGCGACAATGGCGTGGACGCCTATGTCGTCAAACCATTTTCCCCCGCCCAGCTCGGGCAGAAGATCGCGGCCGTGGTCGCGGCGAAAGCGAAAAAATGACGGACGAGATCTATATGCGCCGCGCGATCGAGTTGGCGCGCGAGCATTCGATGTCGGGGGCGGGCGGTCCGTTCGGTGCCGTCGTCGTCAAGGACGGCAAGATCGTCGGCGAAGGCTGGAATCGCGTCACCTCGACCAACGATCCCACGGCCCATGCGGAGGTCGTGGCGATCCGCGAAGCGTGCAAGGCGCTCGGCACGTTCGATCTGCGTGGCGCGGTCGTCTACACGAGTTGCGAACCGTGCCCGATGTGCCTGTGCGCCATCTTGTGGTCGCGCGCGGATCGCATGTGCTACGCCGCCAACCGGCGCGACGCGGCCGAGATCGAATTCGACGACGAGGCGTTCTACGTCGAAGTCGCGAAGGACATCGACAAGCGCGATCTGCCCACAGCGAACGTGTTGCGCGACGAAGCGCGCGCGGTCTTCGCCGAATGGTTCGCCAAGCCCGACAAAGTCGCCTATTGAAATGACCGGCGGTCGCGCGGTCTTCGCCTTCGTTCTGGCGGCGTCGTTCTTCACCTACGCTTTCGTGCAGCGCGTGGCGCCGTCGGTCATCGTCGGCGAGCTGATGGCGGAATTCGCCGTCGGGGCGGCGGTGCTCGGCAATCTCGCGGCTTTCTACTTCTACGGCTACGCGCCGCTGCAAATCCCGGTCGGCATGTTGATGGACCGTTTCGGGCCGCGGCGCTTGATGAGCTTCGCGGTCGGCGTCTCGTCGATCGGGGCCGTGATTTTCGCGATCGCGCCGACGATCGAGATCGCCTATCTCGGCCGTTTGCTGGTGGGGATTGGCGCCGCGTTCGGCTGGGTCGGCGTGCTGACCGTCGCGACGTTGTGGTTTCCGCCGACGCGCTTCGCGATGCTGACCGGCTTCGCGCAACTCTTCGGCATGATCGGCGCGATTTTCGGCCAAGCGCCATTGGGGTTGGCGGTCGACGCCTGGGGCTGGCGCGGCACGCTGGGGGCACTCGCCGTGTTCGGCGCGCTGCTGGCGGTCGCGATTTTCGTCGTGATCGCCGACAAACGCGCGGTTCCGGCGCAGGGGCCGGGCGATTTCGGCGCCGGTTTGCGCGGCGTGATCCGCGCGCGCGATGCCTGGCTCGCCACGGGCTACGGCTTCGCGATGACCGGCACGATGCTGGCGTTCGCCGGGTTATGGGCCGTGCCGTGGTTGATGCAAACGCACGGGCTGGAGCGCGGCGCGGCGGCGCTGTTGACCTCGGTGATGTTCGCGGGCTGGGGGATCGGCTCGCCGGTCATCGGCTATACGGTCGATCGTTTGGGCCATCGCGTGCGCGCGGCGCGGCTGCTCAGTGCGGCGATGGCGCTGTCGCTCGCCGCGATCCTCTATCTGCCGCTCGGATTGCCCGCTCTGACCTTGTTGATGTTCGTCAACGGCGTATGCGCGTCGTCGATGGTGATCGCCTACGCCCATGCGCGCGACCATTCGCCCGCCAACGCCAGCGGGGCGGCCTATGGGCTGGTGAATACCGCCGTTGTGGGATCGGGGGCGGTGCTGCAGCCCGCCATCGGCGCGCTGCTCGACCGAGCGTGGGACGGCACGCTTGCGGGCGGCAGCCGCGTCTATTCCGCCGGCGCCTACGCGCAAGGGTTCTCGATTTTGCTGATCGTCGCGGTTCTGGGCGCGCTGTCGGCATGGCAGATGCGCGAACCGGCCCCGGCAAAAACCCTTTAACAACGCGGCCTTAAAACGCTACTTTCGCGTCCGGTTCCCGGGAGGAGTCCTGTTATGTCCGCGACGAAATTCGACAAATCGAAGCTGCCCAGCCGCCACACGACCGTGGGTCCGACCAGTGCCGCGCACCGCGCGATGCTCTATGCGATGGGCCTGACCAAGGAACAGATCGCCCAGCCGCTGGTCGGCGTCGTCACGACGTGGAACGAAGCCGCCCCCTGCAACATCACGCTGTCGCGCCAGGCGCAGGCGGTGAAGAAGGGCGTTTCGTCGGCCGGCGGCACGCCGCGCGAATTCACGACCATCACCGTCACCGACGGCATCGCGATGGGCCATGCGGGCATGAAGGCCTCGCTCGCCAGCCGCGAAGTGATCGCGGACTCGATCGAACTCACCGTGCGCGGCCATTGCTACGACGCGCTGGTCGGTCTCGCCGGCTGCGACAAGGCGCTGCCGGGGCTGATGATGTCGATGGTGCGTTTGAACGTGCCCTCGATCTTCATCTATGGCGGCACGATCATGCCGGGCAAATTTCAGGGCCGCGACGTGACGATCGTCGACGTGTTCGAAGGTGTCGGCAAGAACGCCTCGGGCAAGATGACCGACGCGGAGCTCGAACATCTCGAGCAAGTGGCGCTGCCCACGGGCGGTGCGTGCGGCGGCCAGTTCACGGCCAACACGATGGCCTGCGTTTCCGAAGCCATCGGTCTGGCGCTGCCGGGTTCGGCGGGCACGCCGGCCCCGTATGAAAGCCGTGATCGCTGGTGCTATCAGTCGGGCGAGCAGATCATGAATCTGATCGCGCAGGGCCTGCGCCCGCGCGATATCGTCACGCGCAAATCGCTGGAGAACGCCGCGCGCGTTGTCGCCGCGACGGGCGGATCGACGAACGCAGCACTGCATTTGCCCGCGCTCGCCAACGAAGCGGGCATCGATTTCGATCTGCACGAAGTGGCGCGCCTGTTCCGTTCGACGCCCTACATCGCCGACATGATGCCCGGCGGCAAATACACGGCGTTCGACCTTTACTCGGTCGGCGGCATTCCGGTCGTGATGAAGGAGTTGCTTAATGCGGGCTTCCTGCACGGCGACTGCATCACCGTCACCGGCAAGACGATGGCCGAGAACCTCAAAGACGTGAAGTTCCCGGAGAACCAGGAAAAGAAGATCGTCTATCGCGTCAAGAACCCGATCTCGACCACGGGCGGCGTCGTCGGCCTCAAGGGCAATCTCGCCCCCGAAGGCGCCATCGTGAAGATCGCGGGCCTCAAGAAGCTGACCTTCACCGGCCCGGCGCGCTGCTTCGACCGCGAGGAGGAAGCCTTGGCCGCCGTGCTGAAGCGCGACCTCAAGGACGGCGAAGTGATGGTCATCCGCTACGAAGGTCCGAAGGGCGGCCCCGGCATGCGCGAAATGCTGTCGACGACCGCGGCCCTCTATGGCTGGGGCAAGGGCGACGAGATCGCGCTGATCACCGACGGGCGTTTCTCGGGCGGCACGCGCGGCTTCTGCATCGGCCATGTCGGGCCCGAAGCGGCGGTCGGCGGTCCGATCGCCCTGCTGAAGGACGGCGACATGATCACCATCGACGCCGAAAAGGGCACGCTGGACGTCGCCGTTTCGGCCGAGGAGATGGCCAAGCGCAAGGAATCCTGGAAGCCGCGCCCGCACGAATATCAATCCGGTTCGATCTGGAAATATTCGACGACCGTGGGCTCGGCCGAGAAGGGTGCGGTCACGCATCCCGGTGCGGCGAAGGAAACCTTCGACTACTCGCGTAGCTAAGGAACGCGCATGGCCCGCATCGCCGTCGGCACGTTCCAGCACGAGACGAATACCTTCGCGCCGACGAAGGCGGATCGCGCGGCGTTCGTGAATGGCGGCGGGTGGCCGTCGATGATCCGGGGGGATGCGATCCCCCCGGCCTTCGCCGGCATGAACGTGCCGATCGCCGGCTTCATCAAAGCCGCGACCGCGCGCGGCCATAAATTGGTGCCGTTGATCTGCGCGAACGCCACGCCGTCCGCGCATGTGACGGACGCGATCTTCGAGAGCGTCGTCAAAACGCTGTGCGAAGATCTCGCCAAGGCGTTGCCGGTCGATGCGGTCTATCTCGACCTGCACGGCGCGATGGTCACCGAAAGCCTGGAGGACGGCGAAGGCGAGATTCTCGCCCGCGTGCGTGCGGTCGTCGGGCCGCGCATTCCGGTCGTCGCGTCGCTCGATCTGCACGCCAACGTCACTCAGCGCATGGTCGATCAGGCCGACGGTATGGTCGCCTATCGCACCTATCCGCATATCGACATGGCCGATACGGGCGAACGCGCCTGCGATCTGCTGGAGGGGATGCTGAAAGCGGGTTCGCCGCCGGCGAAGTTCTTCCGGCAATTGCCGTTCATGATCCCGATCACGGCGCAGTGCACGTTCATCGAACCGGGTGCTGCGATCTACAAGCGCCTGGCCGAGATCGAAGCGACCAGCGGCGCGATGCTGTCCTATTGCTCGGGCTTCCCGGCCGCCGATATCCGCGATTGCGCGCCATCGGTGTTCGGCTTCGGCGCCGACGCGCGCAAGGCCAAGGACGCGACCGATGCGCTGTATGGCGTCGTCGCGGATTCCGAACGCGATTACGTCGCCGAGATCTATTCGCCCGAAGACGCGATCGCGCGCGGCATGGCGCGCGGCGGACGCAACGGCAAACCCGTGGTGCTGGCCGATACGCAGGACAACCCCGGGGCGGGCGGCAACGGCGACACGACCGGCTTGCTCGCGGCCATGCTGCGCTTGAAGCCGAAGGATGCCGTGCTCGGCATGTTGATCGATCCCGCATCGGCCAAGCGCGCGGTCGAGGTCGGCGCGGGGAATACGGCGCCGTTCAAGCTGGGGGCGATCTCCGGCTGGCCGGGCGTTTCGCCGATCGAACGGCCGTTCAAGGTCGAGCGCGTGGGTACCGGCGAAATCCTGTGCACCGGGCCGTTCTATGGCGGCAGCAAGATGAAGCTCGGGCCCATGGCGTTGCTCGAAGCCGAAGGCGTGCGCGTCGTCGTCGCCAGCCACAAGGTGCAGGCCGCGGATCAGGAATTCTTCCGCCATCTCGGCATCGAGCCGATCCAGCAGAAGATCGTCGCGGTCAAAAGCTCGGTCCATTTCCGCGCCGATTTCCAGCCGATTGCCGAAGAAGTTCTGGTCGTCGCGTCGCCGGGCCCGAACCCGGCCGATCCCGCCGATCTCGTCTGGAAGCGCTTGCGCCCCGGCTTGCGGTTGAAGCCGCACGGCCCCGTCTTTCAAGGTCGCGCGTGATCCGCGCCGCGATCCTTGCTGCCGCATTGATCGCGGGGCTCGCACCGGGCGCGCAAGCCCAACAGCGCGACCGGCATGCGGGCTATTACTATCCCGTGCCGCATTCGACCGAGACTTACGTCTCGCGCGCCAAGGTGCTGATCGATTCAGATCGGTCGAAGCGGCTCGAATTTGTCAACGGTCTGACATCGGCACAATTGAGTTTGCCGTATCGGCCGTCTTACGCGCTTTTCGCGAAGGGCGAGCGCGGCGATCGTTTGATCATTTCAGCCTTGGACAAGGGCCATCTCGACACGGTCTATCGCGCGCGGGCGTTGCTGGCGCAGCTCACGGCCGCGTCGCGCACCAGCCCGATGTTCGTCGAATACGGGGTCGACGAACTTTTTACGTTCCTCGATCTATTGAAATTGCTGGGTTTCACCACGCTGACAATCGGCGACGGCGAAAACTTCGCCCATCAAATCGCAATACGTTGAAACTCCGGATTTAACGCCTTAACGTCGGACACGCTTAACCTGCCGGTAACCAAGTCGGGCGAATCCTGTACGCCAAGGGTTCGCGCAAGAACTGCGGACCAAGGGAGGGTTGACGATGGACGGGACGGGAGCGGCGGCCGCGCATTCGAGCGTACTGACCGACGTTGCGGTCGAAGCGGGATCGCTGGGCGTCGAACTCGCCGACGTTGCCGGCTATATCGACGAAATCGCGGTCAACCTGCAGCGCCAAGTCGGGTTGTTCGGCGAAACGCGCCAAGCCACGCAAGAACTCGCCGCCGCAAATGCCGATGCCGCGCGCGCGGCGGACGAGGCGAAGGATCTCGCCGGCAAAGTCTCGGCGGAAATGGGCGCTTCGCGCGTTCAGGTCGATAAGGCGATGGGCGATATCTCGGCGCTGGTCGGGGCCGCGCGGGAAATCGCGACCGATTTGGGCGGATTGCAAACGGCCCTCGAACGCATCGGCAAAGTCGCCAAGCAGATCGACGCGATCGCAAGGCAGACCAATCTTCTCGCCCTCAACGCCACGATCGAAGCGGCGCGCGCGGGCGAGGCGGGGCGCGGCTTCGCGGTCGTGGCGGGCGAGGTGAAAGCGCTCGCGCGCCAAACCGCCGAAGCGACCGCCGAGATCGGCGGGACGCTCACCGAACTCGGCCAGCAAGCCAAACGCCTGATCGGCCGCTCCGAAGAAAGTCAGGCGCGCGCCCAATCGGCGGAGACCGGTGCGGCCGCGATCGGCGGCGTGATCGGCACCATCGCCACGCATGTGGACGAAGTCGCCGGGCGCATCGATCTGATTTCGGGGGCTGTGCGCGAAATCGACGCGCGCTCGGGCAAGGTGCTCGATGCGATGGGGGCGTGCGGCGACGGCGTCACCGCCTCCTCCAAGGCGATCGACGGCACGAAGGAACGTCTATCCAGGCTCGTGTCGATGGGCGAAAGATTGATTCAGATTACGGCCGCCTCGGGCGTCGAGACGGTCGATACGAAATTCATCGCCGCCGCGCGCGACGCGGCGGCCAAACTCTCGCAGGCGTTGGAAGGGGCGGTGTCGCGCGGCGAGATCCGCCTCGACGATCTGTTCGACGAAACTTACGCGCCCATTCCCGGCAGCAATCCGCAGCAGGTGCGCACGCGCTTCCTCGACGTGACAGATCGGTATTTCCCCGCGATCCAGGAACCGTTGCTCGACCTCGATCCACGCGTCGTGTTCTGCGCCGCCGTCGATCGCAACGGCTATTTGCCGACGCACAACAACAAATTCTCAAAGCCGCACGGGCCCGATGCCGCATGGAACACGGCCAATGGCCGCAACCGGCGCATCTTCAACGACCGTGTGGGCCTCGCCGCCGGGCGCAACCGCGCCGATTTTCTGGTGCAGACCTATCGCCGCGATATGGGCGGCGGAAAGTTTACGCTGATGAAGGACGTGTCCGCGCCGATCGTCGTCCAAGGCCGTCCCTGGGGCGGCGTGCGGCTCGCGTATAAGCTCTAATCGCGCAGTTCGATCCACGCGGGCGTGTGATCGGACGGTTTTTCCTGCGTGCGCGGATTGCGGTCGACGCCCGCTTCGCCCAAGCGGTCGGCGGCTTCGGGTGACAGCAGTAGATGGTCGATGCGCAAACCGTGATCGTGGGTGAAACGATCGCGGAAATAATCCCAATAGCTGTAAAGCCGTGCGGCCGGATGGCGATGGCGCAGCGCGTCGGTCCAGCCTTGGTTGACCAACGCACGCCACGCATCGCGCGCTTCGGGTGAAATCAACGCGTCGCCCGCCATCGCTTTGACGTCCCACAAATCGATATCGGTCGGGCAGACATTGTAGTCGCCGCCGAGCACGACCGGCTTCTCGAGCGCCAGCAGCGTTTTGGCGTGTGCTTGCAGGCGCGCCATCCAAGCAAGCTTGTAGTCGAATTTCGGGCCGGGGCAGGGATTGCCATTGGGCAGATAGATCGATGCGACGCGCAACCCGTCGATATCCGCTTCGATGTAGCGCGATTGAACGTCGGCATCGTCGCCCGGCAGGCCGCGTCGTACGATGTCGATCTTGCGGCCCTTCGCGAGGATGGCCACGCCGTTATAGGTTTTCTGGCCGTGCGTCTCGACCGCGTAGCCGAGCGCTTCGACCTCCAGGCGAGGAAACTCCGCGTCCTGGCATTTGAGTTCTTGGAGCAGCGCGATATCGGGCGCGAAGTCGGTCAGCCAGCGCGTGAGGTGTGCCGTGCGCGCGCGCGCCGAGTTGACGTTCCAGGTCGCGATCTTCAAGGGAAGTTAGACCGAGAACGAGTTGCCGCAGCCGCAGGAGCTCTTGGCATTCGGGTTCTTGATCTGGAACGAGGCGCCGATCATGTCCTCGACATAGTCGATCTGGGCGCCGCCGAGCAGTTCGAGCGACGTGTTGTCGATCAGCACCGCGGCGCCGTCCTTCTCGATCTTCAGATCGTCGCCGTTGACCGTATCGTCGAAGGTGAAACCGTATTGGAAGCCCGAGCAGCCGCCGCCCGACACGGCGATGCGCAGCATCATGCCCGGCTGGGCTTCCTGCGACAGCACGAAGGCGATCCGCTTGGCGGCGGCGTCGGTGACGACGACCGGGGCGGTTTGCGGTTCGGCGAGGGCGGTATCGGACATACGGAAACTCCTTGGTCCTTCAGAGTTAAGGAGCGACCCCGGATATGTCAATGCGCGGGCGTGAACAAAGCGCGAAAAAGCCGGGAAATTCAGCGGGGATATAGGGCGTTGCGGGGTATGTAACGCGACGCTAGCTTGGCCCGATATGACGGCCTTACCCAAATCCGAGTCGCCCGAACGCGCGGGTTTGGCGCCTTATGCCTGCGATTGGCGCGCCAGCCGCGGCCGGCGCCACGCCGAACGGTCCAGCGCCTTGCGCTCGCCGTTTCAGCGCGACCGCGACCGGGTGATCCATTCGACGGCGTTCCGCCGCCTGAAGCACAAGACCCAGGTCTTCGTGGCGGGCGAGAGCGACCATTTTCGCACCCGGCTGACGCATTCGATCGAGGTGGCGCAGATCGCGCGCACGATCGCGCGCGCCTTGGGCCTCGACGAAGACCTGACCGAGTGCCTGGCGCTCGCCCATGACCTTGGCCACACCTGTTTTGGCCATGCGGGCGAGGATGCGCTCGACGCGGCGATGAAGGACCATGGCGGGTTCGATCACAACGCGCATACGCTGCGCTTACTGACCGAACTCGAATGCCGCCATATCGGCTTCGACGGGTTGAACCTGACCTGGGAATCCCTGGAAGGTGTGGTCAAGCACAACGGTCCGGTGACGGGATCGGACGTGCCCGGCGCCATCGTCGAATTCGACCGCGTCTATCCGCTCGATCTTTCGACCTACGCGTCGGCCGAGGCGCAGGTGGCCGCGTTGTCCGACGATATCGCCTATAACGCCCATGATCTGGACGATGGCTTGCGCGCCGGGTTGTTCGGCGAGGACGATCTGGCCGAAACCCCGTTGTTCGGGCCTATTTTCGCCGGAATTCGCGCGCAACATCCCGGGATCGACGCGCAGCGCCGCCAGGGCGAGGCGGTGCGCGAGGCGATCGGCCGGATGGTGGAAGATTTGCTGACGGAAACGCGCGCACGCCTTCGCGCCTGGCGCCCGCGCGATGCGGACGCGGTGCGGCGGCTCGGCAAACCGCTGGTCGGTTTTTCGGACGCGATGCGCGCCGATATCGAAGGCGTGCGAAAATTCCTGTTCGCGCGTATGTATCGCCACGCCAAGGTCGTCGAACGCACCGACGCGGCCAAGGCGATCGTGCGCGACTTGTTCGCGCGTTATTGCGCTGCGCCCGACCTTCTGCCGGAGGAATGGCGACGACGCGAACCGATCCATCGCGCGGTCGCCGACTACATCGCCGGCATGACCGATCTTTTCGCCCAAAACGAACACCGACGGCTTTGCATCTCCTCATGAATATCTTCGCCGAATTCCACGCCGTACTCGCCAAGGCCCTCGACGCCCTCGTCGCGGAAGGCAAGCTGCCCGCCGGGCTCGACATCTCGCGCGCCGTGGTCGAACCGCCGCGCGACATCACGCATGGCGACCTATCGACCAACGCGGCCTTGGTGCTGTCCAAGGGTGCCAAGATGAAGCCGCGTGACGTGGCCGAATTGCTGTCGGCCAAACTCGCCGCCGATCCGCGCATCGCCGGGACGGATATCGCCGGGCCGGGCTTCGTGAACATGAAGCTGAAGCCCGAAATCTGGCGCGATCTCGCGCGCTCGATCTTGACGCTGGGCGAGAAGTTCGGCGACGGCAAGATGGGCGGGGCCAAGAAGGTCAACGTCGAATACGTTTCCGCCAATCCGACGGGGCCGATGCATGTCGGCCATTGCCGGGGCGCCGTGGTGGGCGATGCGCTGGCCGCGTTGCTGGAAAAAACCGGCCACGACGTGACGCGCGAATACTACATCAACGATGCGGGCGCGCAGGTCGATGTGCTCGCGCGCTCCGTCCATCATCGCTATCGCGAAGCGTTGGGCGAGAATGTCGGCCCGGTCGCCGAGGGGCTTTATCCCGGCGATTATCTGAAGCCGGTCGGCAAGGTGCTCGCCGCCGAATTCGGCGACAAATATCAAACGGCGCCGGAAACCGAATGGCTCGCGTTGTTCCGCGAGCGCGCCATCGCGGCGATGATGGACTTGATCCGCGAGGATTTGAAAGCGCTGGGCGTCGTCCACAAGGTCTTCTCCAGCGAGAAGAACGACATCGTCGGCAAAGGCCGCGTCAACGACGCGATCGAATATTTGAAATCGCGCGATCTCGTCTACACCGGCGTGCTCGAACCGCCCAAGGGCATGAAGCCCGAGGATTGGGAACCGCGCCCGCAGATGCTGTTCCGCGCGACCCAGTTCGGCGACGACGTCGACCGTCCGCTGGCGAAGTCCGACGGCACGTGGACCTATTTCGCGGCCGACATGGCCTATCACCTCGACAAGTATCGGCGCGGCTTCGAGCGCTTGATCGACGTGTGGGGTGCCGATCACGGCGGCTACGTGAAGCGCGTCGACGCCGCCGTGAAGGCGTTGTCGGAAGGCCGCGCGACGCTGGAAGTGAAGCTCTGCCAGATGGTCAATCTGCTGGACAAGGGCGAGCCGGTGAAGATGTCCAAGCGGGCCGGCACCTTCGTCACGCTGCGCGATGTGGTCGACGAAGTGGGCGCCGACGTCGTGCGCTTCGTGATGCTCACGCGCAAGCAGGATCAGCATATCGATTTCGACTTCGCCAAAGTGCGCGAACAGTCGAAGGACAATCCGGTCTTCTACGTGCAATACGCGCATGCGCGGCACCATTCGGCGTTCCGCCAAGCGAAGGCGACGTTCGAGGGGATCGATCTGTCGGACGCCACGCTTGCGAAAGCCGATCTGTCGCGCATCGGCGATGCGGACGAACTTGCCTTGCTGCGCATGATGTCGGGCTATCCGCGTATGCTGGAAGCGGCGGCCGAAGCGAGCGAGCCGCATCGCGTCGCGTTCTGGCTTTACGATCTCGCCTCGGCGTTCCATGCGCTGTGGACGCGCGGCAATGCCGAGCCGTCCTTGCGCTTCGTGCTGCCCGACGATCGCGAGACGACGCTCGCGCGCCTCGCCCTTGTGCGCAATGTCGGCATCACGATCGCGTCGGGCTTGCGCTTGCTGGGTGTGACGCCGGCCGAGGAGTTGCGCTGACGATGCTGCCCGAAGGCGCCAAACCGATCCTGTCGAGCGGCGACGAGCCCGCGCCGTTGAGCGGCGGGCCCCAACGCACGCGCGGCAATGGCGGCGGCGGGCGCAATTGGGGGCGCCTGATCGCGGCCGTTTTCGCGTTCGCGGCCGTGGTCGGTTTCGGCTCGCTGCTCGCCTACACGTATTTGGAAACGCGCGACGGATCGACCGATCCCAATTCGCTGCCCATCGTGCGCGCCGATACGCGCCCGATGAAAACGCGTCCCGAGCAGCCCGGCGGCATCGACGTGCCGTTCCAGGACAAGGAAATCTACAATCGCGTCGGCCAGCAATCCTCGGGCGGGGCGACGACGCAGACCGCGCAAGGCGGGCAGGTGGAACGCTTGCTGCCGGGCCCCGAGGCGGTGATGCCGCGCCCCGTGCCCGAACCGCCGCCGGCCCCGCGCGTCGTGGTGCCCGATGCGCCGCAGGTCGAGCCGACCGCCGATGCCGTCCCGGTGACCGCCCCGCCGCGCGCCTCGATCCAGCCCGGCGGCGCCAACGCGCCGGCCCCCGTGCCGCCACCGGCACCGTTGCCCGCACCCGTGGCGCCGCGCCCGCAACAAGCCGCGCCGGCCCCAACGCCCGCACCCGCCGCGCGCCCCGCGACGCCGGCCCCGCAAGTCGCCGCCGTTCCTGCGGCCGGGGGCATTCGCATTCAATTGGCGTCCGTGCGCAGCCAGGCCGATGCGCAGCGCGAATGGGAACGCTTGCGCCGCCAGCATGGCGACGTGCTCGGCAATCTGACCGCCAGTTTCCCGACCGTCGATCTGGGCGATCGCGGCACGTTCTGGCGTATCCAAGCGGGCGGTTTCGCCAGCACGGATGCCGCCCAAGCCGCCTGCGCCGCCTTGCGCGCGCGCGGGGCAGGCTGCAACGTGGTGCGATAGAAAAGAGGAGAGACGATGCGTCCTTCCGCGATCATCTATGGCTGTGCGGGCAAATCGCTGACCGCCGAGGAACGCGCCCTTTATCGCGATGTCGATCCGCTGGGCTTCATCCTGTTCGCGCGCAACGTGGGCACGCCGGACGAGGTGAAGGCGCTGGTCGCGGATATGCGCGAGAGCGTGGGCCGCGCGGACGCACCCGTGCTGGTCGATCAGGAAGGCGGGCGTGTCGCGCGGTTGAAGCCGCCGCATTGGCGCAAGGCGCCGCCCGCGATGACGTTCGTGGAACGCGCGGGTGCGCGCGGCGAAGCGGCGGCGTTGGCGGCGCTGCGCACGAATTTCCATCTCATCGCGCGCGAATTGCTGGATGTGGGCATCACGGTCGATTGCGCGCCGGTCGCCGATGTGCCGGTTCCCGGTGCGCACGACATCATCGGCGATCGCGCTTACGGCAGCGATCCCGCCGCGATCGGCCGCTATGGCCGCGCGGTCGCGGAAGGTTTGCTCGACGGCGGCGTGCTGCCGGTGTTGAAGCACATTCCCGGTCACGGCCGCGCGCGCGCCGACAGCCATCTGGAATTGCCGGTCGTCGAAGCAAGTGTCGAAGAACTCGAGCGCACGGATTTCGTGCCGTTCAAGGCGCTGGCCGATTTGCCCTGGGGCATGACCGCGCATGTGAAATTCCCGGCTTTCGATCCGGATCGTCCGGCGACGACCTCGCCCGTGGCGATCGAGGCGATCATCCGCCGCCGGATCGGGTTCCAGGGCTTGCTGCTGTCGGACGATCTTTCGATGAAGGCGCTCGACGGCGATTTCGAAGCGCGCACGCGCGCCTGCCTCGACGCCGGCTGCGACGTGGTCCTTCATTGCAACGGCGATTTCGCCGAGATGAAGGCCGTTGCCGTCGCCGCGCGGCCCCTCAACGATTCCGCGATGGCACGAGTGGAGGCGGGGGAACGCCTGCGCCTGTCGCGTGCGCAAAGATCGTTCGACGCGGCTGCGGCCAAAGCGGCGCTGGACGCGTTTTTGGCCGCATAACAGGCCGTTAGCCTGTGGATAAGCTTGCGCTTTTCCGGGGTTTTGCTTTGGCGTATCCAAGATGCAGGTGGTGGCCCCGAGTCGCAACCACCGCATCTTGTGGACCAAGGGCTTAGCCCCCGATCTTAAAGCAGCGCCCGCCGCCGATATGACGACCGAAACCGCAGCCGAGTTCGAAGCCGATCCCGAGCGCCGCCAAGCGGCGCCCGAGGCCGACGGCTTGCTCGTCGTCAATCTCGGCGCGTTCGACGGGCCGCTCGACCTGCTGCTGTCGCTGGCGCGCGACCAGAAGGTCGATCTCGCCAAGCTGTCGATCCTGGCGCTGGCCGAGCAGTATCTGACCTATATCGCCGAAGCCAAGCGTCTGCGCTTGGAAGTCGCCGCCGATTATCTGGTCATGGCGGCGTGGCTTGCGTTCCTCAAATCGAAGCTGCTGCTGCCGCCCGAGCCGACGGAACCCGAGCCCGAGCCCACGGCCGCGCAGATGGAAGCCGCACTGCGCTACCAGCTGCAGCGCCTGCAGGCGATGCAGGAAGCCGGGGCGGGCATGATGGCGCGCGCTCAGCTCGGCCGCGACACGTTCGTGCGCGGCATTCCCGAAGGTGCGCCGGTCTCGACGACCGAGACCTGGGACGTGCGCCTCATCGACGTGCTCAAAGCCTATGCCGATTATCGGAAGCGCACCGACAAGCCGGTGTTGCGCATCGTCGAGACCGAGCTCGACACGATGGATGCGGCGATCGAACGCCTGTCGCGCATGCTCGGCGATTTGGCGATCCCCGAATGGACGACGCTTCAGACCTTCCTGCCGCCGGGTATCGCGGCGGGCACGGTCGGGCGTTCCTATGTGGCGGCCACGCTCGCCGCCACGCTCGAGCTGGTGCGGACCGGCAAATTGCAGATCCGGCAGGAAGGCAACTTCCAGCCGATCTTCGTGCGCCGCCCGCCCGAAAACCCCGTTTCCGAATTTCCCGCCGACCGTACGGTGCCGCAATGAGTAAAAGCGCCCGCAAAGCCCGCCGCGCCGCCGCAGCCCAGGAAGCGGCCGCCGCTGCCGCCACCGAACAGGGCGAAGCGCAGATCGTCGAATTGACCGTCGTCGAGGAAACGACGGTCGTCGAAGAAGTCGCCGTAGTCGACGAAGCCGCAGTCGTCGAAGAGACGCCCGCCGCCGAAGGCGCTCCGGCCGAAGAAGGCGCATCGGAAGAAGGCGCAGCCGAAGAAGCGGCGCCCGTCGAGGGCGAGGCCGTAGCGGCGGACGGCGAAGCGGCAGCCGTGGAAGACACGCCCGCCGAAGATGTCGCCGCGATCGTCGAATTGCCGCCCGAGGAGTTGCGCGCGCAAGCCATGCGCGTCGTCGAGGCGATGATCTTCGCGTCGTCCGAGGCGTTGTCGGTCAAGGAAATCGCCAAGCGCTTGCCCAAAGGCGTGGACGTGGCGGGCATCGTCGAGGAAATCGAAGCGCATTACGCCGCGCGCGGCGTCAATCTCGTGCGCGTCGCGGGCAAGCTCGCTTTCCGCACGGCGTCGGACGTCGCCGAGAAGCTGAAGATCGAGCGCGTCGTCGCGCGCAAACTGTCGAAGGCCGCGACCGAGACGCTGGCCATCGTCGCCTATCAGACCGCCGAAGGCCGCCCGGTCACGCGCGCCGAAATCGAAGAAATCCGCGGCGTCGCGCTGTCCAAGGGCACGCTCGAAATCCTGATGGAAGCCGAGTTCGTGCAGCCCAAGGGCCATCGCGAAACGCCGGGCCGTCCGGTCACCTACGCGACGACCGACAAGTTCCTCGAGCATTTCGGCCTCGACAGCATCAAGGCGCTGCCCGGCCTCAAGGAACTGCGCGAACTGGGCTTGCTCGATACGCGCCCGGCCGTCAGCGCCTACAGCGAAGACGGCGGCCTGAATTCGCCGCCCGCGATGGGCGAAGCGGCCGAAGAGGAAGAGGGCCCGATCGACGAGCGCGAAATGGCGCCCGAAGATCGCCCGTCCGCCGAGATCGTCGAGCTTCATGCCGGTTCGGATTCCGAAACCGTCGAGGCCGAAGCCGAGACCGCGGAAACGGCCGAAGTGGAAGCCGTCGAAGAAGAGTCCGACGCCGTCGACGACGACGATATGGATGACGACGACGACGAGAGCGAATTCGAAGACGACGATGAGGACGACGAGGATTTCGACGATGAAGAGTCGTCGGGGGAAGAATCGTCGGACGAGGAACCCGTCGAGGACGATCCCGGGCGCAAGCCGGAGTAACGCTGCCGCGTCGTCGGTTGCGAAGGCCTCGCAGCTGTCATAGGTTCCGTCGATGGACGGAAATACGGCGAAACTCGATCTGCCCGGCCTGCACTTGCGGGACATTTCGCACGCCTTTGGCGCGCGCCGGGCGGTCGATCGCGTGACATTGTCGGTCGCCCCCGGCGAACTCGTATGTCTGCTCGGGCCTTCGGGCTGCGGCAAGACGACGTTGCTGCGTTTGGCGGCGGGCCTCGAAACGCTGCAATCGGGCGGCGTGGCGCTCGACGGGCGCGTGCTCGCGATACCCGGCCGCGCGGTTCCGCCCGAAGCGCGGGGCATCGGCCTTGTGTTTCAGGATTACGCGCTGTTCCCGCATCTCGATGTCGCGGGCAATGTCGCGTTCGGCATCGGCGCGGTGGCGGCCAAGGAACGCGAGGCGCGCGTGGCCGAAACGCTCGCGCAGGTCGGCATGCTCGATTACGCGAAAGCCTGGCCGCATGAATTGTCGGGCGGGCAGCAGCAGCGCGTGGCGTTGGCGCGCGCCTTGGCGCCTAAGCCCCGCGTGGTGCTGATGGACGAGCCGTTTTCCGGTCTCGATTCACGTTTGCGCGAAACGATCCGCGACGACACGCTGCATGTTTTGAAGGAAAGCGGTGCGGCGACGCTGATGGTCACCCACGATCCGGAGGAGGCGATGTTCATGGCCGACCGGATCGCGGTGATGCGCGATGGCCGCATCGAACAATTCGCGGCCCCCGATCGGGTTTATGGCGAGCCCGCCAGCGCCTTCGTCGCGCATTTTTTCGGCCAGGTGAACGAATGGGTCGGCGATGTCGTGGGCGGCAAGGTCGCGACACCGTTCGGCGCCGTCGATGCGGCGGGGCAAGCGGACGGCGCCAAGGTGCGCGTGCTGATCCGCCCCGAAGCGCTGAAGCTGTCGCGTATCGCCGACAACGCGGCCGAGCCCGCTTGCGTCGCCAAGGTGATCGCCGCACGGCTGCTGGGCCGTTCGTCCTGGGTGCATTTGTGCCTGGGACGGACGCAAAAACCCGACGCGCATCTTCATTTCCACGCCCGTGTGCCCGGCCGTTTCCTGCCGGCGGAAGGGGAAGTTCTGGCCGTCGCACTTGATCCGCGCGAGGCCTTTATCTTCGCCAACGACGTTCCTAACTAATTGATACCGGACACGTAAGGAACGTTGCGGGCGGCGTCGCACTCGGCCATACTCCGGCCCTCATTTGGACCCTGGCGCGCCCGGAACCCTAGTTCCATCAGCGCGTTAGCGGCCGGAACTCAACCTCTCCACCACGGGAGCGAATTCGATGGGTATGACGAGCATTTGGCACTGGCTGATCCTGCTGGTGGTCGTGCTGTTGCTGTTCGGTGCGGGCAAGATCCCCAAGCTGATGGGCGACGTCGCGGGCGGCATCAAGGCGTTCAAGAAGGGTATGAAGGAAGACGAGGGCGAGAAATCCGACGCCGCGTCCACGCCGGCCCCGCAAGTGACCGGCCAGACGACGACCACGACCGAAGCCTCCGACAAGTCGAAGGTCTGATCCGCGACGACCACGGCGCCGGTACGAGGCGGGGGACGACATGCTCGATATGAGCTGGGGCGAGATCATGATCATCGGCGCGGTCGCCGTGATCTTCATCGGCCCGAAGGAACTGCCGGGCGCGTTGCGGACCGTGGGCAAGTTCGTGGGAAAAGCGCGCATGATGGCGCGCGAGTTCCAGAACAACGTCGACGACATGGTCCGCGAGGCCGAGCTCGAGGAGGTCAAGAAGCAGGTCACCAAGGCGACCGATTTCGCGACCGGCGGCATCGCGGGTGCCATCAAGAACGCGGTCGATCCCAAGGGCGAACTCGAAAAGGCGATGCAAGCCCCGGACCTCGGCACGCTCGGCGCCGAAACGCCCAAGCAAGCCGATCCCGCACCGGCCGGCGCGACGCCGGCGACGGCGCTCGCCGCCGTGACGTCCGAACCCGCACCGGCTTTGTCCGCGCCGGAGCCCGCGCCCGCGTTGCCGGCATCCGAAACGAATCCGGCGCCCGCGCCGACCAAACAAGCTTAAGGCGCCACGTATCTTGAGCAGCACCGACGAAATCGAAGACAAGAAGATGCCGCTGATGGAGCATCTGGTGGAGCTGCGCACGCGGCTGCTCTATTCGATCGTCGCGTTCATCGCCGCGTTCGGCGTCGCCTATTATTTCCACCAGCCGATCTTCAATTTCCTGGTGACACCGCTGAACCATGTGTTCGAAGGCCAGGCCGGCCGGCGGATGATCTTTACGGCACCCACCGAAGCCTTCTTCACCTATATCAAGGTCGCGTTCTTCACCGCCTGCGCGCTATCCTTCCCGGTGGTCGCGAACCAGGTTTGGCTGTTCGTCGCGCCGGGCCTCTACCGGAAGGAAAAGAACGCGTTCCTGCCGTTCATCGTCGCCACACCGGTGATGTTCACGCTGGGCGCGGGGCTGCTCTATTACTTCGTGCTGCCGGTCGCGCTGAAATTCTTCACCAGCTTCGAATTGCCGGCCGCCGAAGGCCAATTGCCGATCCAGCTCGAAGCGAAGATGAGCGAGTATCTCTCGCTCGTCATGTCGTTGATCTTGGCGTTCGGCGTCAGTTTCGAATTGCCGGTGCTGCTGCTGCTGCTGGTGCGCGTCGGTCTGATTTCGGCCCAAACCCTGGCCGACAAGCGCCGCTATGCGGTCGTGGGCGTCGTCGCCTTCGCGGGCGTGGTGACGCCGCCAGACGTGTTCAGCCAGCTCTCGCTCGCGGTCCCGATGTACATGCTTTACGAGGCGTCGGTGTGGATCGGGCGCTGGATCGAGAAGAGCAAGGCCGAGCGCGACGCGGCGGAAGCCGCCGCCGAAGCGGCCGAGAACGGCGACGTGCCGCCATCGACGCCCGCACCGTCGGCGCCGCCCAGTGCGGCACCCGCCGCCGCCGCGGCGACGGCGGCCGTGGTCGAAACGACCGCCGCCGCGACACCGGCCACGCCCGGCGAAACCGACTTCAATCAATCGCGCTAAGCGGCGATCGGCGTCCGAACGGGCGGCGATAGGGGAGACAAACCGATGCGGATCGTCGCCGTCGAACCCTTCATCGCCCATTGCCCGATCCAGCAAGGCTCGATCCGGGATTCGACCCATAGCATTACGCATTGGGGCGTCGTCGGCTGCGTCATCCGCACCGACGACGGGCTGGAAGGCTGGGGCTTCACCGGTACACACGCGCATTTGCCGTCGGATCGTCTGGTCACGTCCTGCATCCGCGATTGCTATGCCGATCTGCTGATCGGCGAGGACGCGATGGACGGCGACCGCTTGTGGCGCAAGCTCGCGCGCTATCCCGCCGTGCAATGGGTGGGGCGCGCCGGTATCACGCATATCGCACTCGCCGCCGTGGATATCGCGCTGTGGGATTTGCGCGCCAAGAAAGCGGGCGTCCCGCTGTGGAAATTGCTCGGCGGCGCGACCAAGCCGAAGCTCGAAGCCTACAACACCGATATCGGCTGGCTGTCGATCCCGCTGCCTGAAATGCTCGAGCTTTGCAAAACGGCGATCGAGCGCGACGGGTTCCGGCGCATCAAGATCAAAGTCGGGCACGACGATCCGACCGTCGATTTGAAGCGCCTGGAAGCGGTGCGCAAGCTGATCGGTCCGTCGGTGACGATGGCGATCGACGGCAACGGCAAATGGGATTTGCCGACCTGTCTGCGCTTCTGCCGCGCGGCCGAGGCGCTCGACGTGTTCTGGTTCGAAGAGCCGCTCTGGTACGACGACATCGCCGGGCATGCGGCACTCGCGCGCGCCACCAGCATTCCCGTGGCGTTGGGCGAACAGATCTACACCGCCGAAGCCTTCGAGCAATTCATGGGGCAGGGCGCCGTGCATTACGTGCAGCCCGACGTCACGCGGCTCGCCGGTATCACCGAATATATCCGCGTGGCCGACGCCGCGCATGGTCGGCGCCTGCCGGTCTGCGCGCATGCCGGCGACATGACGCAGGTTCATGTGCATCTGGCGTGGTGGCATCCCGCGTCGACGATGCTCGAATACATTCCCTGGATCCGCGACTGGTTCGCCGAGCCGATCGCGGTCGACGGCGGGAACTACAAGCTGCCGCAAATGCCCGGTGCGGGCACCACGATGCGGGCGGATGCCTTGGCCAAGGTCGGCCGGCCGCTCGGCTAAGCGCTTGAAAAGGATTCGCTTCCGGCGATCTGTGGACGCGTCGCGAAGCGCTCACGTATAAACTCGGAGTCGCGCCTCGTTCCGGCATTTTTCCCGCGCGACCGAGGGGCCATGTTCGGCAAACCGATCGATCCCGCCACGGCGCGCATTCTTGTCGTCAACGACGACGGCTATCGCGCGACCGGCATCGGCCTGTTGGAGAAAGTCGCGCGCCAGCTGTCGCGCGACGTGTGGGTCGTCGCACCCGAAACCGAACAAAGCGCCGTCAGCCATTCTTTGACCATCCGCCGGCCGTTGCGCGTGCGCAAGCTGAAGGGCAACCGCTACGCGGTCGACGGCACGCCGACCGATTGCGTGATGCTCGCGGTCCAGGAAATCATGAAGGACAAGCCGCCCACGCTTTGCCTGTCGGGTATCAATCGCGGCGGCAATCTGGGCGACGACGTGACCTATTCGGGCACGATCGCCGCGGCGATGGAGGCGACCATTCTGGGCGTGCCGTCGATCGCGTTGTCGCAAGTGTTGACCGCGCCGCATCCGGTGAAATGGGCGACGGCCGAAAAGCACGCCGAAAAGACGATCCGCCAGATCCTGAAACTCGGCTGGCCGGCGGAAACGCTGATCAACGTCAATTTCCCGGATGCGCCCGCGGCCAATGTGCGCGGCGTCGTTGCCGCGCGTCAGGGCCGCTACAAAACCGGCGACGAAATCGTGCGCAATCTCGATCCGCGCGGCGAACCGTATTTCTGGATCGGCGCCGCAAGGCGCGGGCACGACACGCGCCCCGGCACCGACATCCATTCCTGCGATCGCGGTTGGATTTCCGTGACGCCGATCTTCCTCGATCTCACGCATAAATCGACGCTGAAGCGCTTCGCTACGTCTTTGACCAAGGCTTCGACCCAGGCTTCGAAAGGCCGCCGCGCATGAGCACGCCCAACCACAAGATCCGACTGGTGATGGAGTTGCGCGCGGCCGGCGTGGCCGACGTGGGCGTTCTCGCCGCGATCGAGCGCACGCCGCGCGAAGTTTTCGTGCCGCCGACCTTCCGCGACCGCGCCTACGAGGACGCGGCTTTGCCCATCGGGCATGCGCAAACCTTGTCGCGGCCGTCGGTCGTCGGATTGATGAGCCAGGCCCTGGAGGCGGGTCCGCGCATGAAGGTCTTGGAGATCGGCACGGGTTCGGGTTACCAAACTTGCGTGCTCGCGCGCATGGTGCGCCGAGTCTACACGATCGAGCGGCATCGCGAATTGATGGTCCTGGCCGAAGAGCGGTTCAAAGCTTTGCGCGTCCATAACGTCGTCACCAAATTCGGGGACGGCTGGGCGGGCTGGCGCGAACAAGCGCCCTTCGAACGGATCATCGTCACGGCAGCGCCTTCGGATATTCCCGGGGCGCTGGTCGATCAACTCGCCGAAGGCGGCGTGATGATCCTGCCCGTGGGGCGCGAAAAGCGCACCCAGGCACTCGTGCGTTTGCGCAAGCTCGACGGCCGGACGACCATCGAGGAACTCGACGCGGTACGCTTCGTTCCGATGGTGGCCGGCCTGCCGAATTAGAAGGCGCGGGGCCGTTGCGGCCGTCCGCCCTTAAATACGCCGCTCTGGCAGCGCTGCTGGCGCTTGCCGCGTGCGAACGCGGCGGCCCGCCGGCCCCCGTCTATGTCGGCGGCCGCGGCCAAGCCCAGCCGCAACAACAGCAAACCCAACAACGCGCGGCCGCACCGGTCGCCGGCACGCTGCAACCGGGCACGACCCATGTTGTCGTCCCGGGCGATACGGTGTTCACACTGTCGCGACGCTCGGGCGTGCCCACGCGCGCGATCATCGACGCGAACCGCCTGCAAGCGCCCTACGTTCTCAACCCTGGCGACCGGCTGACCATCCCCGCCGTGCGGGTGCACGACGTGCGCAGCGGCGACACGGCGTCGCAACTCGCCCAACGCTACGGCGTGTCGCTCGCCGATCTCGTCCGCGCCAACGGCATCGAGCCGCCTTACGTGATCCGCATCGGCCAGCGTTTGGTGATCCCGGGCAGCGCGCAGCAAACGCAAACCGCGATCGCCGCGGCGCCGATCCCCACACCGGTGCAGCGCCCGGTCGAGCAAGCGGCCCTTCCGCCGCCGCCCGTTGCCGTGCAGCCCATGCCGGCCCCGCCGGCGAATGCGCCGCCATCGGCGTCGGTGCCGCCCGTCGCCGTCGTGACGCCGCCGCCGGCGCAACCGCCGGCACAGCCGGCACCCCAAGCGGCCCCGCAGCCAGCGCCGCCCGTACCGTCGGCGTTGACGGCGCCGGAACCCAGCGACCCCGCGCGCGCCGGGCGTTTCCTATGGCCGGTGCGCGGCGTTGTCGTGTCGGATTACGGGCCCAAGCCCGGCGGCTTGCAGAACGACGGCGTGAACATCGCGGCCCCGCGCGGCACGCCGTTCCGGGCGGCCGAGGCGGGGACCGTGATCTATGCCGGCAACGAGTTGCGCGGCTTCGGCAATCTGCTGCTTGTGCGGCACGACGGCGGTTACGTGACGGCTTACGCCCATGCCGACGAACTTCTGGTTCAGCGCGGCGACAATGTCCGGCGCGGCCAAACGATCGGGCGCGTGGGCTCGAGCGGCGGTGTGGCTACGCCGCAGCTCCATTTCGAAGTGCGGCGGGGGACGCGCGCCGTGAATCCGGCCGAATATCTCGGCAGCCAAAGCGCTTCGAACTAACGCGCGCGCCGCCGAATTGCGGCTTGACGGAAGGTTGTATCTCCCCGACAATAATTGCTGGGCAGAATGCCCGCACGCAGACGGGAGAATTCCGATGACCGATTCGATCGCCGCTTCGCGCGGTACCGCCGGTATTTCGTCGATCGCACGCTCGCCGGCAACGGCCGACGCGCCTGTCGCCAAGGATTCCGCCGCCAAGGACAAGACCGATCCGGCGGTGATCCTGCAAGGCCTTGCCGGGCTCAACGCCGCCCTAAAAGCGCGGCTTAGCGATTTGATCACGTCCTTCAACTCGCAAGCGCCCGCGAACGGCGAGACGGTGCGCACCGCCGACGGTATGGATACGCGCCGCTTGCGCGATCGCCATGGCCGCGAGTTCGAAGAAAAGCGTCTGCGCGATCCCAAGACCGGCCTTACGCTGTTCCTGACGCTCACGCCGACCGATGGCGGGGAAGGGCGCGTCACCATCATGGGCGGCGAGAAAAACAACCCCAACTTCACCATCGCGATGCGCAAGAAGGACGCCAAGCGCGTGCCCGGCGATCTGATCGCGGCGGCGTTGGTCGATCTCGCGCGCGAGCGCGGCTTCGACGATACGGAGAAACTGAAACTGACCGTGCGTTTCGATCGCTGAACGACATTCAACAAACTCGTTGACATTCAACTGATCGGTTGATATTAAGGGCGGCATGAACCGCCCCGCTTTTCTGCGCGAACTCGTTTCCGATCCGGCCACGCAAGAGGCCACGCTCGATCGCGTCTTTTTCGCGCTCAGCGATCCGTTGCGCCGCGCTTTGCTCGATCGTTTGGCGCAAGGCCCCGCGACGGTCGGCGAATTGGCCGCCCCGCATCCCGTGTCGTTGCAGGCGGTGTCGCGCCATATCCAGGTTCTGGTCCAGGCGGGCCTGATCGCGCAGGAGCGCGACGGGCGCATCGCGCGTTGCAGCCTGACGGCGGAGCCCGTGCAGGTCGCCGCCCTCTGGATGAACCGCTACGCCAAATACTGGCAGCACCAGTTCGAAGCCTTGGTCGCTGCGTTGCCCGATCCCGTTCCCCCGAAAAAGAGGAAGCGCAAATGAGCCTGTCCGCCGAAATCGTGTCGCGCGACGAATGGCGCCGCCGCCGCTTGGCTTTGTTGAATGCCGAGAAGGAATTGACCCGCGAGCGCGATCGTATCGCCGCCTTGCGCCGCGAAATGCCGTGGGTGCGGGTCGAGAAGGATTACGCCTTCGAAGGGGCGGGCGGCGTCAAATCGTTCGCCGGTCTGTTCGGACCGCATTCGCAATTGCTCGTCTATCATTTCATGTTCGCACCGGAGTGGGAGCGCGGCTGCAAAAGCTGCTCGATGTGGGCCGATGGTTTCGACCGGCAAGCGCCGCATCTGGCCGCGCGCGACATCGCCTTCGCCGCGATCTCCCGCGCCCCCTATGCCAAGCTCGCGGCGTTCAAGGAAAAGCTCGGCTGGCAGTTCCCCTGGTATTCCTGCGGGCCGGACGGCTTCGCGCGCGATTTCGGCGTGGAGTTCACCGCCGGCGACGAGACGGCGGAGTATAATTTCACGCCGAAATCGAAGCACAGCGCCGGCGCCAAGAACATGACCGACCTGCCCGGCGTTTCGGTGTTCGCCAAGCTGCCCGACGGCGCGATCTTCCACACCTATTCCTGCTATGCGCGCGGCATCGAGCAGATCAATCCGACTTACGGCTTGATCGATCTCGTGCCCAAGGGCCGCGACGAGTCGGGCCTGCCCTTCGACATGGCCTGGGTCAGGCTGCGCACCGAATACGACACGGCGATTTGAGGGAGGAGAGAACGATGGCCAGCCCGGAAAACACGAAAGGCGATTGCTGCGGCATCGGCAAGCAATCGGCCGACGAGCTCGACGTCTATCGCCGCGAGATCCGCGAGATCCGCGCGCGGATGACCGAAGCGCGCCGCAAACGGCCGCTGGAACCCGTGCTCGATCATGTGCTGTTCGGGACCGACGGCGAGAAGCGCTTGTCCGATCTGTTCGGCGACGCGGACGATCTGATCCTGATCCACAACATGGGCAAAGGCTGCCCCTATTGCACGCTGTGGGCGGACGGTTTCAACGGCGTCTACGACCATCTTGCCAATCGCGCGCCCTTCGTCGTGACGAGCCCCGATGCGCCCGAGGAACAAGCCGAGTTCGCCAAATCGCGCGGCTGGCGCTTCCCGATGCTCAGCCACAAGGGCAGCGACTTCGCGCAAGCGCTCGGGTTCCGCGATCCGAAGGCGGGCTGGCTGCCGGGTGTGTCGACCTTGAAGCGCACGAAGCAGGGCCTCTTCCGCGCGGCGGCCGAGGAATTCTCGCCCGGCGACGATTTCTGTTTCGTCTGGCCGATGTTCGACCTGCTGCCCGACGGCGCTGCCGGCTGGCGCCCGCGCTATCGTTACGCGAGCTAACCCATGACCAAGCCCTTTACCGGCGGCTGCGCTTGCGGCGCGCTGCGTTACGAAATCGCGGCCGAGCCGATGGCGGGCTTGCATTGCCAATGCATCGATTGCCGGCGCGAAAGCGGAACGGGCCATGGCTCGCACATGGCATTTCCGCGCGCGGCGGCGGCGATCACGGGCAAGGCCACGCGTTGGGACAACAAGGCCGATAGCGGCAATATCAAAACCAGCGCGTTCTGCCCGACTTGCGGTTCGCCGGTCTATACGACCTTCGCGGCGATGCCCGAAATGATCGCCGTGCGCGCGGCAAGCCTGGACGAGCCCGAGCGCTTCGCGCCCGCTTTCGTCACCTATTCGACACGCGGCCTCGCGTGGGATACGCTCGACCCGGCGCTGACGAAGTTCGAGAAAATGCCGACCGGTTAGTCGATCCGCTTGCCCAAGCGCCCGGCGAGATCCACCACGAACTGCCAAGCGACGCGGCCCGACCGCGCACCGCGCGTCACCGACCATTCATTGGCTTGGCGGCGCAATTCCTCGACCGGTACGCCGAAGCCGTAGCGCTGGGCGTAGCCTTCGATCATCGCGAAATACGTATCCTGATCGGCGTTGTGGAAGCCGAGCCACAGGCCGAAGCGGTCGGAGAGGGAGACTTTTTCCTCGACCGCTTCGCCGGGATTGATCGCGGTCGAGCGCTCGTTCTCGATCATGTCGCGCGGCATCAGATGACGACGGTTCGACGTCGCGTAGAACACGACGTTGTCGGGTCGTCCTTCGATGCCGCCATCGAGCACGGCCTTCAGCGATTTGTAAGCGGCGTCCTGGCCATCGAACGATAGATCGTCGCAGAAGATCACGATACGCCGATCCGTCTGGCGGACATGGGCGAGCAGCTTGGGCAGCGAGGGGATATCCTCGCGATGGATTTCGATCAGCGCCACGGCGCGTTTGCGCTCGGCGCAAATCTGCGCGTGGACCGCTTTGACCAGCGATGATTTGCCGGTTCCGCGCGCACCCCACAGCAGCACGTTGTTGGCGGGCAGGCCGTCGGCGAAGCGCTTGGTGTTGTCGTAAAGCTGGTCGCGCTGACGCTCGACGCCCTTCAACAGCGAGATATCGACCCGGTTGACCTTGGCGACGGCTTCCAGGCGCGCGCCCTCCGCATGCCAAACGAAAGCGTCGGCGGCGTCCAGATCGGCCGAAATCCGGGCGGGCGGGGCGATCCGGTCCAGCGCGTCGGCGATGCGGGTCAGAAGCTGTTCGGTTTTATTCAAATCCATGGACGCGTATCCATATGCGGCGATTCCATCCCCAGGGCAGGGCCGGGACGGTAGTCCCCGCCCGCCAAGTGGTCAATCCGAAAGGAAAATCCGGCCCGGAGGGGGTGTTGCTTTTCGGGGGGAGGTGGCTATAGTCGCGCGCCTTATCCCTTTCCCCGATACGACGGAGTTTTCGATGTTCATTTCCCCCGCTTACGCGCAGGCCGCCGGGGGCGGCGGCGGCAGCGACTTCATCATCCAGCTTTTGCCGCTGGTCCTGATTTTCGTCGTTTTCTACTTCCTGATCATCCGCCCGCAGCAGAAGAAGGTGAAGGACCACAAGGCGATGGTCGACGCGCTGAAGCGCGGCGATCGCGTGGTCACCACGGGCGGTTTGATCGGCACCGTGCAGCGCGTCGTTTCGGATCGCGAAGCGGTGCTGGAAATCGCCGACGGCGTGCGCGTGCGCATCATCCGTTCGATGATCGCGGAGATCACCGCGAAGACCGAGCCGGTCGCCGCCGACGACAAGCCGGAAAAGGCCGAGAAGAAGGCGCCGTCGGGCCCGACCTATTGGGAAATTCTGGGCGTGCCGGAAAATGCGGGCCAAGCCGAGGTCGATACCGCCGCCGAGAAGAAGGCGGGCGACGCCGCGGCCGCCGAAGCGATCGAGACGCTGAAGGACCCGGTCAAGCGCAAGCTCTACGCGCGTCTGGGTCACGACGAGTACGTTTCGGCCGTCAAGGGCTGAGATACCGACCCGCCGATGCTGTTCTTCTCGACCTGGAAGAAGTGGACGATCGTCGCCATTTGCTTGGCCGGCGTCCTTATGTCGTTGCCGAATTTCTTCGCGCGCCCCGGCTGGTGGCCGGGCTTCGTGCCCTACACCGCGATGAATCTCGGTCTCGACCTGCGCGGCGGGTCGTATCTGCTGCTTGAAGTCGATATGCAGACGGTCGTGCGCGAGCGTCTGAACTCGGTTCAGGATCAGGTCCGGGCGCGCATGCGCCAGGCCAATATCCAGATCGCGGGCGTTTCGGCGCGCGAGAACACGGTCGTGTTTCAGGTGCGCGATGCGGCCCAAGCGCCCGAAGCCGCGCGCCTGCTGCGCGAAATCGTTGTGATGGTGGGCGGCGGGACCTTGGGCGGCGGCACGCCCGATCTCGACATCCAAACCCAGCCCGACGGCACGGTCACGCTAACGCTGACCGAGACCGCCTTGCGCGACAAGGCGACCCAGGCGATCCAGCAATCGATCGAAATCGTCCGCCGGCGCATCGACGAAACCGGCGTGAACGAGCCGCAGATCGCGCGCCAGGGCGCGGCGCGCATTTTGGTGCAATTGCCGGGCGTGGACGATCCGGACCGTGTGAAACGGTTGCTCGGCACGACCGCGCGGATGACCTTCCATCTGCTCGACCCGAATTTCGACCCTTATTCGGGCCAGCGCCCGCCGCCGGGCACGCTTCTGCTGCGCGCCGACAAGGACACGCTGCCCAACGGCCAGCCCGCGATGTACGCGGTGCGCCAGCGCGTGGAAGTGGAGGGTGCGAGCCTCACCCGCGCCTCGGCCGGCACCAATCCGCAGACCGGCGAGTGGATCGTCAATTTCGAGTTCGACACGATCGGCGCGCGCCGCTTCGGCGACGTGACGCGCCAGAACGTCGGCCGGCCCTTCGCGATCGTGCTCGACGACAAGGTGATTTCGGCCCCCGTGATCCGCGAACCCATTCTGGGCGGGCGCGGTCAGATTTCGGGCCGCTTCACCGCGAACGACGCGCAGGATCTTTCGGTTCTGTTGCGCGCGGGCGCGCTGCCCGCACCGCTGACGATCGTCGAGGAACGCACCGTCGGTCCCGATCTCGGCGCCGACGCGATCAAGGCGGGTATCGTGTCGATCCTGGCCGGCGGCGCGATGGTGTTCATCTTCATCGGCTGGAGCTACGGCCTGTTCGGCTGGCTCGCCTGTATCGGCCTCGTGGTCAATTTGGCGCTGACCGTCGCGTGTCTTTCGCTTCTTCAGGCGACCTTGACGCTGCCGGGCATGGCGGGGCTGTTGCTGACGCTGGGCCTGTCGGTCGACGCGAACATCCTGATCAACGAGCGTATCCGCGAAGAAGTGAAAGCGGGCAAGACGCCCTATGCGGCGATGGAGGCGGGCTATGCGCGCGCCTTCTCGACCATCGTGGACTCGAACCTGACCACGCTGCTCAAGATGCTGCTGTTGTTCGCGTTCGGCACGGGCGCGGTGCGCGGCTTCGCCGTCACCATCACGCTCGGCATCATCACGTCGTTCTTCTCGGCGACCGTCGTCGTTCGTTTGATGATGGTCATGTGGCTGCGCGCGCGCAAGCGCGAGCGTCTGCCGGTCTGAAGGGGCGAGGGAAACACATGATCAAGCTCTTCCCCATGCTGCGTCTGGTGCCGGAAAAGACCGACATCAAGTTCATGAAGGGCCGCTTCATGGGCCTGATCGTGTCGGCGCTGCTGTCGATCCTGTCGGTCGTGCTCTATTTCCACCCGGGTATGAATTACGGCATCGACTTCAAGGGCGGCATCGTCATGGAAGTGCGCACGCCGCAAGACGCCGATTTCACGAAAATCCGCGCCGTGCTGTCGCAGCAAAGCGTGGGGCAGGCCGGCTTGCAGCAATTCGGCGGCAATAACGACGTGCTGATCCGCCTGGAGCGCCAGCCGGGTGACGAAGCCGCCCAGCAACGCGCGGTCGAGCGCGTGCGCGGCGCTCTGTCCGAGGCTTTCCCGGGGCTTCAGGTGCGCCGCGTCGAAGCCGTGGGCGCTTCCGTGTCGCAGGAATTGTTCGTCAACGGCATGACCGCGATGGGGCTCAGCTTCGTCGCGATGCTGATCTATATCTGGTTCCGTTTCGAATGGCAGTTCGGCATCGGCGCGGTCGTGACGCTGCTGCTCGACACAACGAAGATGATCGGCTTCTACGTGATCACGGATTTCCAGTTCAATCTGGTCGCGATCGCCGCGATGCTGACCGTGATGGGCTATTCGATCAACGACAAGGTCGTCGTCTACGACCGCGTGCGCGAAAACTTGCGCAAATACAAATCCATGTCGCTGCGCGACCTGATCGACCTGTCGATCAACGAGACGCTGTCGCGCACGATCGGCACCTCGGTCGCCTCGCTGCTCGCCACGCTGCCGCTCGCCTTGTTCGGCGGCGAAGCGCTGGAGGAGTTCGCCTGGTCGATGGTGTTCGGCATTTTCCTCGCCACGTCGTCGTCGATCTTCATCGCGGCCCCGATCCTGCTGTTCCTGGGCGAGGATAAGCTGCGCCGCGGTCCGCCCCCCGGAAAGACCGAGGGCGACAAGACCGCCGCACCCGCCACGCCGTAACGATGGCCGCGCCGCTTCCCGAACCGGGCGCGGAGCGCAAGCTCGTCGACGGTTATGGCGGCGGCGGGATTTCGATCCGCGGCACCGTCTATCGCCGGCCGATCATCGTGACGGGCGATCGCGTGCTCGATTGGGATTTCGCGGATATCGCCGCACTCGGCTTCGCGGATTTCAAACCGCTGCTCGATCTCGCCGACAAGCCGAACATCCTGCTGCTCGGCATGGGCAAGCGCGCCTTGTTCGTGCGGCCGGATGTGCGCGCGGCTTTGCGCGACGCGGGCATGACCGCCGATCTGATGGATACCGGGGCGGCGTGCCGTACCTACAATCTGCTGCTGGCCGAAGAGCGGCGCGTTGCCGCGTGCCTCGTGCCGGTCTGACGCATTTTCCGGTCGGCCTCGCCCTTCGACATGAGCGTCCATTGACGGTCACAGGGTGAGGCCTCATGGTGAGCCTGTCGAACCATGAGGCTGTCGGTTCTCGCAAAAAAACGGGGCCCCGAAGGGCCCCGTTCCGTTTCGAACCGAAACGATCGTTCAGTTCGTCGCGACGTTCTGCGCGGCCACCATGAAATAGAGCATGGGGATCGACAGCATCGTGTTGACGCGCGAGGTGATCATCGCCGTGCGCGCCGCCTTCTTCTTCGCGTCGGCGTCGGCTTCGACCATGCCCAGCGCGATCTTCTGGTTCGGCCAAATGATCATCCACACGTTATAGGCCATCAGCAGACCCAGCCACATGCCGATGCCGATCAGGCGCGACGGGCCCGCCTGCAGCGTCAAGGCTTGCACGATGTACATGTTCATCGACGCGAGCAGCAGGCCGGTGACGACCGTGGCCAAGGCGGCCCAGCGGAACCAGAACAACGCCGTCGGCGCGATGACCTTGGAGACGGCCGGCTTCTGATCGTCGGGGATCTTCGGCATCGACGGGATCTGCACGAAGTTGAAGTACCAGAGCAGACCGATCCACATCACGCCGCACAGCACATGCAGCCAGCGCATGAAGAACGCGAACCATTGATGCTGGAAATAGACCGAGCCGGTCAGCAGCGCCAGCACCACCGCGATGCCGATGCCGTAGATGACGGCTCGTTCGAGCTTATCGAGCCCGAGCTTCGCCAGAAGGTCGACCATTTTTGAGACTCCGTTACGTTGGGCGGGCCCCGTCATGCGGCGCCTCGCGGGGGATCGTCGCGGGCCGAGCGTGTCCTTGCAGGATGGCGCGCGAAACGGCTCGGCCCGACCGAATCGCGGACTCCATTGTCGGCGGCAGGCCCGTTTGGGTCCAGTCCCCCGCCAAAAACAAATTTTGGGTTGCGGTCAACGGGCCGGGGCGCGACGCCTCCGCGCGCGGCGTCAGGCGCAACGTGGCGCGGCGTTCCTTGACCGTGCGGTATGGCGGCACGGGAAAGGGCGGCTTTCCCAACGCCTTGGCGATCTCGCGCCAGATCATCGCCGCGACCGCATCGTTGGGCCGTTCGACCAGATCGTCGGCCGCGCTGACCGTCACAGACACGACATCGCCGCGCGCGATCAGCCATTGCGCCGTGCCGCCGACAAGGCCCAGCAATCTTTGCCCGCCGGGCAAGGCGACGGCTTCGTCCAGCCGGAAATGGACGTTGACGATCGGCGACATTTCTTGCGGCAGCTTCAGATCCGGCAGCAATCGGGCGATCGCATACGGCGGTAGCGCCAGCACCACGCACGCATCGCCGACCGAAACGTCGCCGTCGGCGAAGCGCAAACCGGTGACGCGGCCGGCTTGCACCGAAAGCGCTTCGAGCGGCACGCCGAAGCGGCGTGTGACGCCCATGCGCGCGAGCGCCATCAAGGCGGGGTCGATCAGCGCCGGCGTCAATCCGTTGCGCGGCAAAAAGGGGCGGCACGCGGCTTCGCCCTTGCCGAAGCTTTCGGCGAGAACGCGCGCCAGCGGTTTGGCCGCCGCCTCGCGCGGGCTGGTGTTCAGCGCCGCGACGCAAAGCGGTTCCCATAGCGCTTGAAACAGCGGCCCCTCGGGATCGAGGCGCCGCGCGACGGTATCGGTCTCGGACGCGAAATAGAGATTGAGCGCTTCGGCGTAATCGGCGGGCCGCGTTCCGGGCACGCGGCGCGACGGCGCCATGATCCACCACGGGATCGGCCCGGCATTGGGGCGGATCGACCACGTCTCGTCCGTCGCCAAATCCATGAACGGGAAGGACGCGGGCGCGATCGCTTCCATTTCCGCACGCGACCCGATGCGGTCGAGATAGTCGAACACGGCCTTGTTGCCGCCGAGCAGCACATGGCCGCCATTGTCGATCTCGCGCTCCAGCACTTGATCGACGAAGGACCGGCAACGCCCGCCGGCTTGCGGGGCGGCTTCGTGCAACGCGACGCGGGCTCCCGCATCGGCCAAATCCAGAGCGGCCGAAAGCCCCGCAAGCCCCGCGCCGATCACATGGACATCGACGCCGATCATCGGCTTTTCCATAACCCGATCGCGACGGCGCGCAACTTCGCAAAACGGCTCAAGCGCCGTTCGCCGCGCAAGATCGCAGCCAACAACGCGCGATAAAGCTCGGTCATCACCAAGGCCGGGCGCAAAGCGCGTGCGTCGAGGCCTTGGCGCAGACGCTCCGCCGCCGCCAGTTTCGCGGCGGCCGTGGCGGCAAGATCGGTTCCCGGCGGCACGTAATCGCGCCCGCGTGCGCGATCCTCGTCCACGTCGCGCAGAATATTGATGCGCTGGAACGCTTCGCCGAGCGTCGTCGCGTAATCGTCGGCGCGCACGCCGAGGATCGCCAGCGTCAGCATGCCGATCGTGCCCGCCACGCGGCGGCAGTAAAGCACCAGCCGCGCTTCGTCATAGGCGCCGCCGTCGAGATCCATTTCCTGGCCGTCGATCAACGCGTCGAACTCGGCGCGCGGCAGATCGAATAGCTTCACGTAAGGCAGGATCGCGATCGTTTCGGCGCGCGTCGGTTGGCCGCGATAGAGGGCGTCGATCTCGGCACGCCACCCGGCGACCGCTTGGCGCTTCGTCTCTCGCGGTGCCTCGTTATCGGCCGCATCGTCGATCGCGCGAGCAAGATCGTAGAGGGCGAACATTGCACCGCGCTTGGGCTCGGGCAGCAGGCGCATGCCCCAATAGAAGCTCGAGCCCCTTGCTTTGGTCATTTCGCCAGTCCGGCCCAGAGACCGGCGAGCGCCGCGCTCAGCTTGTCGAATTTCGACAACGCGACGCGCTTGGCCAGCGGGTCCTGGCGGCGCAGACGGGCGGCGAGCTTGTGGGAGATTGCGACGATCGCCGCCGCTTCCATCCGCATGCGCCGATCCTTGATCGTACCGGGCAGGGCGGCGGCCTGGGCGTTCAACCCGTCCACGCGATCGAGCAACTTGTCGTAGACGTCGCGCAAGGCGGGCGAGATCTGCGCCGCGAGCAAATCGCGTTCGGTCAAATCGGCGCGCGCCAGCATGTCGCCCGGCACGTAAAGCCGGCGCAGATTGAACCAATCCTCGGCGGCGTCCTGAAGATGGTTTTCGATCTGCAAGGCGGCGCAAAGCGCGTCCGACGCCAGCCAGGTTTCGCGGTTCTCGCCATGCAGGTCGAGCAGGAAGCGCCCGACCGGAGCCGCCGAATAGCGGCAATAGGCGAGCAGGTCCGACCACGTCCGGCAATTGCGGCCCGAGGCATCGGCCTTGAAGGCTTGCAACAAATGACGGGCGTGATCGATCGTCAGGCCGCGCGCGTCGAGAATTTCCCGCAAATGCACGGCTTCGGCCGGGCCATCGCCGCCTAGCAAGGCCGCGTCGTAAGCGTCGAGCAGCACCAGCTTGTCGGCGCTGTCCCGGTTCGGATCGTCGGCGATATCGTCCGCCGCCCGGGCGAAGGCATAGAACGCGTGCACCGCCGCGCGATGGGCGGGGGCGATCAGCCAGGAGCCGACGGGGAAATTCTCGGTTTCGCGGGTTCTTGTCACGTGTCGATTCCGGCCGGTACACCGTCTATATAGCACCCCATGTCCGAAGATACCCTCGCACAGGCCGACCGCGATCTGCGGGGGTCCGACCCCGATCGCTGGCGCACGACCCTGTTCGCGCGCGGGGAATTGCGCGCCCGGCTGATCGCGGTCTACGCCTTCAACGCGGAAATCGCCCGGGTGCGCGAAACGGTGTCCGAGCCCATGCTGGGCCAGATCCGCCTGCAATGGTGGCGCGAAGCGCTCGACGAGATCGAGGCGGGGACGAAACTCCGCAAACATCCCGTCGTTCTGGCTTTGGCGGCGGCGCGGCCGGAATTCGCGCCATTGCGCGTCGCCATCGACGCGCGCGAACGCGATCTCGACGATGCGCCATACGCCTCGCTCGCCGAGATGGCCGATTACGCGCGCGGCGTGGGCGGATCGATTTCGCGTGCCGCCTTTGGCCGCGACCACCCATCGGCCGAGCCGGTCGGCACGGCTTATGCGCTGGCCGGCATTTTGCGGGCCCTGCCGTTCTTCGCGCGCCAGCGCCGCACGCCGTTGCCCGCCGATTTGCTCGACGCCGCGAAGATCACGACCGATATGCTGCACGAGAACAAGGCGGGCCCCGCCTTGCGTTCCGTGATCGAACCGATCGCTTTACGCGCGCGGAAATTGCTGGACGAAGCAAGCGCGCAAAAACCGCCGCGCGATATCTTCGCCGCCGCCTTGCCGGGCAAGGTCGCTTCCTTGGCGCTCAAGCGCCTGGAAAAATCAAACTACGATCCGTTCGATCCGGCGCTGCGCAAGCCTACACCCGCCGATATTTGGCGCCTCTGGTTCGCGCATTCACTGCGCCGCTTCTGACCGGCCAAGCCACGCGTCGAGCGCTTCGGCCGCGCGATGGGCATAGGCTTTCTTGCGATCGAAATGCTTCTTGCCCTTGGTCGGCACGTTTTCCAGCGGCGGGAACAGGCCGAAATTGCAATTCATCGGCTGGAAGGTCTTCGCGTCGCCCCCGCCGGTGATATGCGCCAGCAGCGCGCCGAACGCGGTCGTGGGCGGCGGCGGCGCGAAGGGCTGACCCAACGCTTCGGCGGCGGCGAAGCGCCCGGCAAGCAGGCCGATCGCCGCACTCTCGACATAGCCTTCCACGCCGGTGACTTGGCCCGCAAAGCGCAAATTCGGCCGTGCCTTCAAGCGGAGCCCCGCATCGAGCACGCGCGGCGAGTTGATGAACGTGTTGCGATGGATGCCGCCGAGCCGTGCGAATTCCGCGTTCGCCAGCGCCGGAATCATCCGGAACACGCGGGCTTGTTCGCCGTATTTGAGCTTCGTTTGGAAGCCGACCATGTTGAACAACGTGCCGAGCGCATTGTCCTGGCGCAACTGCACGACCGCGTAGGGGCGCCGTTCGGTCGCCGGATCGCGCAAGCCGACGGGCTTCATCGGCCCGAAGCGCAACGTCTCGGGGCCACGCTCGGCCATCACCTCGATGGGCAAGCAGCCTTCGAAATAAGGCGTGTCTTTTTCCCAATCCTTGAACTCGGTCTTCTCGCCCGCGAGCAAGGCGGCGATGAACGCCTCGTACTGGTCCTTGTCCATCGCGCAATTGACGTAGTCCTTGCCGTCGCCCTTGTCCCAGCGCGACTGGAACCATGCTTTGGAGAAGTCGATGCTGTCTTTATGGACGATGGGTGCAATCGCATCGAAAAAGGCGAGGGAGTCTTCGCCCGTCGCTTCGCGGATCGCCTGCGCCAACGCGGGCGAGGTCAGCGGCCCGGTCGCGACGATGGTTCTGCCCCAGTCCTCCGGCGGCAGGCCGGCGACTTCCTCGCGCCTGATCTCGATCAAAGGCTCGGCCTCGATCGCGTCGGTCACGGCTTGGGAGAAGCCCTCGCGGTCCACGGCCAAAGCCGCCCCGGCGGGGACGCGATGCGCATCGGCCGCTTTCAGCACCAGCGAGCCCGCGAGCCGCAATTCGCGGTGCAGCAGGCCCACGGCGTTCGCCTCCCACTCGTCGGAGCGGAAGGAATTGGAGCAGACCAATTCGGCGAATTTGGGCGTCTGATGCGCCTCGGTACCGCGAACCGGCCGCATTTCGTGCAGAATCACGGGCACGCCGGCCTTGGCCAGCGCCCAGGCGGCTTCGGACCCGGCCAAGCCGCCGCCCACCACATGTACGGGTTTTTGCGTCATCTGCTATTCTCTTACAGTCAGATGGAGTCAGGTTCAACGCATGCCGAAAACCTATAATCCCGCGACCATCGCGCCGCCCACGGGCCGCTATCAACACGCCATCGAGGTGAAACAAGGTGCGCGGACGCTTTATCTGTCAGGGCAGGTCGGAAATTTGCCCGATGGCTCGATCCCCAAGACGATCGAAGCCCAGGCCGCCGCCGTATGGGCGAATATCGGCGCGATCCTGGCCGATGCGGGCATGGGGTTCGGCGATCTGATCAAGATCACGATTTTGCTGACCGACAAAAGCTACATCCTGCCCAGCCGCGCCGCGCGCGATAAGGCGCTGGGCGATATCCGGCCGCCCGCCTCGACGCTGATGATCGTGTCGGCGCTGGCGAGCCCCGATTTCATGATCGAGATCGAAGCGATCGCGGCCAAGGACGAATGATCCGTATCCTCGCCCTTTGCCTCGCGCTGCTGGCCGGGCCCGTTTTGGCGCAAACGCCGGGCCCGGTGCCGGAACGATTGCCGCCGCCGGCACCGCCGCCGCGCGTCGCCGAGGATTTTCTGCAAGGCAAGGCGGAGTTCGCGAAGAACAATCTCGGCCCCGCCTATTTGCTGCTGCTGCCCTATGCGCAGCGCGGCAATCCGGAGGCGCAATTCATCATCGGCAGCATTTCGGATACCGGGGGCGGGGGCATCGATCTCGATCCGCGCGAAGCCGCACGCTGGTATCGCATGGCCGCACAGCGCGATTGGGCGCCGGCCCATTATCGCCTCGCCAAATCCTACGCCGCCGGGCGCGGCGTGGAGTTGTCTTCGGACCGCGCCCTCGATCATTTGCAGCGCGCGGCCGAGCTCGACTTTACGCCCGCGATCCTCGATCTGGCCGGCTTGCTCGACGACGGGCGCGGCGTGCGCCAGGACCGCGAGAAAGCATTCGTCTGGTACAAGCGCGCCGCCGATCTCGGCAATACCGAAGCGCGGTTCCTGGTGGGTGAGCGTACCTATCGCGGCGACGGCACGCCCGAGGATCGCGACCTCGCCAAGGAATGGTATGGGCTCGCCGCCGCGCGCGGCCATCCAGGCGCGATGTTCCGCTTGGCGCAGATCGGCTTCGGGCGGGACATGGGCGTGGATTATCGCATCAACGCCTATTTCCAGCTGACGATGGCGATCCAGCGCGGCGGCCCGGCGATCCGCGCGGAAGCGCAAGCGCTGCGCGACCAGTTGAACCGCAACATGATCGACGTCGATATCCAGGCGGCGATGCAGCGCGTGCGCAATTGGAAGCCGTCGCCGCCGCTGCCGGGCGAACCGATCGACCCCGAAGATCCCTATAACCGGCCCGAAGGCCCGCCGGTTCAGCGCTAATCACCAGCCGTCACCCCGGCCGAGCGAAAGCGATAGCCGGGGTCTCAGATCCCGGGTCGCGCCGCCGCATACGCGACGGCTTGCCCGGGATGACGGTTTTTAAGCGCGTTTCTTGGCGAGGCCGCCGCGCGCGAGATAGGGTGCCAAGTATTTCCCGGTGAAGGATTCCTTCGTCTTCGCGACTTCTTCCGGCGTGCCGGCGGCGACGATGCGCCCGCCTTTGCCGCCACCCTCGGGGCCCAGATCGATCACCCAATCGGCGGTCTTCACGACCTCGAGATTGTGTTCGATGACCACGATCGTGTTGCCCTGATCGACGAGGGCATGGAGCACTTCGAGGAGTTTGCGAACATCCTCGAAGTGCAGGCCCGTCGTCGGCTCGTCGAGGATATAGAGCGTCTTGCCGGTCGAGCGGCGCGAGAGTTCCTTGGCGAGTTTCACGCGCTGGGCTTCGCCGCCCGACAGCGTCGTCGCCTGCTGGCCGACATGGATATAGCCCAGGCCGACTTTGACCAACGTATCCATTTTCTCGCGGATCGCCGGGACCGCCGCGAAGAAGCCGGCGGCTTCTTCGACCGTCATCTCCAGCACGTCGGCGATCGATTTGTCGCGATACTTGATCTCCAGCGTTTCGCGGTTGTAGCGCTTGCCGTGGCAGGCGTCGCAGGTGACATACACATCCGGCAGGAAGTGCATCTCGATCTTGATGACGCCGTCGCCCTGGCAGGCTTCGCAGCGCCCGCCTTTGACGTTGAACGAGAAGCGCCCCGGCCCGTAGCCGCGCGCCTTGGCTTCCGGCAAGCCCGCGAACCAATCGCGGATCGGCGTGAACGCGCCGGTATAGGTCGCGGGGTTGGAACGCGGCGTGCGGCCGATCGGTGACTGGTCGATATCGATCACCTTGTCGAGATGATCGATGCCCAGGATCGTGTCGTGCTCGCCGGCGATTTCGCGCGCCCCCATCAAGCGGCGCGCCAGCGCCTTGTAGAGCGTCTCGATCACCAGCGTCGATTTGCCGCCGCCCGAAACGCCGGTGACGCACACGAACGTGCCGAGCGGCAATTCGACCGAAACGTTTTTGAGGTTGTTGGCCTTCGCCCCCTTGACTGTCAGCTTCTGACCCTTATGGCCCGCGCGGCGCTGCTTGGGGATCGCGATCTGGTCGAACCCGGCGAGATAGCGGCCCGTCGTGCTGTTGGGATTGGCGATGATCTGGGCGGGCGTGCCTTGCGCGATGATCTTGCCGCCATGCACGCCGGCACCGGGGCCCATATCGACGACCCAATCGGCGGTACGGATCGCGTCCTCGTCGTGTTCGACGACGATCACCGTGTTGCCGAGGTCGCGCAGACGCTTGAGCGTTTCGAGCAGGCGGTCGTTGTCACGCTGATGCAAACCGATCGACGGCTCGTCGAGCACGTAGAGAACGCCGGTGAGGCCCGAGCCGATCTGCGAGGCCAAGCGGATGCGCTGGCTTTCGCCGCCCGAGAGCGTGCCCGAGGCGCGGGCGAGGGTGAGATATTCGAGGCCCACGTCCACGAGGAAGCCGAGCCGCGCGTTGATCTCCTTCAAGATGCGGACGGCGATCTCGTTCTGCTTCTTGGTGAGTTGCGGCGTCAGCTTCTTGAACCAATTCGCGGCCTCGTCGATCGCGAATTGGCAGACTTCGCTGATATGCAAGCCGCCGATTTTGACGGCGAGGGCTTCGGGCTTCAGACGATGGCCGCCGCATGCCTCGCAAGGCCGCGCCGATTGGAAGCGCGACAGCTCTTCCTTCGTCCAGGCGCTGTCGGTCTCGCGATAGCGGCGCTCGAGATTGGGGACCACACCTTCGAAGGGCTTGGTCGTCTTGTAGTCGCGCAAGCCGTCCGAATAGACCATCGTCACCGGCTCTTCGCCCGAGCCGTGCAGGATCACGTTTCGCGCCTTGGCGGGCAGCTTTTCCCACGGCGTGTCGAGATCGATCTTCAGATGCTTGGCGAGGCTCGCCAGCGTCTGGGCGTAGTACTTGTTGCTGTCCGACGCCCAGGGTGCGATCGCGCCGCCATTGAGCGACAGCAAGCCGTTGGGCGCGACGAGCTCGGGATCGAAATATTGTTTTTCGCCGAGCCCATCACAGGCCGGGCACGCGCCGAACGGGTTGTTGAACGAAAAGAGGCGCGGCTCGATTTCCGAAATCGTGAAGCCCGACACCGGGCACGCGAATTTCGAGCTGAACACCGTGCGTTCGCCATTGTCGGCGTTTTCGGCGAACAGCAAACCGTCGGCGAGGTTCAGCGCGGTTTCAATCGAGTCAGCCAGACGGGGCCCGAGATCGGGCTTCACGACCAAGCGATCGACCACGATTTCGATATCGTGTTTGCGTTTTTTATCGAGGGCCGGCACTGCGTCGATTTCGTAGAGCTTGCCGTCGACCTTGGCGCGCTGGAAACCCTTCTTCTGATATTCGGCGAGCTCCTTGCGGTACTCGCCCTTTCGTCCGCGCACGACGGGGGCGAGCAGATAAAGCCGCGTGCCGTCCGGCATCGCCAGAATACGGTCGACCATCTGCGTCACGGTCTGGCTTTCGATCGGCAGGCCGGTCGCGGGCGAGTAGGGTACGCCCACGCGCGCGTACAACAGACGCAGATAGTCGTAGATCTCGGTGACCGTGCCGACGGTCGAGCGCGGATTGCGGCTCGTCGTCTTCTGCTCGATCGAAATCGCGGGCGAAAGCCCCTCGATCGAATCCACATCCGGCTTGCTCATCAGCTCCAGGAACTGGCGCGCATAGGCCGACAGGCTTTCGACGTAGCGGCGCTGGCCCTCGGCGTAGATCGTGTCGAAAGCGAGCGAAGATTTGCCAGAACCCGACAGGCCGGTGATGACGACCAAAGAGTCGCGCGGCAGATCGACGTCGACGCCTTTGAGATTGTGCTCGCGCGCACCCCGGACGGCGATGCGCGGACCTTCGAACAGGGCGCCGAGCGCCGTACCCGATGCTGATTTCGTGGACATGGGCGGAATATAGGGCGGGGGTCGCTTGTTTTCGACGGGCACGATCGGCGCTGTGGATCGTTTTCTTCCGTCCCGAAACCTGTTATTTAACGCGAATGCGTTTACTTACTTTCTCTCTTTTTAGTATTTTTCTGGCCGTGCCCGTTGCGGCGGAACCCGCGCGTTTCGCGGGCTGCCGCGAGGTTTTCGCGGCCCAAACGCCGCCGATCGAACGTCTCGATACGATCGAAACCTGCCGGCCGGGACGGGACGGCGCGTCCTTCGCCGTCGCTTTTGCGCCGGCACGGCGCGCGCCCGCCTGGGCGGGCTATTCGTTGACCCGGGCGCAGGCATTGACGGGCTCGCCGGGGCGGCTGGCGGATTTTTCGCCCGATCCGGATTTGCCGAAGGATTTGCAGGCGCGCGACGCCGATTTCCGCCGCTCGGGCTTCGATCGCGGGCATTTGGTGCCCTCGGCCGTGGCGGGCCGCCTCTCGCCCGGCGCCAAGATCGCGAGCTATTGGTACAGCAATGTCGCGGCGCAGAACCCCAACCATAATCGCGGGCTGTGGGCGCAGGTCGAAGCCTGGGTGCGCGAGCGCGCCAAGGAAACCGGCGAGGTTCGGGTGATCGTCGGCACGGTTTTCGACGAGCACGCCGCTCCGGCCTCAATCGGAGCGGGCGTGGCGGTACCGAGCCATTTCTTCCTGACGATCTACGCGCCCGGCGACGCCAAGCTCGCCACGCTGATCGCCGAAAACGGCCCGGATGCGTCGGCCGATTGGCGCGCCCTCGACGATCTCACGCCCCGTCTGAAGGCGCTGGAAGCCCGGATTTCCGAGCTTTTCCCGGCCGAGCGGCGGCACGAAGTACGCGGCACGCTGGATCGCGGCTATTGGGCCTTGCACTAGAGCGAACGGTTTGCGAACGTCCCGGCTCGTTATAGCTGGGAGTCGCACATGGCCGGATCCGTCAACAAAGTCATCCTCATCGGCAATCTCGGGCGCGATCCCGAAGTCCGCTCGATGAACAACGGCGGCAAGGTCGTGAACCTGTCGATCGCGACCTCGGAAACGTGGCGCGACAAGAATTCTGGCGAGCGCCAGGAAAAGACCGAATGGCACCGCGTGGTGATCTTCAACGAGAAGCTCGGCGAAGTCGCCGAGCGCTTCTTGAAGAAGGGTTCCAAGGTCTATGTCGAAGGCGCCCTGCAAACGCGTAAATGGACCGACCAATCGGGTGCGGAGAAATACTCGACCGAAGTCGTCCTGCAACGCTTCCGCGGCGAGCTGACGATGCTCGACGGCAAGGGCGGCGGCGGGGGTGGCGCTGGCGGCGGCGGCGGCGGCGGTGACGATTACGGCGACGATTACGGCAATGGTGGCGGTGGCCGTTCGTCGGGTAGTGGTGGCGGCGGCCGCAAGCCATCGGGCCCGATCGACGACGATATTCCCTTCTGATCGTTCGCCATGCCCTTCATCAATATCAAGATGACCGCCGGTGCGACGAAGGAACAGAAGTCGCAGATCGTGCGCGAATTCACCGACACGCTGGTGCGCGTGCTGGGCAAGAACCCGCAGAACACGCATATCGTGATCGACGAGGTCGAGCGCGAGAATTGGGGCCATGCGGGCATTCTGGTGAGCGATCGGCCCAAGGCCTGAGACCGGCTTTTCCGAATCGGCAACGGGCCTCGATTGCAGCGCAATCGGGGCCTTGTTTTTATCCCCAATCGGCGGCCGAATTCGCGCGGTTTTTCAGCCGGTTACGGGGCGGTTTTCGGCGTTGTGAGCGCATGTTGCGATTGCTAGACTCTGCGCTCGTTTTCGCCCTCGTTTTGTAGACTGGCCCGTGACCGAAACAGCGCCGCCCAACACTCCCGGGGCCAACGTTCCCGGCCCGACCGATATTTCGCCCGTCTCGATCGAAGACGAGATGAAGCGCAGCTATCTCGATTACGCGATGAGCGTGATCGTGAGCCGCGCTTTGCCCGACGCGCGCGACGGTTTGAAGCCCGTGCACCGGCGCATCCTGTTCGCGATGCAGGAAGCGGGATACGACTGGAACCGCCCGTATCGCAAATCGGCCCGCGTGGTCGGCGACGTGATGGGTAAATATCACCCGCACGGCGACAGCGCGATTTACGAATCCATGGTCCGTATGGCCCAGGATTTCTCGATGCGGCTGATGCTGATCGACGGCCAGGGCAATTTCGGCTCGATGGATGGCGATCCGGCGGCGGCGATGCGCTACACCGAAGCGCGCCTCACGAAGGTCGCTTCGCTGATGCTGGCGGATCTCGAGAAGGACACCGTCGACTTCCAGCCCAATTACGACGACAGCTCGCAAGAGCCCACGGTCGTCCCGGCCGTGTTCCCGAATTTGCTGGTCAATGGCGGCTCGGGCATCGCCGTCGGCATGGCGACGAACATCCCGCCGCATAATCTGGGCGAAGTGATCGACGCGTGCTGCGCCTATCTCGACGATCCGGCGATCACGCTCGACAAGCTGATCGAATTCGTTCCCGGTCCCGATTTCCCGACCGGCGGCATCGTGCTGGGGCGCGGCGGTATTCGCGAAGCCTATCGCACCGGCCGCGGCTCGGTCATCGTGCGTGGCCGCGCGACCGTCGAGGAAATCCGCAAGGATCGCGAAGCGATCGTCTTCACCGAAATTCCCTACCAGCAGAACAAGGCGCGTCTGCTGGAGCGCATCGCCGAATGCGTGAACGAGAAGATCATCGAAGGCATATCCGATTTGCGCGACGAGTCCGACCGCGACGGCGTGCGCGTGGTCGTCGAGCTGAAGCGCGACGCGAATTCGGAGATCGTTCTCAACCAGCTCTATAAATACACGGGCCTCCAGACCAGTTTCAGCTTCAACATGCTTGCCCTCAACCGGGGCAAGCCGGAGTTGATGGGGCTGAAGGAATTGATCCAGGCCTTCGTCGAATTCCGCGAAGAAGTCATCACGCGACGTACGCGTTTCGAACTGCGCGAAGCGCGCAAGCGCGCGCATATCTTGATCGGTCTCGCGGTCGCGGTCGTCAATCTCGACCCGGTGATCGAACTCATCCGCAAATCCCCCGATCCGGTCGTCGCGCGCGAACGCCTGCTCGAACGCGACTGGCCGGTCGCGGATATCGCGTCCTATATCGAACTGGTCGGCGAGCCGGGGCGGGGCGTGGTCGACGGCACCTACAAGCTGTCGGAAGAACAAGCCCGCGCGATCTTGGAACTGCGCCTGCAACGCCTGACCGGGTTGGAGCGCGACAAGATCCTGGGCGAATTGAAGGAAATCGTCGACAAGATCGCCGATTTCCTCGACATCCTGGCGTCGCGCGAACGCCTTTATTCGATCCTGAAGGCCGAGCTGATCGCGATCCGCGAGGAATTCGCCGACAAGCGCCGCACGACCTTCGAAGAAGGCGACGGCGATCAGGATATCGAAGACCTGATCGCGCCCGAAGACATGGTCGTGACGGTCACGCATGCGGGCTACATCAAGCGCACGCCGCTATCCGCCTATCGCGCGCAACGGCGCGGCGGCAAGGGCCGCGCGGGCATGGCGACGCGCGACGAGGATTTCGTCAGCCAGGTGTTCGTGGCGAATACCCACGACCCGGTGCTGTTCTTCACGAATAAGGGCCTCGTTTTCCGGCTGAAATGCCATCGCCTGCCGCTGGGCAACCCGCAGGCGCGCGGCAAGCCGATGGTTCAGTTGCTGCCGCTGGCCGACGGCGAAACGATCGCGACCGTGCTGCCTTTGCCGCGCGACGAAACGCTGTGGAGCAGCCTCAACATCATGTTCGCCACGTCGGCGGGCAATGTGCGGCGCAACGCGCTGTCGGATTTCGAGAACATCATGGCGAAGGGCAAGATCGCCATGAAGCTGGAGGAAGACGGCGAGCGTTTGGTCGCGGTGCAGCCTTGCACCGACCGGCACGACGTCGTACTGGCCACACGGCTTGGCAAGTGCATCCGCTTCCCGGTGACCGACGTGCGCGTCTTCGCCAGCCGCAATTCGACCGGCGTGCGCGGCCAGAAATTGGCGTCGGGCGACGAGATCATTTCGATGACGATGCTGCGCCATATCGAGCTCGATACGGCAGAGCGCGAGGCGTATCTCAAAATGGCCCGCGCGCGCCGCGGCGGGGCCGACGATACGGCGGAGACGGCAGCGCCCGACGACGGCGAAGCCGCCCCCGCGCAAGCCGTGACGTTGAGCGAGGAGCGCTTCGCGGAGTTGGCGGCGGCCGAGGAATTCCTGCTGGCGATCACCAGCAAGGGCTTCGGCAAGCGCAGCTCGTCCTACGAATACCGCCAGACCGGGCGCGGCGGCTCGGGTATCGCGAATATTGAGTTGACCGAGAAGAACGGCGACGTCGTCGCGTCCTTCCCGGTCGCCACGGGCGATCAGCTGATGATCGTGTCGGATGCGGGTACTTTGATCCGCACGCCGATCGACGATATCCGCATCGCGCGCCGTCAAACCCAGGGCGTTACCGTGTTCCGGGTGGGCGAGGGCGAGCGCGTGGTCTCCGTCGCGCGCCTGGGCGATCTGGGCGGCGACGACGCCAATGGCGAAGGGGGCGGCGAGGCGTCCGCGTCCGACACGGGCGATGGCGCCGGCGAGGGTAACGGCAAATGAGCAAGCGCATCGGCATCTACCCCGGCACGTTCGACCCGGCGACCAACGGCCATCTCGACATCATCCATCGCGGCACGGCGCTGGTCGATCGCTTGATCGTCGGCGTGGCGGTCAATCCCGGCAAAGGTCCGCTCTTCACGCTGGACGAGCGCGTGGCGCTGGTGAAACGCGAGGTCGCGGCGCTGCCGCTCTCCGAAGCCGCGCGCATCGACGTGGTGCCCTTCGAAAGCCTGCTGATGCAGTTCGCCGAGAAGATGGGCGCCAAGATCATTCTGCGCGGGTTACGCGCCGTGTCGGACTTCGAATACGAATTCCAGATGGCCGGGATGAACAAGCGCCTGGGACCGGAAGTCGAGACGGTGTTCTTGATGGCTTCGGAAAGCCAGCAATTCATCTCCTCGCGCTTCGTCAAGGAAGTCGCGCGCCTGGGCGGCGATATCTCGCACTTCGTTTCGCCCCGGACCGCCGCCGCCGTGCGCGCGAAACTGGCGGGCCAGCCGATCGACGCCGAAACGCCGACGATCCCGACGATCGCGCCGCGCGCGCCCCTTTAAAGCGGGTGCCTCAGCCCAGCAGCAGCTTGGGCAGCCACAGCGTCAGCGCCGGAATATAGGTCACGAGCCCGAGCACGATCAGCATCGGGATATAGAAGACCATGATCGATTTGGAGACTTGCTCCATCGATACTTTGCCGATGGCGCACCCCACGGCCAAAGTCGGCCCGACCGGCGGCGTGATCAGCCCGATCCCCAGATTGAAGATCATGATGATCCCGAAATGCACGGGGTCGATGCCGAATTTCGCGATGATCGGCAGGAAGATCGGCGTGCAGATCAGCAGCATGGGGGCGAGATCCATGAACGTGCCCAGGAACAGCAGCAGCACGTTGATGTAGAACAGGAACGTGTATTTGTCCGACGAGATCGCGACGAAGAATTCCGTCGCCTTCGCGGGAATGCGCATCAGCGTCATCATGTAGGCGAAGGCGACCGAGAAGCCGATCATGATCATGACCATGCCGACCGTGCGCACCACGCGGCCGATCAGATGCGGCAATTCGCGGACCTTGTAGTCGCGATAGATGAACACCGTGACCAGGAACGCCCAGATGCAGGCGACGGCCGCCGATTCCGTCGGCGTGAAGATGCCCGACAGGATGCCGCCCAGGATGATGATCATGGTCACGAGGCCCCACACCGCCTCGTAAGCGATGCGCCCCGCCTGGCGCAGCGAAATGACCTCGCCCTTCGGGTAGTTGCCGCGATGGGCGATGATCAGGCACAGGATCATCAACGACGCGCCGAGCAGCAGGCCGGGGATGATGCCTGCCATGAACAAATGCGCGACCGACACCGTGCCGCCGGCGGCCAGTGAATAGATCACCATGTTGTGCGACGGCGGGATCAGCAGCGGCTGCAACGCGCCCGAAATGGTGACGTTCACGGCGAACAAGCGCGGATAGCCTTGCTTGATCATCTGCGGAATCATCACCGAGCCGATCGACGCGGTGTCGGCGACGGACGAACCCGAAATACAGCCGAACATCGTCGAGGCGAGGATGTTCACCAGCGCCAGACCGCCGCGGATGAAGCCCACGAATATCTTGGCGAGGTTGACGATACGCGCCGCCATGCCGCCTTCGGCCATGATGGCGCCCGCCAGAATGAAGAACGGGATGGCGAGCAGGGGGAAATCGTCCATGCCGTCGGAGGTTTTCAGCGCGATCGCCTCGAGCGGAATATCCATCCACAAGGCGGCGCAAATCGCCGACAGGCCGAGCGAGTAGGCGACCGGCACGCCCATGAAACAGAAAACGACGAAACCGCCGAGCAATACGAGCGCGTCCATGTTGTGCTGTCCCCGGTGTTATTCGGTCGAAACGGTTTCGCGCGGGTCGTCGTCGACCTCGATCGCGGGGAAGAAATCGCCCTTCATCACGCGCTCGATCACCAGCAGCGCGGTCGCCGCACCCGCGATCGGCACGGGCAGATAGGAAACGCCGACGGACACGATCGGGAATTCGGCGATGCTTTGATACCAGGTCGTCTGCACCAGCTTGACGCCGTACCAGAGCAGGAACAGCCCGGTCGTCAGCATGCAAAGCTCGACCGCGAGGCCGAGGAAATACTTGGCGCGCCCGCGCAGCAGATCGGGGATCATGTTCACGCCGATATGCCGGTGCTCGCGATAGCAGATCAGCGCCGACAGGAACGACAGCCAGATCATCATCAAAATGGCGAGCGGCTCGGGCCACGACGACGCGCTGTTGAGCACGTAACGCGTGAACACGCCCCACGGGATGATCAAGGTGATGACGACGAGGGCGACGCCCGCGAGAAAAACGCTCGCCCGGTGCATCGCGTCCATCGCGCGGAAATAGGTGTCACGCATCGTTGGCCGCCGGTAATCGAAAAAGGAGCGGGCGGAGTTCGGCCCGGCGGCGCAAAGCCGCCGGACCTTGCCCTTGCTGACGTGCTTAGTTGACGGCCTGGATGCGGTCGATCAGCGCCTTATGCTGACCGGCATATTTGTCCCACACGGGGCGCACCGCGTCCTGGAACTCCTTCTTGTTCGGCACGTCGTTCATGATGACGCCGGCGGCGACCATCTTGCCGATCGCGGCTTTCTCGGCCTCGTACCAAAGGGCACGCTGCTCGAGCTGGGCTTCCTTGGCCATGCGGCCGACCAGGGCGCGATCGTCGGCCGACATCGCGTTCCACTGGCGCTTGGAGAAGACCAGGATTTCCGGGATCATCAGGTGATCGGTCTTCGAGAAGTACTTGGCGTAGCGGTAATGCTGGCCGCTGTCGTAGCTCGGCTCGTTGTTCTCGGCCCCGTCGACGACGCCGGTCTGCATCGCGTTGATCAGCTGGTCGAAGCCCATCGCCACGCCGTTGCCGCCCAGCGCGTTCATCGTGTCGACGAACAGCGGGTTGCCCATCATGCGGATCTTGAGACCCTTGAGGTCGGAGACCTGGGTGATGGGGCGCTTGGAGTTGTAGACCGAGCGCGTGCCGGCGTTCATCCAGCACAGGCCGACCAGATTGGCCGTGGGATGGTCGGTCAGCTTCTGCATGATCTCCTGGCCGATCGGGCCGTCGATCACCTTTTCCATATGCGCGGCGCTGCGGAACACGAAGGGCAGGTTGAAGACGTTCATCTCCGGCACCAGCGGGCCCATCGGACCGACCGAGATGCGCGCGATATGAAGCGCGCCGACCTGGGCCTGCTCGATCATCTCCTTTTCGCCGCCGAGCTGCATCGACGGATACATTTCGATCGAGATGCGGCCATTGGTGGCGGCTTGGAGCTTCTTGCCCATGCGCACGACGGCCTCGACCGTCGGATAGCCGAGCGGGTGGACGTCGGTCGCCTTCAGCACCAGTTTGGATTGCGCGCGGACCGGACCGGTCGCTGCGACGATCGCCGACGCTGCGGCGGCCGTCATGAATTGGCGGCGTTTCATCTTTGGATCTCCTCCCTGTGACCGGGCGGGGTTCCCGCCGGCCGGTTATCGAGCACGTTTGGCGTTTTCGTTACGTCGTACTTTTGTAGGCACCCGTCCGTCGTTTGCGGCGGACCGGAACTTCGTGCTAAAAATTTGTACGATGACCCGACAACAAAAGTCCAGCGCCGTTTCGGCCGGCGTGGCGGCGAAGCCCGAAAATGCGGCGATGATGACGCCCGTGCGCCCCGGGCGCAGCCTGACGAAAGAGGTCGTCGATCGCTTGATGGCCGAGATTTCCAGCGGCCGCTGGCCGGCGGGCCGGCGTTTGCCGACCGAGCGCGAGCTCGTGGAAGGCATGCAAGTCAGCCGCACCGTGGTGCGCGAAGCGGTCGCGGCGTTGAAGGCGCGCGGCCTCGTCACCACACGCCAAGGCTCGGGCGCCTTCGTGTCGCAAGCGCCGCGCGACGAATTCCATCTCGATCCCGAATTGCTGCGTTCGCTGGATTCCGCGATCAACGCGCTGGAACTGCGCTTGGCGTTGGAAACGGAAGCGGCGGGCCTTGCTTGCCAGCGCGCGACGGATTCGGCGATGCAAGCCATCGCGGCGGCGCATCAAGCCTTCGAGCGCGCGCTCGAATCCGGCCGCTCGGCGGCCGAAGAGGATTTTGCCTTCCATGCCGAGATCGCACGCGCGACCGGCAATCCGCATTTCCCCGAGCTGTTGCGCATGATGGGCAGTTTCGTCATTCCCCGGCGCGACGAGAAGGTCTGGCGTATGACGGCGGCGGGGCAGGCGGCGTATCTCAAGCGCATCCGCGACGAGCATCGCGCCATCGCCGAGGCGATCCAGGCGCGCGACGGCGACTCGGCCCGCAAGGCGATGCGCCGGCACCTCACCAACGCGGCCGAACGCTACCGGAATTTCGTTGCGGCGTCGGAAGCCGTGCCCGCCGTATAAGCATTTGATCGATATCCGAAAATAAGCCTCACGGCGAGGTTGACCCGGGGCCGTCGAAGCCCTAGTTTCCCCGCCGCCTTGGTATGAGCGCGTAGCTCAATCGGTAGAGCACGACACTTTTAATGTTGGGGCTCCGGGTTCGAGTCCCGGCGCGCTCACCAAGGCGTTTCCCGTCGAACATCGACAGCAATCGGCGCGTGCGCTTGCCGCGACGCGGGGCGCGGTCTTAGCATCGCGCCATGGATCATCATCAGGCGTTCAACGCGGTGCGCGACGCGTATCTGGTCAAGCTGACCAAGACGCGGCCGGAAGTCCGATACCTGGTCATCGGCGCGAATGACGGCACCAAGGGCGATCCGCTTTACAAATACACCGGCCATCCCAAGTGGCGCGGCACATTGTTCGAGCCGCTGCCCGTGCCGTTCGCCGCGTTGCGGGCCAATTACGCGGACCGGCCGGGTGCCGTGCCGCGCAATGCCGCGATCGTCGCCGATACGCCCGGCGGCAAGCGGACATTCTATAACGTTCCGTCGTCGTCGGTGCTGGCGTCGTTCCGGCCCGAGATCATCCAGCGCCATATGCTGATGCCCGAGTTCCAGCACGTCGCGACGGAGATGGTCGCGGTCGAGGTCGATTGCCTGCCGGTCGCCGAATATGCGGCCGAGCCGGATTTCGCCGTGCCCGATGTGCTGATGACCGACACCGAAGGTTACGATTTCACGTTGTTCCAAGCGTGGTGGGCGCTGGGCTGGCGGCCGTCTTTCGTGGAAATCGAGGTCATCCACATCACGGAAGCCGAGCGCGTGGCGATCCGCGAGGCACTGCAGCACGCCGGATACGAGTTGTTCTGGTACGAGACCGACGTGTTCGCGTTGCGCGGTGACACGATCGAGCCCGAGGATTTGATGCTGTATCGCGCGGCGCGCGATCAAGCGATTTCGGTCTATCGCCTCGCCGAAATGCTGGTCCAGGCCGGCGTCAAGCCGAAATCCTAGTCGGCGATCAACGTTAGGTAATATAGAACGTCATGCGGTCCCGCCCTGGCGTTTAGCGACCCGATATCGTATTTCCGCATACCTTGCGGTGACGTTTTGTCCGTTGCCTTGCATGCCGGCAAAGGCGCAGGATCATTCACGACTTGTTAATACGGAAAATCCAGGATCGAGGGCGATGCATCGCCCTTCGCGATCTTAGGCGTGCGACAAAGACTGCTTGATCGCCCGGAGAACGCATGACGCCTCGTCCGCGCGAAACCACGAAATTGCCGTTCATCGATCGCCGCCGGACCGGCCGGCGCAAGGACGGCGCATGAGGTTTTCCGCCAGCCTTCGCTTCACGCTTTTGACGCTGCTGGGCGTCAACACGGCGATCGCCCTTTGGTTCGCGATCGGCATGTCGATCGACGCGATCAGGGAGCGCGAGGTGGCCCAGCTCGCCACCCGCAGCAACGCGATTTCCGACCTGTTGATCGAGGCGACCGCCGCGCGCGCGCGGGAACGCGGGATGACCGCTGTCGCTCTCAATCGGCCCGAACCCATCTCCAAAATGGCGCGCGACGGGATCGACGTGGCGCGGGTGGCGGGCGATGCCGCCTTCGCCCAAACGCTGGTCAAGTTGCGCGCGATCCCGTCGCAGCCCGATTGGATCCTCGCCCGCGACGAAGCCGAAGCGGCGCAGGAAAGCCTTTCGCGCGCGCGCGAGGAGGCGGACGGTTTGCTGGCCCAGCCGGCGCATCGGCGTCCGCGCGATCGCGTCGACGCGTGGTTCCACGAAGCGACCGGCGCCATCGACCGCGCCAACGCGCTGCGTCTGGCGCTCGATTTCGGCGCCTTGTCGGCGCAGCCCGTGCTGAACGGCTTCGTGCCGCTGAAGAACGAGTTGTGGGCGATCAGCGAATTCGCCGGGCGGCAGCGTGCGATCATCGGCGCGCATATCGCGCGCGACGAACCGCTGACGTTGCGCACGATCCAGGATCTCGATCTTCTCGACGGCGCGATCATCCGTGCCAACGGCCAGATCGCCAATTTGATGCGCAATCGGCTGATCGCGTCGAACGTGGCGGCCGATATCGCGACGATGCGCCTGATCTTCGCCGCCGAGTTCCAGCACGCGCGCGACGCCGCGGTCCAGGCCGGGCGCACGGGCCAGGCCTATCCGTTGAATGCGACCCAATGGTTCGACGCCGCGACGCTGGGGATCGAGGCGGTGTTGAACATGACCGCGGTCGCCTCGCTGACCGCGCGCGCCCAGGCCGACGAGGCCATGGCGCACGCCGACGAGGGCGTAATTCTGGCGTCGCTCATCTTCGCGCTCGTCCTTGGCGCGGCGCTGATCGCGTTTTTGGCGCTCGAACGGCGCGTGATCCGGCCGCTCGAATCGTTGACCGCGATCATGAACCGGCTGGCCAAGCGCGATTGGGGCGTGCAGGTGCCGGTGCTGGCGCGCGGCGACGAGATCGGCGCCATGGCGCGCGCCGTCCAAGTCTTCAAAACGTCGGGCATCGAACGCGAATTGCTGGAGGCGGAGGCGGTCGAATCCCATCGGCGCGAGAAGGAGCGCGAAAACGAAAAGCGCGAACTCGCCGAAAGCGCCGCGCAGGCCGCGCATGAGCGGGTGTTGGCGCTCGAGGAGAAGATGCGCATGGAAGCGGAGTTCGCGCGCGTCGAACGCCTCGCCAATCTGGGCGGCTTGGTCGCGGGCGTGGCGCACGAACTCAACACGCCGATCGGCAACGCGGTCACGGTCGCCAGCACGCTCGCCGAACGCACCGAAGGCTTCGCGCGCGAATTGGCGGCGGGACAGGTGCGCAAATCGTCCCTCGAACGGCTGATCGGCGAATTGCGCGACGGCACGGCGATCCTGATGCGCGGCTTGCGGCGCGCGTCCGACCTCATCCAGCATTTCAAACGCGTCGCGGTCGACCAGACCAGCGAACAACGCCGCGTATTCCGCATCGACGAATTGGTCAGCGATATCGCCGGCACGATGACGCCGCAATTGTCGCGTGCGGGCGCGACGCTGAATGTCGAAATCGACGCCAAGTCGCCGCTCGATTCCTATCCGGGCCCCCTCGGCCAGGTGCTGCTGAACTTGGTCGGCAACGCGCAGATTCACGGGATCGGCGAGGGCAATTCGGGCACGATCACCATCGCGGCGCGCCAAAGCGGTGCGGACGCGATCGAGATTTCGGTGCGCGACGCCGGAAAGGGGATTCCCCCGGGTTTGCGCGACCGGATTTTCGAACCATTCTTCACGACGCGGCTCGGGCAGGGCGGCAGCGGCCTGGGCCTCAGCATCGTCCACAACATCGTGACGAAGGTTTTGGGCGGCACGATCCGCGTCGACAGCGAAGTCGGCCGCGGAACCACGATGATCATGCGTATTCCTTTGCGCGCGCCCTCCGGCGCGCAAGGGCAACTCGAAGGGACTTACGATGTCGGACATGCCAAACGCGCCGGCTGACGATCTACTGGAGCTCGCGCCGGAGGACGGCGCCCCCGACCGTTCGGGCGCCGCCGGCAACGCGCGGCCGTGGTACGTGATGGTGGTCGACGACGACGACGACGTTCACGCCACGACGCGCTTCGCGTTGAACGGCGCGCGCGTGCTGGGCCGGCCGATCGAACTCGTTCACGCGCGCTCGGCCGCCGAAGCCTGGGCGCGGCTGGGCGAAGTCAAGGATATCGCCGTCGCCTTGATCGACGTGGTGATGGAATCGCCCGATGCGGGTTTGCGTTTGGTGCGCGAGCTGCGCGAAGCGGGAATGCGCGAAATGCGCATCGTGCTGCGCACCGGCCAGCCCGGCTACGCGCCCGAAGTGTCGGTGATTTCGTCCTACGAGATCGACGACTACCGCACCAAGTCGGAGTTGACGCAAACCCGGCTGCTGACGGTGCTCACCGCGACGATCCGCGCCTACGACCAGATCCGCACGATCAGCCGCAGCCGTGCGGGCCTGGAGATGATCGTCGAAAGCGCCACCAAGCTGTTCACGCGCACGAATTTGGAGCTGTTTTCGCGCGGCGTGCTTACCCAGATCGCCGCCTTGCTGCGCGTGGCGCCCAACGGGCTTGTCTGCGTCAACGGGCCCGTCGGCACGGGCGAGGGGATGGCGATCGTCAGTGCCGCCGGCAGCTTCGCGCAATATGCCGGGCGCCCGCTTTCGGCGCTGCCCGACGCGGCCCTCGCGCGAAGGATCGCGGATTTGCCCCGCCAGTCCGATCCGGTCGTCGAAGGCGGTTTCATGATGATGCATTTCGGCGCCGAGCCGGGCCGCGAGCTGATCGCGGTCATCGAAGCGGACGGGGACATCGCCGACGCCGACCGCACCTTGCTGCGCCTGTTCGCGACCAATATCGCGGTCGGTTTCGAGAACCAGGCCTTGATCGATCGCCTCGACCATATGGCGCATGTCGATCCGGTTTTCGACGTGCCCAATTTGAACGCTTTCGAAACCGCGTTGAGCGAGCGTTTCGCGTCGGATACCGTCGAAGGCCGCGTGGCGCTCGTCCATCTCGAATCGCATGCGAGTATCGTCGCTGGCTACGGGTTGCGCATCGCGCGCAATTACCTTCGCGCGATCTACGCCGCCTTCGCGGCGTACGAGATGGGGGCGCTGGTCGTCGCGATGATCGGCGACGGCACGTTCGCGCTGATCGGCGAGAAGTCGCATCTGGATCCGGGCCGCCTGCAGGCGCTGGCGACGGCGGCTTACACGACCGACGGCGTCGAAATCGCGTCGACCGCCACGGCGGCATTGTTGGATCTCGACGCCGCGCAAGGGGAGGACACCGCCGCCACGATGCGAGCACTGGCGTCCGCGCTTCAGCATGTGCGCCGGACGCGGCGCAACGAAAGCGTCGTGTTCGACGCGACGATGCGCGCGGAATCCGACCGGCGCTTCGCCCTTTTGCACGAGATGAAGCGCGCGGCGCCGAACGGCGAAGGTTTCGCCGTCCATATGCAGCCGAAGGTCGATATCGCCAGCGGCAATGTCATAGGCGCGGAAGCGCTGCTGCGCTGGCGCTACGACGGAAAGCCGGTGTCGCCGGTCGAGTTCATCCCGATCGCCGAAGCGACGGGCTTGACCGAACCGCTGACCGATTTCGTGGTCGCGGAGATCGGGCGATGGACGCGCGCACGCATCGCGGCCGGCGCCGCCGCGTTGCCCATCGCGGTCAATCTTTCGCCCATCGATCTCGGCCGCCAGGGTTTCGCGGCGCGATTGATCGAACGCGTCCACGGCGCGGGGCTTTCGCCGGCGACGATCGAGTTCGAGGTGACGGAAGGGGTGGCGATGCAAGCGACGCCCTGGGCGATCGGCCAGTTGCATATTCTGAAGAAAGCCGGTTTCCGCATCGCGCTTGACGATTTCGGCACGGGTTATTCGTCGCTCGGCAATTTCGGCGATTTTCCGATCGATACGCTGAAGATCGACCGCAGCTTCGTCACGCCGTTGACCGTGGCGACGGCGCGCGAAAGCCTCGCCGCCGTCATCCTCGCGATGACGCAAACCCTGCGCGTGGGCTGTGTGGCCGAAGGGGTCGAAACCGACGAGCAGCGTCAGGCCTTGCGGTTCCTGGGCTGCGAGGTCGCGCAAGGCTATTTCTTCGGAAAACCCGCCGAAATCGGCGGCTTCGACGCCGCATTCGGCGCCAAAATACGGGCCTGACGCGCGGCCGGAAAAATTCCATGTCGCACGGACGGGCGGGATCGTCTTTAATCCGAATTATATGCGCCGTTTTGCGCGTGTGCGCCGTTCGCCCTTTCCCCCCGTCGCGCGATGTTGAAATCCTCCGGCTTTCGTCATTACGGCATCTTGCTGGTCGCGATCGCGGCCTGCTTGGCGCTGGTCGTGGGCGAGATCCTCAATATCGTCGCGCAACGCAAGCGAACGGAAGATATCGGCCGGACCTATCTCGAGAACGTGACGCTGACGCTGACCCAGACGGTCGAAGGCGTGTTCACCACGGCGGAGGCCGCAGTGCTGCTCACCGCGGGGCTCGTCACGCGGCGCGGGATCGAGAACAGCGCCGACCGCGAACTCAGCCAAATTCTCGTCTCCCTGGCGCACGGTTCGCGCAGTATCCGGAATATCCGGGTGCTCGATCGGCAGGGTAAGGTGCTCGCGTCCTCGGCGATGGAACTGCCGGGATCCGTCGATTTTTCCAGCCGCGAATATTTCCGCTACCACGCCAGCTCGGGTGACCGCGCGCCGCGCATCGGCTTGCCGGTCGTCGGCCTGCTGGTGCCGAGTTGGCTCATTCCCGTCAGCGTCGGGCTATTCGATCCGGCCGGAGATTTCGTCGGGCTGGTCGTCGTATCGATCGACATGCAGTTTTTCTTGCGCCAGTTCGAGCGGATCGAGATCGGCCGCGACGGCGCGATCAGCCTGCAGAATCTGAACGGAACGCTTCTTATCCGGCGCCCGTTCGTCGCCAATGTCCTGGCCCAGGATTTTTCGCAAAGCGACCTGTTCCGCGTCCATTTGCCGAAGGCGCCGGCGGACACCTTCGTGTTGCGCTCCGCCATCGACGGGACGCGGCGCTACTTGAGCTACCGGAAATCGGACAATACGCCGCTGGTCGTCTCGGTCGCGATTTCGGTCGACGAGATACTCGAGCCGTGGATACGGGAATCCTGGCGAAGCGCCACGGTCGTGGCGCTCGTCTCGCTGGTGTTGATCGGTTTCGCGACCGCCGCATTCGTCATGCTGCGGCGTTCGGATCGCAATGCGGAAGCGGCGCGGGCGGTCGAGGCGCGGCGCATCACCGACCTCGCCAATCTCGACCCGCTGACCGGTCTTGCGAACCGGCGCGCGGGCCTCGACCTGCTGCGCGCGCAGATCGCGAAGGCCGAGGCGAGCGGGCGGCGCGTCGCGATCCTGCTGATCGACCTCGACAAGTTCAAAGCGATCAACGACACGCACGGCCATCGCGCGGGCGATGCGGTTCTGATCGAGATCGCGGCACGGCTGCGCCAATCGACGCGCGAGAAGGACGCGCTGGCGCGCCTGGGCGGCGACGAGTTCCTCGTCGGGCTCGGCGATTTGGAAGACGCCGCGATGGCCGGCAAACTCGCCGAACGCATGATCGCGCTTCTGCTGGCGCCGGTCGTGTTCGAAGGCAAAGAACTCGCCGCCGGATGCAGCATCGGGATATCCGTCTATCCCGACGACGCGCGCGATCTGCCGCTGCTGATCCAATACGCCGACGAGGCGATGTATGTCGCCAAGTCGCGCGGGCGCGGCACGATCCGCCGCTATGCGGATATCAAAACGGTCTAGACTTCAAGACGCGCGCGCCAAGCCGGCGGCGGCTTTCGCCCTTTCGTTGTAAAGATAGGCGCGCGTCGCGGGCACGGCCGAAACCGAGCGCGACATTTGCGCTTGGAAAATGATGTGGCCTTGATAGCGGAACGCGCATTCGCTGCCGGCGAGATAGAATTCGAACATCCGGCAGAAGCGCTCGTCGTAAATCTTCGCGATTTCGGCGCGCTGGGCGAGGAAGCGTTGGCGCCAATGGCGCAGCGTCTCGGCGTAATGCAGGCGCCAGATCTCGAGATCGGTCACGTACATTCCCGTCCGCTCGATCGACGGCAGCGTTTCGGAAAGGGCGGGCGAGTAGCCGCCCGGAAAGATGTATTTGCGGATCCACGGATTGGTGACGCCCGGCCCGTCGGCGCGGCCGATCGAATGCACCAGCGCCACGCCGTCCGGCGCCAGCAGATCGCGGATCTTCGCGAAATACGTGTCGTAATTCGGCACGCCGACATGTTCGAACATACCCACCGAAACGACGCGGTCGAACGGGCCTTTGATCTCGCGATAATCGGCAAGCTCGAAGCGCACGCGATTGGCCACGCCCGCTTCGGCGGCGCGGATACGCGCATATTCGAGCTGTTCTTTGGACAGCGTCACGCCCAGCACATCGACGCGCGCTTGACGGGCGAGGGTGATCGCCAGGCCGCCCCAGCCGCTGCCGATATCGAGTACCCGCTGGCCGTCGCGCAGCAGCAGCTTCTTGGCGATGTGATTCTTCTTCGCGATCTGCGCGTCGTCGAGCGTCATGTCCGGGCGTTCGAAATACGCGCAGGAATATTGCATGTCGCGATCGAGGAAGCGGCGATAGAGATCGCGCGACAGGTCGTAGTGATGCGCCACGTTCCGCCGCGATCGCGCGAGCGAGTTCAATTGTTGTAGCGGCCGCAGCACGGGGCCCAGACGATGGCGCCATTTGTCGAACGCGCCGCCTTGCACGGCGATGCCCATATTGCGCGTCACCAGCGCCAGCAGATCGTAGATCGTGCCGCTTTCGATCGTCAGCGTGCCGTCCATATAGGCTTCGCCGGCGTAAAGGCCCGGATTGAGCCCGAGTTTGAAACCGGTCATCCGGTCGGCGATACGGATGACGACAGGCGGTTCGTCTTCCGGCGTCGCAGCGTCGCGCCGCCCGAATTGCGTGCGCGTGCCGCTGGGATCGATAACCGTGAGTTCGCCCGAACGGACGAAGGGTGCGAGAAATTTCGATAACAACATCGGATCGTCTCCTTGCGCGCGGATGAACGGCGGAAGGGCCGGGAGCCCGTATCATTCAAATCTTGGGATCGTTCTAAAGTCCTGCAAGGGGCGGACAAGTCCGAATTACTACGCAGATACCCGTAAATTTTGTTCCGCATGTCAGAATTTCGGTAAACTGCTCCCCGATTTTTTGCATCTGCACAGTTTTCGCTGCGACGCAAAATCGCTATGGTGCGCCTCCTTTTCCCAGGGACTCCAAGCGCTATGAACATCGATAAAATCTCGATCGGCCCGAACCCGCCGAGCGACGTCCACGTGATCATCGAAGTGCCGGCCGGCGGCGAGCCCGTCAAATACGAGCTCGATAAAGCCTCCGGCGCGCTTTACGTCGATCGCTTCCTGCACACGGCGATGTTTTACCCGGCCAATTACGGCTTCATCCCGCATACGCTGTCGGGCGATGGCGACCCGGTCGACGTGATCGTCGTCGGCCCGGCGCGCGTGGTGCCCGGTTCGGTCATCCGCTCGCGCCCGATCGGCGCGCTGCTGATGGAAGACGAGGCGGGCCCCGACGAAAAAATCATCGCCGTGCCGGTCGACAAGCTGCACCCCTTCTACAAGGGGATCAAAGAATACGACGACCTGCCGCCGATCCTGCTGGAGCAGATCGCCCATTTCTTCAAGCACTACAAGGACTTGGAGAAGAACAAGTGGGTCACGATCGTCAAATGGCTCGACACCAAGGGTGCCGAGCGTTTGATCCGCCAGGGCATCGAGCGCGCCAAACGGGCCAAGACGAAGCGCCGCTCGCCTTCGAAAAAGTGACGCATTTTAAATAAGTTCCAAGCGAAACTTGATGACTTGGATCGGGTTTGGCGGGAAGATCGGCATAGAAATCCAAGCTTCGGAGAATTCCGATGGCAGCCAACGGTCTTACCGGTCTTTCCGCCACCTTCTATCCGGTCATCCAAGCGAGCTTGAACAAGCTTGAGCAGTTCAAGCAGGTCACGAAGGAAGTGACCGACAACACCGCGCAGATCATTTCGCGCGGCGTGCAGGCGGCGGCATCGCCCGAAAGCGACACCTCCGCGACCGCGCTGACCGGCCGCGGCCAAAAGGTCGATATTCAAATCTGACGAACTGACGGAATCGGGCGGCACTTGTAAGCTCTCGCCCATGTCTCGCGTCGTCGTCCTGGGGGCGACCGGCTTCGTCGGTCGCAACATCGCCCTTCATCTCGCCGAAGATCCCGCGTTCAACGTCGTCGCGGTGCGCAATACGCGCGCCGCGTGGGCCCATTCGCGCGTCGAATGGCGCCAAGCCGATCTCACGCGCGAAGCCGACGTGATGCGCGCCTTGGATGGTGCGGACATGGTCGTGCACGCCGCCGCCGCCACGGCCGGCGCGGCCGCGCATTTGGCCGATCCGCTGTCGATGGTCGTCGACAATCAGGTGATGAATTCGCGCATCTTCGCGGCCGCGCATCGCCTGAATGTGCGTCATCTGCTTTGGTATTCGTGCTCGATCATGTACGCGTCGAAGGATCGCGCGCAAAGCGAAGCGGATTTCGATCCGGGCGTAGCGCTGCACAAAGCCTATGTCGGGGCGGGGACGACGAAAGTCTATTTCGAGCGCATGTGCGCCTGGTACGCCGGCTTGGGGCGCACGCGCTTCACCGTGTTCCGCCATTCGAACGTCTATGGGCCTTACGACAAATTCGATCTCGGCCGCAGCCATATGTTCGGCGCGACGCTGACCAAAGCGTTGACCGCGCAAGATGGCAAGATCGTGCTGTGGGGCGACGGCCGCGAAGGCCGCGACCTCATCCATGCCGACGATCTGGCGCGCGCGACCAAGGCGGCGCTGACGCGCCAGACGATGCCTTACGCGCTCTACAATATCGGCTCGGGCCACGCCTTGCCGGTGATCGACATCGCGCGCCGCATCGTGCGGGGTACGGGCCGCGATCTCGCGATCGAAACCGATCCGGCGAAGCCGTCGATCCCGGTCACGATCGCGCTCGATTGTGCGAAGGCGAAAGCCGAGCTCGGCTGGGCGCCGCAAGTGGCGTTCGACGATGGTATTGCGCGCACCATCGCGTGGTGGCGCGAAAACCGTCCGGCCGGGGAGGCCGCGCCATGAAACTCTCCGTCGTTTTGCCGACGATTTTCGCCGAGCTATTGCCCGGCGCCATCGATGCCGCGAAGGCGGCGGCGGGCGACGTGCCGCACGAGATCGTCGTCGTCTCGCCCTTCGATCCCGCGCGCGCCGACGTGCGCTGGGTGCCGGAAACCAGCCCGCGCGGTTCGATCGCGGCGGCGAATACCGGTTTCGCGGCGGCGTTGGGCGAGGTGGTGGCCCTCGTTTCCGACGACACGCGGCTGACGCCTGGCGCACTCGTCGCGGCGTTGACCAGGCTCGAGACGCTACCGGGCGGTATGGTGGGTTTTCCGCGCGTCGTCGGCGGCGAGAATTACATCGGCACCGTATTCGGCCATTTCTATCCCTATTACTTCGCCGTGCGGCGCGCCGATCTCGACCGCGTCGGGCGCTTCGACGAAGGCTATCGCAAGCATTACGCCGATCCCGATCTCGCCTTGAAGATTTGGATTTCGGGCGGGCGCTGCGAGATTTTGCGCGATGCCGCGATCGTCGATATCCCGACGCGCGGCGCGGTCGGCGAAGCGCCGGACAAGGCGCTTGGCTCGCGCGAAGCCGATTTCGCGCGTTTTACCGGGCTGTGGGGCAAGCATTTCGACGCTGCCTGGGGGGTGGAGGAAACCGGGATCAATCTCGATCTCGCCCTCGACCTCGTCCAGCTCGCCGGCGGCGACGCCACGACGATCGCCTTGCGCAATCCGGCCAAAATCCTCGATTTGCGGATTTTAAGCGGGCTCAGCCTCGTCGGGCTCAATCACCGGACCAAAATCGGCCTCGGACGGGCAGCCCAGGCCTTGGACTATTTGCGATGGCTGGCCGCTCTCGACCCCAGCCCGGTCAATATCGTGGTCGGGGCAGGAACCAAAGCACTGCTGGCGAAACCCTTCTAGGGGCTCGGATTTTTTTATCCCGCGCCAAGCGAACGACCCGCGTGATAATCTTTGCATAAGGTTTCCCTCGTAGAAATGGGGGGTATGACCCGCGAATTCACGAGGCGCGCCATGGCGGTACCGCAACGACCGGTTTTTACGGCCGAGAAGTTTCTGAAGCGCGACATCCGTCCGCTCGCCAACGGGCATGCCGTTCCGGCGCCCGCCGCCGCGACGATCGTCGCCCAGGCCGATCCCAATACGGCCTCCGCGATCGAAGCATTGCGCGGCGAAATTCAGGATCTCGGGCGCAAGCTCGACGGTTTCCTCAACGTCGATCACACCGAGATCGAGCGTATCCGCAACGAAGTAACGGGCATCGCCTCGCGTATCGAGCAGACGAAGCGCGAAATCGGCGCGTTGCGCCATCCTTTGTCGCAGGAGGATAAGATCGGCGCCGCGACGTTCGAGCTGTCGTCGGTCGTGTCGCAAACCGAAGACGCGACGACGCGTATTTTCGACGGCGTGGAGAAGATCGAGGAGATCGTGCGCGAGCTCGGCTCGACCAAGCTCGACGACTACGCCGCCTCGCGCATGGGCGAAATCGGCGATCTGTGCACGGGCATCATCGAAGCCTGCTCGTTCCAGGATCTGACCGGCCAGCGCATCAACAAGGTCGTGCGCACGCTCGCCTTCATCGAAGAGCGCGTCGAGAACATGCTCGAGATTTGGGGGGCGGGCGATATTGAGCGCGAGACCTCGCCCGAAGACGGCGCCACCCATATCGTCGACGAAGGGGCGGGCGTCGTGCTGCACGGGCCGCAGGACCTCGAGAAGACCAACTCCCAAGCGGATATCGACAAGCTGTTCGAATGAGCGATACGCCCGAGACCATTTTGGCCAAAGCGATCCGCGCGGCCGACACCCGATATTTCTTCGAGAACTACACGAAGCAAGCGGTCGCCGCGATCCAGGCCTTGGAAAAGGCCGGCTACGTCATCGTGCCGAAATATCCGACGCGCGAGATGCACGACGCGGCGAAAAAAGCCATCGTCTACGGCCAGCGCAAACCCGGCGAAGTCGTCGGCCCGATCTGGGACGCGATGGTCGACGCGGCCCCGGGCCCATATCAGGACTGATCTTCAGCGCCGCGGTTCTTCCGGCGGACGCGGCATGCGCGGGCGTTCGGAAACGGGGCCGCGCGTCATGGTGCCCGGGTTTCGCGCGACGGCGATCGCGTAACCGTAGGCGAGCGAGCGGCCATTGGCGTCGAGCGCCAGGACTTCGACGCGATATTGCGACGACGAGGTCTCGCCCACGCAAGGCCCGCGGTAATCAGCGTATGCGCCCTCGGCGATGCGGCCGGGCGTATCCGCCGCCACTTCGTATTCGAATGTCGGCGAGATCAGCACACTGACATTGGTGTAGCGCACGCGATAACGCGCGGCGTTGGCGGGCGAACGATCGAGTTCGATCGGCGGCGACACGCCCAGCGAGCAAACGTGATCGGGACCGAAGAACGTGCGCACGGCCATCACGGGCACGCCCGCGGGACCGGGTTGAAACGGCGCGCAGGCCGACATGAGCAGCGCCGTACCGGCGAGGATGAGGGTTTTCAGACGCATCGCACTGTTCTACCTTGCCCGGCGGATTCTTCAACTTCTCTCGATTTCAGCGGTTATGTCCGATATCGAAACAATCGATTGCGCCGTCGTCGGGGCGGGTGTCGTAGGTCTTGCCGTCGCGCGGGAATTGGCGCTGGCCGGGCGCGAAGTCGTGGTGCTGGAGGCGGCCGACGCGATCGGCACGGAAACCTCGTCGCGCAACAGCGAGGTCATCCATGCCGGGCTTTATTACCCGACCGGCAGCCTCAAAGCGAAGCATTGCGTCGCGGGCAAGAAATTCATCTACCAATTCTGCGCCGAACGCGGCATCCGGGCTTGGAATTGCGGCAAGCTGGTGGTCGCGAGCTCGCCGGCGGAAACCGCCTATCTCGAAAAGCTCAAGAAGCAGGGCGAGGCGAACGGCGTCGACGATCTGGAGCTGATCGACGGCGATGCGGCGCGCAAGATCGAGCCGCTGCTGTCCTGCCATGCGGCGTTGCGTTCGCCTTCGACCGGCGTGGTCGACAGCCATGCGATGATGCTGGCGTTCCAGGGCGACGCCGAAGCCAACGGGGCGGCCTTCGCTTTCGAAACGCCGGTCCTCGGCGGCCAAGTCGCCAATGACGGCATCGTGCTGCAAACGGGGGGCGCCGCTCCCATGCGCCTCAAAGCCGCGCTGGTCGTCAACGCCGCGGGCCTGGGCGCCAACAAATTGGGCCGCGCCATCGACGGCATTCCGCCCGACACCGTGCCGCCGCTTTACTACGCCAAGGGCAACTATTTTTCGCTGCAGGGCAAGTCGCCATTCTCGCGGCTGATCTATCCGGTTCCCGCACCCGGCGGGCTGGGTGTGCACATCACGGTCGATCTCGCCGGGCAGGCGCGTTTCGGTCCCGACGTCGAATGGATCGATGAAATCGATTTCGACGTCGATCCGTCGCGCTGCGACAGTTTCTACGCGGAGATCCGCAAATATTGGCCCGGCCTCAAGGATGGCGCGCTCATCCCCGCCTATTCGGGGATCCGGCCGAAGATCGTGCCGGCCGGTGCGGCCAATCCCGATTTCGTGATCCAAGGCCCCGAAACGCACGGCGTGCCGGGATTGATCGCGCTGTATGGGATTGAGTCGCCAGGACTGACGAGTTCGGCTTCGATCGGCGCCGAAGTGGCGCGCATCGCGGCCGCGATACGCTGACGAAGAACAAACGAAGGGAACGCGCAACATGGTCGATCTACCGGTCAACGCCTTCAAGAAGGCCCTGAAGGAGGGTCGTCCGCAAATCGGCTTGTGGAGCAGTTTGTGCTCGCCGATGGCGGCGGATGCCATCGCCGATGCCGGGTTCGACTGGATCCTGATCGACACCGAGCATTCGCCCAACGAACCGCCGGATGTGCTGGCGATCCAGCGCGCTTTGCGCGGCGGCTCGGCCACGCCGATCGTGCGCCCGGCCTGGAACGATCCCGTCCTGTTCAAGCGCTTGCTGGATATCGGCACGCAGACCTTGCTCGTGCCGTTCGTGCAGAACGCGGAGGAAGCGCGCAAGGCCGTCGCCGCGACGCGCTATCCGCCCCATGGCATTCGCGGCGTGGCCACGTCGACCGTCGCCGGCCGCTTCGGGCGCATCAAGGATTATCTCAAGACCGCGCATCAGGAGATCTGCGTGCTGGTGCAGGTCGAAACGGTCGAGGCGCTGAAGCAATTGCCGGAGATCGCGGCGGTCGATGGCGTGGACGGCGTGTTCATCGGGCCGTCGGATTTGGCCGCGTCGATGGGGCATCTGGCCAACCCGATGCACCCGGATGTGCAGGCGGCGATTTCCTCGGCCGTCGGCCCGATCCGCAAGGCGGGCAAGGCGGCGGGCTATCTCACCTCCAACGAGGAAGAAGCCAAGAAGCGCCTCGCCGAAGGTTTCCAGTTCGTGGCGGTCGGGGCCGATATGGGCATTCTGGCGCGCGGCGCCGATGCGCTGGTCAAGCGGTTCAAGGAGTAACGCGCCATGACGAACAAGCCGGACTGCCTCCTCCTTACGTCGCTGCGCGCGACGCCGACCGCGCGCCTCAACGCCGAGTTCAACGTTCTGGTGGCGCCCACGGCGCCGGCCGAGCGCATGGCGTTCATCAAAGCGCATTCCGACACGCGCTTCGTCGCGGCGAGTGGCGGCTGGGTGCCGGCCGAGGTCTTCCAAGCGCTGCCCAAGCTCGAAATCGTCTCGTGCTTCGGCGTGGGCTATGACGGCGTGGACATCGCCGCCGCTAAGGCCGCGAAGGTGCCGGTCACCAACACGCCCGACGTGCTGAACGATTGCGTCGCCGACACGACGATGGGCATGGTGCTGGGGGCGATGCGCAAATTTCCCCAAGCCGATCGCTTCGTGCGTGACGGTAGCTGGCTGAAGGGTGGGCAGGCGCTGACGACGTCCGTCCATCACAAGAAGATGGGCATCGCCGGCTTGGGCCGCATCGGCAAGACGATCGCCAAGCGCGCGCAAGGCTTCGATATGGAGATCGCCTATTACGGGCGTTCCAAACAGGCCGACGTGCCGTTCCAATATTTCGCCGACATCGCCGATATGGCGGCGTGGTGCGACGTGCTGGTCGTGATCACGCCGGGCGGTGCGGCGACGCGCAACATGATCGACGCGCGCGTATTGAAGGCATTGGGGCCGAAGGGCTACCTCGTCAATATCTCGCGCGGCTCGGTCGTCGATGAGCCCGCGTTGATCGAAGCGCTCAAAACAGGCGCCATCGCGGGTGCGGGGCTCGATGTGTTCGCCGACGAACCGCGCGTGCCCGAAGCGCTGCTCGCCCTCGACAACGTGGCGCTGGCGCCGCATGTCGGCTCGGCGACCAACGAAACGCGCGACGCGATGGGCAATCTCGTCGTCGATAATCTGGTCGCGGTGAAGAACGGCCAAAAGCCGCTCACGCCGGTCTACTGAGTCGGCTCCTCGGGGATCGCGCCCGTGGCGGCGCGATCCTCGAGCGCCGCACGCTCCCTCAAAATCCACACGCCCGCCGCCACGAAAATCGGCGCCAGGAACCACGCGCCGAAGGCGAAGGGCAGCAGCGCGAATTCCGCCAGCGTTGCCCAGAATATCCGGCGGCGCAGATTGGCGGGCGGCGGCGGCGCGAATAGCCGCAAGCTCCAAGCCTCGCCGAGGGCCCGCAGCGCCCACAGGCGCAGCGCCAACACCGGCGCGAAAACGATCAACGCCGGCCACCATACTTCGCGCGTTTCGACGGCGGCGTAAGTCAGCGCGAACAGCCATGCGCCGTATAGGATCGCCAAACGCTGGTGATTGCCGCGCCCGTATTCGACGGCGCCGGACACCGCAAGGATTTCCGCGTTGCGCCGTGCGCGCGTGTACTCGATCAGGCGCAGGAACAGCAAAGCGCCGATGGCGAATTGCGCGTCGCCGGCGGCGGTGTCGATGAAACGCTCCATGCCGCCCTTATGTCACGCTTGCGGCGTGGCGGGGAGAGGCACAAGATCGCCGTCATGTTCGAAGGGTTCCAGAGGGGCACGACCCGCGTCGGCGATGTCGATATTTTCCGGCGCATCGGTGGCGAAGGCCCGCCTTTGCTGCTGCTGCACGGTTATCCGCAGACGCATCTGATGTGGCATAAAGTGGCGCCGTCGCTCGCCCAGCGCTTTACGGTGATCTGCCCCGATCTACGCGGCTACGGCGCGTCGTCGAAGCCCGCGCCCGATCCCGAAAATCTTCTCTATTCCAAACGCGCGATGGCGGCCGACATGGCCGGGCTGATGGCCGATCTCGGCTTCGAGACGTTTTCCGTCGCCGGGCATGATCGCGGCGGGCGCGTCGCCTATCGCTTGGCGCTCGATCATCCGGAGCTGGTGACGAGGATCGCCACGCTCGACATCGTGCCCACGCTTGCGAATTGGAACCGTATGGCCGATATGGCGATCGGCTTGCGCACCTATCATTGGTACTTCCTGGCGCAAACCGGCGGCTTGCCGGAGCGCATGATCGCCGCCGATCCCGACGCCTATCTCGAACACACGATCCGATCCTGGGTGAAGGATGTCGGCGCGATCGGCGACGACGCCATGCACGCGTATAAAAGCGCGTTCCGCGAACCGGCGGCGATCGCGGCAGCGTGCGCCGATTATCGCGCCGGGGCGACGACCGACGTCGAACACGACCGCGCCGATTTCGGCACGCGCAAGATCGCGGCCCCCTTGCTCGCCTTGTGGGGCGGGAAGGGGCTTGCGACCGACAAAGGCGGCCAGATCGAAATTTGGCAGCAATGGGCCGACGATGTGCGCGGCCAGCAATTCGCTTGCGGCCATTTCCTGGCGGAAGAAGCGCCGCTCGAAACGATCGAAGCGCTGCTGGCGTTCTTTTAGCCGGTGCGCGCCAGTTTGAACGCGGCGTCGCGCTCGAACAAATAGAGCAGCGTGCGCACGGCTTTGCCGCGTGGGCTGTCGAGCGTGGAGTCCGCTTCGAGCAGCACGCGCGCATCGTCGCGCGCGATTTCCAGCAGATCGGCGTGCTCGGCCAGATCGGCCAAGCGGAATTGCGGCAAGCCCGATTGCTTGGTGCCGAGCACTTCGCCGGCCCCGCGCAAACGCAGATCTTCTTCGGCGATGCGGAAGCCGTCTTCGGTTTCGCGCAGGATTTCCAAGCGCGATTTCGCCGTCTGGCCCAAAGGCTGGCCGTAGAGAAGCACGCAGGAGGATTCCGCCGCGCCGCGCCCGACGCGCCCGCGCAGCTGGTGCAATTGCGCGAGGCCGAAACGCTCGGCGTGTTCGATCACCATCACGGTCGCCGAGGGCACGTTGACGCCGACTTCGATCACCGTCGTCGCGACCAGCACGCCGGGCGGGCCGTTGACGAAGGATTCCATCGCCGCGTCTTTTTGCGCGGGCTTCAGCTTGCCGTGAATGAGATGGACGCGGCTTTCGCCCAAACGCGCGGTCAAATCCGCATGGCGTTCGGTCGCGGCGGCGAGGTCGACGATCTCCGATTCATCGACCAGCGGGCACACCCAATAGACGCGGGCCCCCTTGTCGATCAGTGCCCGCACGCGCTCGACGACTTCGTCCATGCGTTCCAACGGCAAAGCGACGGTCTTCACCGGTTTGCGGCCCGGCGGCTTCTCGGTGAGTTTGGACACGTCCATGTCGCCATAGGCGCACATGACCAACGTGCGCGGGATCGGCGTCGCGGTCATAATCAGCGTGTCCACGCCGCCTTCTTCCGACGCACCCTTGGCGGCGAAAGCAACGCGCTGATGCACGCCGAAGCGATGCTGCTCGTCGATGACCGCGAGGCCGAGATTGTCGAAGGCGACGTCATCCTCGAACAGCGCATGCGTGCCGACGACGACGGAAATCTCGCCGGCGGCGAGGCGTTCGAGCGTGGCTTGCTTGACCTTGCCCTTGTCGCGGCCGGTCAGCACGGCGACTTCGATCCCGGCGGCCTCGGCCAGCGGCAGGATCGTTTCGTAATGCTGGCGCGCCAGGATTTCCGTCGGCGCCATCAATGCGGCTTGGTAGCCCGCTTCGATCGCCGTCAGCATCGCCAGAAACGCGACGACGGTTTTGCCGCTGCCGACATCGCCTTGCAGCAAACGCTGCATTCGGCCGGGGGCGGCCATATCGCCGAGAATTTCGGATAGCGCGACCGTTTGGCTGCCGGTGAGTTTGAAGGGCAGGGCCTTGAGCACCTTCTCGCGCAAACGCCCGTCGCCTTTGACGCTGCGCCCCGGCCGGCGCCGATCGCGCGCACGCACCAGCGCCAACGCCACTTGGTTGGCGAACAATTCGTCATAGGCCAAGCGGCTGCGCACGACCGTGCCGGGTTGCGTGTCCGAATTTTCCTTGGGTGCGTGGGCTTGCGTCAGGGCCGCACGCCACGATGGCCAGCCGCGTTGCGCCACGAGGTTCTTGTCGGCCCATTCGGGAAGCTCGGGCGCTTTGGCGACGGCGGCTTTGATCGCTTTGACCAGAACCTTCGGCGACAAACCCGCCGTCAGCCCGTAAGTCGGCTCGACCGTCGCGATCGCTTCGAATTGCTCGGGCGGGGCGACATGATCGGGATGCGGCATCTGCACGCCGTCGCGATAACGCTCGATCTTGCCGCTGACGACCCGATCGGCGCCGATGGGCAGCAGCTTTTCCAGGTAATCGCCCTTGGCGTGGAAATAGACGAGGTCGATCTCGCCGCTCGCATCCTCGCAACGCACCTTGTAGGGCATGCCCCGGCGGCGCGACGGGAAATGCTCACTCACCCGCACGCGCAAAGTGACGATGGCGCCTTCGGGCGCGTCGGCGATGGCGGGCGAGAAGCGACGATCGACCAAGCCGGTCGGCATATGCCACAGCAGATCGACGAGATGCGGGCCCGCCGCGCGCTCGACCAAGGCGGCGATCTTCGGCCCCAGACCCGGCAGGGTTTTGATGTCGGCGAAAAGCGGAAAAAGAATCGACGGACGCATCGTGGCGGGCAGGGTGACAGGAAGCCCCGGCAGGCGCTATACCCATGCCCCGATTCCGGCCGAGCCGCGAACATGCCCGAAGCGATCGAAATCCGCCGTAAGCGTCTGATCCATCGCAGCCTTTACACGGGCATGAAGGAGACCGATATCCTTTTGGGCGCCTTCGCCAAGGCCCATCTGCCGGGCTTCGACGACGGACAATTGGACCGTTACGAAGCCCTGTTGGAAGCGGGCGATCCGGTCATTCTGGATTGGGCGCTGGGCCGCGAGGAACCGCCGCCCGAATTCGATACCGATGTTCTAAAGCTCCTTCGTAACTTTAAACTCGTGCCGTAAAACATTGCTTTCACTTTCATTCAGTAACGAACTGGCCAGCGGCAAGCGGCTCGACCTGCTGGGCGCGCCACCCGGCGTGGACGCCGCAGCCTTGGCCGCTTTGACGCGACAGGGCAACGACGTGCTGCATATCGCGCGCGACGATGCGCGCGTGTCGCAGCTGCTGGAAGGTTTGCGGTTCTTCCAGGCCCCAGCAACGGTCATCTCGTTCCCGGCCTGGGATTGCTTGCCGTATGACCGCGTGTCGCCGAACAGCGAAGTCGTCAGCCGCCGTTTGGACGCGCTGGTCGACCTTGCCCAGCCGCCGGATGCGGGTAAGGGGCGGCGGATCGTTCTGACGACCGTCAACGCGATCACGCAGCGTGTACCCGCCAAGGCGCAATTTGCCCGCGCGATGTTCCGCGCCGAAACCGGCGGCAAGTTGCGCCTCGACGCGTTGCTCGCCTTCCTGGTGCGCGACGGCTACCGCAAGGCCGAAACGGTGCGCGAGCCCGGCGAATACGCGCTGCGCGGCGGCATCGTCGATCTGTTCCCGCCGGGGCTCGCGGAACCCGTGCGCCTCGATCTTTTCGGCGACACGTTGGAAGCGATCCGCCGCTTCGATCCGATGACGCAAAAGAGCACGGGGCGTTTGGATGGATTCGCGCTGAAGCCGGTCAGCGAAGTGCTGCTCGACCAAGCCTCGATCGAGCGTTTCCGCACCGGCTATCGCGACAATTTCGGCGCCCCGTCGCCGACCGACGCGCTTTATGAATCCGTGTCGGCGGGCCAGCGTTACGGCGGGTTCGAACATTGGCTGCCGCTGTTCCACGAAAAGCTCGAAACACTGTTCGATTTTCTGCCCGACGCGGTCGTCTCGCTCGACCCGCAGGCGGACGAAGCCGCCGCGTCGCGCTTCGAGCAAATCCAGGAATTCCACGACGCACGCGCCTTGGCCCGAGAAGCCTTCTCGAAGGGTAAGAACGCCGATCGCTTCGGCGAGAGTGCTTCGGCGTATAACCCGCTGCCGCCGAATGCGCTGTATCTGGCGCCCAAGGAATTCCACGCCGTTCTGGGTGCACGCGCGACGGTCGCGTTGTCGCCCTTCGCGAAGGCGCCGGGCGCCAAAGGATTGGATGCGGGCGGGAAAACGGGCGTGGATTTCTCCGCCGATCGCGCCAAAGCGGCCGATACCAATCTGTTCGACGCGGTGCGCGCGCGCGTCGCCGCCGAACGCGCCGCCGGTAAGCGCGTTCTCGTTTGCGCTTACTCCGCCGGGTCGCGCGAACGGCTCGCGCATTTGATGCACGAGCACGGCCTGACCGAAACGGCGGTCGTGAAGAATTGGGGCGACGTCGAAAAACTGCCCCAGCAGGTCGTCGCGACGACCGTGTTCGGGCTGGAGAACGGTTTCCAAACCGCAACCGTCGCCGCGATCACCGAGCAGGATATTCTCGGCGACCGTCTGGTGCGTGCCGCGCGCAAACGCCGCCGGCCCGAGAATTTCCTGACCGAAGCTTCGGCGCTCGCCGAAGGCGATCTGGTCGTGCATGTCGATCACGGCATCGGCCGTTACGATGGCCTCGTGACGATCGAAGTCGCGAACGCGCCGCATGATTGCCTGCGTATCCTCTACGCCGACAACGACAAGCTGTTCGTCCCCGTCGAGAATATCGACACGCTGACGCGCTACGGCTCCGAAGACGCCGGCGCGATGCTCGACAAGCTCGGCGGCGCGGGGTGGCAGGCGCGCAAATCGAAGGTCAAGAAACGGATCGCGGATATCGCGAACCATCTGATCAAGCTCGCCGCCGAACGCCAGATGCGCGAAGCCGAACGCTTCACGGTCCCCGAAGGTCTGTTCGACGAATTCTGCGCGCGGTTTCCGTTCCAGGAAACCGAAGATCAAGCGCGGGCGATCTCGGACTCCATCGAAGATCTGGCGGCGGGCAAGCCGATGGACCGTTTGGTTTGCGGCGACGTGGGCTTCGGCAAGACCGAAGTCGCTTTGCGCGCGGCCTTCGTCGCGGCGATGTCGGGCGTGCAGGTCGCCGTCGTCGTGCCGACCACGCTGCTCGCCCGCCAGCATTTCCGAAATTTCACGAGGCGCTTCGAAGGCTTCCCGATCCGCATCGCGCAAATGTCGCGTCTCGTTTCCGCCAAGGATCAAGCGCAGGCGCGCGCCGACGCTGAATCGGGTGCCGTCGAGATCGTCGTCGGCACGACCGCGTTGCTGGCCAAGGGGGTCAAATTCCGCCATCTCGGCCTCGTGATCGTCGACGAAGAACAGCATTTCGGCGTGGCGCAGAAAGAACGCCTCAAAGAAATGCGCTCCGACGTTCATGTGTTGACGCTGACCGCGACGCCGATCCCGCGCACGCTGCAAATGGCGCTGACGGGCGTGCGCGATCTGTCGCTGATCGCTTCGCCGCCGGTCGATCGCTTGGCCGTGCGCAGCTTCGTACTGCCCTTCGATCCCGTGGTGATCCGCGAAGCGATCCTGCGCGAGAAATTCCGCGGCGGGCAGGTCTTCTACGTCGTGCCGCGCATCGAGGATTTGGGCGCCGTCCGCGAACGGCTCGAAACCCTCGTGCCCGAATGCAAGATCGCGGTCGCGCACGGCCAATTGCCGCCGACGGCGATCGAAAACACGATGTCGGCTTTCGTCGACGGGACCTACGACATCCTGCTGTCGACCAACATCGTCGAAAGCGGCCTCGACATCCCGACCGCGAACACGATCATCCTGCACCGCGCCGATATGTTCGGGCTGGCACAGCTCTATCAGCTGCGCGGCCGCGTCGGCAGATCGAAACTGCGCGCCTACGCCTATTTCACCGTGCCCGGCGACCGCGTGCTGACCCAGGCCGCGCAAAAGCGCCTTGAAGTTATGCAAACGCTGGATAGCCTGGGCGCCGGGTTCCAACTCGCCTCCTACGATCTCGATATTCGCGGGGCCGGCAATCTGCTCGGCGAAGAGCAATCGGGCCATATCAAGGAAGTCGGCGTCGAGCTCTATCAGCAGCTTCTGGAAGAGGCCGTACGGCAAGCAAAGTCGCGGGGGAGCAAAGCCGAAGATGGCGCGCCGGACGAATGGTCGCCGCAAATCGGCATGGGCATGCCGGTGCTGATCCCCGAGACTTACGTGCAGGATCTGACCGTGCGCCTCGGCCTTTATCGCCGTGTCGCGACGCTGGCCGAGCGCAGCGAGATCGACGCTTTCGCCGCCGAACTCGTCGATCGTTTCGGCCCGATGCCCGACGAGGTGCGCAACCTGCTCGATATCATCGAGTTGAAGCGCTTGTGCCGCGCGGCAGGCGTGGACAAGGTCGATGCGGGCCCGAAGGGCGCCGTTCTCGGCTTCCGGCGCAACAAATTCGCACGCCCTGAAAAGCTCGTTGAATTAATGATGAAGCAGCCGCAACTCGTGAAGCTGCGGCCCGATCATAAGCTCGTCTATATGCGCGCCTGGGACACGGCCGCCGATCGCTTGAAGGGCATGCGCAAATTTCTGGGCGAGCTCGCGAAGCTGGCAAGCTAAGCGCGATGTCCCGTAATCTGCGGGGATGCAACTCGACTTCCACGCCGAACCTTCGGATAAAGTCCTCGAAGCCCTGGATGCGTGCGCCGAAGGATTGACGTCCCAACAAGCCCAAGCGCGTCTCGATAAATTCGGCCCCAACGCGCTGGTCGAACGCGAGCGGCCCGGCACCGCGGCGCGCTTCCTTCGCCAATTTCACAACGTGCTGATCTATGTGCTGCTGGCGAGCGGCGCGATCGTGCTGGCACTAGGGCATTTCATCGACGCGGGCGTCATTCTGGTCGTGGTTCTCGTCAACGCGATCGTCGGCTTCGTGCAGGAAGGCAAGGCGGAGGACGCGCTGGCCGCGATCCGCGCGATGGCCGCCCCCGGCGCCAACGTCCTACGCGACGGCAAACGCGTGTCGCTGCCGGTACGCGACGTGGTGCCCGGCGACATCGTGCTGCTCGAAGCGGGCGAGCATGTCCCCGCCGATCTGCGTTTGCTGCGCGCCAGCCGCCTGACGATCGAAGAGGGCGCGTTGACCGGGGAGTCAGTGCCCGTCGTGAAGTCGCCCGACGCCGTCGCACCCGAAACGCCGCTGGCCGAACGCGCTTCGATGGCCTATGCGGGCACATTGGTCGCGGCGGGCACGGGGGTTGGTGTCACGGTCGCCACGGGTGCGTCGAGCGAACTTGGCAAAATCGGACGGCTGGTGAGCGATGTCGACGATACGCCGTCGCCATTGGTTATGCGGATGGACGCATTCGGCCGCCAGATTACGACTCTGATCTTGGGCTGCGCCGCGATCGTCTTCGCGGTCGGCACGTTCTGGCACGGCGCACCGCTCGACGAAACCTTCCTCGCCGTCGTCGGCTTGGCCGTCGCGGCGATCCCCGAAGGTCTCCCGGCGGTTTTGACCATCGTGCTCGCCATCGGCGTCCGCCGGATGGCAAAGCGCAACGCGATCGTGCGCCGCTTGCCGGTCGTCGAGACATTGGGGTCCGTCGGCGTCATCTGCACCGACAAGACCGGCACGTTGACGCGCAACGAGATGCACGTTGCCGACGCGGTCGGCGACCGTGCGGGCATCGCGATGGCGGCCGTGTTGTGCAACGACGCCGAAGTGAAGGACGGCAAGATCGCCGGCGACCCGATGGAGGGCGCTTTGCTCCATTGGGCGCAAAAGGAAGGTCTAAATCCCGTCGCGACCCGTGCTGCGCATCGCCGCATCGACGAATTGCCGTTCGACGCGGCCCATCGCTACATGCTCACACGCCAAGCCGACGGTACGGCGTGGATCAAGGGGGCACCCGAAGCCGTGCTCGCCATGTGCCCCGGGGCGGATATCGACCATTGGCGCAAGATCATCGACGCGCAAGCCGACGAAGGGCGCCGCGTGCTGGGTTTCGCCACGCAAGGCTTGGGCGACGCGGCGGCGCGCTTCCTCGGCCTCGTCGGTTTCGTCGATCCGCCGCGCGACGCCGCGAAAGACGCGGTCGCCGCGTGCCGCGCCGCCGGCATCGAGATCAAGATGATCACCGGCGATCACGCGCGCACCGCTTCCGCCATCGCGCGCGAGTTGAAACTTGCGTACGACACAAGGGCGGCCGAGGGCCGCGACCTTGCCGGGCTCGACGCGCTCAAACTCGCCCAAATCGCGAACGATTGCGCCGTATTCGCGCGCGCGAGTCCGGAGGACAAGCTTCGCTTGGTCGATGCGCTGCAAGCGCAAGGCAAGGTCGTGGCGATGACCGGCGACGGCGTCAACGACGCGCCCGCCTTGAAGCGCGCGGATATCGGCGTCGCGATGGGCCGCAAGGGCACGCATGCGGCGAAGGAGGCGGCGGGGATCGTCCTCGCCGACGACGATTTCTCGACCATCGTCGCGGCGGTGCGCGAGGGCCGCACGGTCTACGACAACATCCGCAAGGTCGTCGTGTGGATGATGCCGACGAACGGCGGCGAAGCGCTTTCAGTAGCGCTGGCCGTGCTGTTCGGCGTCGCCTTGCCGATCACGCCGGTCCAAATTCTTTGGGTCAATCTGGTGACGGAAGGCGCGCTGGGCTTGGCGCTCGCCTTCGAACCGGGCGAGCCCGACGCGATGCGCCGGCCGCCGCGCGATCCGAAGGAAAATCTCGTCGGCGCCGAGCTTGTCTGGCGCATCGTCTCCGTCTCGATCGCCATGGCGTTCGGAACCTTCGCGGTTCACGCATGGGCGCTCGGTGCGGGATACGACGCGGCCGAGGCCCGCACGGTCGCGGTCAACACGATCGTCTTCATGCAGATCGGATATCTCTTCTCGGTGCGGTATGCCCACGGCCCGGCACTGACGATCGAAGGCCTCAAAGGCACCAAAGCCGTGTGGATCGGCGTCGCGATCTGTTTGGCCGCGCAAATCGGTTTCACCTACACGCCGGCGGCGCAGGCGATTTTCGGATCGGCCGCGCTGGACATAGTGGCGTTGACGGTTTGCGCGGGTGCGGCCGCCGTCCTGTTCTTCCTGGCGGAGGCCGACAAGCTGCTGCGCCGCGCGTGGCGCAGGCGCTAGGCGGTTTCGCGTTCGGCCCGCACGCGCGCGAAGACTTCGGCGAAAGCCTCGGGCGGCTGCGCGCCGGAGACGGCGTATTTGCGCTCCACGATGAAGCAGGGCACGCCCTGCACGCCGATCTGGCGGGCGAAGTCGATCGCTTCCAGCGTTTCGGCTTCGTCTTCCGCGCCGTCGAGATAGGCCGCCGTGCCCGCCGGATCCATGCCGAGTTCGCCGGCGATGGCGGCGAGCGTGGTCGTATCGCCGACATCTTGCCCACGCATGAAATAGCCGGTGAACAGCGCCTCGACCAATTGGTCCTGCAGACCCTTCGCTTCGGCATGCTTGATCAGCCGATGTGCCTTCAGCGTATTGGGTGCGCGTTTGATCGCGTCGAAATCGAAGGGAATGCCTTCCTCCAACCCGATCGCGGTCAGGCGTTTATGGATCTCGGCGATCCGTTCCTCGCCGAATTTTGAGCGCATATATTCGCGCCGGTCCATGCCCTCGGGCGGCAGATCGGGATTGAGCTGGTAGGGCCGCCAGCCGACGATGATTTCGCCGGGCGCTTCGGCCGCAAGGGCGCGTTCCAACCGGCGCTTGCCGACGAAACACCAGGGACAGACGACGTCTGAAACGATATCGATGCGGATCATGAGAAGAACTTAGCACCCTCGCGGTTGACGGGCGAGGGGGACGGGCCCGACAATCGTGCCAACAGGGAGACTGCCCGTGGCCGCGAAAACCAAGCCCGATCCGTACGAGCTCGACCTCGGCAAGACCCGGGCGAATTACGCCCAATTGACACCGTTGACGTTCCTGTTTCGCACCGCCGCGACCTATCCCAAAAAGGCGGCGGCGATTCACGGCCGTACGACGATCACCTATGCCGCGATGGCGGCCCGCGTGCGCCGTTTCGCCTCGGCGCTGGTCAAGCGCGGCGTGAAGAAAGGCGACACGGTCGCGATCCTCGCGCCGAATATTCCCGCGATGCTGGAAGCGCATTACGCCGTGCCCTTGGCGGGCGCCATCCTCAATCCGCTGAACTACCGCCTCGATGCCGCGTCGATCGCCTTCATCCTCGATCACGCCAACGCCAAGGTGCTGCTGGTCGATCGCGAATTTTCCGCCACGGCCGATGCGGCTTTGCGCTTGTGCAAGGCGAAGCCCTTGGTCGTCGATATCGACGATCCCGAATATGACGGGGCGGGGGCGAAACTCGGCGCGGTCGAGTACGAGGATTTTCTGACCCAAGGCGAGCCCGATTATCCCGGCCGCTGGCCCGAGGACGAATGGCAGGCGATTTGCCTGCTCTACACGTCCGGCACTACGGGCGACCCGAAAGGCGTCGTCTATCACCATCGCGGCGCCTATCTGAACGCGCTCGGGAATGCGTTGGCGTTCGGCTTGCGGCCGGAGAGCGTGTATCTCTGGACGCTGCCGATGTTCCATTGCTCGGGCTGGAGCTACACTTGGGCAGCGACGGCGCTGGGCTCGACGCATATCTGCCTGCGCCGTGTCGATCCGGCGTTGATCTTCCCGGCGATCGCGCACCACAAGGTCACGCATATGTGCGGCGCGCCGATCGTGTTGAACCTGTTGGCGCATGCACCGGCGGATGTAAAACGCAAACTGCCCCATTGCGTCGAGGTCGCCACGGGCGGCGCCGCGCCACCTTCCGCCATCATCGCCGCAATGGAAGAACTCGGCTTTCGCGTGACGCATCTCTACGGCCTTACCGAAAGCTACGGCCCCGCGACGATTTGCGAATGGCAGCCGGGCTGGTCGGAGATGCCGCTCGAGCAGCGCGCGCGCCTCATCTCGCGCCAGGGTGTTCGCTACATCACGGCCGACGACCTGACCGTGCGCGACGCCGATAGCGGCGAAGAAGTGCCGAGCGACGGCAAGACGCTGGGCGAGATTTGCCTGCGCGGCAACACGATCATGAAAGGCTATCTCAAGAACCCGAAAGCCACGCGCAAGGCGTTTCGCGGCGGCTGGTTCTGGACCGGCGATCTCGCCGTGCGCCATCCCGACGGCTATGTCGAGGTCAAAGACCGCTCCAAGGACATCATCATTTCGGGCGGCGAGAACATCTCCTCGCTCGAAGTCGAGGAGGCGCTCTACAAGCATCCCGCGATCATGGAGGCGGCGGTCGTGGCGAAGCCCGACGCCAAATGGGGCGAAACGCCCTGCGCTTTCGTGACGCTGAAGCCGGGCGCTTCGCCCGTCGCCGCCAAGGAGATTTCCGATTGGCTGCGCGGGCGGATCGCGGGTTACAAAGTGCCGAGATTCGTGGTGTTCGGCCCGCTGCCGAAAACCTCGACCGGCAAGATCCAGAAATTCACGCTGCGCGAGCGCGCGAAGGACATCAAGTGAGCGCGATTTTCGGCCTGAGCGGCAAGGTGGCGCTCGTGACCGGTGCGTCGTCCGGTCTCGGCGCCCATATGGCCAAGACGCTGGCGAAAGCGGGGGCGAAAGTCGCCATCGCCGCGCGGCGCGTGGATCGCTTGGAAGCGCTCGCGGCCGAGATCGCCGCCACCGGGGGCCGGGCCTTGCCCGTCGCGATGGATGTGACCGATGCGCAAAGCGTGACGCGCGCCTTCGATGAAGCGGAGACCGAGCTCGGCGCGCTTGGCGTCGTGGTCAACAACGCGGGTATCGCGCGCAAAGAGAATGCTGCTGCGATCGATGATCCCGCGTGGCGCGAAACCTTGGCGACCAATCTCGACGGCGCCAATCTGGTGGCCCGGGCGGCGATCGCCGCGTTCCGCAAGCACGGCCATGGCGGCTCGCTGGTCAATATCGCGTCGATTCTGGGCTTGCGCGTGTCGGCGCGCGTGCCCGCCTATTCGGCGGCAAAGGCGGCGCTTATCAGCCTGACCCAAACGTTGGCGCTGGTCGCGGCGAAAGACGGTATCCGCGTCAACGCGATCGCGCCCGGCTATATCGAAACCGATCTGAACCGTGAATATCTCAGTTCGCAAGCCGGCGCCAAAATGGTCGAGCGCGTGGCGATGGGCCGCTTCGGCCGTCCCGAAGACCTCGACGGCGCATTGCTGTTGCTCGCCGCCGATGCCGGGCGCTACATGACGGGCGCGGTTCTGGTCGTCGATGGCGGACACACGCTATCGTTTCTCTAAGGGAGTTGCCGAAACTATGATCGTTGATGTCCGCACCTACACGGCCCAGCCGGGCCTCGTGCCCAAATACTTCGCCGACTACGCCGCCCAGGCTTTCGCGACGCAGACCAAGCATCTCGGCAATCCGCTCGGCTACTACATGGTCGAGACCGGTGTCGTGAACACCGTCGTCCATCTTTGGGGCTACAAGGATATCGCCGAGCGGCAGGCGAAGCGCGACGCGCTTTACGCCGATCCGGTTTGGCAGGCTTGGATGAAGGACAATGCCGGCACCTTCGTCGCGCAGACCAACACGATCATGAAGAACGTGCCGTTCTGGCCGGCCGAAGGGCACGGGCAGGGCGGTTACGGGCTGGTCGATTTCCGCAACTACACCTTCAAGCACGGCAAGCTCGGCGAGTTCTTCAAGCTCTACAAGGAAGAAGGCTGGCCGGTGCAGTCGAAGATCCTCGGCAATTGCATCGGCTATTACCAATCGGATATCGGCGGCCTCAACCAGATCCTGCATCTCTGGGCCTATAAGGACGCGGCCGACCGCGCCGCGCGCCGTGCCGCACTCGGCGCCGATCCGGCGTGGAAGGCGTATCTCGCCAAAGCCTCGCCGCTGCTGACGCGCATGGAGAACACGCTGCTGGTCAACGCGCCGTTCTTCAAGCCGTAAGGAGCGGCCCATGGATTTCGCCCTCGCCCCGAAGACCGAGAAGACGCGTGCGAAGATCCGCGCCTTCGTCGAGAAGGAGCTGATCCCGCTGGAGGATCACGACATCAATTGGGGCGACGGCGAAAACGTGCGGCTCGATACGCTCGCCAAACTTCGCGCCAAAGCAAAGAAGGCGGGCATATGGGCGCTGCAAACGCCCAAGGAATACGGCGGCGGCGGGTTCGACATGGCGTCGATGGCCGTCTGCTACGAGGAGATGGGCCGCGCGCTGTTCGGGCCGGTGACGTTCAATTCGGCCGCCCCCGACGACGGCAATATGATGCTACTCGCCAAGGTCGGCACGGCTGCGCAGAAGAAGAAATGGCTGCTGCCGATCGTGAACGGCGACGTGCGCTCGTCCTTCGTGATGACCGAGCCGCATCCCGGCTCCGGCTCCGACCCCACGATGATGCTGACGACCGCGACCAAGAAGCGCGGCAAGTGGATCGTCAAAGGCCGCAAATGGTTCATCACCGGGGCGGGCGAGGCGAAGCACTTCATCCTGATCGCGCGCACGTCGAACGATTCGCGCAAGGGCCTGTCGGCATTTCTGTTCCATGCCGATCAGCCGGGCTGGCGGATCGTGCGGCGCATCCCGATCATGGGGCCCGAGGAGCACGGCGGCCATTGCGAGATCGAGTTCGACGGTTTGGAAATCGACGATTCAGACCGCTTGATGGATGTCGGCGACGGGTTGAAGGCGACGCAGATCCGCTTGGGGCCGGCGCGCCTCACGCATTGCATGCGCTGGCTCGGCATGGCGCGCCGCGCGCTCGAAATCGCATTGCCCTATGTCGATCAGCGCAAAAGCTTCGGCACCAAGCTGATCGATCATGAAGGCGTGCAATGGATGCTGGGCGAGGCGGCGATGAATATCGAGATCGGCCGCTTGCTCACCATGCGCGCGGCGTGGAAACTCGATCAGGGCGATTTCGCGCGCAAGGAAGTGTCGATGGCGAAAGTCGCCGTCGCCGACGTGCTGCATAAGTCGATCGACACGGCGATCCAATTGCTCGGCGCCAAAGGCTATTCGCGCGACGTGAAGCTCGAATGGATGTATCGCTATGCGCGCCAAGCGCGTTTGGTCGATGGTGCGTCCGAGGTCCACAAGATGGTGCTCGCCAAGTTCCTCGCCAAGGAAGGCACGGAGTTCTGGGCGTGGCGCTGAATCCGGCGACCGCGTCGCCGATCCTGGCGGGCTGGCTGATCGGGGCGCTCGGCGCCAATCAAGTGCAGGTCGCGCGCCTGCACAAGCTCTCCGGCGGCGCCATTCAGGAGAATTGGGCGTTCGACGCACGCGTGCGCGGCGGCAAATACGAAGGCGTGATCCCGTGCGTGCTGCGCACCGACGCGCCCACGGGCGTCGCCGTCAGCCATAGCCGGGCGGCCGAATACGCGATCCTGAAAGCCGCGTTCGACGCGGGCGTCAAAGTGCCGGAGCCGCTGGGGGCGTGCGAAGATGCGGGCGTGATCGGCAAGCCGTTCTATGTGATGCGGCGGCTGGAAGGCACCGCACTCGGCCATATCCTGACCGACGATCGCAAATGGCAAGGCGACCGCGCGCAACTCGCGCATGACCTCGGCGCCGAACTTGCCAAGCTGCACAAGGTCACGCCGCCGCGCGCCGATCTTTCGTTCCTGAAAACGCCGGACGCGGCGCCCGCTTTGGCTTCGGTCGGCGAGTATCGCGCGTGGCTCGATACCTATCGCGATCCGCGCCCCGCACTCGAATTCGCCTTGCGCTGGCTGGAGCTGAACGCGCCCGCGAAGGGCGCCATCGCGCTGTGCCATCGCGATTATCGCACCGGCAATTACATGGCCGACGACGAGGGCCTCACCGGTATTCTCGATTGGGAATTCGCGGGCTGGAGCGATCCCGACGAGGATCTCGGCTGGTTCTGCGCCAAATGCTGGCGCTTCGGCCGTTGGGACCGCGCGGCGGGCGGCATCGGCAGCCGCGAGGATTTCCTGGCGGGCTACGGCCGCGCTGTGGCACCCGAAACCCTGCGCTATTGGGAGATCATGGCCCATGCGCGCTGGGCGGTAATCGCGCTCCAACAGGGCGATCGTTTCGTGGGCGGCGGCGAAGCCTCGCTCGACCTCGCACTCACCGGGCGGCGCATTGCCGAGCTCGAATTCGAATTGCTGAACGAGATCGCCCCCGATGCGGCGCCCGGTTTCGATCTGCCGCCTTTGCCGGGCGATCGCGCCGACGCGCTGGAACTGCTCGGCATCGCGCGCGATACGCTGACCAAGACTCTTCTGTCGCTGCTGCCCGAGGAAAAGCGCCTGGACTCCCTGATGGTCGCGAACGCGCTGTCGATCGCCGCGCGCGAATTCGAAAAGACCGCGAGCCCGCGCATCGATCCGGCGTCGGGCAAGGCGCTCGTCGCGACGATCCGTGCGGGCAAGCACGATAACGATGCGGGGCTGGCGGGCGCGTTGCGCGAAAACGCGCGCGTGCGGACTGCTTTGGCGAACCCGAAATATCCGGGCGTTTCTACCAGCCGTTAACGCGGTCCCACACGTCGACGATTTCGTCCGAACCGTCCACGACGTGATAGCGGTCATACATCGCCGCCGTCATGCAAACATGGTTGGGCAACACGACCAAACGCCCGCCGACGGGATAATCGGCATAAGGGAAGGGATCGACCTGGTCGAGGCCGCGCGCGTAGCTCGCGATTCCATGTTCCTGATGCACGTCGAGAATGGCGAGCGGCTTTTTCGGCAACGCGCCATTCGCGGGGCGTAGCAGGCCGAAACCGGCGTCCATATGCCGGTTGGCGCCGGTGTCCTTCGACAACGCCAACGCGCCGGCATCGAGCAGGATCTGTTTGCGCGCGGTGCGATGCGAGGTGATCGTGGTCAGCACGCCGACCGCGACGTCGCCGATTTCGCAGCTGCCGATCCCGGTTTGGAACAAATCGAAGAACACGAAATTTCCCGGCCGCATTTCGGTGACGCCGGAAAGATGCTTGCCGTAAAGCGCCGTCGGCGTCGAACCGACGCTAACGATTTCGACCTTGCGCCCTTGCGCGCGCAGGCGTTCGGCGGCCGCGACCACACCCGCGCGCTCGTCCTCGGCGATTTCCTGAACCTCCGAAATCCCGTCGGCGCCGTAGGAATGACCCGCATGGGCGAGCGCCCCCGCTAGCATGCCGGCTTCGTCGAGAATCTTGCCGATCGCGTCGAGCTCGGGCGAGGCGGGCAGCACGCCCGCGCGCTCGCCGCCGGTTTCGATTTCGATCAGCGTGCGGAACTTCACGCCCAGCGCCTTGCCGCGTTCGGCGATGGCTTGCGCGACGCTCACTTCGTCGGTGAGGATTTTAAGATCGACGCCGCCCGCCATCAGCTTGGCCGCGCGGTCCAGCTTGTCGGGCGAAATCCCAACCGCGTAGACGATATCGGTGAAGCCGTGCTTGGCGAAATACTCGGCCTCGGCCAGCGTCGAGACCGTGATCGGGCCGGCCTTGCCGCCATGCACGCGGCGCGCGACCTCCGCCGATTTCGCGGTCTTCATATGCGGGCGCAGCGTCACGCCCAATTCCTTCGCGCGGGCGTTCATGCGCGCGATGTTGCGCGTCAGAACCGCGCGATCGAGAACGAGGCAGGGCGTTTGAAGATCGGCGAGCCGCATCAGGGGCGGGGCGCGCCGACCGCCGGGGCCTGGGCGCGCATCAGCGCGTCGATATGCCAGCCTTGGAACATCCGGATGCCGACGGCTTGGCCCAACTCGAACGCCAACGGCGTTTCGCAACGGCTCATGATCACGCGATTGATGTCGGCTTCGGCGAGCATGGCGCCGAGCCCGCGCATCTTCCAATCCTCGGCATGGTCCTTCATGAAGACCATCTTGATGAGGTCGGCGCGCAGATCGGCGCGGCGGAAGAAGGTCAGCACGTCGGGCGTCAACCCGTCGAGCAGCGTGCGGTATCCGGCCTTTTGCAGCACGTCGACCGCGCGGTTGTAGCCTTCGAGATCGGCGAACACGTCGAAGCGCGGCAGCTCGACGATGATGTTGCCCTTCGCGAGGAACGTGCCGATGCGCTGATCGAACTCGCGGAACTTGTCGGACAGCACCGTCTCGACCGTCAGATTGATCGAGATATTGCCCGACGTCTTGCCGAGATAGCCTTCCTGCAACGCGCGCAGCAGGCGGTGATCGAAGGTGCGGAACAGCATCTGCAACAACCCGCGCTGGCCGCGCATATTGAGGCGCGGCTGCATCAGATTGCGCACATCGTTCACGGAGAAATAATACTCGCGGAAGATCGGGCGCAATTGATTGCCCGTCAGCGCGATGCAGATGGGCTGATTGCGCAGGAACGACTTGATGTCGGATCGGCCGAAGACCTCCTCCATCGCCGTCAAGGACGAGGCGTTGAAGGCCTGGAAATTCTGCGCGAACAACGGCGGCGGGGCGTTGGCGCCCGCACGCTGAAGGGCGCGGGTGCGCGCGTCCTGCTGGCTCTTGTAATCCTCCAGCGCCGCGCGTGCGTAATCGTGGAAATCGTTGAACTGCGTTTCGAAGTTATACCAGGTGCAGCTCTCTTCGATTTCCTCGTCCGGCAGGCCCGTGGCGACCGAATGGCGGCGGAGCAGATCGTCGAGCTCCGTCACCACGCTTTCGAACTGGTTCGGATTGTCGACGCGGAAGATGAAGACGATGTCGAAATTGGCGAGCTGGTAGACGCTGCCTTCGAGGCGCCCGACCATTTCGCGGATCGCGTGGAAGACGACGTAGAAATTCTCGCGCCGCCGGTTGAACCATTGCGAACGCTTCATCGACAGCACGACCGCCATGCGCGGAACGGTGTTACCCGTCCGCTTGATGCGGTCGATGTCGGAGATCAGCGTCTCTTCGTCGGTCCGGGGGTTGGTCGGTGCGTCCATCAGCGTCTGTGATCGGCGATTGGGAAAGGGCGGTGAAAGAGCTTAACGATTCCGCGATGCTTTTGTTTTTACGCGGCGAATCACTCTCGCACGCGGGTACCGGCGGATACAATACCACGAGCTTCGCCGTGCTGTACCGGGATCAGGGTGGGAACGGAAAGGGTACGGGCGCGTTTTCTAAGGGCCCGCGCCATCGAACAAGTAGCGCAGCAGCGCATCGCGCGCCGCGGGGCCGGACGGGCCTGGCGGGCGGGTCGTCGCCTGGGTCAGCCTTGCGAACACCACGCGCCGCTCGCCTTTGACCGCCCAGCCGACGAACCAGCCCCAGGGCCGCGCGTGGTTCAGCGTGCCGTCGGCGTTGCGCGGCGGGGCGCTGCCGGTCTTGCCGTAGACGCGCCAGCCATCGCCGCGAAGACCGTGGTCGAGCAACGCCGTGGTCATCTCGACCGCTTGCGGCGAAACCGGCAGTTCGCGCGCGAGCAGCTTGCGCAGGAACGCGATCTGCTCGTCCGGCGAAATCGCGAGCGACGAGCTGAGCCACGCGCGATCGAGGCCGTTCTCCTTGCCGGGATCGCCGCGCGTGTCCCGATTGCCGTAGCCGAACGCGCGCGTATAGGCCGCGAAGCGATCCTTGCCCAACGCGTGCGTCACGCGCTGGGAATACCAGACGACCGACTCCTTCATCCATTTCGCCGGATCGCTCGGTGATGTCCACGCCGGGTTCCAGGCGGGATCACCGGCGCGATAGGGCAGGACCGGCGTGTGCACATCCTGCAAGAAGCCGGAATCGTAGCCCATCAGCGCGATCGGAATTTTGAAGGTCGATGCGGGCGGGGCGCGACGCGCGCAATCGCCGTCGCGCCGCAAGACCGCACCGCTCGCCGCCTCGACGACGACCGTGCAGATCGTTTTCGTTTCGGCGTGAGCGGGGGATGCGGCGAAGAACGCCGCGACGAAAAACCAGTGCCGCATTTTCATCGCCGCGCCGAGACGAGCAGCAGTCCGGGCCGGTCGAGTTCTTCGCGCAGCGACGGATCGGCGGCGGCTTCGTCCGGCGTGGGGGCGTATTCGTCGATCTTGGCGATCGTGAAGCCGGCGGCGATTAGCGTGTTCAGCGTCGTCGCCAGCGTGCGATGAAATTTGAGCACGCCGTCGGCGAACCAATCGGTGCGCCGTTCGCCCTCGATCCCGTAATCATAAACGGGCCATGTCTTGCGCCCGCCGGGGCCGTCGATCCAATCGATCTTGCCGGCGGCCATATAGATCGGATGCTCGATCGAAAAAACCAGCGCGCCGCCGGGCACGAGGCTGTGATGGATCGCCGCGACGAGCTTCGGAAAATCGCCGACGTAGTGGAAGGCGAGGGAACTATAGACCAGATCGAACGCGCCCGGCGCCAGATCCAGCGTGTCGAGATCGGCGCGGCGATACGCGATCGCCGGATCTTCCGTGTCGCGCCGCGCGCGGGCGAGCATGTTCTCTGACAGATCGAGCCCGAGCACGGACGCAGCCCCATTCTCGCGCGCCCAGCGCGCGAACCAGCCGAAGCCGCAGCCCAAATCGGCGACGCGCGCACCGGCGAGCGGCGGCAACATCGCGCGCAAACGCGGCCATTCCGGCGCGCCGTCGAGACCGATCTTCTGCCGACGCAATGTCGTGTAGCCCGCGAAGAATTTGGGATCGTCGTAGATGTTCTGTGCCATGGCGAGATTGTAGCGGCGAGAAATGGACTTAGACGGCTTGAACCAAGTCTTCCATCACGTCAAGAAAACCCGGCGCGTACACCTCATCGACATGACGCTGATTCCACAAGCCGGAGAGTCGTACTTTCTCGCGGCTCGATCGATGCCCCAGCCATGCGGGCGATGGCGGATCGATCGGCCTCTTGACCACGTCGCTCGCCAATGCGATTGCGTTCCGCTCGATATAGCCTCTCAAAGATTCCGGCCCCGGTTCGTCCAGCACCGGGAGCCAAAGGAACGGCAAGCGCCGCAGATACGCCGACGCCGCTTCTTCCACGGGTTGTTCTTTTGCCTTCAAGATACTCTTTGCCATATTCAATGTTGTCGCGGCGGCGGCTAAATCGCCTTCCACATCCCAGGAACGTGGTGGATCCACAAAATCGCCGCGTGCGATTTTCGCGTCACCGACGAGAAGCCTGAAGATCGACCCGCGATGATTGCCGCCCGGGGTCTTGCTCCGGCCCGCATGCTGCCGCAAACGCTGCCGCAGTGTCGATTTCGATCCCGGCTTCAACGCATGCGTGCCGATCCGGACCAGGCGCGGCCCGATGCCGCTGCCCGAGCGGGGCTCATCGGGGTCGAAAAAGAAATAGACGCCTCGAAGCGGCCAATCTTTATAGCGCGATATTTCGTCCAGCCGACGCATGCCGCCCAGCTTCGTCGCAAGCAAGTCGAAGTGCCGATAGAGCCGCTTAAGATCGTCCTCGCGGGATATGTTCATCGCGATAACCATGCCAATTGCCGGCCGATGGTGAGGCCTTCCATCGGCACCTCGACGCGATATCCATCGGCAATCAGCTTAGGCGCTAGAAACTCGCGATAGCGCTGTCCCGCGAGGAAGACGACGCGACGATGCCCGACAAGTTGCGCCCGTATCTCCCCGCAGACGCGCTCAGCCCATTCGCGCCGCTCGACGATACCCATTTTGTTTAGTGTCCGTTCATAGGGCTCAATGACGGCATCGGGTGCGATCAAGCCATAAAGTGCTGAAATGATGCGCCAATTCGCATGGCGCTTCTCGACATACGCACGCGCTTAATGAACCAAGCCGATCGATACAGATCGCGTGCCGGGGCCATTTCATTGCGCTTCTGACCGACGCAAGAAACCAGAACCAACGCGCCAGCGAAATCATCTGACGAGGTCATGGCAATCTATCCATCGTGAAAACAATCACTGATGGATCGAATGTAACGCAAATCTGGCGGAGGGGGGGGGATTGAAAATCCGCGCTGATGGCGCGGATTTTTCCTCGCGTTGCTCGGACTTCGCTAACGCTGCGCGCCGTTCGCGTTGCGAACGGTCGAACCAAGGGTTCGTTCACCGCATCCCGTCGCCAGATTTGCCAGGGCCCTCCGGGCCCCGGCAAATCTGGCGGAGGGGGTGGGATTCGAACCCACGAAGACGTTGCCGCCTTGCCGGTTTTCAAGACCGGTGCCTTAAACCGCTCGGCCACCCCTCCGCATTTGCGTCCATCCGGTCCGACGGGGCTTGCGGGCGCGGCAACATAGCGCGGGGGCGGGGGCCTCGCGCAAACAATTCCTTAACCCCCAGCGCCCAGTCTGGCGGGTATGGATGCCCCGAAACCCGAAACCGCCGAGGCGTTGCGCGCACTGCTCGACGAGGCGCTGCGCGTCAACAACGCCAAAAGCGAGTTCCTGGCCCATACGAGCCACGAGCTGCGCACGCCGCTCAACGCCATTATCGGCTTCGCCGAGCTATTGCAGATCAAGGCGGGGGCGCGGCTCGATCCGCGCGAACGCGGCTATCTCGACGATATCGTCCAGGCCGGCTTCCATTTGCAGGCGATCATCCAGGGCATTCTGGATTTCTCCCGCCTCGAAGCCGGGAAATTGCCGCTGGCGGAGGAGCCCGCACGTCTCGCCGAAACGGTCGAGGCGAGTTTGCGCTTGGTGCGCAAACAGGCGGAATCCAAGCGCATCGCCTTGTCGCATACGGCCGACCCCGCGTTGCGCGTGCAGGCCGATCCCACCAAGCTGCGCCAGATCTGCACCAATCTTTTGTCGAACGCGGTGAAGTTCACCAAGCCCGGCGGCACGATCCATGTCGAAGCGGGCGAGGATGCGGATGGGCCCTTTATCCACGTCGCCGATAGCGGCGTGGGGATGTCGGCGGAGGACATCGAGCGCGCGCAAAAACCCTATATGCGCGTCGCCGATAACCCGTTCGTCGCGCGGGAAAGCGGCATCGGTTTGGGCTTGCCGATCGCCAAGGCGCTGACCGAGCTGCATGGCGGCACGCTCGCAATCCAAAGCGCGCCGGGCGAGGGCACGCGCGTCACGATGCGCCTGCCCGCAACGCGCCGGTTGGCCTGAGTTTTCCGTCAGTTGCCCTGGGCCGGTGCGGGCGCGTAGAGTGCCCGCCCCGATGAATATCGACTTCCAACTCTGGCTTTCCAAACTGGTCTGGCTGATCGCCGAACCGGCCAGTTTGCTGCTTTCGATCTGGGTCGCGGGCTGCCTCGTGCTGTGGACGCGCTGGTGGCGGCTCGGCCGTTTCCTGGTCTGCGTCGCGGCGTTGCTGACCACGGCCGTGGCGCTCTATCCGATCGGGCAGATGGCGTTGCGGCCGATCGAAGACCGTTTTCCGCCGGTCGTCACGCTGCCGCCGCGTATCGACGGCATTCTCGTCTTGGGCGGCGTCATCGACTACGACGTGATCGGCAAGCGCGGCGTTCCGTCCTCGCTGCTCGCCGCCGGCAGCCCGCGCCTCGACGCGTTCGTCGAACTCGCGCGCCGCTATCCGATGGCGCGCCATGTGTTCACCGGCGGCTCGATCGAATTGATCGACGGCCGCGATACCGAAGCCGACGTCGTGCGCCGCATCTTCGCGCGCATCGGCCTCGACACGACGCGGATCATCTTCGAGGACAAGTCGCGCAACACGTTCGAGAACGCGCGCCTCAGCCTCGAAATGATCAAGCCGGAGCCCGAGGAAACCTGGCTGCTGATCACCTCGGCCCGCCATATGCCGCGCGCGATCGGCACGTTCCGCAAAGCTGGCTGGCCGAATTTGATTCCCTATCCGATCGACTACGCGACCGATCCCGATCGGCCCTTCGATAGCCAATTCCGCCTGGGCTACAATCTCAATTACCTGTCCGAGGCGATCCGCGAATATATGGGCCTCGGCTATTATTGGTATTTGAAGCGCACCGACGCGCTGTTCCCCGGCCCCGAAGCGCCCAAGACCGAAGGCGAAACGCCCGCGAGCGAAACGCCGGCCGAACAGCCGGCAGCGCCGGCGGCGGAAGAAGCGGCCCCCGCACCGGCGGACACGCCGCCCGCTTCGGAATAGATCAGCTTTCGGCCCAGGTTTTGAGGCGGGCGGGGGCGGGCGCTTCGTTCCAGAAATCGACGCGCACGCGGCTGCCGTCGATCGACACGCCGCAGCACGATCCCGTCGCGACAGCCATGCCCTTGCCGTCGGCCTGCGACAGGCCGCGCGCGTGGAATTCCGCGTCGCGCTTGCCGACGAATTTCAAAATGCCCTGCGACGTACACACGACCGGGATCGTCGCTTCGGTCATCGCGGCGAGATCGGCGATCACTTCGCCGATATTGGCTTCGAGCTTGTCGAGATCGGGCTTCCAGCCCTGCAAACGCGGCCACACGCCGCGCTTGCTCCACGCTTCGACCATTTCGGCGCCGATCTCGGCGGCCACGTCTTCGGTCGTGCGGCCTTCCCATTTGCCGTAATCGATTTCGGCCAAACGATCGTCGATCTCGGGGGCGGCATCGAACGCCACGCGCAGATACTCGCGTGTGCGCTTGAGCGGGCCCGATCGCAACGGCCCGACCGACAAACCGGCGGCGCGCACGGCCTCGCCGAACAGCCGCGCTTGATCGAGACCTTTGGAAACCAACGGAAGATCGCTGCGCAAGCCGACCCAGACGGCTTTCTCGCCGGGCGCGAAGGTATTGCCGTGGCGGGTGAACAGAACTTTCCGCATCACGCGACCTTCGCCGTGCCGTCATAGGCGGGCAGCAATTCGCCTTCGCGCGCGATGATCGCCTCGGCTTGCGTGAGGTCGTCGGGGCTGTCGATCGACCAATGCGTGCGGCCGCGGTAATCGCAGGGTACGACGCGCATCTTGATGCCGTTTTCCAATGCGCGCAGCTGTTCGAGCTCTTCGGCCTTCTCGAACGGGCCCATCGGCAGCGTCACGTATTCCGCCAGCGTTTCCGCGCGGAAGGCGTAGATGCCGATATGGCGCCAAATCGGCGGCGCGCCGTCGGGCTTCTTCACGAAGGGAATGATCGCCTTCGAGAAATAAAGCGCGTCGCCGTTCTTATCGAACGTCACGGTCGTGCCGCCGGCTTGGCCCGCGGCTTTCTGCTTGCGTAGCGCGTCGATCGTTTCGGGCGCCATGCGCGTGGCGAGCGTGGCCGTGCGCACCGACTTGTCGCGCGCAAGCTCGGTCGCCAGCGCGCCGATCACCCAAGGCGGCGTCAGCACCGCGTCGCCTTGCAAGTTGATCACGTCCGCATCGCCCAAGCCCAACGCGACGGCCGCCGCATGCGTACGCTCGGTGCCGTTGCGGCAGCTTTCGGGCGTCATCACCGCTTCGCCGCCGAAGCCGCGCACCGCATCGAAAATCCGCGCATCGTCGGTCGCGACCACGGCGCGGCCCACACCTTCGGCCGCCATCGCGATCGCCCAGACGCGGCGGATCATTTCCACGCCCGCGACCTTGGCCAAGGGCTTGCCGATGAAGCGCGACGAGCCGTAGCGCGCGGGGATGATGGCGATCGCGCCTTTCATGCGGCCCCCCTCATGCTGCCTGCGCAAGACGATCGAGGGCCGCGCGATAAATCTCGGGCCCCGCGAACAGGATCGGCGTCGGGCGGCCTTGCTCGCGCCGCTCGCTTTCGAAACGCCAGACGCGCAGCAGCCACAACGCCTCGCACGCGGCGAACACATCGGCGTCGAGCGTGCGGCCGGTCTTGGTTTCGTAGGCCGATAAGATCGCGCCATACATCGCCGCGTCGGCCGACAAATGGCCGCTGTGCGCGTCGATCCGCGTCCAGTGTTTCAGCTTCACGAAATCGAGTTCGGGCGGGGCGACCAGCGCGTTGTCCCAATCGATGATCCACAAACGCTTGGCCGCCGCGTCGTCGATCAAATGAAGCCCGTGCAGATCGTTATGCACCAGCGTCCAGCGCGCGGCCGGTTTCGCCTTGCGCACGACGGCGCGGGCGTAGCCATCGATGGCGCCGGGCACGGGGCCGCGCGCGAGTTCGCGTTCGATGGCGCCGCCGACCCAGGACGCGAAATCCTGATCGGGCCCGGCGAGGTTCAGCAAATCGGCCTTGCCGCCGTCGAATGCGACCGCGTGAATATCGGCGATTGCGCGCGCGGCGCGGGTCAATGCGTCGGCCGAAGGCTTGGCGTTCGCCGCGCCGATCGCATCGCCCGGGCACCAGTTCGCGATCTCCCAGGGCAGGGACCACAGATCGTCGCCGTCGCTCCAATGATGAAGCTGGGGCGCATGGGGCGGTGCCTTGCCGTTGGGCTTCGCGGCGGCGGCCGTACGGTCCGTCGCGCCGTCGCGTTTGGCGGCATGGATCGCGCCGACGAGGGCCGATTTCGCGATGCCCTTTTCATACCGGAAACCGGCTTCGTTGACGCGCAAGCGTAACGCATAGCGCGTATCGTCAAGCCGCACCGGAAAAGTGCGGTTGATGGCGCCGTCGATCGGCGTGTCGATCCACGCCCCGGCTGCACGCGCACCGAAGGCGCGGGCGAGCAGCGCTTGGGCGCGCGTCGAATCGGGAAGATCTGTCGTCGGGTTCCGCAAAGTGCGGGGAAACTGCCCCTTTTTTGCCGTAATGGCAACATGGCAGGGAACACGCAGCTCTACGCATTGCCACGACTCAAGGGGCCGTGGCATGAGATTCGCCATGTCGCATTTTCCGAATCGCCGCGCCGTTCTGGCGGGGCTCGCCGCCGCGTCTTCCCTGCCGGGCTTCGCCCTGGCGAACGACCAGCCGTTCGACGCGTGGCTGCGCGATCTGCGCGCCGAAGGCCGCCAAAAGGGCCTCAAAGATTCGACGCTGGACGACGCGTTGCGCGGCGTTTCGCCGATCGCGCGCGTGCTGGAACTCGACCGCGCCCAGCCCGAAATCCGGCTGACCTTCGAGGAATATCTCGCCCGCGTGGTCAACGACCAGCGGGTGCGCAACGCGCGCGACCGGGTGAAGGAAAACGCCGAGCTGCTCGACCGCGTCACCCAGCGTTTTCCCGTGCAGCCGCGCTTTATCGTGGCGCTGTGGGCGATCGAAACGAATTTCGGCGCCAACACGGGCGGCTTCAACGTGTTCGCGGCGTTGGCCACACTCGCCTATGACGGGCGGCGCGCGGCGTTTTTCCGCGAGGAATTGTTCAACGCGTTGCGCATCGTCGATCGCGGCCACGCCAAAGCGTCCGATATGCGCGGGTCCTGGGCGGGCGCGATGGGGCAGTGCCAGTTCATGCCGTCGTCCTATTTGGCCTATGCCGTGGATTTCGACGGCAACGGGCACCCGGATATTTGGCAAAGCCGGCCGGACGTCTTCGCCTCGATCGCCAATTATCTGGTCAAGGCCAATTGGCGCGGGACTGAGAATTGGGGCCGCCAGGTCGCGATCCCGGCGGGTTTCGCGCGCGATCTGGTCGACCACAACAAGGTCACCAAACCGCTGTCCGAATGGCAGGCTTTGGGCGTGCGGATGCCCAATGGCGCCGATTTGCCGACCGGCCCCGATTTGCCCGCCTCGATCGTCCAGCCGATGGGCGAGGGTGGGCGCGCCTTCGTCGTCTACAATAATTTCCGCAGCATCATGCGCTGGAACCGGTCGGTGAATTTCGCATTGTCGGTCGGCCACCTTGCCGACCGTATCGGCGAGGTTTAATTTTTAAGGGTTCGGCGAATCGAGGCGATTCGCCGCGTTTTTAGGACCGGTCCGGGCCGGCTTTGTATCGTTCGCGCCATGCGGATTTCATCGTTCTCTCGCGCCGGCGCGCTGCTGGCGATCATGCTGGCCCTTGGCGCTTGCTCGCAGCTGAAGCTGGGGGCGACGGCGGTCAAATCCATGCAAGGGCCCGAGCCGGCGCCCGAGCAACCCGCGCGCGCCCAAGGCATCTACAAAGTCGGCGATCCCTACCAAATCCAAGGGGTCTGGTATTACCCGGCCGAGGATTGGAACTATGTCGAGACCGGCATCGCGTCGTTCTACGGCGGCGAGCGTTCGGGCACGGATTTTCACGGCAAGCTGACCGCGAACGGCGAACTCTACGACATGAATTCGCTGACGGCCGCGCATACCACGCTGCCGATGCCAAGCCTCGTGCGCGTGACGAATATCGAAAACGGCCGCTCGATCGTGTTGCGCGTCAACGATCGCGGACCCTTCGCGCGCGGACGCATCATCGATGTGTCGCGCCGTGCCGCCCAATTGCTCGGTTTCGAAGGGCAGGGCACGGCCCGCGTGAAGGTCGAGCTGATGGCCGACGAAAGCCGGCAGTTGAAGGCCGCGCTCACGGGCCGCGACGAGAACCGCACTTTCGCCGCAGTACCCCGCACGGAAGTCGCGTCCGACGCCTTGCCGCCGCCGCCGGGTGCCCGCGCGTCGTCGGGCCCCGTGCAAGCCTCGGCGCTGCCGCCGCCGTCGCAAATGCTGCAAGGCCAAGCGCCCGCCGGCGGCAATTCGCGCGCGAATAATAACACGCGCCAAGCGCCGCTCGCCCAACGTGCGGCCCCCATTCCGACCCAGGCCGCGAACGATCCTTCCCCTGCGCCGCAAGCGCCGGCGGCGAGCGCGTCCTCGCGCGGCGCGCCCGTGGTCAACGGCCGCGCCCCGGCGGCACAAGCGCCGGTGTCGCGCGAAGTCGCGGCCCTGCCGGTCGAACAACAAGCCATGGCGCGTCCGACGCTGACGCAGACGTCGCCGCGCGCCTCGACCTTGTGGGTCCAGGCCGGCGCCTTCGGCAATTACGAGAACGCCTATCGCCTGTCGGTCCGTCTGTCGCGCTACGGCTCGACCAAGGTGATCCCGGCCAGCGTCAACGGCGCGCAAGTTTACCGGGTGCGTTTGGGACCGATCGCCGATGTAACCGAGGCCGACCGCGTTTTGGCCACATTGGGCAGCGAAGTTCCCGAAGCGCGAATCGTCGTCGATTGAAAGGCGAGCCTATGTTGCCCGTATTGACCCTCGTCCTGGCCGCCGCCTTGGCGGCCGCTCCCGTCATGACGCCGGAAACGGCGCAGGCCCAGACGCAGCAACGTCAGCAGCAACAGCAGCGTCAGGCCCAGCCGCCCGCGGCCGCCCCGGCGCAGCGCGCGGCACCCGCGCGCCAGCCCGCCGTGAATGCCGACGGCGTGCCGGAGATGACGGCGCGCCAAATTTTGGTGATGGATTACCAGACCGGCTTCGTGATGCTCGACCGCAACGCCAACGAGCGCATGCCGCCGTCGTCGATGAGCAAGATCATGACCGCCTACATGGTCTTCAAGGCGATCAAGGAAAAGCGCCTGGCGCTCGACGACATGCTGCCGGTTTCCGAACGCGCGTGGCGCATGCAAGGCTCGAAGATGTTCGTGCCGCTGGGCGGGCGCGTGAAGGTCGAAGACCTGATCCGCGGCATGATCATCCAATCGGGCAACGACGCGTGCATCGTGCTGGCCGAAGCGCTGGCGGGCAGCGAAGAAGCCTTCGCCGAACAAGCGACGGCCGAGGCCAAGCATATCGGCCTGCGCGATTCGAATTTCCGCAATTCGACCGGCTGGCCCGATCCCGATCACTACATGACCGCGCGCGATCTCGCGACGCTCGCCAAGCGGATGATCGACGATTTCCCGGAGCATTTCCATTATTACAGCGAGCTCGATTTCACCTACGGCCGCGACGAGCGCACGGGCAAGGAAATCAAGCAAGGCAACCGCAACCCGCTGCTCTACCGCAACACGGGTGCCGACGGCATGAAGACCGGCCATACCGACGCGGCCGGTTACGGCCTCACCGCCACGGCGCGGCGCGACGGACGGCGCGTGATCGCGGTGTTCAACGGCTGGCCGTCGATGCGTTCGCGCACCGAGGAAGCCGAGCGGATGATCGATTGGGCCTTCCGCGAATTCCAGACCTACAAGCTGTTCGCCGCCGGGCAGGAAGTCGACCGCGCGGATATCTGGCTCGGCCAGAAGCCGGGCGTGTCGCTGCTGACGGCGCAGGACGTGGCGATCACCATGCCGCGCCGCCTGCGCCCGCAGCTTCAGGCCAAAATTGTTTACGACAATCCGGTCGCGGCACCGATCCAAGCGGGTCAGGTTTTGGGCAAGGTCACGATGAGCGCGCCGGGCGTGACACCGGTCGAAGTACCCCTCGTCGCGTCGGAAGGCGTGGACAAGCTCGGCTTTAGCGGCCGGATGAGTGCCGCCGTCAATTATCTGGTCTTCGGCGCGCGGAAATGACCGCGCGCGGCCGCTTCGTTACCTTCGAAGGCGGGGAAGGGGCCGGCAAATCGACGCAGATCGCGCGTCTGGCCGCGCGTTTGTCGGCGTTAGGGATCGACATTCGCCGCACGCGCGAGCCCGGCGGTCCGGCGGATGGTTCGATCGAACAAGCCGTGACGTTGCGCAAGCTGCTGGTCGAAGGCGATCCCGGCCGCTGGTCGCCGCAATCGGAAGCGTTGCTGAACTACGCCCAGCGCGTCGAACATGTGAACCGCTTCGTCAAACCGGCACTCGACGCGGGCGCTTGGGTTCTGTGCGATCGCTTCGCTGATTCCACGATGGCCTATCAAGGCTATGCGCATGGCTTGGGTCCGGCTTTCGTGAAGTCGCTGCATCGCGCGTCGCTGGGCGCGTTCAAGCCCGATTTCACGCTGATCCTGGATATTCCGGTCGCCGACGGTTTGGCGCGCGCGGGCGCCCGTGCCGGGACCGAGACGCGCTTCGAACGTTTCGGGCGCGATTTCCACGAACGCGTGCGCAAAGGATTCCGTGCCATCGCCAAGGCCGATCCCAAGCGCTGCGCGATCATCGATGCGCGCGGATCGCTCGATCAGGTCGAAGCGCGGATTTGGCGCGCCCTCGTCAAACGCTTTCCCACGCTCGCCGCCGCGCGCTAAGGTCGGCGCGCAATGTCCGATCCCGGCGAATTCCAACGCGCACCCCGCGCCAATCCCGATCTCATCGGCCATGAAGCGGCCGAGGCGACGCTGCTCTCGGCTTGGAACTCGGGCAAGCTGCCGCATGCGTGGCTGATCGCGGGCCCGCGCGGCATCGGCAAGGCGACACTCGCCTATCGCTTCGCGCGGTTCGTGCTGGCCGAAGGCAGCAAGCCGCAAGGGGATTCGCTGTTCGGCGCGCCCGCACAACCCAGTTCGATCGCTTTGTCGCCGGCCGATCCCATCTATCGCCGGGTCGCCTCGGGCGGACATTCCGACATGAGTGTGGCGGAATGCACGGTCCATCCGAAGACCGGCAAGATGCGCAGCGAGATTCCGGTCGATGACGTGCGCGGCGTCGTCCAGTTCCTGCGCATGACGCCGGCCGAAGGCGCTTGGCGCGTCGTCGTCGTCGATGCGGCGGACGAAATGAATACCGAAGGCGCCAACGCGCTATTGAAAGCCCTCGAAGAACCGCCGCCGCAAGCGCTGTTGCTGCTGGTCACGCACGCCGCCGGGCGCTTGCTGCCGACGATCCGCTCGCGCTGCCGGATGCTGTTCCTGCAACCTTTGCCCGAAGCCAAAGTCGTCACGCTGCTATCGCGCTATCGGCCCGAAATCCCGAGCGACGAGCGCGCGGTGCTGGCGTCGCTGTCCGACGGTTCCATCGGCCGCGCGATGGATTTGGCCGATCGCGGCGGGGCGGAGCTCTATCGCGAAGTTCTGGCGCTGGTCGCCGACCTTCCCAAGCTCGATGCGCTCGCCGTGCAGCGTTTCGCCGATCAATTGGCGCGGGGCGGGGAGGATGCGGCGGCGAGCTTGCGCACCGCCCTCGATCTGATGGGCGGGCTCGTCCATCGCCTCGCCAAATCGGCGGCGGGGCAACCGGCGGCCTTGCCCGAAGAACACGCGCTGGCCGCCCGCGCCGCCGCACGGGGTGCGCAAGCCTGGGTGCAGGCCTGGGAGCGTATCGGGCGCCTGGGCTCGGCCGCCGAAGGCCTCAATCTCGACCGCAAGCAGACGATCCTCGCGGCGTTCGGCGCGCTTCAACAAGCGGCGGCTTAGTTACGCCTTCGGTTCGTCGATGATCGACACGTGGGCGGCGACGACGCGCCAGCCTTCGGGGAAGCGCACCCAGGTTTGCATCTGACGGCCCACGCGCCCCGGCGTGCGGCGGAACATCGTCGAGGCCGTGCCGAAATCGCGCCCGAAGGTCGTGATGACCGGCTTTTCCAGAGTGCGTTGCAAACCCACGCTGGGCCGTGCCGCACGGAATGCCGCGATTTCGAGATAGCCGTAGAGATTTTCCGCCATGCCGTAGCGGATCGTGTAGGGCGCGTTCTTGAACAACTCGTCGAGCGTTTCGACGTCGTTGGTCGTCAGCGCCTTTTCATAGCGCTCGAACATCGCGGTCAGTTCGGCCTTCACCTCGGGAATATCGACTTCCATCTTCGCGCTCTTTCTTAGAGTCCGGCGACCGGGGCGGTCGCGATACCTTGGCGTTCGAGTTCATAGGCGACGCGCAAGGCGATATCCTCGCGCCACGGGGCAGCGACGATCTGCACGCCCAGCGGCATGGCGCCCTTGGTGTGGATCGGCGCCAGCGCCACGGGCAGGCCGATGAACGAAATCGGCTGGGTGTAGATCCCAAGATTGGGCCGCACCAGCATTTCCTGGCCGCCGATATTCATCGTGACTTGACCGAGCTTGGGCGCCGCGCACGGCGTGGCGGGCAGCAGGATCGCATCGACATCGGCGAACAGCTTCAGCACTTGATCGGCGTACCAGCGGCGGAAGCGCTGCGCCTTCACATACCAAGCGGCCGGCACCATCAAACCGGCGAGCAAGCGATCGCGCGTCGCGGGATCGAAATCGCCCGCACGGGTACGCAAGCGCTTCTCGTGCAGCTGCGCGCCTTCGATCGTCGTGATCGTATAGGCCGCGGCGCGGGCGCGATGCGCTTCGGGAATGATCACTTCTTGCGTCGCATTCAGCGCCTTGGCGGCACGCGCGACGGCATCGAAAGCGGAAGCTTCGCCGCCTTGCGCGAAATAGCCGCCGCCGACCGCGATCCGCAAACCCTCGGCGCCGAGCCCGACATTGGCGAAGCACGGCTCGACGGCGCGGGGCGTCTGTCCCGCATCGGCTTCGTCGGCACCTTGCAGCGCGTCGTAGACGAGGGCGAGATCCTTCGCCGATCGTGCGAACGGCCCAAGGTGATCGAGCGAACCAACGAACGGAAACGTGTCGCTGCGCCCCAAACGGCCATAGGTCGGCTTCAGGCCGAAAATGCCGCACAGCGCGCCGGGCACGCGGATCGAGCCGTTGGTGTCCGAGCCCAGCGCCACCGGCACCATGCCTGCCGCGACGGCGGCCCCCGAACCGCCCGACGAGCCGCCGGTCATGCGCGTGCGGTCATGCGGATTGCGCGACGGCCCGTCATGCTCGTTCTCGCCGGTGAAGTCGTAGGCGTATTCGCCCATGTTGAGCCCGCCGAGGCAGATCGCGTCGGCGGCGTTCATCCGGCGGCCGAGAAATGAGTCGCGCTTGGCTTGCGGCAGGTCGCGATTGATCTTGGAGCCCGCGCGCGTCGGCAGGCCTTCGATGTCGAAAAGATTTTTGACCGCGTAAGGCACGCCGGCGAGGGGGCCGAGTTTCTCGCCCTTCGCGCGCTTGGCGTCGATCGCGTCGGCTTGCGCCAGCGCTCGGCCCGCGATCACGTCGGTGAAGGCGTTGATCTCCGGGTTCTGACTCGCGATGCGCACCAGCATCGTTTCGACGATCGCCCGCGCCGAAATCCCGCCCGAGGCGACGCGGCGCGCGATCTCGTGCGCCGACAACTCGATCGGGGTCACTTCAGCCCCTCCGGCCGCCAAACGGGTGCGGCTTCGAGATCGTCCGGCAGGTCGAACTCGGTCACCGCCTTGGCGATGGCGAAAGTGCGTTCCAGGTTGCCGCGAACGCCCGGCCGATAGGCGGGGTCGATCTTGAGGCCGAGAATCGCGGCGGTTTGGTCGAGATAGGCGTCGATGTCGTCCATGATGTCGCCGAAGGAAGCAAGAACCCGGCCAAATTCACCCGTGCTTGCACGGAATTAGCGGGCGGGCCATATATCCTGCCATGAAAAGCTTCTACGTCACTTCGCCGATCTATTACGTCAACGACGTTCCCCATATCGGGCACGCCTACACGTCGCTCGCCTGCGACGTGCTGGCGCGCTTCATGCGGTTCGACGGATACCGCGTGCATTTCCTGTCGGGCACCGACGAACACGGCCAGAAGGTCGCCAAGGCGGCGGCACTGGCGGGTGTCGATCCGCAGGCATTCACGGACAAGGTGTCGCAAAACTTCCGCGCGCTGCTGCCGGCCTTGGGCTGCTCGAACGACGATTTCATCCGCACGACCGAGCAGCGCCACAAGGATTCCGTCCAGGCGATCTGGCGCGCGATGGCCGCGCGCAAGACGCCCAAGGGCAACGACAACATCTATCTCGGCAAATACGACGGCTGGTACGCCGTGCGCGACGAAGCCTATTACGACGAGTCCGAACTCACGACCGGGCCCGACGGCAAGAAGCGCGCACCTTCGGGCGCCGAGGTCGAATGGGTCGAGGAGCCGTCGTATTTCTTCCGCTTGTCGGATTGGGGCGATTGGCTGCTCGAATGGTACGAGAAAAACCCCGACGCGGTCGGCCCGGCCACACGCCGCAACGAAGTGATGAGCTTCGTGAAGCAGGGGCTGCACGATCTGTCGATTTCGCGCACCACGTTCGACTGGGGCATCAAAGTGCCCGGCGACGAGAAGCACGTGATGTATGTGTGGCTCGACGCGCTGACGAATTACATCACGGCGGTCGGGTATCCGAACGTCGAGAACGATCTTTTCAAGACGTTCTGGCCGGCCTCGGTCCACATGGTCGGCAAGGATATTGTGCGCTTCCACGCGATCTATTGGCCCGCGTTCCTGGAAGCCGCCGGTCTGGCGCCGGCCAAGCGCGTCTACGCGCATGGCTGGTGGACCAATGAAGGCCAGAAGATTTCCAAGTCGCTCGGCAACGTCATCGATCCGATCAAGTTGATCGAGACGTACGGCCTCGACCAAGTGCGCTATTTCCTGATGCGCGAAGTGCCGTTCGGCCAGGACGGCGATTTTTCGCACGCGGCGATGATCCGGCGCATGAACACCGATCTCGCCAACGATCTCGGCAATCTCGGCCAGCGCGTGCTGTCCTTCGTCGCCAAGAACGCGGGCGCTCAAGTGCCCACGCCCGGCGATTTCGGCGACGCCGATCGCGCGATGCTCGACAAGGCCGCCGCCTTGCTGGCGATCGTGCGCGCGGACATGGCGCAGCAGGGGTTCCACAAGGCGCTCGACGCGGTCTTCGCGGTCGTGGCCGAAGCCAATCGTTACGTGGATGCGCAAGCGCCCTGGACGTTGCGCAAGACCGATCCCGCGCGCATGGCGACGGTGCTGTACGTGCTGATGGAAATCCTGCGCCGCGTGGCGCTGTTGCTTCAGCCCTATATGCCCACGACGATGGCGAAGCTGCTCGACCAGCTCGCCGTTCCCGCCGATGCGCGCGACGCGACCGCGTGGGACAAGGTGTTGATCGCGGGCACGGCGTTGCCGGCCCCGCAGGGCCTGTTCCCGCGCTATGTCGATCCGGCGGCACCGGCGGCGGGCGAGGGGCCGAAGAAGAAGTGATCCTCGTCGATTCCCATTGCCATCTCGACTACCCGGAACTGCAAAAGGATTTTCCGGGCGTGCTGGCGCGCGCGCGTTCGGCGGGCGTGGAAACGATGCTCGCCATCGGCACGAAACTCTCGGCGTTCGAGAACGTGCGTAAGATCGCCGAAAGCGCATCCAACGTGTTCTGTACGGTCGGCGTTCATCCGCACGAAGCCGCGCACGAACAGGCCGCCACCGAAGCGTTGGTGGCCGAAGCGGCGCACCCGAAGGTCGTCGGGATCGGCGAAACCGGCCTCGATTACTATTACGAGAAAAGCCCGCGCGAGCCGCAGCGCGAGAATTTCCGCGCGCATTTGCGTGCTGCGCACGCGACCGGTCTGCCGGTCGTGATCCATACGCGCGACGCCGACGCGGATACGATCGAACTTCTCGATTGGGCGGCGGCGGAATTGCCCGGCGTCACCGGCGTGTTGCATTGCTTCACGTCGAGCCTGGAACTGGCGCAGCACGCGATGAATCTCGGTTATTTCATCTCGATCTCCGGCATCGTCACGTTCAAGAACGCCGAGGATTTGCGCCGCACGGTGAAGGAAATCCCGCTCGAAAAGCTGCTGGTCGAAACGGATTCGCCGTATCTCGCGCCGATCCCGATGCGCGGCAAACCCTGCGAGCCGAGCTACGTGATCCATACGGCGCGCTGCGTCGCCGGCCTCAAGAACGTCACGGTCGAGGAGCTGGGCCGCGTTACGACCGAGAATTTCTACAAGCTGTTCGCGCGCGCCAAACGGCCCGCGGCGGCGGCGGCGTGAGCCAACGCCTGAAAGTCACGATGCTGGGCTGCGGCGCCTCGGCCGGCGTGCCCCTCGTCGGCTGCACGTGCGCCGTTTGTTCCAGCACGGATCCTAAGAACAAGCGCACCCGGGTTTCGATCGTCGTCGAAAGCCAAACCACGCGCATTTTGGTCGATGCGAGTCCCGATCTGCGCCAGCAGCTTTTGGCGTCGGGCCTGACCAAGTTCGATGCGGTGATTTTCACCCACGAACATGCCGATCACATGCACGGCATCGACGATTTGCGCACGCTGAACTGGCTCAAAAACGGCGCGCTGGATTGCTATGGCGACGCGCGCACGTTGACTGAGGCCAAGCGCCGGTTCGGCTATGCGTTCGAGCCGCCGAACGAATTGGCGCTCAAAGGCGCTTGGGTCGTGCCGGTCCTGGTGCCCAAGGTCCTGGAACTCGGCCAGACGATCCGGATCGGCGATATCGACGTCACGGCCTTCATGCAGGTCCATGGCGGCGATCGCGACCCGACGCTGGGGCTCCGGTTCGGCGATTTTGCGTATTCGACCGACGTCAAGGAAATGCCCGAGGCCGCGTTCGCGGCTTTGGCCGGGATCGATACCTGGATCGTCGATTGCCTCCAGGAGCAGCCGAACTTCGCCCATAGCCATCTCGACCAGACGCTGGAATGGGTCGCACGGGTAGGGCCGCGTCGTGCGGTTCTGACCCACATGAACCATCGGCTGGATTACGGCACGCTGGCCGCCAAGCTGCCGCAAGGCGTCGAACCGGGCTATGACGGTCTGGTTCTGGACGTGGTTGGGCGCCAGGCGATCCAAGCTGCGAAATAAGGCGCGGTTTAATGGCTAAGTTGCTGGTTCAAAATATAGTCTTTTATTTTTGATAATATACATTATGCGATTTAGACGCCGGGTCCATTACTTGCTCAAAATGGCCCGTTCGTGGTTGAGTAATCCCGTAAAAATTACCGGAACGGTAGCAGCCTAGTGTCACCATGGACCGCCCCCCACTATCCATAGCGACTTTCGAACGGCTCGATTCGGACACCCTCGACGCGCTCGCCAACGTGCACCGTGCCGCTTTGGAGAGCATCGAGGAAGCCCGCCGCCGGGCGGAAAGCCGGGCCCGCCATGGCGCCTGGCTAAAACGGCATTTGGCGGCCCTGCGGGCCTCGCAGCGCGCCAAGGCGGGTATCCGGGCGGCCGATGCCCTGCGGCTCGCCCGGCGGGGCCTCACAAACGCGGAAATCGGGGCGAGGCTGGGTTGCAGCACACGGACCGTGACGCGCCTTCTAGGCCGCGCCCTGCCCGATCCAAACCCGGTGCGATACCGGACCTAAGGCCGGTCAACCGCCAAGGGCGGTAATAATCGCGTTGATTGCTTCAATGATCCACATGGCCGGGAATATACCGCCGGTCGTCGGATAAAAAAAGGCCCCGCGGTTGCCCGTGGGGCCTTTCACGTTTCAGCCGCGGCCGATCAGGCGAACGGGTCCCAATTGGCCCATTCGGTCGGCACCGAGACGGAAGCAACCGTCGTCGATTTCTTGCGCATCGCCATGAAGGCGACGACGCCAACGGCGAGCAGGATCATCGTCGATTTCGACATGGCGACGCCCTCCCCTTACTTGGCCGCGCCGATGGGCTGCGTCGTGAACGCGCGCAGCAGCATGTTGCCCACGCCCACGACTTGCGCGACCGTGCCGCCATGCTCGCCGAGCAACCCGGTGCTGGCCACTTGATCGGCCGTACCGAGCGCGATCGCCAACAGATTGGCGAGCATCACCTTCGATTTGTACCAAGGCTTCGGGTCCATTTTTTCACTCCTTCGGTTGAACGTTGAGACGGGTTTCGATAGCGACCAAGCGCCGGTCGATTTTCCAAAGACCGACGATGACGAAGGCGAGCAGCGCCGTAGAGCCGCCGCGCAAGATCAATTCGAGCGCGCCGAAATCAAACATTGGCGAAAATATCCTCCGCGTAGCGCGTGGCTTCGGCCAGCACGGGCGAGCTGGTGCCGTATTGCTTTTCTTTTTTGATGTTGCCCGGCCCGGCGTAGTACGCGCGCACGCCGTCGATCTCGCCGAATTGCGCGATCATCTGCGCAAGCATCTTGGTGCCCGCATCGATCGCCGTACGCGGATCGAGCAACGCGGCCGCGCGCGTATAGCCCTTCATGAAGATGGTGTCCTTCAAGCCGTAGTCGCTCGCCGTGCCCTTGAGCATTTGCATCAGGCCGGTCGCGCTCGAATTCGGCGCCATCGCATCGGGCTTGTAGCGGCTTTCGTGGAAGATCACCGCGCGGATGATTTCAGGGCGCACGCCGTAGGTGCCCGAGGCTTCGATAACGAAGGGCTCGAATTTTTCGACGTTCGCCACGGGGCCGCGTTCGGCGGCGAGCAGCCCGCGAATTTTTTCGTAGTTCGATCCGCCTTCGATCAAGGGAGCGTCCATGACGGCTTGCGCCTCCGCGTTCGGGTCAAAATTATCGGCGCCGAAATAATTCGGTTCGTCGCCAAAGCCGAGCGCGTCGGGCATGACGTAGCTGCGGCCGTAAAGCGTTTCGCCGGTCGTGTCCTCGCCGAAACCAATCGGCGCGATGAAATCCGACGACGACGGCGCGAACGTGAGTGGCGCGCTATCGCCGAAATTGAGGCCCGCCCACGGATCCTCGAAATCCGTCGCCTGGAAATCCGGATAGCCAAAATCGTAGCCGTTGGCGCCGAATTGCGGATCGATGGAAGCCCAATCGTAATCAGGCTCCATACCCGCCTCGCCCGCCCACGAGCGGCGCGTCAGAACGATGCCCACGAGGAACACCGGCAGCGCGATAAGGGCGAGGCGCAAGCTCACAGCATTTCACCGCTGATGCACGCGAGCGCGTTTGCATCGACGGCCGAGCCAAACGCCCAAATTCCCCAGCCCGCTGGCAATATCAAATTGACCGGCGCCGCAACGCCAGTGCTGATGCGATTTGACGTGAGCAACAGCTTTGACGTGTCGTTAAACGCGACGGGCGCCGCCGTTCCCGCGAATACGGAAAGCTGTTGCGCCGTCGATCCGTGCGCCGCGAGCCAACGCAGCACGAAACCGTTTAAATTCGCCGCCGGGTTCAACATCATTTGCGCCGCAGCGGTGCAGGTCACGACGGAGAACGTCGAGCCAATCGGGATCGAACTGGACGTTGACGGCGACGAATTGAACTGCGGCACTTGGCGCAGAAACGGATAATTCGCGAAGTAGACGCGCAGCATCTTGTTGGGTTGCGCAGCGTTCGTGACATAGATTTTTCGCGCGGGCTCGACGTTGAATTCGGAGCCAGATTTCGCAAGCAATTTCGTTTGGCCCGGATCGTCCAACTGGACAAGCATCAGGCCGGTCGAAAGCGAATAAGTCACGCCGCCGCTGCTATCGAAAGCCTCGGTCGCAATCGACATGAAGGAAAAGCCCGGCAATTCGAATTCGACGCCGTTGCGTGCAACGGACAGGTCGATATCGCGAAAATAAATCTGGTTGCCGCCGCCCTGATTAGCTGGCGTGAAATCTGCCGGGAGACCCATCAGCGCACCTTTTTTCGAATGAGGTAGACGGTCAGCCCCAGCGCGGCGACGGCGACGATCCCCGCCACGGGCGAGCGCGTTGCGTCTTGAATGCCGCCACGAATTTCGTGGGCGGTATAAGCCGTACCGCCCACGATCAACGCGCCAAGGGCAAATAAAAGCGGCATGGCGCCTTAGCGCTTCGCCAACAGCGCCACGCCAAGGATGGCGAGACCCGCCATCATCATCATGGTCGTGCTGTCACCGCTCCCGCCGCCAAGGAAGCCGCCCGAGCCGCTCGATTTCTGGCCCGTCAGCGAGCGCAGAAAGCCCTGCAAGCCGTTCGCGGGCGCCGTGCCATAGACGTTGCCATTCTGGCGATACATCACCTGACGACCGTAGAGCGTCGATTGTGCGGCGCGCGCGTTCGCCGTGTTCGGGTTGCCCGAGAACACGGAACCGAGCGCGGATTTAATTCCGCCAAACCAACCGCTATCGCTGGTCGAATTCGGCGAGATACCCGGCGTGCCGTTGAGGCCGGGACCGATCGGCGAGCCGTAGAGATACGATTGCGCGTCGCCCGCATACGGATCGAAGCCGTAGTCGTTCGTGGGCGTGAAATCGCCCCAATCGCCGCCGCCGTCCCATACGTTTTCGCCGTAAAGATCGAAGTCGTCGGACATGTTGTTGTCCCCCAGGTTCGTGAGCCAAATTCCCGTCGTGCCGGGAGTGGCGGTGCTGGTATCGGCCCAATCGCCGAAGTCGATTACGTCGCCGTAATCGGCGCCCCAGTCGTAGGCGACTTCGCCAACGTCGCTCCATTCGGCAACGTCGCTCGCATCGCTCGCGAAGTCGCCAAAATCTGCGAAGTCAACGAAGTCGTCCCACATGGCTTAGCCGCCCAGCGCGGGCTGGTAGTCGTAGGTGATGACTTCGCCGTCGATCCACGTATTCGCGGCGACGTCGAATTCCGCCCACGCATCCGTCGCGCCGCGCAGATCCCACAGATCGGTCAGCGAGCCATCCGGCGGCAACAGATCGAGGTAGCAGAGCGTCGTGAAGGTATCGAGCAGCGGACCCGGTTCGAATTCGCGGCGATTGATGCCGCGAATGACGGCCGGCGAAAGCAGATCGCGCCGCACGTCCGTGCCCGCGCGAACGCGCACGGTGTTGACGCGCGCGGCCGACACGGGCTTAGCCGTGGCGAGGTCGAACGACTGCCACTTGAGACCGCGCAGGTACGTGCCGGTCGGCAACTGGAATTGCAGAAGCGAATTCGCGTTGGCCGATTTCAGCGTGAAGGGCGTGACGCGGCGGAGATAGCGTTGCTCGGTCAGGTCCTTCGGGTTCCGTTCCTGGTAGTACTCGCCGTACACGTTGACGACGATATTCGACGCTGAAATCACGCCCGCGCCGAAATTCGACCACATGTCCGACAACGCGCCGTATTGCGTGTTGAGCGTCAGCAGCGACATGTAGGGAATGGACGTGTGCAACGCGCTGTCCTTCGGACGCGGGCCGCCATACGTCGCGAGGTCGATGACGTGATGCGAGAGGATCGAATGCGTCGCGATGCCGGTGCCGGGGTTCACGAGTTCGCGCGAAAGCCCCATCTCGAAATTGCCGATGCACGACATGATGCCGTTGCGATAGGCGTAGCGCTTCGAACCATCGGCCGCGAGCTGCGCGCTGGCGAGCAAGTTCGCCGTGCCGAATTCCGAAACGGTCGTCGCGGCGGTCGATAGCGTGACCGTGCCGACGATTTCGATGATGATGGCCGCGAGGTCATCGCCGCGCGGAATGTCGAACGCATCGCCGCCGCTGGCGACGAATGGCTTTTGGAAAAGACGACGCGTGTACGTCGCCGATTTCGGGCGGAAGCCCGCAGAGCCTGCCATGATGAATTTCCTCTAACGAGTGGATGGGCTCCGCTGCGAGGGGAGCGCATCACCCGTTAGGGGAGATACGAAGCGGCGCGCGCCGACAGGCCGTACTTCGTGTCGATGGTGGCATACACCATGTACGCGACGAACGAACCGATGCCGATACCGGCCGTGAGCTTTCCGATGGACATATTGCGATCCTTCAAGGCCGGATGACCGGCGGGTTGCGGGACCGCTGCGAGACCCTTAATCGCTAGTAAAAACCGCGCCGCGTGTCAACTGATTTCCATACAGTCGATAGTATTCGCCCGGCTTTAGCTCCGTGGCCGTCGCGATTTCCCTATTCCCGTATTCATCGGAAAGAAATCGCGCGTCGGTCAAAGAACAACCGAACAAATAAAGCTCGCCGCACTGACCGCGCACGGTCGGATTTAAAAGCGCCGCGCGTTGCGTCGCGAGAATTAAATTCAGGCCGTTGTGACGGCCCTTGGTTCCCATCCATAGGAATTTCGAATTTCCCCGGTCGAAAAATTCGTGTGCTTCGTCGATTGCGAGCCAGCGCCGTTTTTGTTTTTGCATCACGCGGCGCGCGACCTCTGCCCCGAATTTATCGGGATCGTCGCTTTCCCACTCCGCCGCCGCGCACCCGTATTTATCGCGCTTCGTAAATCCGTCACCGCCCAACGGATTAAATGCCAGCACTTCCTCGCCCTGGCGGCGAAGCTGCGAGCCGATTTGTTTTATCAGCGCGGATTTACCGGTCATCGTGCGACCGACAATAAGCACATGCGCCATTATTCGCGCCCCGATACGCCGTCGCCGCCGCCGTCCGGCACATCGCCGCCGTAACCGCCGCCAAAACCGCCCGCGCCGGTCCCTGTAGACGTTTCGCCGCCCTGCCCGCCACTCGTGGGCGTAATTGCGCCGCCCACTTCCACGGTCGCTAATTCCGTCACCTGCGACGTGCGAGGATCGGGCAAATTCGTGTCGAATGTCGTCGCGAGCGCGTCCGACGAACCGATATTCGAATTTGGATTTCCGGCGGGCGCCGATCCCGGCGGCTGCACACCGCCGATTTTTTCGGCCAGTGCTTGCGCGCGGTCAATCCATGGCAACGGCCCGGCGAACGCGTCTTTCGGTTTATTCGAAAATGCGTTCGCAATAAATTGAGCGGCGAAAATCGCGATGCCGACCGGCCCTTTCGCGACCGCCATAGCAAAGCCGGTCATATTCGAAGCCGCCGCCGCGATGCCACGCGGCGAGCCGTCACCATCGGACGGCCCGTTTAAATTCGAATTTTCATTTCCGCCGCTATCGGAATTTTGATTTTCCGATTTTCCGAAAATACGCGGGTTCGCGGCGCGCACGCGCGCGGCGGTCGCTTGCATTTCCGGCGTTAGCGTGGCGCCGATAATCGTACCGCCCGAAATAATCCGCCGCCCGGCTTGCGGCTGTTGCGGAGCCGCGACCGCCCAGGTCGCGCGCCCGCCTAGCAAAAGCTGGCGGATTTCTTCGTCCGTCAGCTTTCGCTTTTGATTGCCGGTCACGGGCGCGACCATCAGGCCGGATCGTCCGCAACTTGCGCGGCCGGTGCCGCCGCTGGCGGGGCCACTTGCCGACGCTCGCCCACGGCGATCAGCTTTTTCCCGCTGTAGCGCTTCACCAGCACCCAGCCGAGAATTGCGACGGTGCCCGCCAATAAAACGGGCGCCAGGAATTTAGGAAGCGGTTGCGGTCGCATCGATCGTTTCTCCCTTTCGACGGAAAATTCGGCCCGCGACGGATTTAATCGCTTGCCACAGGCGGCCGAGGCCAAACCCGATTTTCATTTGCGCTTGCGGGCGCGTCAGCGCGCGGCCGAGATACGGCGCGTAGGCGCCGATCAATAGAAATTCGGGCCGCACCTGAAAATCCGGGAAACGCTTTAAATACGCGGCGAGCGATTTATTCATTTCCCGTTCTTCGTCGACCGTGGGCAAGGCTTCCTCGCCGCCAAGCGCGAAGGCGATCAGCCCGACGTTTTTGTTGATCAGCGCGGCCGTTTCGCGCGGCGTGAGCGCTTCCAATTCGTCATCGTCGGTCACGGCCTCGGATTGACCAGTGCCGCCCGCCTGGCTGTTGTCACCGGTCGATCGCTCGAATTTCCCGCCCGCGCCGCGCTTCGTCGACGAACCACGCGGGCGCCCACGGCCACGCTTTTCCGGCGCGGCGGTCGCTGCGGGCGGCGGCGGCACGGTTTCCGCCGCTTGCGGCGGCACCGGTGCGCCCGGCGTCGGATCGGCCGCATCCGCGTTCATCGCGGCGACGGTCGCTTTTACGTCGATTAAAGGCGGTTTATTTTCCATGGTCTCCTCTCGAAAAAAACGGGGGGCTAGCGACGGCGCGGCGGCGGTCCGGTCCGCATTTGTCGCGGCAGCGGCGGTGCCGTTTTGAGCGCATGCGCCAACGCGCGCATTTTTTCAGACAGCGCCGCCCGTTCGGCTATCTCGGCAGGGGATCGCTGCGGTCTCCCCGGCGTGCGTGGCGGGCTCGAATTCGACGGCGCGGGAATATTCGCCGCCCCGTCGCGCGGAACGTGCCCGCGTCCCGAATGCGAATTCGGCACGGTGCCAGCCGTCACCCCCCGCCCCGCATCGTCGGGGCGGGGGGCCGGGGGGGTGGGGGCCGCGTCACAACGCGGCGCATTCTTCGAACGCGCATCGCGCGTTCCCAAAGAGGGCTTAAGCCCTCGCCCCTGTTGCGACTTGGAAGTCATATCTCGGCGATGTTTTCGACGAGGTTTGACGCCCAAAAAATTCTCGGCGAGATGGGACCGGACGTAATACGCCTGCCCCTTCCCGCCGCCCCAGCGCCGCACGCTGATAAATCCAACGCGCTTCGCCCATGTCACGATCCGCTGCACTTGGCGCCACGAAATTCCGCCCGCGCGCTTGGCGATGGCGAGATACGTAAGATCAACGGGACCATCGCCCGCTAAATTCACGATGGCCCGCAGCACGGCGATCGTGGCGGGCGCTTCCATGCGCAACGGTGAATTCGGTTTAAGCGTCGCGGCATGCGCGCGCAATTTCGCGACCGGCTGGAAACGCCGATAGGCCCGCTTGGGCTTCGCCGTCTCTGTGCCGGTCGCTTTGGTCATGTCACCGCGACGGGGCGAGCTTGAATTTCTTGCTCGCGCATATTTTCGATGATCGCGGCGGCGTCGATATTTTCGCGCTTCCACAAATGGAAAATCGAACCGACATCCCACAGCAACGGCGAAAATCGAATTGCCGCACGAAGGGACACGGGGAGCGGATCGAAATAAATGCGATCCTGCGGGCGCGGCGCGGTCATGCCGTCACCTCCTCGTAGGTCTTGGCGAAAATCGACGCTTTCATAAACGTCACCGAGCCAAGATGATCGCGGACGATCCATTCGGAGCGATCCGCGTAGAGGTCGGTTCCTTCGAGCGTTTTAAATCGCGCCCAATCGGGCCCGAGATAAAGCCGCCCTTTTTCCATCAATTCCTCGACCCACAAGGGCCGATCAGAACGCGGCATGCCGTAGAGGGCGCTAATCTGCATCGCCTCGACGGTGCGAGAGATCAGGCGGAATTTCATCGCACGTCACCCTTGAGCGTAAATTCGCCGCAGCCGTCGATTTCATGTACCGCCGGATGCACGCTCTCAAATCGAACCGTTGACCACGCCTCATAGCCGCCGCCTGGAACAATCAAGGCCGTTGGCGGAAATCGACGGCAAAAACCATCTTGCGACGTTGTCGCCGCCTTAGCGGAAAATCGATCGTAGAAACGGCATTCGCGACAAATGCTCATGCCACGGCCCCCTCGTATCCGATTAGAACCTCGCGCACCGGGCATTCCTTGGGCGCAAAGAGTTCGCGTTGTGCGAGCCGGTCCGCGTCGCAATCGACCGGCCGGCGGGTGAAAACTCGCGGCGCACCGTCAGCGCGCGGGCGCCCACGCGGGCACGAGCCGCAGCGTGGGCATTGACGGAGAATTTCGGCGGGGCTGTTCATTCGCCGCGATCCTCGTCAGCGAAGCTGATCGTCACGATCCCGATAAAAACGCCGAACGCGATGACGATGACAGCGGCCAACGCGACGGCGAGGATTGCAAGGATCAGAATGAACGGCAGGGCGATGAGCCCGAGGAAAAATTCGATCATGTCAGCGGCCCCAGCTCGCTGCGATCCTGCCCATCGCACCAAATAGCCGAAGGAAATCGATCATCGATAAATTGAGAACGATGTCGTTGTCCGTTCGGTCGAGATATTGAATTCGAAGACGCGTGCCGTCGGGCTGATCTTCGAAATTGAATGCGAAATTTTCGTCGAACATTCTGGCGATCTCCGCTGCGAGAGGAGAAAGGGCCCCGCATCGCTGCGGGGCCCACCATCGGAAACCCGGCGTCAGTTCGCCGGGGCCGTAGCCGGTTCCGCGCCCTGCGGCGGGATCGGCGTCGAAAGCGCGCCTTCGAGGGCCGCGATGCGGTCGTCTTGGGCGTTGATCGTTTCGATGATCGAATTCAGCGCGGCGTTTTCCGGCCGGTTCGGCAGCGGTTCGAGTTTGGACATGGTGCCCTCCTGCGAGCGTTGGTTGGTGCTGCGAGCGTTGGGCGGGGCCGCATCTGGCGGGGAGCCGTAGAGGGCCCCGCCCGTCCGCTCGCAGCGGCTTGACACCGGATACCGCCGTCGAGCGATCAGCATCTGGTGTCGGGTGACAGGATACGGCCAAAATGTAGTGGATTGTCAATATCCAGCGTTCGGCGATAGGATACGCCCCTAAATCTGGCGGGGGCCGATCATGAATACTTCGCTCAATACTATTCGCGACTATCTCGACGCGGCACGCGCCAAACACGGCATTAAAAGCGACCGCGCTCTATCCGTCGCGATGGGACTAAAACCGCAAGCCGTGTGCGACGTAAGGCTTGGAAAATCGCTCCCGAGCGATGCGACGATGTTGCGCCTGTGCGAGCTTGCGGGCGCCGATGCAACGCGCGGCCTCATACAATTGAATGTCTGGCGCGCATCGTCTAGCACCGTCGCAGATCAATATTCGCGTATTTTGCTACGGATTGCGGGTGCCGTTGTTCTTGCAGCACTAGTAATGGTGAATTCGAATACTGTTGAAGCGCGCACAATTACGGAACATCGCGCCATCGAACATTCGGATTTATACATTATGCGATTTATGAACCAACGCTAACAGGCTGTTGGACGGCGGTCCGGCGACTCCTTACGCTCCCGCCCCAATGACCAGCGATCTCGATTTCTTCTGGTTCTGGCTGCTCGCCAACGCGGCCGATCTGCGCGATGTGACCGTCGCTGCGGCTGCCTTCGCCGTGCTGCCGTTCCTGGCATGGCGCGCCTGGACCGCGCGCAAACTGGTCGAGGCCCAGCAGCGCACGGCCGAAGCGACGGAGATCGGCAAATCGGCGGAGATCATGGCGCAGGCCTTCGCCGGGCTTGGCAACGACAAGGTCCAGGTCCGGATTGGCGCCGTGTACTCGCTGGAGCGCCAAGCCCGCGCCCGGCCCAAGGACCAAGGCCCGATCGTTCAGACCCTCGCCGCCTTCGTGCGCGACCGTTGTCCGCCGCCGGCCCAGCCCGCGACGGCCGAGACGGTCTATCTGCCGATCCAGACCGATGTGCAGGCTGCGATCGGCGTGCTCGGCCGCCGGGTTCGCGCCAACGATCCGGCCGGCACGCGGCTGTCTTTCGCGGGCTCCAACCTGTCCGGCTACGATCTGTCGGACGGCGATTTCACCGGCGCCACGTTCAAGGGTGCCTATCTTTGCGCCGCGAACTTCGCCGGAACGCGGCTCGCACGGGCGGATTTCCAGCTCGCCGTTGGGGATCAGGCCGATTTTTACGGCGCCAAAGCCCGCGAAGCGTCGTTTTCGTCGGCCTATTTCGCCAATGCGCGCTTCGCCCATGCCGATCTGACCGGCGCGGCTTTCGTCGATTCAGACTTGTCCGGCACGGACTTAAGCCATGCCCAGGTCGAGGGCGTGGATTGGCGGGGGGCCGCCATAGACAACGCAGCCCTGCCCGCCAAGGCACTACCGAAACCGCAATAGCCTCTCTATACCCTCGCCCATCATGATCAACCCGCTCGATAAAACGGCGTCGCCGATGGCGCGCCTTCTGGCCGTCATGGCAAAGCTGCGCGACCCCGCGACCGGCTGCCCGTGGGACCTCGAACAAAGCTTCGCGACGATCGCGCCCTACACGATCGAAGAAGCCTACGAGGTCGCCGACGCGATCCAGAAGAACGACATGGCGCATTTGCGCGAGGAACTGGGCGATCTGCTGTTCCAGGTCGTGTTCCATTCGCGCATCGCCGAGGAAGACAAGGCCTTCGCCTTCGACGACGTCGCGCGCGATCTGGTGGAAAAGATGATCCGCCGGCATCCGCATGTCTTCGCCAAGCGCGAGGACAAGACCAGCGAGGAGCAGACCGAAGCCTGGGAAGCGACCAAGGCGCATGAGCGCCAGGCGAAGGCCCAGGCCGGCGCCTTGGACGGCGTGCCGCTGGCCCTGCCCGCCGCTTTGCGCGCCCAGAAGCTGCAAAAGCGCGCGAGCCGCGTCGGCTTCGATTGGGGCACGGCCGGTGCGGCCCTCGACAAGGTCGAGGAAGAAATCGGCGAACTTCGCGTCGAACTCGCCATCGCCGATCCGAAGAAGCTCGAGGAAGAAGTCGGCGATTTGATGTTCGCGCTGGTCAACGTCGCGCGCCTCGCCGGCGTGGACGCCGAGACGGCGTTGCGCGGCGCCAACGCGAAATTCGAGCGCCGCTTCGGACGTGTGGAAGAAAAGCTGCGCGAGCGCGGGCGCACCCCGGCGGAATCCGATCTCGCCGAGATGGACAAGCTGTGGGACGCGGCGAAAAAAGAGGAACGCGGCGGATGAAATCCGCGCGGCGCTTTACGTCGTCCGACGGATTGTCGCTGCACTACGCCGAATGGGCGCCGGAAGGCACGCGCCACGCGCCCGATATTCTGTGCCTGCCCGGCCTCACAAGGCATAGCGCCGATTTCGATTGGGTCGCGACGCGCTTCGCCAAGAATGGTTATCGCGTCGTATCGCCCGATCTGCGCGGGCGTGGCCGATCGGACTACGCGCGCGACGTTTCGACCTACGCGCCGCAATATTATCTCGACGATCTGCGCGCGCTGACGATCGCCGCACGCCTCGACCGCTTCGTCGTCATCGGCACGTCGTTCGGCGGTTTGCTGGCGATGGCCTTGGCGACGATGCTGCCGGGCCAAGTCGCGGGTCTGGTCGTCAACGATATCGGCCCCGATATCGCGCAAGACGGCGCCAAGCGCATCCTCGACTATATCGCCGTCGATCGGCCGCAACCGGATTGGAATGCCGCGTCTATCGCCTTGCGCGAATTCCTGCCCGACGTGCTGGCGAACGATCCGGAAGGCTGGGATCAACTCGTGCGAAATACCTACCGCACCGGCGACGACGGCAAGCTGCACTACGATTGGGACGTGAAGATCGCCGCCAATCTTCAGCCCGGCGGCGATCCCGAGATCGATTTGTGGGCGCTATGGCGCGCGGCGTCGGCGCTGCCCGCCTTGGTCGTGCGCGGCGCCAGATCGGATGTGTTGTCGGCCGAGACCTTCGCCAAAATGAAGGCGACAAAACCCGATCTGATGCAGGTCGAAATTCCCGATACCGGCCATGCGCCCACGCTTGACGAGCCCGTCTGCCGCATGGCGCTGGCGGCATTGCTGGCGAAGGCATCGGGGTAATTGTCGGGCGACATGTTCGCCCTTGATCGCGACGCCCCGTACACGCGACAGTCGCGCGTTCGTTTATAGCGAGGATGAAGATGGCCCTGCCCGTGTTCGACGACGTCGTTGCCGCCGCCAAGCGGCTTGAAGGTTTCGCGGTCAAAACGCCGCTGCTGGAAGCGCCGTTGCTGAACGCCAAACTGGGCGGGCGCTTGCTGTTGAAGGCGGAGCCGTTGCAGCGCACGGGCTCGTTCAAATTCCGCGGCGCCTATAACGCGATCAGCCAGATCCCCGCCGAGAAGCGCAAGAACGGCGTCGTCGCGTTCTCGTCGGGCAATCACGCGCAAGGTGTCGCGGCGGCCGCGCAAATGCTCGGCATGCCCGCCTGGATCATCATGCCGGAAGACGCGCCCGCGATCAAAATCGCGCGCACCAAGGCCTTCGGCGCGACGGTCGTGCCCTATGACCGCTACACCCAAGATCGCGAAAAGATGGGCGAAGAGCTGCAAGCCAAATACGGCGCCACGCTCGTGAAGCCCTATGACGATCCCAACATCATCGCGGGCCAAGGCACGATCGGGCTGGAGATCGCGCAGCAATGCCAGGCGATGGGCGTGACGCCCGACGCGGTCGTCGTGTGCTGCGGCGGCGGCGGCCTCGTCTCGGGCACGGCGCTGGCGCTGTCGGGCGCCCTGCCCGGCGTGCCGGTCTATGCGGCCGAGCCGGTCGGTTTCGACGACACCAAGCGCAGCCTGGAAGCGGGCACGCGGATCAAGAACGATCCGAACGCGCGCTCGATCTGCGATGCCCTGCTGGCGCCCACGCCCGGCGAGATGACCTTCGCGCTGAACAGCAAACTGCTCAAAGGCGGTTTCGCGGTAACGGACGAAGAAGTGAAGCGCGCGATGGCGACGTTGTTCCAGGAGTTCAAACTCGTCGCCGAGCCCGGCGGTGCGGTCGCCGCCACGGCCGTTCTGGCCGGCAAGCTGCCGATCAAGGGCAAGACGGTCGTCGCGGTCGTTTCGGGCGGCAATGTCGATCCGGCGACCTTTAGCGACGCGCTGTCGCTCGCGGCGTAAGCACGACGGATAAAATTTAGGCAGAAATCGGCTTAAGTATACGAAATGGGGCCAGCAACGGGCTGGCCCTGGGTTTGCTTTATCGGTGGTTACGGAATGACGCCGGACTCTCGCCGGCGCCCGTCCGAACCCATAGACCGAAAGGCAAACCAAGCATGACCGGGAAGATTTCACGCCGCACCTTCGGCCTCGGCCTCGCCGGTGCGGCCGCCGCAGCGCAGTTCAAGCTGGCGGCCCCCGCCCTCGCCCAGGCGCGCACCAAAGTGCGCTTCACGCTCGACGTCGATTTCTGGGGCCCGCAATCGAACTTCCTGCTGGCGGTCGAAAAGGGCCTCTACGCGGCCGAAGGCCTGGATGTGCAGGTCGATGGCGGTGCGGGTTCGGGCCAAGCCGTGACGCGCGTCGCGCAAGGCACTTACGACATCGGCTTCGGCGATTTCGGCACGATGGCGCGCTTCACCGCCACCAACCCGGCGACGGCCGTGCAGTCGTTCTTCGTGCTGTGGGACGTCATGCAGCACGGCATCGTGTTCAAGAAGGGCGCGATCAAGAACGCGAAGGACATCGAAGGCAAGACGCTCGCGGCGCCCGAGCCCGACGCCGGCCGTCAGATGTTCCCGTGGTTCGCCAAGGCCGCCGGCATCGACCAGTCGAAAGTCACGCTGCGCCATATCGACTTCCCGCTGCGCGAAACGCTGGTCGTGCGCGGCGAAGCGCAAGGCGCCACGGGCTTCGTGTCGTCGGTCGCCCTCAACATGGTGCGCGCGGGCGTGCCGCTCGACCAGATCGAGTGGATCCAGTATTCGACCGCCGGCATCGAATTGTTCGGCTCGACCATCTTCGCGAAGAAGGAATGGCTCGCGGCCAATCCGACGGTCGCGGCCGGCTTCGCGCGCGCCACGGCGCGTTCGATGCAGGAAATGATCAAGGACCCGAAGGCGTCGGTCGAAGCGGCCATCCGCCGCCAGTCGCTGAACTCGCTGGACGTCGAGCTGCCGCGCTACAAGATGGTGCTGGAACAGTCGATCGCCACGCCGACGACGCGCGAACACGGCATCGGCCATGTCGATCAGGGCCGTCTCACGCGCTCGCTCGCCGGTCTGTGCGATGCGTTCAACGTGACGCCGGTTCCGGCCAACGATCTGATCTACACCAACGCGTTCCTGCCGCCGCTGGAATTGCGCAAGATCCCGACCTGATCGGGACCTTTGGCGGAAAAAATGCGGCCGGCGGAGCGATCCGCCGGCCGTTTTCTTTAGGACTTACATATAGTTACACCCCGTTAAGGGATCGTCCATAGGTGCCGTGTAGGGTGACGGGAAGATTTCCTTCGTCCCCCGAGCGTCGCGCACCCGATGGCCTGCAAAACCGTTCTGATCGTCGAAGACAATCCGCTGAACATGAAGCTGTTCGGCGATGTGCTCGAAGCGCAGGGCTATACGACGTTGCGCGTGCGCGACGGCGAAGCCGCGATCGACGCCGCGCGCTGCAACCAGCCCAATCTCGTGCTGATGGATATTCATCTGCCCGGCCGCTCGGGCGTGGATGTCGCCAAGGAAATGAAGCTGGACCCCGCGTTACGCGACATTCCCGTCGTCGCGATCACCGCCTATGCGCTGCGCGGCGATCGCGAACGCATCCTGGCCGCGGGCTGCAGCGACTACGTCGCCAAGCCGGTCTCGATCGACCGCTTGATCGACGTCGTCGCCGCTTACGCCGCTTGAACTAGACTCCCTGCTCCAACGCGGTCTCGAACGGCAAGGCGCGGATGCGCTTGCCGGTCGCGGCCGCATAGGCGTTGGCGACCGCGGGGCCCACCAACGGCACGCCGGGCTCGCCGATGCCCGTGGGCGGCGCGTTCGACGGAACGATATGGACCTCGACCTTCGGCATCTCGTCGATGCGCAAGGGGCGATACTGGTCGTAATTCGTCTCGACGACCTTGCCGCCTTCCAGCGTCAGCTTCTCGCGCAAGACCGAGCCGAGGCCGAAACCGACCGCGCCTTCGATCTGTGCCCGCACCTGATCGGGATTGATCGCGACGCCGCAATCGACCGCCGCGACGATGCGCTCGACCTTGAATGCGGTCGCGCTGGTCATGCGGATTTCGGCGACCATGCCGACGGTGGTGCCGAAGCTTTCATGCACGGCGACGCCGCGATGGATGCCCTCGGCGGATTTCTCGTTCCACTTCGCCTGGCGCGCGACGAGTTCGAGTACGCCCAGATGCTTGGGCTTGCCCGCCAGCAATTCGCGGCGCAACGCGACCGGGTCCTTGCCCGTCGCCGTCGCGACCTCGTCGATTGCGGTTTCCATCGCGTAAGCGGTATGGGTGTGGCCGACCGACCGCCACCACAAGACCGGCACGCCGACTTGGGGGCTGGTCAGTTCCACGCGCCGATCGGGAATGGCGTAGACCGTATGCGCAACACCTTCGACCGAGGTGACGTCGATCCCGTTCTGAATCATGCCCGCGAAAGGCGTGCCGTTCAGGATCGATTGGCCGACGATGCGATGATGCCAGCCGGCGAGACGGCCTTGCGCATCGATCCCGATCTTGACCTTGTGCATGTACATCGGGCGATAGCGCCCGCCGGCCATATCGGTCTCGCGCGTCCATTGCAGTTTCACCGGCGCGCGATAGCCGATCGCCTTCGCGATTTCGACCGCTTCGATCACGACGTCGCCGTCGCCGACCGCGCGCCGGCCGAAGCCGCCGCCGGTTTTCATGATGCGCATCGAAATCTTATCGGGCGTCGTGCCCGCCGCGCGCGCCGCCAGCCCCTGATAGAGATCCGGGATCTGGTGCCCGCCATAGATTTCGATCGTGTCGCCGGTGCGGCGCACGACGGCGTTGAGCGGTTCGAGGGCCGCGTGCGCGAGATACGGGAACTCGTAGGTTGCCTCGATCGTTTTGACCGCGCGGCCGAGTGCGGCTTGCGCATCGCCGGTCGTATCGGCGACATGCGTGCCCGGCACTTCCAGCGCGGCGAGATACGCGGCGCGCAATTCCGCGGTGCCGCGCTTTTCGGCGGACGTTTCGTCCCACACGATTTGCAACGCTTCGCGGCCTTTGTTCGCGGCCCAGGTGTCGCGCGCAAGCACGGCCACGCCCGTCGGGATCGTCACCACATCGACCACGCCCGGCACGGCCTTCGCCGCCGTCGCGTCGACCGAAGCGACCTTGCCGCCGAACACGGGCGGATGTTCGACCGTGGCGATCAACATGCCCGGAAAGCGAAGATCGATCGTGAATTCGTGCGTACCGTTGGTTTTCGGTGCGCTGTCGTAGCGGCGCTGGCCTTGCTTGCCGATCAGCGTCCATTCCGCCGGCGATTTCAGCGCCACGTTCTGGGGGATAGGCTCCTTGGCCGCCGCGTCGGCGAAGGCGCCGAACGTGGCGCCCCGGCCGCTGGCCGCATGGAACAACGTGCCTTTCGATACGGCGATTTCCGATGCGGGCACATTCCACGCCTTGGCGGCGGCGGTAACCAGCATCGTGCGCGCGATGGCACCCGCCTTGCGATAACGCTCCCACGAAGAAGACATGGCGGTCGACCCGCCCGTCCCTTGCGCCGCACCGCCCCAAGCGGCGTTGCCGTAAAGGGCAAGATTGCCGCTGGCGCCGTCGACGCGGATCGTCGACCAGTCGGCGCCCAGCTCCTCCGCGACCAGCGTGGCGATGCCGTTATAGACGCCCTGGCCCATATCCATATGCGCCGAAAGCACGGTCACGACATTGTCGGTGCCGATGCGCACATAACCCGCGAACGGGTTCGGTACGGCGGCTGCGGCGGCGGGCGCTTGGGCCGAAGCCGGGAAACCGATCGTCAGCCCCGCACCGGCGGCGGCGGTGCCGGCAAGGAATTGGCGGCGCGTCGGGCGGAATGTCGCGGCCGACCGCTTGGCGAAGAATTTATCCATGAAGGTCATGTTGCGTCCTTCCCCTCAGGCCAGCGACTTGGCGGCGTCGTGGATCGCCGCGCGGATACGTTGATAGGTGGCGCAACGGCACAGATTGCCTTGCATCGCCGCGTCGATGTCCTCGTCGCTCGGCTTCTGGTTCTCGCGCAGCAGCGCCACGGCCGACATGATCTGGCCCGATTGGCAGTAGCCGCATTGCGGCACGTCGAGTTTGACCCACGACGCGCGGATCGCGGCGGCGATCTTGTCGTTAATGCCCTCGATGGTCGCGATCTTGGCGCCCACGGCGGTTTCGACCGGCGTCTGGCAGGCGCGCACCGGCTGGCCGTCGAGATGGACCGTGCACGCGCCGCACTGGGCCATGCCGCAGCCGAACTTCGTGCCGGTCATGCCCAGCTGATCGCGCAACACCCACAGCAGGGGCATGTCGGGGGGCGCATCGACCGCGATCTTGCGGCCGTTGATGTCGAGCTGCATTTGCATAATCGAGCCTCCTGCCCGGCCGAAACGGCCGGAATCCTGTTTGCGATTTCGAATATCGCCGCGCGTCGAAGGGAAATGGGGGGATGGGGTTCGAGCCTGGGCCGCGCGGCCGTTGCACACAACATCGGTAGGCGGGTGCGCGGCTTCAAGGGACGTTTGCCGGGAAGGCGGATTCGCGAAGAAATTCCGGACGCTCGCGAAAGTCGCAAACTGGTTGCGCCCCGCCCCGTCCGCCGCCATTCTGCCGCTATGGCCGGCAAAATGGTTACGCAACATACGCGCGCCGAGGTCGAGGGGCTTCTCGCGGCACTCGAAGGTCACGCGGACGGCGTGATCGAGGCGGCCAAGCTCGTTTCCAACAAGATCAGCGAACAGGAGTGGCACGCCTATTCGGCGTTCCGCGACCGTTGCGACGATTTCGATACGCTGGCCATCGTCATCGAATACCGGCTCAAGAATCTGCGCGGCGGGCGCGACGCCCAGCTGGAACGGCAATTCGAGGAATTGCAGCTGTTCATGCTGACGGCGACGCTGCAAACCAGCCTGCACTTCCTGAAGATCCTGTCGCAGAAGAACGATCTGCCGCTCGGATCGAAGGACATCCTTCTGGGCGAATTGCGGTCGATCTATCGGGTCAAGCAATTGCTGGAGCTCGATCGCTATAAAACGAAAATCTCGAGCCGCGCCGCGAAGGACATCGAAACGGCCGAGGAAATCCTCTCCCTCATCATCGAGCGCGCGCCGAGCCTGTTGCAACTCGGCGTCGTCGAGGACGCCTGATGCTGCTCACGCCCGAAAACATCGCCAAACAAAACGAAGTCCAGCTCGCCAAGATCCGCGAGATGTTGACCGCGCTCGAACAGGGCGCCACGCGCGTGATCATGGCGGCGCGCCAAGCCTCGGCGGACGCGAGCCAGGACAAATATCACGCCTATCTGAACTTCCGCGAAGTCGTCGACGATTTCGACACGCTCGCCATCGTCATCGAGTACAAACTCAAGCGCATGCGCGACGAGAAGGCCGAGGCGCTGTCCGAGAAGTTCGACGAACTGACGGCTTTCATGCTGTCCTCGATCGTCAGCGCGTCGCTTCATTTCCTGCGCATCCTGTCGGAAAAAACCGAGATGCCGCTGGGTGCTCGCGACGTGTTCAAATCGGAATTGCGCAGCCTCTACCACGCCAAGGACCGTATCGAGACCGATCGCTATATCGGCCGTTTGAACGACCGCACGCGCGCCGACCTGGTCGCCGCCGAGCAAATCCTCGAGGTCGTGATCGAAAAGGCACCGCGCCTGTTGCGCTTCGACGATAAGGAAGATTGAGCGAAGCTCAGCGCTTCTGCTTGGCTTTGTCCTGGAAAATCTTGCGTTCGACCGCGCGTTCGCAGCGCAGCTTGACGATGCCGGCCCGGTGCTGGCTTTCGCGCAAATTCCGCTGCGTCGCCGTCACGGCTTTTTTGAGCTCCGCATCGTAGAGCTTTTGGCAATCGGCCATGGTCTTGGGCGGCGCCTGGGCGAAGGCGGGCGACGCCAAGCCCAATCCGATCGACAGTGCGAGAACACGCAAAATCATGTCGCGATTTTATCGCGAAGGCGCCGCGTTGAGCCAAGTTTTTAGATTAAAAACGGTATGTAAATATCTATTAAATAACATCGGATAGCGGAAGTCTGCAGGATTGGGAGATTCCCCATAAAAACTGATTGACCTTTACCTAAATTTATAGCTAAATCCATCTCGAACTTGACGGACATCTTGTGGAACCAGGCGCCTCGCCCCCCGCAAGCCCTTTCAAGGTCCCTTCTGGTCTCGCGACCCGGCTTCTCCTTTCGGCCGGACTGCCGAGCCTCACGGGCGGATGCTAGGTTGGTCCCGGGCATCCGCCCTTTTTCTTGTGAAGAGCCTGATTCAGGGGAATTAAGCCGCCTGCGTTGGGGTTCCGGCGTGTGCGAACCGCGCGGCGCGGTCCGAAGCCGATAGCGGTTCTATCGGCGAGGGCCGCAACAATGCGGGCGCCCGCCGGAACCCAATCCTTTAGGGCCGCGTTCTTTTGCGCCGCAGGGGCGTCGAAGGGCTTGCGCGTAGAACCACTACGCGCGGCGCCCTTCTCCTGCCTGCACCACAAAATCCCTGCGGCGCAGGCAGCTCAATTCCCCTGCATCAGGCTCTTATTCCCAGAACATGAAGAACGCGGCGCCGATCAGGCAGCCGAACGCGGCCAAGTGATTCCATTTCAGCGTCTCGCCCAGCCAGAAAACGGCGAATCCCGCGAACACCGTCAGCGTCACGATCTCCTGGATCGTCTTAAGTTGTGCGCCGGTGAATTGGCCGTAGCCCCAGCGATTGGCGGGCACCATCAGCAGATACTCGAAAAAAGCGATGCCCCAGCTGACCAAAACGACCTGCCACAAGGGCGCGTTGGGGAATTTCAGATGCCCGTACCACGCGAAAGTCATGAAGATGTTCGAGCAAACCAATAAGGCGATGGTGAGCATACGTGGGGGGCCTTTCTGCACGGGAACGGCGTTGAATAACCAACGCTTATTGGTACACTAGCGTCCGATGGAGTCGGACGAAACCTCCGCCGTCGACAAGACGGCCCTGCAGATTTTGGCGAGCTCGGTCGGGCAGATCCTGGGCGAACACTCCAAAATCCATCAATTCGTGAAGCTGGCGGCCGAGCGGCCGACCGGCATCAATGTCGATCGCGCCAAGCGGACCTTCGACTCCCTGCCCGTCTATCAGCGCAAGCGCGTCGCCGAAACGGCCGAAGGTCAGGCGCATAAGCATAAGACGAGCATGACGATGTCCGGCATTCTCGGCCGTCTGGGTGGCGACGCGAAGCCGCGCGCGACCACGCCGCGCATGGCGCCGCCGCCGGGTCCGGGCGTCAAGATCATCACGCCGCCGACCGTCGGCCGCCCGAAAGAAGGCGCTGCGGCGCCCGCGAAAAAGAAGAGCGTCAAAGAAGTCGTCTGGAAGTGACGCTTCAGCCCCGCGACCGGTCGGACCGGTCGCGCACGACCCATACCGCCCCGATCCCGATCAGCACCATGCCGGCGAGCGTCGTCCAGCGCGGCACTTCGCCGAACATCAACACGCCGCCCAGCGTTGCCGTGCCGACCTGGGCGAAGGCCAGCGGCGCCATTTTCGAGAACGTGCCGATCGCATAGCCGCGCGACAGGCCCCATTGCGACACGGCCGCGCACGCCCCGATCGCAACGATCCACGGCAGATGCGCGAGCGCGATCGGCTGCCAATCGAACAACGCGAACGGCACCCCGCACAACACGCCCGTGCATAGATACCAGAAGGCAATGCGATCCGGCGGCTCGCTGGCCGACAGGCGTTTGACCATCATCATCGCGAGACTGGTCAAAAACGCCGAAAACAACGCGACGCCGACGAACCACAGATCGCCGATATCGGACGATCCCGGCCGCGCGATCAGCGCAACGCCGGCGAAACCCACCATCGTCGCCAGCACGCGCGCGGGGCCGAAACGCTCGCCGAACGCGATCACCGCCAGCCCCAGCGACCAGAACGGCGTGGTGTAGGACAGCGTCACCGCGTCGCCGACGGGAATATTGATCAGCGCTTGCAGGAACAGGATGAAACCGAACGCGCCGAATGCGCCGCGCATCAGATGCGACATTGGCCGCTTGGTGACGAAATAGCGCGGGCCCAAGCGCCAAAACAGCGGCAGGAAGAACGGCAGCGCCACGGCGTGACGCAGCACGACCAACTGCCCCCAGCCGAGTTCGTCGCCCAGATGCTTGAGGGCGAGCGCGCCGAAAGCCGAGCTGACGGCGCCGGTCAGGATATAGACGGCGCCGAGCGCGTCGTTCTTCGTCGCGGTGGAGTCCATTTCGAAACCACCCTACCCCACGGCATCGCCCCGGTGTAGTTTCCCGGCGGCCATGAACCTCGAATCCCGACTGCTTTATCGCGACGCGCTGCTGCTGGTGATCGACAAGCCCGCCGGAATCGCGGTGCATGCCGGCGCCTCGGGCGGCGATCATCTCGGGACATACCTAAGGCAGCTGCGCTTCGGCTTGCCGCAGGATCCCGAACTCGCGCACCGCCTCGACCGCGACACCAGCGGCTGCTTGGCGCTCGGCCGGCACCGCAAGGCGCTCGCCAAGCTCGGCAAGCTGTTCGCCGACGGCCAAGTGCGCAAAACCTATTGGGCGATCGTCGTCGGCCGGCCGCCGCAAAAGGAAGGCAAGGTCGATCTGCCGCTGCTGAAGGAAACCAAGCGCAGCGGCTGGAAGATGCGCATCGACGCGAAAGGCCAGCAATCGCTCACCGAATACCGGACGATCGGCGAAGGCGACGGCATGACCTGGCTGGCACTGGAACCGCGCACCGGCCGCACGCATCAATTACGCGCGCATATGGCGGCGATCGGCTGCCCGATCTTGGGCGATCCGATCTATGGCGGTGCCGCGACGCGTGCGAAGGAACTGCCGTTGCAGCTTCATGCCCGCGCTTTGAAGATTCCGCTCTATCCCCGCCGCGAGCCGATCAAGACGGAAGCGCCCGTGCCCGACCATATGAAGGAAAACATGCGCGCCTGCGGCTGGAAGGACGGCCCGCGTGGCCGCGTCGTCGCGGTCGCCGCCGCCCCCGGCCATAATTTCTCGAAGATCGCGACGCCGAAGATCGAATTGATCGCCGGCGAAGGTGTCGCGGGCGATGGCCATGCGGGCGTCACGGTCAAACACCGCAGCCGTGTGGCGCGCGATCCCACGCAACCCAATCTGCGCCAAGTGCATCTGATCCATTCGGAATTGTTCGACGAGCTTCGCGCCAAAGGCTTCGACATCAAGCCCGGCGATATCGGCGAGAACATCGCGACAAGCGGCCTCGATCTGTTGGCGTTGCCCACGGGCACGAGGCTGCGTTTTCCCGGCGGGCCCGAAATCGAAATCACGGGCTTGCGCAATCCCTGCGTGCAGCTCGACAATTTCAAGAAGGGTTTGACCGAAGCCGTGCTCGATCGCGACGCGAACGGCGAATTGATCCGCAAGGCCGGCGTGATGGCGATCGTGCATAAGGGCGGGCGCATCGCGTCGGGCGATCCCATCGCCGTCGATCTGCCGCCGGAGCCGTATCGCAAGCTGCAGCCGGTCTAGCTTGACGTGGCCACGGCCGCGCACCTAGGGTCGATTTCGGTAGGGTCAAGGGAACGTGGTTCGAAGCCACGGCTGCCCCCGCAACTGTAAGCGCGGAGCCTTTCGCCACTGGCCACTGGATCGTCCGATCCGGGAAGGCGGCGAACGGCGATGAAGCGCGAAGCCAGGAGACCTCCCCTGCCGTTTCGTAACCGGCCCGTTCGCGGGCCACTTTGCGCACGGGTGGGTGCGCGGGAGAAAATCAAATGCATATCGAACCAGGCGTCGTCGACGGCGCCAAGATCGCCCTTAGCTACGGCACCGCAATCGCCAGTATCGGCTTCGCGGGCAAGCTTGCGCTCGATGCCGTCCAGCGCGACGGAATCGGCGCGATCGTTTTGCGGTCGGGCTTAGGCGCCGCCGCGACCTTCTGCTTCTTCGAAGTCTTGCCGCACGAACCCGTCGGCGTGTCGGAGGTGCATCTTATTCTCGGCACGACATTGTATCTGCTGTTCGGTGCGGCACCGGCGTCGCTGGGTCTGGCGTTGGGCCTCGCGGCGCAAAGCCTGTTCTTCGCGCCCGCCGATCTGCCGCAATACGGCATGAACGTCACGACGTTGCTCGTGCCGTTGTTCCTGGTCGCCGAACTCGCCAAGCGCGTCGTGAAGCCGGGCACGGCCTATACCGATATCGGCTACGCGCAAGCGTTCAAGCTGTCGGTCGCCTATCAAGGCGGCGTGGTCGCCTGGGTCGCGTTCTGGGTGCTGTATGGCCACGGCTTCGGCGCCGAAACGCTGATCGAGATCGCGTCGTTCGGTGCCGCCTATATGCTGGTTGTGCTGGCCGAACCATTGATCGATCTGGGCGTGCTCGCCGCCGCGAAGGGATTGCGCGCCTTGCGCGACACCGGCGTTTTCCAGTCGCGGCTTTACGACCCCGCGGTCTGATCGGTCAGTCCGCGTTGACGAAGCCCCCGGTCGAAAGGCCGGGGGTTTTTTCTTGTCCAATTTCTATGTATTATTTCGACAGACTTCGAAGCTGATTGGTTTCCGCGGCCTTGGGAGGGGACGCCGATGCCGGCATTCGATCTGCGCAAGCGCATGCATTTGCTCAGCATCACCGATACGACGGTCGCGAATTTGCGCGCGTTCCATCCGCTGGTCCTCGCCAATCTCGACGACCTGATCGCCGAATTCTACAAATTCGTCCTTCAGATGCCCGCGACGTCGGTCATCTTCCGCGATTACGACATCGAGAAACATCTAAAGCCCGCGCAACGCCGGCATTGGGATTTGCTGTTCGCGGGCAATTTCAACGACGAATATGTCGACCAGTCGATCCGCATCGGCGCCATCCACTACAAGCGCAAAGTGGCGCCGTATCTCTATATCGCCGGCTACAACTATTTCCATTGCGAGCTGATCCGCCTCGCCGCCCTCCACTATCATTCGATGGATATGGCGCAGGTGCTGCAAGCGATCGCCAAGGCGATCGCGCTCGATATCGATCTGGCGCTGACGACCTATACGCGTCAGGCCTGGACGGGCGATCAGTAGCGAATGCCGAAGCGCGCGAGCCGCGTGGCGCGTGCGGGATTGACCGCGAGATCGGGCATCTTGCCCGACGCCAAAGCTTCGACCTGACGCACCGTATCGAAGGCCTGATGCGCGATCGCTTGCGGCGTCAACCCGCCGATATGCGGCGTGGCGACCACATCGGCGCGCGTCGCCAATCGCATCATCGGCATCTGATCGGGCGCCATGCCGACATCCATCGCCGCCCCGGCGAGATGGCCGCGATCGAGCGCCGCTTCCAACGCCGCCTCGTCGACCAATTCGCCGCGCGCGAGGTTGATGAAGTAGGCGCCCTTCCCCATCCGCGCGAACGCCGCGGCGTCGATCAAGTGATGCGTCGCCTCGGTCGCAGGGACCAGGCATACGACGAAATCCGATTTCGCGAGCACGTCGCCGAACGAAAGCTGCAAGGCGCCCGGCGGCGGCGATTTGGTTTCCGGATCGCTGAAAATCACGTTCATGCGCAGCGCTATCGCCGCTTCGGCCAAGCGCCTTCCGATGGCACCCAGGCCGACGATGCCGAGCGTCGCGCCCGCCAATTGCCGCCCCATGCGCACGACCGGCGCCTGCTTGGCACGATACGCATTCGTCGCCGCACTGACGCCGCGCGCGAGGTCGACCATCATGCCGATCCCCAATTCGACGACCGCGTCGATGAAACCCGCCGTCGCGCGCGTGACCAGCACGCCCGCTTCCGACGCCGCGTCGACGTCGATATTGCGGATATCCATCGCGCAACGCACATAGGCCGCGAGATTCGGCAGTTTCCCGAACACTTCCGCCGGCGCGGCCGTCTGCCGGTCGCTGACGATCACCTCGACATCCTGGGCGGCGGCGATCAACGCGGCGGGATCGAGCGGCGTCTCGCTTTGGTGCAGGACGACGTCGCCCACCGCGCGCAACCGGGCGAGCGCTTCGTCGCCATAGTAATTGGCGCGGAACGACGGCGTATGGGTCAGCAGAATGCGCATCGGCTCAACTCCGCTTCGATTTCGCGGGCGGAACGGCGGAGCCGCGCACCAGCAACGACGGCGCGAATCTGAATTCGGCCGGCGTGGTTTCGGGTTTCTTCAAACGCAGCATGATCCGATCGACCATGGTGCGTGCGAGTTCGGGTACCGGCAGCTTCACCGTGGTCAAGGGCGGCGCCGTGAACGCGCCCAGTGGAATGCCGTCCATACCGATGACCGACATATCGGCCGGCAGCGACAGACCTTCCGATTTCAAGCCGGCGATCAATCCGATCGCCATGATGTCGTTGATCGCGATCGCCGCCGTCGGCTTGGCGCGATGGCGCAAAAGCTTCTTGGCGAGGCTTTGGCCGAGCTCGGCCATCTCCGCGTCGGCGTAGCCCGGCGTCACCTCGCCTTCGATGATCACGCCGCGCGCGCCCGCCGCTTCGATCGCCGCCGCGAAACCATCGCGCTTCTCCTCGCGGCTGAACGTCCAGCTCGCGGGCGTGAGGAACGCGATCGTGCGATGGCCGAGCTCGACCAAATACTCGACCGCCTGTTTGGCGCCCGCGACGTTGTCGGCCGACACGTAATCGAGCAGCGGGCGCGCGTTGCGCCGCGAATGGCTGTCGTAGCTGACCGCCACCATGCCGCGTGCGGCCGGCTCCTCCAGATGGCTTTCATCCGACAGCGAGGAGATGACGATTACGCCGCGCACGCCTTGCGCCGCCATGTCGTCGATGAACGCGCGCTCGTGTTTCGGGTCGCGGTAGGTATTGGCGACGACGACGCGATAGCCGTAACGGTCCAGTGCGGCGAGCTCGATTTCCCGCGCCACGACGCCGTAGCTCGGGTTCCCGAGCGACGGGACAAGCAGCCCGATCATCGACGCCTCGCCGGTCTTCAACTGGCGCGCGGCTTGATTGGGCCGATAGCCGAGCTTCTCGACCGCGCGCTGCACGCGTTCCAGCGTGGCCTCGCTCATCTGGCCGGTGCGCCCGTTCAGGACGTTCGACACCGTCGAGATGGAAACCTTGGCCAGTTTTGCGACATCGTTGATTGTGGACATTGGACCGTTCTAGCCGAGAACCATCCGGGGAATCCACGTCGCCAGTTCGGGAATAAGGATCACGAGCACCAGAACCGCGACTTCCGCCGCGATGAAGGCCCAGCAATACCGCACCGTTTCGTTATAGGTACAGCCCGCGATACTGGTCGCGACGAACAGCAGCACGGCCACGGGCGGCGTGGTGGAGCCGATCTGCGTCGCCATCACCATCAGCAGGCCCAGGTGGAAATCGTCGATGCCGAATTTCCGGCCGATGATGACCGCGACCGGGATCATGATGATCAGGATCGCCATCGAATCCACGAACATCGTCAGCACCAGCATGATCGCCATCATGATGAGCAGCACGGCGATGCGCGTCCCCGCGACCGAGCCGATGGCGTTCAACACTAGATCGTTGAAGTTGAGATAGGCGAGCAGCCAGCCGAAGGCGCCCGCGACGCCGATGATCCCCGACACCAGCGCCGTGGTGATCCCGGCTTGGACGAAAATCTCCGGCAAGTCGCGCAGCTTCACGGTCCGGTAGACGAAGAAACCGATGAAGAATCCGTAGAAGCACGCGACGACGCCCGCTTCCGTCGCGGTGAAAATGCCGCCCAGGATGCCGCCGAGCACCAGCACGGGGGCGAGAAGCGCGGGCCAAACCAGCACCGCCGCTTTGACGACGACCATCAGCATGAACTTGCCGGTCGTGCGGCGCAGTTCGGGAAAATCGGGATGGCGCGCGTAGATCGCCACGACGATCATCAAGCCGATGCCGATCAGAACGCCGGGAATGATGCCGCCCAGAAACAAGCCGCCGATCGACACGTTGGACATCGAGCCGTAGACGATCATCGTCATGCTCGGCGGGATGATCGCGCCGATCGTGCCCGCGCACGCGACGAGCGCCGCCGCGAAACCGGGTTTGTAACCGCGCGACTTCATCGCGGGCACGAGGATCGAACCGATCGCCGACGTGTCGGCGACGGACGAGCCCGAAACGCCCGCGAACACCATCGACGAGACGATCGAGGCGTGGCCCAAGCCGCCGCGCCAATGACCGACGACCGCTTCGGCGAATTCGACCAAGCGTTTGGAAATGCCGCCGCGCGAGATCAGCTCGCCCGCCAGAATGAAGTACGGCAGCGCGAGCAGGCTGAAATTATCCAGCATCGCGAACATTTTCTGCGGGAACAGGGCGGGCACCAAGGCGGGCTGCGTCAGCATGCCAACCAAACCCACGACGCCCATCACCAGCAGAATCGGAATGCCGACGGTGATCAGGCCGAGCAGCAGCGCGAAAAGTAGGACGAGTGTCATGCCAGCGTCTCCGCGAGCGAAGGCTTGAAGAACGCGACAATGCGGCGAACGGCGATCAGCGCGAGATACGCGGCCCCCAGCACCATTCCCGCATAGACCCAATCCATGCGCAGGCCGAGGCCGGGGCTGTCTTGGAACTTAGCGACTTCCATCAGCCGTTCGGTATAGACGCCGATCGCGAGCGCCAGGATCAGCCACATGATTTCCGAAATCAGCGCGATGGCGCGCTGCACGCCCTGCGGCATCCGCGTCAGAATCGCGTCCATGCCGATATGGGCGCCCTTGCGATAGGCGACGGGAATGGCGATGAACACCATCCACACATGCCCGAACTTCTGGAACTCCTCGCTCCAGCTTAGCGGCAGGCCGAGCGCGAAGCGGTTGAAAATCTGCAATCCTCCGACCAGCGAAAAGGCCAGGAAGATCGCGAAGAGCGCGAATTCCATCGCGCGATCGACGGCGGTGAGCACGGCACGCATCGAAGAATCTCCGTAGGACGGAATGGCCGGCGAAGGGCTCGCCCCTCGCCGGCCGCCGTTTCGTTACTTCGTCGCGCGGATGATGCGCAGCAGATCTTCGGCGCCGATCTGCTTGGCGAGTTCGTCCTGCACGGGGGCCGCCGCCGTCACCAGCGGCGCCTTGTCGAGCGTCGTGACGATCATGCCCTTCGATTTCAAAAGGTCGATCGCTTCGGCGTCGCGCTGCGCGGAAAGATTGCGGTTCACGTCCTGCGCCAATTTGGCGGCGTCGGCCAGAACCTGACGCTCCTTGTCCGTGAAGTTCTGCCATTCGCGCATCGAGCAGGCCGTGACCGTCGGCCCGAACAGGTGCCCCGTCAGCGCTACGTATTTCGCGACTTCGTAGTATTTCCCGGTGAACACGACCGGCGGCGAATGTTCGAAGCCGTCGAGCACGCCGGTCTGCAGCGCGGTGTAGACCTCGCCGAACGCCATCGGCGTGGCGCTCGCCCCCATCGCGTTGAGGGCGGCGACGTAGGTCGGCGTCTGGATGGTGCGGATCTTCAGGCCCTTCAGATCGGCGGCCGTCTTGATCTCCTTCTTCGTCGTCACGACGTTGCGATAGCCCCAGCTATCCTGCCAGCCGAGGATCTTGATGCCGCGCGCCTCGTATTCCTTGGCCAGCGACTTGCCGACTTCGCCGTCCAGCACCTTGTGCGCGTGATCGTAGCCCTGCCACATGAACGGCAGATCCAGCACGCCCATGCGGCGCACGAAGTTGTTGTGGATCGCCGTGCCGCCGATATGGCACGTGGCGCCGGCCCCCAGCTGCATGCCTTCGACGACCGCGCGTTCCTCGCCCAGCTGGTTGGCGCCGTAGATGCGCGCGTCCAGCGTGTCCGAGTATTCGTTGATGTAGTTGCGCATCACCCACGCGACCATGTGGTTGTCGTTGCCGAGATCGACGGCGGTCGCGTGCGAGAGCTTGATTTGCTTCTTGGCCTGGGCGACGGCGGCGTCCGGCGCCAGGACCGCCAGCGCCAAGGCGCCGGCCGCGGCGACGCCGCGAAGGAACGATTTACGGTTCATTGCGTTTCTCCCCTTTTTTCGGTCGCGGCTTATGCCGCTTCCCGTTCGATGGTTCGTATTTACTAAAACGATTTAGTAAAACGGTACACTAAAGCGGCAAAGCGTCAAGCCGCTTTTCACGCGGGACGCGATCTCAGGCGGTAAAGCCGTAAAGCTTGGCGGGATTATCGACCAGGATTCGCGCACGCAAAGCCGGATCGGCGATCCAATAAAGCAGCGTGTCGAGCTCGCCCGCGTCGTCGGGCGGGTCGGCGAGCTTGGAGACATGCGGCCAGTTGCTGGCCCACACCATGCGCTCGGGCGCCAAGCGCGCGGCTTCGGTCGCCAGCGCGCCGGTATCGCGGAAATCCGGCGGACCGGCGCGCGACACTTCATAGGCCGCCGACAATTTCAGCCAGACGCGCCCGGTGTCGAGCAGCGACGCGAGCGCTTTGAAACCGGGATGGTCGATCGTCACCGGCTCCAGGAACTTGCCGACATGGTCGACGACCAGCGTGCAAGGCAAAGTCTTCAGGAAATCGACGCGCTCGTGCAGATGGCGGCCGTCCATCTGCATTTGCATATGCCAGCCGTGATCGGCCGCCTTGCGCGCGAGCGAGGCCATATCCTCCCACCCGACCGCGCCGCCGGGCAGCATATGCATGCGCAGGCCGCAAGCGCCGGCGGACGAAAGGCGGCGCCATTCCGCGTCCGGTGTGGCGTCGTTGACGACGACGACTGCACGCGACTTGTCGCGGCCCAAAGCTGCGACGCCGTTCAGCGTGACCGAATTATCGAGCCCGTAGGCCGATGGCTGCACGACGACCGCGCGCGAGATTCCCAGACGCGCCTGCACCTTGCGATACGCGTCGACATTCGCCCAAACCGGCGGCGGCACCACGGCCGTTTTCGCCGCGGGCGTCGTCGCATCGTAAAGATGCATATGGCTGTCGATCGTATTCGCGGGTGCGACGAGGCGCGGCTTCTCGGTTCCGTTCATTGGCGTTTCCCTTCCCTTTCGGGGAGGTCTACGACACGCGACGCCGGAAAGCGAGAATTTGAATCGCGACGGCGGCGATGCCGAACGCGATACCGAGCGCCGAGACGTAAGGCCAGCCGCCTTTGTTCCACGCCGCGACGCCCAACGCCGAGCCCGCCGCACCGCCCAAGAACATCGTGCTCATCAACACCGTGTTGATGCGCGAGCGCGCCGCCGGGCGCAACGCGAACACGATGTGCTGATTGGCGATCAACGCACTTTGCAGGCCCAGATCGAGCAGCACGACGCCGATCACCATGCCCGGAATCGCCGCCCAGCCGCCGAACACGAGCCACGAGGCGAGCGTGACGATCGCGCCCATCAGCACGGTCGCGGCGGAGCCGCTTTTGTCGACGAAGCGCCCGACGAACGGTGCGGCCAATACGCCGACAAGGCCGATCAAACCGAACAGTCCGGCGACATCGGCGCCCAGCCCGAATTCGGGCGCGGCAAGGCGGAACGGCAGCACCGTCCAAAACAGCGTGAAGCAGGCGAACAACGCGGCTTGGGTCAATGCCGCGCGGCGCAAGGGCGCGAACTCGAGCCACAGCGACGCCATCGAGCGCAAGGCGGTGAAATACGGCAGCGGCGCCTCCGGCACGCTGCGCGGCAACAGAAAGCGCAGCGCGAGTGCCGCCCCCAACGCCAGCGGCACCGCGAGCCAGAACATCTCGCGCCAGCCCGCATGCGTGGCGACGAATCCCGCCAGCGTGCGGCTCAACAAAATACCTGTGAGCAAGCCAGACAATACGAAGCCGACGGCCGCCCCGCGTTTGGCTGGCCCGGCCAAATGCGCCGCGAACGGCACGACTTGCTGGGCGACCGCCGCCAGCGCCCCGATGGCGAGCGACGCGGCCGCCAACGCCAAGCCGCCTTGCGCCATCGCCGCGAAAACGAGGGCCGCGGCCAAGGCGATGAAATGCGCGACGATCAAGCCGCGCCGCTCGACGATATCGCCCAAGGGCACAAGCAGCAACAAACCGGCGGCATAACCCAGCTGCGTGGCGGTCGGAATCGCCGCCGTCGCGGCCCCCGGCAAGTCGCGCTCGATCACTTCGAGCATCGGCTGGTTGTAGTAGATATTCGCGACCGCAAGCCCCGCCGCGGCGGCCAAGGCGAAAGCGGCGGTACGGCTCAGGCCCGGCGCGGAATCGGAATGAACGTTCGACATGCGGCGAACATAGGGATTGCGGCGCGAATTGCGACACCGCAAAAACGGATTGCTGCTATTCCGCCGATATTCCGCGGGGCCGCACGAAGTCTTTGCGCGCCTTTGCCGCTTTTTTGCGCATCGCGCAGTCTTCGGCGTGATCGTTGACCAGCCCCATCGCCTGCATGAAGGCGAAGATCGTCGTCGGCCCGACGAAGCGCCAGCCGCGCTTCTTCAAATCCTTCGACAACGCGATCGACGTTGCCGATACCGACGCGGTTTGAGGCGCGCCATGCTCGCCCGGTTTCGGCTCGTGCCGCCAAAAATAAGCGGCGAGCGTGCCTTCGCTTTTCGCGAGTTCGATCGCGCGCTTGGCGTTGTTGATCGTCGCTTCGATCTTGCCGCGATGGCGCACGATGCCTTCGTCTTTCAGCAAGCGCGCGACGTCGCGCTCTCCGAAGCGCGCGACTTTATGGAAATCGAACCCCGCGAACGCGGCGCGGAAATTTTCGCGCTTGGCGAGGATCGTGCGCCAGCTCAGACCCGACTGGAATCCCTCCAGGCAGATCTTCTCGAACAAGCGGCGATCGTCGCCGACGGGATAGCCCCATTCTTCGTCGTGATAGGCGACGTATTCGGGCGACGCGGCGCACCAGCGGCAACGAGGCTTGCCGTCGGCCCCGATGAAAGTTCCGGCCATTGCGCTACACCTTCAGGAACGCGAGACGCGGATCGACGCGGCCCGGTTCGATCTCGACGAAATCCGGCACCACGATCTTCTCCGCGACGAACGGATCGTCGGCGATGCGCGCTTTCAGATCGGCGCGCACGATACCGGCGGCGACGATCCCGCCCCCGCCCGCCGGTTTGAGGCTGCCGGCGAGCAGAAACACCCCGTCGTCGAAGCCGCGCTTCAGCCAGGCATTATGCGCGTCCATGAATTGCGGTGCCGCGGCTTTGTTCGCGCCGAAGCGTAACGTCACCAAAAACATCGTCCCCATCATTTCTTCCGTTGAACTTTCAGTTCGCCGTCGAGCCATTTTTCCATCGCGGCGACTTCGCGCCGGATGAATTTCTCGTCGTGCAACGCGTTGGCGAGCGCCGAGACGCCTTGCGCACGCGCCAACAAATGCCTTGCGAGTTCGGGCGCCTTCCGCCGCTTGCCCGCCTCGGCGAAGCGTTCCGCCAGCCAACCGGCGAACTGCGCCATGATCTTGTTGGCGCCTTTTTTCGCGGCATGGTCGAGCTTCGACAATTCGCCGCACAACGTGCCGACCGGACAGCCGTAGAGCATGATCTTCGCGCGGTTGTCGATCAACATGCGGATGAAGGCGACGATGCGTCCGCGCGGCGTTCCGGCGCCCGCCGCCCATCCATCGAGCATCGCGCGCGTGCGCTCGGCGCGCAGATCGATCACCGCGTCCAGGATCTCGTCCTTGGTCTTGAAGTGATAATAGAAATTACCGCGCGAGATCTTCACCGCCGCCGCGATATCGGCGAAGGACGTGCGCTCGTAGCCTTGGCGATAGAACAGATCGTCGGCCCGGGCGACGATCTCGGCGCGGGTTTGAAGGGTCATTGATATTTTTTAGGACAATCGTCCTACGCCGTCAATGCCGCAAAAGTTGCCCGCGCGAGCGCTACTTACTTTCCCGTGCCTACTTTCCTTTTCACCGTCGATAACGAAGTCTGCGTTCATCGCAACGCGAACAAGGACACCGACCATGACCATCGCGATCACCGGCGCCACGGGCCAGCTCGGCCGCCTCGCCATCGCCGCCCTCAAGCGCCGCGCGCCCGGCGTCAAAATCGTCGCCCTCGTGCGCGATCCCGCCAAAGCCGCCGATCTCGGCGTCGAGACTCGCGCGGCCGACTACACCAAGCCCGAAACGCTCGCCGTCGCTTTGAAGGGCGTGGAAACGCTCGCGCTGATCTCGTCCAACGACTTCAACGATCGCGCCGGACAGCATCGCAATGTGATCGACGCCGCGAAGAACGCCGACGTGAAGCGCATCGTCTACACCAGCATTCTGAAGGGTTTCGAGTCCGGCCTATGGCTCGCCCTCGACCACCAAGCGACGGAGAAGGCGCTGGCCGCGTCGGGCATTGCGCACACGATCCTGCGCAACGGCTGGTACACCGAGAACTACACCGGCGCGCTGAAAGCCTCGGTCGAACACGGCGCTATCATCGGCGCGTCGGGTACGGGCAAGATCGCGACGGCGTCGCGCGCGGATTACGCCGAAGCGCTGGCGGTCGCCCTGCTCGATGAATCGCATAGCGGCAAGATCTACGAGCTCGCGGGCGACACGGCGTTCACGATGGTCGATTTCGCGGCCGAAGTTTCGCGCGCGGCGGGCAAGACGATCGCCTACAACGATCTGCCGCAGGTGGCCTATGCGGGCGCGCTCAAATCCTTCGGCCTGCCCGAAGGCTTCGCCACGGCGATCGCCGACGCCGATGCCCATGCGGCCAAGGGTCAGCTATTCGACGATAGCCGCACGCTGTCGCGTTTGATCGGCCGACCGACGACGCCGATCGCCGTCACGATCAAGGCCGCTTTGGCGTAGATCGGTCATACGCCTCGGCCGGCGAGCGTTTCGCGCCGGCCGAGGAGCCCGATCACGATCAGCGGGATGATGGTCGTCAGCACGATGGCGACGAAGGCCATCGCCATGCCCAGGCCGACCGAACCCTGATCGAACTGCTTCCAGATGAACGTCGCGACGGTTTGCGTGCCGACAGGCGCGACCAATGTCGACGCGACCAGTTCGCGTGTCGCGACGGCGAAGACGAGCAGCATCGCCGTTATCACGCTGGGTGCGATCAACGGCAGCACGATTCGCCGGAACGCGACGAAGGCGTTCGCGCCCGAGACGCGCGCCGCCTCGCCCAAGCTATCGCCGACCTGCACCAAGGCCGCCGTCGCATAGCGCACCGGCTGGGGCAGCAGAATGCAGGCATAGGCGAGCAGCAGAATAAGCGGCGTGCCGTAAGGCGTAAACGGCAAGGCGGGCTGGTTCCAAGCGAGGATCAGCCCGACGGCAACGACGACGCCCGGCAAGGCATGCGGCAGCGCCGTCAGCATGTCGAGCGCCGCGCGGGCCCGGAATCTCGTCTTCACCACGACATAGGCCGTGCCCACGCCAAGCGCGCCGGTCACCAGCGCCGTCGCGATGCCCAGCGTCATGCTGGTGGTCAAAGCGCGCATCGCCCCCGCCCCGTCATTGCCGATCGCCGCGAAATGCTGCAGGCCGAGATTGCCGAGGGCGAGCCCGCCCGACACGGTGCGCGACAACGCCGTCGCCAGAATGCCGCCCAGCGGGATCAGCGTGGCGACGGTCGCGACGCTTGCGAACAGCAGCAAGACCGGCACGGTCCAGGCGCCGAGTTCACGCTTATCTTTGTCCAAAGGCTTGCCGCCGGTCGTGACCCAATTGCCGCGCGCGACGATCGCGCGCTGGATCAGGAACGCCGCGAGCGATAGCGCCACCAGAATCAGCGAGAAGAACGCCGCGCCCGCCAGATCGATCGGCCAATCGGCGACGCGGTGGTCGATCTCCGTCACCAACACGTCGAAGTCGGAGCGCCGGCCGAGCGTCGCGGGCGTGCCGTATTCCTCGATCGTTGCGGCGAAAACCAAAAGCAGGCTCGCGGCCAAACCCGGCGTGGCCAGCGGCAGCGTCACCCGCCAGAAGGCGCGCCCCGGCGTGGCGCCGAAAACGCGCGCGACATCGGCCCAACGCGCCCCGATCGCTTCGACGATCCGCGATACGGCGAAATAGACCAACGGAAACGTGTGCAGCGCCATGACCAGCGCCATGCCCCAGACCGAAAACAGAAACGGCCCGAGATGGAAGCCGAAAATCTGCTGGGCATAGCCGCGCGGCTGTAACGTCATCACCCAGCCCAGCGTCGCGATGTAAGGCGGGATCATGAACGGGACGAGCATCGCCACGTCCCAGAACTTCGCGAAGGGCACGCGAAACAATGCGCGCAAAATCGCCAGCGGCACGGCGATCGCCGCCGCCAGCGCCGAAACGCCCACGCCCAATGCGAGCGTATTGAAGGTCAAGCGGATCAGCTTGGGATCGTCCAGCAGCTTCGGCAGATGCGCGAAGGGCTTGGCGAGGGAACCAGCCCCGATCTCCGGAAAGATCGCTTGCAGAACGACGAACGCGACGGGAAGTGCGACGACGAGGCCGAGCCCCGCCGCCACACTCCAGCCGAACGCGCTGGCGCCGGACGAAACACTCACTTCGCGAAGTTCTTGGCGAAGTCCTTGAGGATTTCGTCGCGGCGGCGATACGTCGCTTCGACGTCGAGTTCGAGCAATTTCAGATCGCGCATCAGCGGCCGGTTGGCCGCGATGTCCGCGCGCGCCGGAATGAGATACGTGTCGGCGACCAGCTTTTGGCCTTCGTCGGAGAGCATATAGTCGATGAAGGCCTTCGCCTCGGCTTGGTTCTTCGACCATTTGAGGATCATCGCCGGTCGCGGCGCGATCACCGTGCCCGAAGCCGGGAAGATCACGTCGATCGTTTCGCCCTTCGCCTTGGCGGCGAGCGAGATGTAATCGACCGCGCCGAACACCGCGGCTTTGGCGCCCTGCATCACCGGGTTCAGCGCGTCGGCATTCGCGCCGGCGACGATGGCGCCATTGGCGGCGAGGTTCTTGAACAGATCGGGCGCATGCGCCTGCAACGCCGCGACGAGTTCGAAGGACGAGCCCGATTGCGCGGGATCCGGCAGATTGACCAGATCCTTATAAGCGGGCTTCGTAAGATCGGCCCATTCGGCGGGTTTGGGCGTCTTGCTGCCGGGATTCCACGCGATGCCGAGCGCCGAGAGCCCTTGCGCGACGGCAGTCTCGGTCTTCAGGAAGGCCGGCACCGTCGCCGCGTTCGGGCTCGTATAGGCGAGCAACCGGTCGCGCTTGGCGAAATCGCTCGCCGTGTCCCACGAGGCGGAGATCAGCACGTCGACGACCGGGTTCGCCGCCTCGGCTTCGATACGCGCCATGATGCGCCCGGTCGTCGCCTGGAACGTTTTCACCTTGATGCCGGTCTTCTTGGTGAAGCCTTCGGCCATCTTGTCGATCAAGCTGCCGGGCCCGGCGGTATAGACCGTGATATCGGCGAGTGCGGGATTGGCCGCGAACAACAAAGCCCCGGCGAACAGGATTTTCCGGATCATCTTTTTCTCCTTCTCTGAAATCAATCGGCGAGCCAGCGCAACGCCGCCGGGTCGATATGCAGCGCGATCGCTGCGCCGATCGCGACGCGCGCCGGCGCCACGAACGACAGATCGAAGCCCGCTTCGGCCGGGCCGATGCGCAAGGTCGTGAAATGCCCGTCGCCCCGGAACACCGACAGGCGCGCTTGCCCGCGCAGATTCAATGGCCCCTCGCCCGGCCGAACGTCGCGCGAAGGGATCAACACGCGACGCGGGTTCGCGATCGGCGGTTCGGGCAAGCGGATATCGGTGCCCGCCAAACGCCATCCGCCCTCGCCCTTCGTCACCGCGATGACCGCACCCAAGCGCAGGAATTCGGCGACGGCGGCGCTGCCGGGTTGCGCGACGAGATTCTCGGGCGAAGCAAGCTGCGCGATCTTGCCGCCGCGCATCACCGCGACTTCGTGGGCAAGCGAGAACGCCTCGCTCTGATCATGCGTCACGTAAAGCGCGGTCAAGCCCAACTGCGCCACGAGCGACGCAAGCTCGCCGACCATCGTCTCCCGCAATTCGCGATCGAGATTGGAAAGCGGCTCGTCGAACAGCACGAGATCGGGCTCCGCGACGATGGCGCGCGCGATCGCCACGCGCTGCTGCTGGCCGCCCGACATGTCGGAGACGCGCCGCTCGGCATAGGCCGACAGCCCCACGCGCGCCAGCGCCGCCTTGACGCGCGTATCGCGCTCGGCGCGGCCGATACCCCGCATCTCCAGCGGAAACGCCACGTTGCCCGCGACCGGCAGATGCGGCCACAGCGCGTAGTCCTGAAACACCATGCCGAGATTGCGCCGCTCGGGCGGCACGAACGTGCCGGTCGCGGCGTCGGCGACCGCGTTGCCCGCGAATAGAATTCGGCCATGCGTCGGTGCCAGAAGACCGGCGATCAAGCGCAACAACGTCGTCTTGCCGCAGCCCGAGGGGCCGAGCAGCGCCAGCGTTTTCCCGCGTTTGAGGCCGAGATCGATGTCGCCCAACGCCGCACCGCCGCCCGGATAGGCGAAGCGCAGGCTTTGGATCGAAACGGCGTCGGTCGAGATGTCGTTGGTTTTGTGAATCACTTTTCGTCCGTCGATTGCAACGGACGCTAAGGCGGTTACGTGACGTTTAAGCGTCGGCTTTGTTACGATCCGGCGACAGCGTTACGGCCGTTCGCGATCACGCGATGGATGTAGCGCAGCTTCTCCACGACCGCTTGCGGGATCACGAAAGGATAGAGATCGGGTATGCCCATCGTGCGATTGAGGCTGTTGATTGCATAAGTGAGCGGCAGCCAAACCTCGAGCAACGCATCGACGTCGCGCGCGCGATAGGGATCGAACGCGACCTTGGTCTCGACGCCGGCCTCGTCGCCCACTTCCGGATTGACGCTGACACCGAAGGCGCCCGCCATCTCCAGCGCGTCGACGATGTGCAGATAATGGGTCCAGGTCTCGGCCCAATCCTCCCACGGATGCATGGTCGCATAGGCGCTGACGAAATTTTCGCGCCAATCCTCCGGCGCGCCCTCGCCGTAATGACGCGCCAGCGCCGCCCGGTAATCGGCGCGCTCGTCGCCGAACAACGCGCGAAAACTGTCGAGCTCGTCGCGATCGCGCACGAGCTTGTCCCAATAGTAATGGCCGATTTCGTGCCGGAAATGGCCGAGCAGCGTGCGATAGATCTCGCCCATCGACGCGCGCGCCGCTTCGCGCTGCGCGTCGTCGGCCTCCTTCAGCGCGATGGTGATGACGCCGTTGTCGTGACCGGTCATCACCTGCGGGCCTTCGGGCGGATCGGCGAGGAAATCGAACACCAGCGGTCCGGGTTCGCCGCTCGCCAATGTCGGATGCGGCAGACCCAGCCGGATCAACGAATAGATCAAGCGCCGCTTGGCGCCTTCGATCTTCAACCAGTTCTGGCGGTTCTCGGGCAACGAGATATCGGGAATGATCCGGTTATGCCGGCAGGCCGCGCAAAATTCCTGGCCCTCGGCGACGTCGACCATCCAATTGCAGCCCCGCTCCTCCCAGTTCCGGCAAAAGCGATGGCGCGCATCGGGCCGCGCGAGCGCGATCCACTCGGCCCCCTCCGCTTCGACGGCGCTGAGCACGCCCGCGTCGGGCAAATAACCGAGCGTATGACCGCAGCGCTCACACAGCGTGTTTTCGAAATAGAGCCGCTGGGCGCAGGATTGGCACTGGAAAATCTGCATAAAAATTCGTCCGATCGATGATTCGCGCCATCATGCGCCCCGCGCCGCGACGATCCAACCGGGAAACTCTACGTGTCGTGCGGCCTTGAAAATTCCGCACGAAAACATAGGTTAGACGCTTCGCGCAGGCGATCGGAGTGGACGATGGAAAAGCAAGTGCTCGGCGGGTTCGGCAATGATCGCGGCCATTGGGTCGGCGACGGGTTTCCGGTGCGCTCGCTCTTCTCCTACGACCGTTTCGGCGAGCATATCAGCCCGTTCCTGCTGCTCGACTACGCGGGACCGCATCGTTTCGAACCGACCAATGCGCGCCGCGGCGTGGGCGAACATCCGCATCGTGGTTTCGAAACGGTAACCATCGTCTATGAAGGCGAGGTCGAGCATCGCGATTCCGCCGGGCATGGCGGGATCATCGGTCCCGGCGACGTGCAATGGATGACCGCGGCGGGCGGCATCGTGCACGAGGAATATCATGCGCCTTCCTACGCCCGGAAAGGCGGTCCGTTCCGCATGATCCAGTTGTGGGTCAATCTGCCCGCCAAGGACAAGATGGCCCCGGCCGGCTATCAAGGCATCCTCGCCGCCGATATCCCGACCGTTCCCCTCGCCGACGGCAAAGCGCCGGTACGAATCATCGCGGGCGAATTGAACGGCGCACGCGGCCCCGCGAAGACGTTCACGCCTGTCAATGTGTGGGACATGAAAATCGCGGCCGGCGCGGAAGTGTCGCTGCCGCTGCCCGAAGGCCATACGACGATGCTGATCGGCCTGGGCGGCACGGCCGTGGTCGCGGGCGAACACGAGTTGCGCGAAGCCAAAGGCATGCTGCTGAGTCTTGACGGCGATACGGCGACGATCCGCGCCAAGGACGATGCGATGCTGCTGGTGCTGACCGGCGCGCCTCTGGGCGAGCCGATCGTCGGCTATGGCCCGTTCGTGATGAACAGCGAAGCCGAGATCCGCCAGGCGATCGACGATTTCAACAGCGGGCGTTTCGTCAAACCCGCCGCGTGAAGGACCGCATCATGGCCGAGCGCACGACCAACGACGTGGTCGACAATCCCGAACGCCATCGTTTCGAATTGCCGCTCGACGGCGGCGATGTCGCCGCCGCTTACTATAAACCCGATGGCGACGGCCATCTGATCTTGACGCATACGGTCGTGCCGCCCGCGCACGAAGGCAAAGGCTACGCCTCGATCCTGGCGCGCGGCGTGTTCGACACCGCGCGCAAGCGCGGCATCAAATACGTCGTCAAATGCCCCTATATGGCCGCATGGTACGCCAAACACCCGGATTACGCCGACGTGGTGTTCTCGCTCTAAATGCGGCGGAACGCGTACATCCGCGTGATATAGGGAAACGCGACCGTTTCTTTGCCCGCGAGTTCTGGCGTCGCGGCGATCAATTCGCGCAAGCGCGCTTCGATCTTGCGCTGTTCGGTGTCGGGCAAGGCCGCGATAAAGCTAACCGACAGCGTGCGCGCGATGATCGTTTGATCCGCCGTGCCGATATGCGGATTGTCGGCCGTGATCTCCGGCAGTTCCGTGAAAAGTTCGCCCGGTAAGGGCTTGCGCCACGCGAAGGATTTGTAGCGCGGCGTGCCCGCCTCGTAGGGATCGGTGATCGCGGTGATCGCCGCGACCCAATCCACACTCTCGTCGCGCACGTTCCAGATCAGCCCCAGCATGCCGCCCGGTTTCAACACGCGCGCGAACGCCGCCACGGCATCCGGCGTCGCGAACCAATGGAAGGATTGCGCGCAGACGATCGCGTCGAGCGACGCATCGGGCAGCGGAATGCGGTCGGCCGTGCCGGCGAAAGCTTCGACGTCCGGATTGTCGCGCGTCAACCGCGCGCGCATGCCGTCGACCGGTTCCAGCGCCAAAACCTTGGCGCCGGTTGCGCGCAGATATGGCAGGAACTTGCCGGTCCCTGCCCCCACATCCATCGCGATTTTGCCGGGCGCAAGTGCAAGCGTGTCGTGCAGCCACGCGCGCGCCGCGTCCGGATAGTCGGGCCGCCCGGCGACATAGGTTTCGGCGACGGTCTTGTATCCTTGCGCGGCGCTGGTGTGGACGGTCATGGGCGATCCTCCACGACGATTCATACGCCGTTCGTTTTGCCGCGCCAATCGCGATGTCACGATTGGAACATGGGGCTGAAACGGCACGGTCACGTTCGGCGACGAATGTATTCGCGAAACGCAGGGAGTCGCCGTATGAGCTTCGTCATCGCCCAAATCACCGACACGCATCTGGCGCTCACCAAGCCGTTCTTCCGCGACAATTTCGCGGCGGCCGTGGCGGCGTTACGTGCGTCGAATCCCGACCTCGTGATCAACACGGGCGACGTTTCGGTCAACGGCGCCGATCTCCACGAAGATCTCGTCGCCGCGAAGGATATGCACGAAGCGCTCGGCCTCGCCTGGATCGCGATCCCCGGCAATCACGATATCGGCGACACGCAGGAAACCGCCCGCAAGCAGCCGATTAACGAAGAACGACGCCAACGCTGGCTCGACGTGTTCGGCCCCGATTATTGGACGCGCGACGTGCCGGGCTGGCGTCTGCTCGGCATCAACGCCCAAATGCTCGACAGCGACCTCGCCGCAGCACCCGAGCAGGAGAAGTTCATCGAAGCCGCCGTCGCCGGCTTGGGCGACCGCCAGCTCGCGCTCTTCCTGCATAAGCCGCTGTTCATCGAAACGCCCGACGATACCGAGATGTCGGGCCATCTCCTCAGCCCGCGCGCGCGCGCCGCGCTGATGGCGGCGCTGGGCGGCACGCTGCCGCGCGTGACGTGCTGCGGTCATCTGCACGAATATCGCGAGCGCGATTTCGGCGACACGCGTCAGATCTGGGCGCCGGCGACCGCCTTCACCCTCGCCGACTGGTTCATTCCCACCCATGGCGGCGAGCATATCGTCGGCTATGTCGAATTGACGCTGGAGGAAGACGGCAGCTTCGCCTCCAAGCTCGTGCAGCCCGACGGCATGAAGCCGCTCGATCTCGCCGACTTCCCAGAAGCCTATGGCGATGTGCGCCAGATCAAGGCGGCGATGGACGCGCGTAAAGCCGAAGCGGTCGCCGCGAAGTGAACGCGACCCTTTTGGAAGCCGGCGTCGACGGCATATCGAACTTCCGCGACTTCGGCGGCTTGGCGACGCAGGACGGCGCAAAAATCGTCGCGGGCCGCTTGTTCCGCTCCGCCAATCCCGCCGGCGTCACGGCCGAAGGGGCGGCTCGGCTGGCGCAACTCGGCATCGCAACGATCGTCGATCTACGTGGCACGGCGGAGCGGATCAAAGCGCTCGCCGATTTCGGCACCGCACCGATCGCGATCCGGGCGGCGCCGATCGAACCGAAAACATCGATCAAACTGCGCGAGATGCTCGCCTTGCCGGAAACGAAGGCGGCGCATATCCGCGATCTGATGATCGATTCCTATCGCGGCTATGTGAACGACGCGGCTCCGGCCTTCGGCGAAGCGTTCCACGCGATCCTCGCGCAGGCGGATGGTCCGCTCCTCGTCCATTGCACGGCCGGCAAGGACCGCACGGGCTTCGTCGTCGCGGTGCTGCAAGCGGCCCTCGGCGTGAAGCGCGACGCGATCTTCGATGACTATCTCGCGACCAATCGCCATTGGGACCGCGCCAGCGTCGCCGGTCACGTGCCGACGGATTCCGACGCGGTCGAACCGGTCCTCGTCGCCGATGCCGACTATCTCGCCGCCGCGTTCGAGGAAATCGACCGACGCGACGGCGACGTCATTGCCTTCCTGCGTCGCGCGACCCAAGGCCGTGTGACGCAAATCCATCTCGACGCTTTGATCGAACGGAGCATTCGTCCATGACCAGTCCAATCACCCGCCGCACCGCCCTCGCGCTCGGCGCTTCCACGCTCGCCGCACAGACCTTTGCGCCCGGCGCTTTCGCCCAGCGCATCGCGCCGCCGTCGAGCGCGCCGGTTTCGATCACCTACTACAATTACAATCTCGCCTCGGCCGGCATCGGCGCGGAAGCGACGAAGGAATTGATCGCCGAGTTCACCGCCGCGCAGCCGAATGTGAAGGTCGAAGGCGTGCCGGTTGCGTCGGGCCAGATCCTGGCGCGCGTGCAGGCCGATCTCGTCGCCGGCCGCACGCCCGACGTGGCGCAGCTCGTCTTCTCCGATCTCGATTTCGTCGTGCGCAATCTCGGCGTCAAGCCGATGACCGACATCGTACCGCCCGTCGAATGGGCCGCGCACACGGCCGGCATGGTGCCCGCCGGGCTGAAACTCGGCGCGATCGGCGACAAGGTCTACGGCCTCGCCTATGTCTTTTCGACGCCGGTGCTGTTCTATAACGCGACGTTGTTCAAGCAGGCGGGTCTCGATCCCGACATGCCGCCGCGCAACTGGGCCGAGGTCAAGGCCGCCGGGATCAAGCTGCGCGCGGCGACCGGCAAGAACGGCTTCTTCCCGAGCTTCTATTCCGAATTCGATTGGCTGTTGCAGGGGCTCTTCCTGTCCAACGGCGGGCGCGCGCTGTCCGAGGATCGCCGGCGTCTGACGTTCGGCGAACCCGAAGCGATCGGCGCGGTCGAGATGCTGCGCGATCTCGTCGCCTCGGGCGCGCATGCGCGTATTGCCGAGACCGAGAGCGGCGACGCGTTCATGAGCGGCAATCTCGGCATGATCCTGACGACCAGCGTCTATCAGCGCGCCTTTCTGAACGCGGCCAAGGACAAGTTCGAACTGCGCGCGGCGAAGATGCCGGGCTTCGGCGACAAGCCCGCCCAGCCGACCAATTCGGGCAGCGCCCTGTTCATCCTGTCCAAGGATCCGGCCAAGCAGCGCGCGGCATGGGAACTGATCAAGCACATGACGTCCAAGCGCGGCTATACCGTCATCACCAGCAAAATCGGCTATCTGCCGCTGCGTTTGGATATCGTCGACGACCCGCAATATCTCGGCAATTGGGTGCGCGAAAACCCGATGGTGCGACCCAATCTCGAGCAGTTGTCGCGGCTCAACCAATGGGTCGCGTTCCCCGGTTCGAACTACCGCCAGATTTCGCGGATCGAAGTCGCCGCGGTCAACGAGGCCGTGTTCGGCGACGGCGAGGTCGCCAAGATCATGCGCGAGGCGCAGGATCGCGCCCAGGCGTTGATGCCGCGCGCATGACGGACGCCGTCCGCCTTCCGGCACCCTTTACGCGCGGTGCGAACGTCCCGCTCGCGCCCGCCTATCGGTTGCCGGGATGGCTGGCGCCCGTTCTGTTCCTGACGCCGGCGTTCTTGACCCTCGGCCTGTGGATCTACTGGCCGCTGGTCGAGGCGTTCCGGCTCAGCTTCTACGAATGGAACCTGCTGCCGACGGCGGAGCCGGAATTCGTCGGCCTCGACAATTACCGCAATCTGCTGGCGTTGGCGGAATTGCGCACGGCCGCGTGGAACACCGTTCTCTACACGCTCGGTCTGTTGCCGATGACCGTCGCCTTGCCGTTGCTGATCGCGTTGATGACGCGCGAAGCCGTGGGCCGGGCGGGTGCCGTCTATCGCGCGATCATTTTCGTGCCGATGATCATCGCCCCCGTCGTCGTCGCGATCGTATGGCGATGGGTGCTCAATCCCGATCACGGCATCGTCAACAAGCTGCTCGGCGGCATCGGCCTGCCGGCGTTGCGCTTTCTCCAAGACGCCGATACGGCGATCTGGACGATCATCTTCATCACCGGCTGGAAGCTCGTCGGGTTCTCGACGCTGCTGTTCGCGGCGGCGATGACCAATATCGACAACAGCCTCGTCGAAGCCGCGCGTATCGACGGGGCCAGCGAAGGCCAGATCGCGCGGCGCATCATCGTGCCGCTGGTCGCACCGACCGGCATTTTCCTGACGGTGCTGACCGTGCTGCATGGCGCGCAATGGAGCTTCGTCTATATCAACGTGCTGACCCAAGGCGGCCCGCGCAAGGCGACGACCAATCTCTATTACCTGCTATGGGAATACGGCTTCGGCACGTTCGCGATCGGCTGGAGCACGGCCGCGGGCATGTTGCTGTTCGCGGCCTTCGCCGTGTTCGCGGCGATCGGGCTATGGGCGCTGCGCCGTAGCGACGACCATGCGCATTGAACCGCGCGTCGCGGCGCTGCGCAGCCATGCGCTGCTGACCGCTCTCAGCCTTCTGTCGATCCTGCCGCTCTATTGGATGCTCGTCACGGCGCTGCGCGCACCCAACGAGATTTTCTCGACCACGCCGTGGCCGCAAAATCCGACCTTCGACAATTTCGCCTATATCCTCGGCGGCGTGCCGATTTTGCGGATGCTGTGGAACACCGCGGTCGTCGCCACGTTGACGACGATCGCGCAGTTGATCACGGCGTTGCTCGCGGCCTACGCCTTCGCGCGCTGGAAGAACAAATGGTCGCAAGCTTTGTTCGCGCTGCTGACCGTGACGTGGCTGATCCCCGCCCAAGTCGTGATGGTGCCGGGCTATCTGCTGGTCACGCGCTTCGACATGCTCGATACGCTGGCGGCCCTCGTCATCCCGCATGCGGCGTCGGCCTTCGCGATCATCATGCTCTATCAGGCCTTGCGCGCCTTTCCCGACGAATTGATCGAGGCGGCGGTGATCGACGGTGCGGGGCATCTGCGTATCCTGCGCTCGCTGATCGTGCCCAATCTCAAGCCCGCGTTGGCGTCGCTGGCCATCCTGCTGTTCATCACCAGCTGGAACGATTATTTCTGGCCGCTGTTGGTGACGCGCAGCCTCGACAGCGCCGTGATCCAGATCGGCTTGCAGATGTTCATGACCCAGGAAGGCAACCAATGGGGCCCGCTGATGGCGGCCGCCAGCGTTGCCAGCCTGCCGCTGCTGGCGCTTTACGTCGTTCTGCAAAAGCAGATCGTGGACTCGTTCCTGCGCTCGGGGTTGAAGTAAATCGCCTTCCGCCGCGCGGCCGCCGAAGCGCTTGGCGAAAAGATCTAAAAACTCGATTTTTCCGGCGACGGCGGCGACCAGCCGATTGGGGCGCGGCCCGGGATACGTTCACCCACGCCGACGACGGCCGACAGAATCCGCGCCTCGCCGCCGGGCCCCCAGAGCGGCACCATCAGCCGTTCCCACTGCGCGACCGGTATCCACGGCAATGTGTCGTTGCGCGTGTAGACGGCGCAATTGTGCCGCAGCACCAGCATGTAGCTCGCCAGAAAAAGCGCGGGTCCGGGCCCAGCTTGCGGGCGCATGGCAAGATCGGACATACGGCCGCTCTGCAGCCGCGCCGTCGACTTGGCGGCCACGCCTTCGCCGTAGATCGCGAAACGGAAATCGCCGTCGGGGTCCGGATCGACGATATTGAGATATCGCAGATCCGGACCCAACGTTTCGGGCTTGAACGTGGCTTGGCGAAGCCCGCCGGGCGCAAATGCCCCGGCGGCGGCAAATGCGGCGTAGATGCGCCGGACTGTTTCGTCGTGAATGTCGGCCGGTGCGGGATCGCGCAGGATTCGCGCTTCCTTCATTCCCGCCTCGGCCCAGATGCGCTTGAGCGTCAGCGAGGTGTCGCCGAATTCCAATTCATCGACGATGGCGCGCGCGGTCGAAACCAATTTCTGTCGAACGATCTGAAGCCGCTGATCTTCCATCACCCAGGCTCAACAACGCGGTCGGCAATCTACCGAAAATTCTTGCATTCGCCGGGCCAGCCGCTTGCCGCGCGGGTTCGTGCGCCGCCGCCCCAAAAGCACGACGCCCAGGCTCCCGGTTAAGGGATTCTGGGCGCGGTAAGACTGGCGGAGGGGATGGGATTCGAACCCACGATACCGGTTTCCCAGTATAACAGTTTAGCAAACTGCCGCCTTCAGCCACTCGGCCACCCCTCCGCCGGGAGTGGGTTAACACGGCATATGCGGGGTCGCTTCTAGGGCCCCCGCCCCCCTCTGTCAACGCATGCGGATTATTGGGGATTTTTCGGATTTCGCGTTCCGCCCGGCACGGCGGATCGTTGCTTCTTTGCAACATCCGTCAAATCCTGAATCAGTTGAATCAAAATACCGAACAAGTTTTAGGGATCGTTAACCAATGCGGCGCATCTTATCCACACGCAGCCCGCACTGGGTTGCCCGAAATGGATGGATCGGAAACCCGTCTTCGGACCTGTCAAAAAACGCTCGGCGCAAGCCGGAAAGACCAGAGGAGCCAAAGAGATGTCCCAACAACTGAGCCGCCACGTGATCGACACCCTGCTCGATCTGGTCGACAACAAGTTGACCGCGATGGACGTGATCGACCGTGAAGACACCCGTATCCATTCGGTCCTGGAAGTCGCCAAGCGCGAGCTGGTCGCGATCCGGGGCCCGGCCCTGCCGCGCCGCACGTTGCGCCCGCGCAACAGCATCCGCCCGATGCACCCGGCCGCGAACATCCAGGCCGCCTAACGGCGCCTAAATCGGCTGTTTAAGGGCGCGGGCGCCAATGGCCCCGCGCCCTTTGCGTTTGGGGCGACAAGTCGTTAGCGTGCGCGGCCACGTTTTCGACGGGAATTCGAGTCTTTGGCCGCCAAAAAACCCTCTCCGCCCGGCATTTTGCCCTCGCAGGATTATCGCGCCTTCTTCAAATCGGGGGCGATTTCCGCCCGCAAGAAGCTGCGCGACGACCAAATCCAGCCCGCGTCGATCGATTTGCGCCTGGGCGCCAAGGCGTGGCGCGTGCCCGCCGGCTTCCTGCCCGGCCCCAAGGCGAAGGTCGCGGACAAGCTCAAGCTCCTTGCCATGCACACGCTCGACCTCGCCAAGGGCGCGGTGCTGGAACGGGGCTGCGTTTACATCGTCGAGCTCGCCGAGAGTTTGGATCTGCCCGACGACGTCGCGGGCACCGCGAATCCGAAAAGCACGACCGGGCGGCTCGATATCTTCACGCGATTGCTGTGCGACCGGGCGCGCGAGTTCGAGAAAGTTCCCGCCGGCTATAAGGGCCCGCTCTATCTCGAGGTGAGCCCGCGCACCTTCTCGATTCTGGCGCGCGAAGGCCAGGCGTTGAACCAATTGCGCTTGCGCCGGGGCGCGCCGAACTTCGACGACGCGGCGTTGACGGCGCTCGACAAGGAACTCCACCTCGTCTTCTCGCCCGGCGACAAGCGCGAACGCGCGACGATCGGCCAAGGATTGTGGATTTCGATCGATCTCGAAGGGCCCGACACCGATCTGATCGGCTATCGCGCGCGGCGCAACACGCCGCTGATCGATCTGTCCAAGATCGGCCATTACGAGATCGCGGAATTCTGGGAACCGATTCGGCGCACCAAATCGCGCGGGCTGATCCTCAATCCCGACGATTTCTATATTCTGGTGAGCCGCGAGAAGATCCGCGTGCCGCACGATTATGCGGCCGAGATGGTGCCCTACGACACCTCGGTCGGCGAATTCCGCGTCCATTACGCCGGGTTCTTCGATCCCGGTTTCGGCTTCGGCGGAGCATCGGAAATCCAGGGCACGCGCGCCGTGCTGGAAGTACGCTCGCACGACGTGCCGTTCCTGCTGGAACATGGCCAGGTCGTCGGCCGCTTCGTCTACGAGAAGCTTACCCAAACGCCCGATCGCATTTACGGGCGCGATATCGGGTCGAATTATCAGCGCCAGACGCTGAAGCTCGCCAAGCAGTTCAAGTCCTAGCGCTTAAGCGACGCCTTGCGCGCGGCGAAGACGATCGCGGTGCCGATCAGCAGCATCGCGACGGCATAGGTCGCGCGCGTGCCGAAATCGACCGATTCGGGGGCGGCGTGCAGCACGTCGGCGGGGCCCGACGCATAGGCGAACAGCGCGCCCATCGCGGCGGCCCCGGTCACCTGGCCCAGATTGCGCGAGAGATTGATCAGGCCCGATACAACGCCGCGCTTGCGCGGCTCGACGCCTTGCATCACATGCGCGTTGTTGGCGTTCTGAAATAGCGCATAGCCGATCGTCAACACGACCGTCGCGAACAGATAGCCGAACGGCCCCCACGTGGCGGGCACCGTTACGATCAAGACGCAGCCGATCTCGATGCCGATCAAGCCCACCAGCGACACGGCCCCGGCGCCGAAACGATCGGCCAAGCGGCCCGCCGGCACGCCGATGAAAGCGGCCGCGATCGGCCCCGCCGCGACGATCGCGCCGATCGCCGCCGGCGGCAATTCGAATACGCGCGCCAGATGGAACGGCCCGACGATCAACGTCGCGAACAACACGGTCGAGACCAGCAAACTGCACGCGAAACCGCTACGCAAAATCGGATCGCGGAACATATCGCGGCTGATGAAAGGGGCCGTCGCACGCGCTTCGACCCGCAAAAAGACGAACAGCCCGATCGCCGCCAGCGCCAGTAAGCCCGCATTGGCCACGCCGAAATCGCCGCGCCCCAGCGTCATCGCCAGCGCATAGGCGCCCAAGGCTAGCGCCATGACGGCGATCCCGGCAAAGTCGAACCCCGGCCGTTCCACGCCGTCGCGCGATTTATCCGCCGGCAAGCCCGTGATCGTCAGATACAGCGCCGCCGCCCCCAGCGGCAGATTGATCAGAAAGATCGACCGCCAGCCGAAGGCGTCGATCAACACGCCGCCCAAAGACGGCCCGATCGATGTGCCGACGGCCGACATGGTGCCGAGCAAGCCGATCGCCGCCCCGAAGCGATCCTTGGGCGCGATGTCGCCGACGAAGGCCATGGTCAGCGCCAGCAGCACCGCCCCGCCCAAGCCTTGCAACGCGCGGCCCGCGATCAGCGCTTCCAACGACGGCGCTATACCGCACAGCGCCGACGCCGCGAGGAAAAGGATCAAGCCGCCGATCAGCAACCGGCGGCGGCCGATCGCGTCCCCCAGCCAGCCGACCGCGACGACGCTGCACGTCACCATCAGCACATAGGCGATGACGACCCATTGCACGGCCTGGAACGGCGCGCCGAACGCGGCGGCAAGGTTCGGCAGCGCCACGTTCGCCACGCTGGTTCCCAGCGACGACAGCACCATCGACAAAGACAATCCGGCCAAAGCCCAGCGATACGACAATTTCGAATTCCTTCGTTTCCCACATCGATCGTCCGCAGTATGGCGCTTCCCGGAGCTGTCGATTCATGCAACATTCACAATGAATAGCTGCACGGAACGACATGTCGAAGCCGGACCTCAATCTTCTGACCGCCCTCGACACGCTGCTCGCCGAAGGCAGCGTCGCCAAGGCCGCGTCGCGCCTGGGTCTTAGCCCGTCGGCGATGAGCCACACGCTCGCGCGCCTGCGAGAGGCGACCGGCGACAAACTGCTGGTGCGCGCCGGGCGCGGCCTCGTGCCCACGCCCCGCGCGCTCGAACTCGCGCGGAACGTCGGCCGCTTGGTCCGCGACGGCGAAGCGATGCTGCGCCCGGCGGGCGATTTCGATCTTTCGAAACTGGACCGCGTGTTCACGCTGCGCACGCGCGATGGCTTCGTTGAAAGTTTCGGCCCGGCTTTGATCGCGCGCATCCGGCGCGAAGCGCCGCGCGTGCGGCTGCATTTCGTCGCGAAATCCGACAAGGAAAGCGCGCCGCTGCGCGACGGCGCGATCGATCTTGAGACCGGCGTGGTCGATGCGGCGACCAGCCCCGAGCTGCGCGCGCGCCGCCTATTCCAAGATCGCTGGATCGGCGTGGTGCGGCGCGGCCATGTTTTGGCACGCGGCAAGGTCACGGCGGATCGCTATGCCAAAAGCGGCCATATCCTGATCGGGCGCCGTTTGCGCGACGACGGCCCGGTCGATATCGCCGCGAGGGCGAAGGGTTTGACGCGTGACATCGCCGTCGTCGTCGGCAATTTCTCGGCGGCCCTCGCCCTGACGCGCAATACCGATCTGGTCGCCAGCGTGCCGGACCGCCACACGCAAGCTTTGCGCGGCGATCTGCATGTATTCGCGCTGCCCTTCCCCACGAAACCGATCGATGTTTCGTTGATCTGGCATCCGCGCATGGACGCGGACCCGGCGCATCGCTGGCTGCGCGACAGCGTGTTCGCCGCCGTTAAGGGACGGCCATCCCCTTCTTGACCGCCGGGCGGGCGCCGATCGCGTCGTACCAGCGCTTCACGTTCGGGAACGCCGCCAGATCGACCTGATGATATTCGTGGCGCGCGGCCCAGGGATAGGTCGCCATATCCGCGATCGTGTACTCGTCGCCCGCGAGATACGTGTTCGACGCGAGATGCTTGTCGAGCACGCCGTAAAGCCGCTTGGCTTCCTTACCGTAGCGTTCGATGCCGTATTCGACCTTCACGGGTGCAAACTTCATGAAGTGATGCGCCTGGCCCAGCATCGGGCCGAAGCCGCCCATTTGGAACATCAGCCATTGCAGCGTGACGCTGCGCCCGCGCGCATCCTTGGGCAGGAACTTCCCGAACTTCTCGGCGAGATAAATCAGGATGGCGCCGCTCTCGAACACGTTGATCGGCTGGCCGTCGGGCCCGGCGCTGTCGACGATCGCGGGGATCTTCGAATTCGGATTGATCGCGACGAATGTAGGCGCGAACTGATCGTTCTTCGAAATGTCGATCGCGTGCGTCTTGTAGGGCACGCCCAGCTCTTCGAGCAGGATCGAGACCTTGCGGCCGTTGGGCGTGCTCCAGGTGTAGAGATCGATGGTCATGCGGGGATCTTCATGCCTTTTTGGAAGGAGTCACGGACGGCGAGTTCGTCGTACCAGCGGCGCAGATGGGCGAAGGGTTCGAGATCGATCCCCTGCCACGCCGAAGCACCCGCGACCCAAGGAAAATGGGCGATATCGGCGATCGTGAGTTCGTCGCCCGCCAGATACGGCGAATGGCCCAAGCGCTTGTCGAGCACGCCGTAAAGCCGCGCGAGATCGGTGCGCAGCATCGTCGCCGCCTGCTCGTTCTTTTCTTTGAGGCCGATATAGAACAGCCAGAACGCGTCGGACGACACGCCGCTCGCCTCGACCTGCAGCCATTGCAACGCCGTATAACGCGCGGCACCCTTGTAGGGCAGCAGGCGCCCGGTTTTGTCGGCGAGATAGATGAGGATCGCGGCACTTTCGAACATCACGAAACGCTGGCCGCCCGGCCCGTCGGGATCGACAATCGCTGGGATCTTTCCGTTCGGATTGATCTGAAGATACTCGGGCGTGCGGCTCGCCCCCGCCTGCGTATCGATCTTGATCGCGTTGTAGGGCAACGCGAGCTCCTCGAGCGCGATCGAGATCTTGCGGCCGTTGGAGGTCGTGTTTGTATAAAGCTCGATCACGCGGACACCTTATCTTCCGTGGGCAGCAGCGCGTACGGATGCGCCACGCCCGGCAATTTCAACATGCGCAGCGCCCAGTCGCGCAGATTGGGGAAATGCGCGGGATCGAAACCCGCCTCCTCCGCCACGGCGATCCAGCCGAAGATCGCGATATCCGCGATCGTCGGCTGCATGCCGGCGACGAACTTGCTCGTGCCCAAATGACGGTCGAGATATTCGAGCGACGCCCGCGCGCGCGCTTCGACGAACGCCAAAGCGGGATGGTCCGGCTGCTTCATGAAGCGCCGGATGAACCGCACCTGGCCCAGCGTCGTCAGCTTGTCGAGATCCCAGGCGAGCCATTCGGCGATCCGCCGGCGCTCGGCCGGCGTTTTGCCGCCGAACTTGCCGAACTTCTCGGCGAGATATTGCAGGATGACGTTCGATTGGACGACGACTTCCTCGCCGTCGACCAACGCCGGCACTTGCTGGAAGCGGTTGATCTTCGCGTAGTCGGGCGTCTTGTGCGCCCCGCCCGGCAGATCGACATGGCGATAATCGTAGGGTTCGCCGACCATCGCGAGCATCAAGGCGACCTTGCCGCTGGGCGTCGAGGGCTGGACGCCGTACAGCACCAGCCGCACGGATGGCTTGGCCTTCGCCGGCTCGTAGCCCGAAACCTTCTTGATCTTGGCGCCCTTGGCGGCCTTCGTCGCCGATTTGGCGGCGGAAGCCTTGATCGCGGTCGTCGCCTTCAGAACTTTCTTGGCCTTCGCCTTGGGCGCTGGCTTGGCTTTCGGCTTCGACGCTTTCTTCTTGGCGGCCATGGCTCGAACCTTCCTCGACAGGATGGTTCGAGCCTAGCCCGTTCGCGGGTTACCCCGCCAGCTTCGCTTTCAGGATTTCGTTGACCTTGGCCGGGTTCGCCTTGCCGCCCGTACCCTTCATCACCTGGCCGACGAACCAGCCGAACAACGTGACCTTGCCCGAACGATATTCGGCGACCTTCGCCTCGTTCTCGGCCATCACCTTGGCGATCGCGGCGTCGATGGCGCCGGTGTCGGTGACCTGCTTCAGCCCTTTTTCCTCGACGATCGACGCGGCGTCCTTGCCCGTCTCGACCATGATCTGGAACACGTCCTTGGCGATACGGCCCGAGATCGTGTCGTTCTCGATCAAATCGAGCAGACCGGCGAGCGCCTTGGCCGAGACCGGACTGTTGGTGACGTCCTTGCCCTGCTTATTGAGGGCGCCGAAGAGTTCGACGATCACCCAATTCGCGGCGAGCTTCGGGTCCTTGCGGCCCTTGGCCACTTCCTCGAAGAACGCCGCCTGCTCCTTCTCCGCGACCAGCACCGACGCATCGTAAGGCGTCAGTTTGTACTGATCGACAAAGCGCGCCTTCTTGGCGTCCGGGAGTTCCGGCATCTCCGCCTTGATGCGCGCGATTTCCTTTGGATCGAGGACCAGCGGCAGCAGATCGGGATCGGGGAAATAGCGGTAGTCGTGCGCGTGTTCCTTGGAGCGCATCGAACGCGTGACGCCCTTCGACACGTCCCAAAGACGCGTCTCCTGTTTCACCGTGCCGCCGTCCTCGATCAGTTCGACCTGGCGCGTGGCTTCGTATTCGATCGCCTGCATCACGTAGCGGATCGAATTGACGTTCTTGATCTCGCAGCGCGTGCCAAATTCGGTCGTGCCCACGCGGCGCACCGACACGTTCGCGTCGCAGCGCATGGAGCCTTCCTCCATGTTGCCGTCGCACGTGCCGAGATAGCGCAGGATCGCGCGCAGCTTCTTGAGATACGCCCCCGCCTCTTCCGGCGTGCGGATTTCTGGCTCCGACACGATCTCCATCAGGCACACGCCCGAACGGTTGAGATCGATATAGGACTTGCTCGGGTGCTGATCGTGGATCGACTTGCCCGCGTCCTGCTCCATATGCAGGCGCGTGACACCGATCTCGCGCGTCTTGCCGCCGGGCATGTCGAGCACCAGCCGCCCGCCCGACACGATGGGCCGCGTGAACTGGCTGATCTGATAGCCCTGCGGCAAATCGGCGTAGAAATAGTTCTTCCGGTCGAACACCGAGACTTCGTTGATCGTCGCCTCGATGCCCAGCCCCGTCTTGATCGCCTGTTCGACGCAGAACGCGTTGATCACGGGCAGCATGCCGGGGAACGCGGCGTCGACGAAGCTGACTTGCGTGTTCGGCTCGGCGCCGAACGCGGCACTCGAGCCCGAGAACAGCTTCGCGTTCGACACGACCTGGGCATGCACCTCCAGGCCGATGACGAGTTCCCAATTGCCGGTCTTGCCTTCGATGATCATCGCTTACGCTCCCGGCCGCGCGGTGAAGTTGGCGGCGGTCTCCACGACGCCGCCGACCCGCAGCAGCGTCTCCTCGTCGAACGGTTTGCCGATGAGCTGCAGACCCAGCGGCAGGCCCTCGGCCGACAACCCGGCCGGGACCGACAGGCCGGGCAAGCCGGCGAGGTTCACCGGCACGGTGAACACGTCCTGCAGATACATCGACAGCGGATCGTCCTGATTCTCGCCGATCGCGAACGCCGCCGAGGGCGTGGCGGGCGTCAAGATCACGTCGCACTGATCCCAGGCCTTCTGGAAGTCCTGGAAGATCAGCGTGCGGACCTTCTGCGCCTTCAAGTAATACGCGTCGTAGTAACCGGCCGAGAGCACATAGGTGCCGATCAGAATGCGGCGGCGAACCTCGGCGCCGAAACCTTCGGCGCGCGTGTTCTCGTACATTTCGTCCAGCGAATTGCCGGGCACGCGCAGGCCGTAGCGCACGCCGTCATAGCGCGCGAGGTTCGACGACGCTTCCGCCGGCGCAATGATGTAATAGGTCGGCAGCGCGTATTTCGTATGCGGCAACGAAATCTCGACCGGCGTGGCGCCGGCGGCTTTTAGCCACTCGATGCCCTGCTGCCAAAGCTTCTCGATTTCGGCCGGCATGCCGTCGATCCGGTATTCCTTGGGAATGCCGAAGCGCAGGCCCTTCACATTGCCGGTCAGCGCCTTTTCGTAATCGGGCACGGGGCGCGGCACGGAGGTCGAATCCTTCGGATCGTGCCCGGCCATCGCCTTCAACAGGATCGCGGCGTCGCGCACGTCGCGCGTCATCGGGCCCGCCTGATCGAGCGACGAGGCGAAGGCGACGATGCCCCAGCGCGAGCAGCGGCCATAGGTCGGCTTCAAACCGACGATGCCGGTCAGGCTCGCGGGCTGGCGGATCGAGCCGCCGGTGTCGGTGCCCGTCGCACCCGCGACGATGCGCGCGGCAACGGCTGCGGCCGAACCGCCCGACGAACCGCCGGGGACGAGATCCTTGCCGTCCTTGCGCTTCCACGGGTTCTTCACGTTGCCGAAATGCGAGGTGATGTTGGCCGAGCCCATCGCGAATTCGTCGAGATTGAGCTTGCCGAGCATCGTGGCACCGGCGCCGAACAGATTCGACGTCACCGTCGATTCGTATTGCGGCACATAGCCCTTCAGGATTTTCGACGCGGCGGTCGTCTGCACGCCCTTGGTGCAGAACAAATCCTTGATGCCGAGCGGCACGCCTTCCAGGTCGCGCCCCTCGCCCTTCGCCAAGCGCGCATCGGCGGCTTTGGCCTGTTCGCGCGCGAGGTCGGGCGTTTCGACGATGAAGGCGTTCAGATCGCGCGCCTTCTCGACGGCGCCGATATAGGCGTCGGCCACTTCGACGGCCGAGAATTTCTTGGCGCGCAAGCCGTCGCGCAGCTGCGCGAGGGTGAGTTCGACGATCCCGGCCATTATTCGACCACCTTCGGCACGGTGAAGAAGCCGCCGGCTTCCTCGGTGTTGGAAATGCGCACGGGCTCCGTCGCGTTGGCGAGGATCGCGGCGGGATAGCCGCCGTCGGTCACCTTGTCCGCGCGTTGCGGCAGGACCATTTCGACGGTCGAGGTCATGGGCTCGACCTTCGAGGTGTCGAGTTCCTTCAGCATCTCGACCCAGTCGAGAATGCCGGACAGCTCCTTGGCCATTTTCTCGCGGTCGGCTTCGGGCAGTTTGATGCGCGCCAGAACGGCGATCCGGGCGACGGTGGCTTGGTCCAACGACATACGGTATGTCTCTGTACGGAATTGAAAAACAGGACCTAGCTTCTAGCCGCCACGATGCCGATCCGCAACCCCGCCGACCTGATCGACGATTTGCCCGAAAAATCATGCCTGATGGGGCTGGATGCGGGCGAAAAGACCATCGGCATGGCCGTTTCGGACCCCGGATTGTCGATCGCCTCGCCGCTCGACACGGTAAGGCGCGGGCGCAAGGCGTCGGCCGATTACGACCAGGTCGTGGCGCTGGCGAAGGCCCGGAACGTCGGCGGCTTCGTTTTGGGCATGCCGGTCAATATGGACGGCACGGCCGGCCCCCGCGCCCAAGCGACCCGGGCCTTCGCGCGCAATCTTCTGGCCAAGATCGACCTGCCGTTGGTGATGTGGGACGAGCGTATGTCGACCCAGGCCGTGACCCGCACGCTGCTCGACGCCGATATGAGCCGCGCCAAGCGCGCCGAGGTCGTCGACAAAATGGCCGCCGCCTTCATCCTGCAAGGCTATCTCGACTGGCTGCGCATCGGCCGCTAGGCGTTCGCGAATTTTAGCGCCACACGCATCCGCGCCAATCGACGATTGAGCAACGCCTCGCGACGGATCGGCCACCAGCGATACAGGAAGATATCGACGGGGTGCCACATCGCGATCCAGCCGACGATGGTGAGCCCTTCCTCGATCCAGGCGAGCCAGGGCGAGTCCGTCGCGGCCGCGATGATCTCGCGCGCCAGCGTGCAGGCGGCGAGAAACATCAAGCCCATGAACAGAGCTTGGCGGCCTTCCGCCAGCCGCAGGCGCAATTCGCGCCACGCCATTTCCTCCCGCCATTCGAAATAGCCGCGGATCGCGGTTTCGAGGCCGTGCACCTCCTCGCTCTCCGCCTCCGCCGACGGCAACTCGATCGCGAGTTCGAGAGCCGCGTCGCGCGGCAGATCGCGCGCCCGGCCGACGATATAGGCGACGGCATCGGGATCGAGGTCCTTGTCGTGGAACGGCGCGGGATCGAGGCTTTGGAAAAGCTGGCGGACCGTGTGCAGCCGAAGCTCGATCCGTTCGGGCGCGCCCGTCATCGCGCAACACCCTTCCCGCGTCCGACGGCTTTACCCGAAGCATCCCAGAACGCGCCTTCGTCCGCACGCTTATAGATACGCAAGATCAGCTCTTCGATCTTGGGATGCGCCTCGCGCGCGGGGCGCGTGCGCTCCAGCGTCTGGTCGCGGGTGACGCCGATCTCCGCCCAGGACAGCCCCTCAGACAGATAGGATTGCAGGAACCCCTGCACCCGGTCGCAGGCATTGGCGAGCTTCGCCTCGGGCGTTTGCTTGGCCTCGAATTCGCGCCACAGCCCGTCGAACTCGGCGCCCAAATCGGGCGGCAGCGATCCGAACAGCTTCTTGGCGGCGGCATCTTCCTTCGCGACGGCCGCCGCGCGCGCCGCGACGTCATAGGCGCCGGCGTCGCCCGCATAGATCTCGACCAGATCGTGGACCAGCACCATCGACAGCATCCGGGCGAGATCGCCCGTGAACCCCGTTTCGCGCGCCAAAACCATGGCGACAAGCGCCATATGCCAGGAATGCTCGGCCGAGTTTTCCCGCCGGGACATGTCGCCCAGCAACGCGCGGCGCTCGACCTTCTTGAAACGGTCGACGAGTGCTAGAAAATCGAGAATAGAGTCGAGGCGGTCGGTCATGGCGCCGCCAGTCTATCAGGGGCCCTCCTTTGGCGTTGCTCGAAATCGTACTGATCATGCTGGCGGTCGCCGTCGCGTTGGGCCGCTTTTCCGACGTGCTGCGCCTGCCCTACCCGGTGCTGCTGGTCTTCGCCGGCATGGGGCTCGCTTTCGTGCCCGGCTTGCCGGACGTGCGCCTCGACCCCGAACTGACGCTGGCGCTGTTCCTGCCGCCCTTGCTGTTCGCCTCGGCCTTCTACACGTCGTGGCGCGATTTCCGCATGTATATACGGCCGATCCTGCTGCTGGCGATCGGCCTCGTCTTCGCGACGACGCTCGGCGTCGGGCTCGTCTTCAAATGGCTGGTGCCCGAGGTGCCCTGGGCGGCGGCGTTCCTGCTCGGCGCTATCGTTTCGCCGCCCGACGCGGTCGCGGCCGCCGCGATCATGGAGCGGTTGAAACTGCCAAGGCGCATCGTCGCGATCCTGGAGGGCGAAAGCCTGGTCAACGACGCGACCGGCCTCGTGCTCTACAAATTCGCGCTTGCCGCCGTGCTGACCGGCACATTCTCGGTCTGGGAAGCGGCGGCGACGTTCACGATCTACGCCGCCGGCGGCACGGGGCTTGGCATCGCCGTCGGCTTCGGCGCCGTCGCGGTGATGCGCCGGCTCGACGAGACGCTGCTGCAGATCGTCGCGTCGTTCATCGTGCCTTATATCGCGTTCCTGCTGGGCGAGCAGATCCATGTCTCGGGCGTTCTCGCGGTCGTCGCCGCCGGTCTGGTGATCGGCTGGCACGTGCCCGAACTCGCCAGCGCCGAAGCGCGCATGCAAAGCAACATGGTGTGGGGCGCGGTCGTGTTCGTGCTCAACGCCATCGTGTTCATCCTGATCGGGCTGGAACTCGACGGCATTCTCGGCCGCTTGAGCGCATATACGATGACCGAATTGCTGGCCTGGGCCGGCGCGATCTCGGCCGCCGCGATCGTCATCCGGATGTTGTGGGTCTTCCCCAACGCCTATGTCCCGCATCTGTTCGAGGCGGTGCGCCGCATCGAACCCAGACCACCCGTCGCGATGACGGTCATCATCGGCTGGTGCGGCATGCGCGGCGTGGTCAGCCTCGCCGCCGCGCAAGCGATCCCGCATTTCGCGGCCGCCGGCGAGCCGTTTCCGGCGCGCGACCTGATCGTGTTCCTGTCCTTCGCCGTGATCTTCGCCACGCTGATCGTGCAAGGCACGACGCTGGGCCCGCTGATCCGCCTGCTCAAATTCGGCGGCGACCGCAACGAGGAAGCCGAGGAGGAAATCGCGCGGCGCAAAATGGCGCATGCGGGTTTGACCGAACTCGAGGACCAAGCGCAGCACGATATCGTGGCGCTGGATTTGGCGCCGACGCTGCGGCGCATCTATCAGGCGCGACTGCTGGAACAAGCGCCCACGCAAGACGATCTGGATTTCGCCCAAGCCCGCGCCCAAGCGCGCCATGTGCGCGAGGCGCTGCTGGCGGCCGAGCGCAAACGCCTGTTGAAGCTGCGCCGGGAGCGCGAGATCGGCGACGGCGTGCTGCACAAGCTGCTGCGCGAACTCGATATCGAGGAAATGCGTCTCGCGACCAACCGCGATTTCTGACGTTTGCGTCATCCCGGCCGAGCACCGCGAGAGCCGGGATCCCGGGTCGCGCGCGGGCTTCGCCGCGCTTGCCCGGGATGACGATTAGGACTCAGCCAAAGACGCCGACGATTCCGTCATAGGCGAGCTTCAAGCCCGCCAGGAACAGCAGCACGTAGCAGATCCGGTATAGCTGCGGCCCGTCGAGCCGGTCGTGGAATTTGCGCCCGAGCCACACGCCTAGCGGCACCGACGGCGACAGGATCAGCGCCATCCACAGAAGATGCGGCGTCGAACCGGCGATATAAAGATAGGGCGGCAGCTTCAGAACGTTGCCGACCGCGAAGAACACCGCCGACGTCCCTGCATAGACGGTTTTGTCGAGGCCGCGGCGCAGCATGTAGATGTTCAAAGGCGGCCCGCCCGAATGCGCCACGAAGGTCGTGAATCCCGCCATCGCGCCCCACGGCATCGCGTTGGGCAAGGATGCGGCGATCGGCGCGGCGTTGGATTTTCCGCCGCCTAGGAACCAGCGGATCGTGAAAATCAGCGTGATCGCGGCGATCGCGATCTCGATCAGATGCGGGTCGACATAGACGAAAGCGAAAAACCCGATCGCCAGTCCGACGAGCAGCCCCGGGATCAGGAATTTGAGATCGGGCAGGCTCCACGTCGCGCGCCGGAACGAGTTCAGCGTGAACACGTCCATGAAGGCGACGAGCGGCGCCATCATGATCGCGGCGTCGATCGGCGACATGACGAACGCCAAAAACGGAATGCCGAGCGTGGCGAAGCCGCCGCCGAAACCGCCCTTGAAAAACGAGATGACGAAGATCGTCGTGAACGCGACGGCGTAAAAGGCGGGATCGGTCGGAATGTCCATGTCGGAAGCGACTTTCGAACGCGATCGCGGTGCCACGCAAACGAAACTTCGTCAGGCCTGATATTCCGACGTCTATTCAATATCTTATCGCCGACCGCATTGTTGTCATAATGCCGCGTCACTATATCGGTCGTTGAGGTTCGTATCATGTCGACCGACAAATTCATGTTCGATCGTTTCATGCGCGATGTCGCATCGCGCGCCGCCTATTCGCCCGAGCCGGACCGTTAGCGTCCGCGCGTTCGAATAGCGCGCGTTCGCGCGCCCCCTCGATCCATCCTTTATCGAAAAGCAGCGGGCGGCCCCGATCGGGCCGGCCGCCGGAATTGTTGTGTCATGTCTATCCTTCGTACCGAAATCTGTGTCGTCGGCGCCGGCTATGCCGGTTTGTCGACCGCCCTTCACGCCGCCAAGCGCGGCTATGACGTCGCCATCATCGAAGCAACGCGCGCCGGGGCCGGCGCCTCCGGCCGCAATGGCGGCCAAGTGCTGCCCGGCTTCGCCGCCGATCCCGCCGCGATGATCGCCGAATTCGGCGAAACCCGCGCGCGCGAGTTGTGGCAAATCAGCCTGCGCGGCCTCGACAAGGTGCGTGCGCTCGCCGGCGTCGCTTGCGACATTCGCGACCACGTTGCGATCGTCGCGGCGGCGAAAGCCGATCTGCCGCGTCTTGCCCGCCAAGCCGCGTTGCGGCGCGACGTGTTCGGCGACAATGCGGCGGAAATTCTCGACTCCACTGCGTTCAAGCGCGCATTGCCCGGCCTCGCTGGCCATGGCGCGTTGATCGACAAGCGCGCCTTCTCGATCGATCCGGTGAAATACGTCGCGGCCCTGGTGACGCAAGCCAAAGCGGCGGGCGCCAGCTTGCACGAGCGCCGCCCCGCGACCGCGATCGCGCGCGAGAACGGCAAGTGGGTTGTCGCCACGCCCAAGGGCGATGTGATCGCCGATCGCGTCGTGCTCGCCGCGAATGTCGATCTGCCGGGCCTCGAAGCCGGTACGGATCGCCTTCTCGCCCCCGTTCGCACCTTCATGTTGGAAACAGCACCGCTGGCGAAGTTCCCGGCCTGGGTGGCGGGGGCGGCCTACGACACAAGCCCAGCACTGCGTTATATGCGCCGCACCGCCGATGGGCGTTTGCAATTCGGTGCCGGCGGCTGGCCGGGCCGGGGCAATCCGCCGCTCGCCGAAACCTGGCTGCGCCGGGCGCTGCGCAAAGCCTTGCCCGATCTGGCAAGCGCGAAGATCGCGCGCGCGTGGAGCGGCCTGGTCGACGTCACGACCGACGGCATGCCGCGCTTCGCCGATCGCGAGGGCTTGATCCATCTCGTCGGATTCTGCGGCCATGGCGTGGCGTTGACGACGCTGGCCGGGGAAATCGTCGCGAATGCGATCGAAGGCGAGGATGCCGATTTCCGCCGCTTCGCCGCCCTGCCGCAAACGCCGACCTGGCCGACATCGTTCGGCCAAGCGGCCCAGTTGATCCTCGGCCGCGCGGCGCCCGTTTGATCGAACTTGCATGACGGAAGGCGGGGCGGCATGGTTCGCCGCCATGAACGCCCTGCCCCTTTCCGGAATCCGCATCTTCGATCTCACCCGCATTCTCGCGGGGCCCACCTGCACGCAGCTCCTCGGCGATCTCGGCGCCGACGTGATCAAGATCGAGCGCGCGGGGGCCGGCGACGACACCCGCAAATGGGGCCCGCCTTACGTCACGGATAAAGACGGCAAGCCGACGGGCGAAAGCGCCTATTATCTCTCCGCCAATCGCAACAAGCGTTCGATCAGCCTCGATCTCTCGAAGCCCGAAGGCCAAGCGATCGCCAAGCGCCTGATCGCGAAATCCGACGTATTCATCGAGAATTTCAAGACCGGCGATCTGAAGAAATTCGGGCTCGACTACGCGACGCTGTCCGCCGAATTCCCGCGCCTCGTCTATTGCTCGATCACCGGCTTCGGCCAAACCGGGCCTTACGCGCCGCGCGCGGGCTACGACATGCTGGCGCAAGGTCTGGGCGGCATCATGTCGATCACCGGCCCGGCCGAGGGCACGCCGGGCGGCCAGCCGCATAAGGTGGGTGTCGGCATCGCCGACATCATGACCGGCATGTATTCGGCGGTGTCGATCCTGGCGGCGTTGCGCCATCGCGACAACACGGGCGAAGGCCAGCAGATCGATATGGCGCTGCTCGACACGCAAGTCTCATGGCTCGCGAACGAAGGTCTCAACTATCTCGTCTCGGGCAAAGTGCCCAAGCGCCAAGGCAACGCGCATCCGAACATCGTGCCCTACGAAGTGTTCGAATGCGCCGACGGTTTCGTGATCTTGGCCGTGGGCAATGACGGCCAGTTCCGCAAGCTGTGCGAATTCGCAGGTCATGGCGCGCTCGCCGACGATCCGCGTTTCGCGACCAATCCGCAGCGCGTGGCCAACCGCAAGGAAATCGTGCGCTTGGTGAACGAATTCATGCGCACGAAGCCGCAAGCGCATTGGGTCGAGGGTCTCGCCAAAGCGGGTGTGCCCTGCTCGCCCGTCAACGATATCGGCCAAGTCTTCGAGGATCCGCAAGTTCTCGCGCGCGGCATGAAGATTACGATGCCGCATGCGGCGGGCGTCGACGTGCCGCTGATCGCCAGCCCGATCAAAATGTCGAAGACGCCGCCCAGCTATCGCCGCGCGCCACCGGTCTGCGGCCAGCACACCGACGAAGTGCTGGAAGAATTGCTGGGCATGGGCGCCGACGAACGCGCGGCGTTGCGCGGCCGGGGCATCGTTTGAACCTGCTGCTCACGCCCGATTTCGGCGGGCCGATTCTACTTCTCGTCGGTGTGATGGCTATGGTCGCGGCGTTGCTGTTGCGCGGCCGCCTATCGATGTTTCTGGGCGTCGCCGCGGCCGTTCTGCTCGCGGGCGGGCTCTGGGCGACCGCCGTGCTGGTATTTCGCGAAGTCTCCCGCTAGAAGCTTTCCCCTAGGGAAACCTTCCAACGCATGAATCCGTTCCGCCGCCTCTGGACACGCGAATTGGGCCTCTACGCCACGGCCCTGGCGCTGCTCGTCCAGATTCTGATGGCGGTGGCGCATACGGTTCCCGCGCGTGCGGGCGGGCTCGACCATTCCGCATTCTGCGTCGTCGATACCGGCGAAACGCAAGATCCCGCCCTGATCGCGCAGAGCTGCCCGCTTTGCCATATCCCCGATCCGCTGGCGTTGAAGCCGCGCGATCCGTCGCTGACGGTCGCGTTGGTTTGGACGCCGGTCGTCTACGCGCGCGCGCAAACGCGCATCGCCGCGCAATCGGATTTCGTCAACCCGCCCGCGCGCGGCCCCCCAGCTCCGGTCTGAGAAACCTTTCCCTTTTTCTCAAGATCCGGAGTCTTTCCGAATGTCGAAGAACATCCTCGCGGCCGCGTGCGCGGCCGCTCTCCTGTCGCTGTCGGTTCCCGCTTTCGCGCATATCACCCTCGAACAGGGCCAAGCCATCGCCGGCACCACCTATAAGGCCGTGCTGCGCGTGCCGCATGGCTGCTCGGGCTCGGCGATCACCGCCGTGCGCGTGAAAATTCCCGACGGCATGGTCAGTGTGAAGCCGATGCCCAAGGCCGGCTGGCAGCTCTCCACCACCAAGGGCAAGCTTGCCACACCGATCAGCGACGGCCATGGCGGCCAGATCACCGAAGGCGTCACGGAAGTCGTGTGGAGCGGCGGCAAGCTGCTCGACGAGCATTACGACGAGTTCGTATTCCGCGGCGCGCTGCCCAACACGCCGAACACGGTCGTCTATTTCCCGACCGTGGCCGAGTGCGAAAAGGGTGTCGATCGCTGGATCGAGATCCCGGCCGCGGGTCAATCGTCGCACGATCTGAAATATCCGTCGCCGGCCCTGCGCCTGACGCCGAAGCCGTAAGATGCGGTTCCTCGTTTCCATCCTCGCCGCTTGGCTGCTGATCGCCGCCGGGCAAGCCGCCGCACATGCGGTGTTGCTGGAAACGGCACCGGCCGAGGGGGCGCGTCTCGCCGACGCGCCCCGTTCGGCGGCGCTGCGTTTCAACGAGCCGGTGACACCCGCCGCGATCCGCTTGGTCGGCCCCGGTATCCAGCAAGAGCTCGACGCGCGCAGCGAGAACGACCGCATCGTCGTCGATCTGCCCGTCGATCTGAAGGCGGGCGGCTACTACCTCGTCTGGCGCGTCGCGTCGGCCGACACGCATCCCATCGCGGGCACGATCAGTTTCGCGGTCGGCGATGCGGCCCTGCCCGCACCGCCGCCAGACGCCCACGCGCACGCCTTCGATCCGCGCACGCCCGCCGCGATGATTCTGCGCTTCGCGCGCGATCTGGCGCTTGCCATCGGCGTGGGCGGACTCGCTTTCCTCGCCTTCGTCAATGCGGGCCCGCGCGAAGGGCCGCGCCGCGCGATTCAAGTCGCCTTGTGCGTCGCGTTGATCGCCGCCGCCTTGTCGCCCGCGATGGCGGGGGCGCGCATCGCCGACATGGCGCCGTGGACCGCGCAAGCCTGGCGCGCGGGGTGGAACTCAAGCGCCGGTCCCGCCGCAATTGCGATGATAGTCGGCATCGCTTTGGCCTTCGTGCCCAACCGGATCGCGGCATTCGTCGCGCTGATCCTCGCGGGTCTCGGCACCGCCTTGACCGGCCATGCGACCGCCGGCGGCATACCGATCCAAACGGTTCAAACGCTTCACAGCGTCGCCGCCTTGTTCTGGCTCGGCGCGTTTTTGCCGCTGTTTCACGCCGTGCGGCGCAGTCCGCTCACGGCCGCGCATTGGGGCGCGGCGTTTTCGCCCCTCGGGATCGCCGCCGTCGTCATCGTCGCGGTCAGCGCGTTGTGGCTGGGCGTGCCGCGTTTGGAAGGCGAGCTTGGCCGTTATGCGGCGCTGATGGCGTTCAAGGCGGCGTTGTTCGCAGGATTGATCGCTATCGCCGCGCATAACCGCCAACGCGCCGTGCCGCGCGCCAAAGCGGGCGATGCCGCAGCGCTCGGCCGCAATCTCAAACTCGATCTCGCGTTCGGTCTGGCCTTGATCGCCGCGACCGCGATGCTGACCCACACGCCGCCCGCCGTGCATCTGCATGGGCACGGCGGCCACGATCATGGTCACGCGCATGCCGAAGCACCGCGCGGCGGCTTGTCGCTGATCGCCACGCAAGCCAATCGCCTGCTATGGATCGAGACGACCGGTACGCGCCTCGAAATGCGCTTGCTCGATACCGGCAACACGCCGATCGAGCCCAAGGAATTCGAGATCGAACTGGCGTCGAAAGCGGCCGGGATCGAAGGCCTGCGCCGCCAGCCGGCGATTTTGGGACGCGGTTACTACGGTATCGACGAAGCGGCTTTGGCTTTGCCCGGCCCCTGGACCTTGCGTGCCGAAGCGCTGATCGACGATTTCACGAAGGTGATTTTCGAGATCGAGCTGCGCTAACGCTTCGGTTTCGCGCCGTCGAAAGGCGCGATGTCGAGCGCCTGGAAATGCCGCCCGACCGATTGCGACAGCTCGTCGGCCAGCATTCGCGACAGCTTGGCTTTCGCTTTGGGCGATTGGTGCTGGTTCTCCGCGATCGCCAGCAACCGGTCGAGGGCGGCCGTCGCGGATTCCGGCGCGATGCCGATATCTTTGCGGCCTGTCTTGGGTGGCGTATCGCGGACGACCGTCATGGGCTGGGCTCTCGCGAGTCGTGAAATCCGATCCGAATTATCCACCGGATCGGTTAACCGCAGATTAGCGGAATTCCGGGGTTTTGGCGCGGTTCGCGCAGCCGCCTTGCGGGGGGCCGGGGGCACGCTTATAACGCCGCTTTAATGTCCGCCGTCCAGTTAGCGCCGACGCGCTTCCGCCCCCGCCACCTGCTGGGTATCGAGGGGCTTTCCCGCGAGGAGATCACCCTCCTCCTCGACCTTTCCGATTCCTACGTCGAGCAAAACCGCGCCAGGGAAAAGAAATCGACCCTGCTGCGCGGGCGCACGATCATCAATCTGTTCTTCGAGAATTCGACGCGCACGCGCACCTCGTTCGAACTCGCCGGCAAGCGCCTGGGCGGCGACGTTGTCAACATGTCGGCCGAAGCCTCGTCCATCAAAAAGGGCGAGACGATGACCGACACGGCGACGACGCTCAACGCCATGCTGCCGGACGTGCTGATCGTCCGCCACGCGGACTCAGGGGCCGTAAAACTTCTTTCCGAGAAGGTCGATTGCGCGGTCATCAACGCGGGCGACGGCACGCATGAGCACCCCACGCAGGCGCTGCTCGACGCGCTCGCCATCCGCCGCCACAAGAAGCGCCTGGAAGGGCTACTGGTGGCGATCTGCGGCGATATCCTGCATAGCCGCGTCGCGCGCTCGAACATCCATCTGCTGTCCACGATGGGGGCGCGCGTGCGCGTCGTCGGCCCGCCGACGCTGATGCCCTCGCAAATCGAGCGCATGGGCGTGGAAGTCTTCCACGACATGAAAAAGGGGCTGGCCGACGTCGACATCGTGATGATGCTGCGCCTCCAGACCGAACGCATGCAGGGCAATTTCGTGCCCTCGGTGCGCGAATATTTCCGGCATTACGGCCTCGACTACCAGAAGCTGGAGGTCGCCAAGCCCGACGCGCTGATCATGCATCCCGGCCCCATGAACCGGGGCGTGGAAATCGACTCCGAAGTCGCCGACGACGTCGACCGCTCGCTGATCCGCGAACAGGTCGAGCTGGGCGTGGCCGTGCGCATGGCGTGCCTGGACGTGCTTACCCGCAATCTGCTCTCCAACACCGAGGGGAACGGCAAATGAGACTCCCCGAAGGTGCCATCGCCGGCCGCACGCCCGGCGGGCGCGGCGGCCCCGCGCTCGCTTACGTCAACGCCCGCTTGCTCGATCCCGCGACCGGTATGGACGCGCCCGGCGGCTTGGTCGCGCGCGACGGCATGATCGCCGATATCGGCGCGCATCTCGCCAAAGCCGGCGCGGTCGCCGCCCAAGGGATCGAGACGATCGATCTGGGCGGCAAATGCCTCGCCCCCGGTCTCGTCGATATCCGCGTGCAGTTGCGCGAACCGGGCGACGAGCACAAGGAAACGATCTCCACCGCCTCGGCCGCCGCCGCCGCCGGCGGTGTGACCACGATGGTCGCCCTGCCCAACACGCATCCGGCGATCGACGACGCGGCGCTGGTCGAATCCGTCGCCCGCATCGCGCGCGAGACGAGCCTCGTGCGTGTGGAAACCTACGCGGCGCTGACGCGGGGCTTACAGGGCAAGGAGATGACCGAGCTTGGCCTGCTCGCCGAAGCCGGCGCGCTCGGCTTCACCGACGGCACGCAAGCGACCAAGGATGCGCAATTGATGCGCCGTGCCTTGTCCTACGCGAAAGTGTTCGGCAAGCCGATCCTGCAGCATCCCGAAGAACCGACGCTGTCGCGCGGCAGCATGAACGAGGGCGAGATCTCGACGCGCCTCGGCCTGCCCGGCATTCCGGCGGCGGCCGAGATCATGCAGATCGAGCGCGATTTGCGCTTGGCCGCGCTGACCGGCGGGCGTCTGCATATCCCGTGCGTGACCACGGCTGAATCGCTACGCGCGATCCGCGAGGCGAAAGCGCGTGGCATCAACGTCACCTGCGATACGGCGGCGCATTACTTCGCACTGAACGAACTCGCGGTCGGCGATTATCGCACTTTCAGCAAGGTCGCCCCGCCCTTGCGCACCGAGGATGATCGCCGTGCGGTCGTCGCAGCGCTGAAGGACGGCACGATCGACGCGATCGTGTCCGACCACGCGCCGCATGATCAGGATTCCAAGCGCCTGCCCTTCGCGCAAGCCGCGTTCGGCACGGTCGGTTTGGAAACCTTGCTGCCGATCACGCTGGAGCTCGTCCACAAGGGCGAACTCACGCTGCTCGCGGCGCTCGATCTGCTGACCGCGCGTCCGGCCAAACTGCTTGGTCTGCCGTCGGGGCGCCTTGCCAAGGGCGTGCATGCCGATTTCGTCGTCTTCGATCCGGATGCGCCCTGGAAGGTCGATGCGAAGAAGCTGTTGTCGAAATCCAAGAACTCCGCTTTCGACGACCGGCTGGTGCAAGGCCGCGTTTTGCGTACGGTGTGCGGCGGCTTGACCGTGTATAAAGTCTAATCGTGTTCGCACCCCAGCTCATCATCCATGCGTGGCCGTTCTATTTGGCCGCGATCATCGGTGGCTATCTGCTTGGCTCGATCCCGTTCGGGCTGGTGCTGACGCGCGCCGCCGGTCTTGGCGATATCCGCAAGATCGGCTCCGGCAATATCGGTGCGACCAACGTGCTGCGCACCGGCAACAAGCCTTTGGCGCTGGCGACGCTGCTGCTCGACGGCGGCAAGGGGGCCATCGCCGTGCTGATCGCGCGCTATTTCTGGGGGCCGGACGCGGCGTTGCTGGCCGGTGCGGGTGCCATGCTCGGGCATCTCTTTCCCGTGTGGCTCGGCTTCAAGGGCGGCAAGGGTGTGGCGACGACGCTCGGCACATTGCTCGCCGCCGATTTCCCGGTCGGGATCGCGGCGTGCCTGACCTGGCTCGTGATGGCGGCGGTGTTCCGCTATTCGTCGCTCTCGGCGCTCGTCGCGGTCGCCCTCGCCCCGGTCTACGCCTATTTCCTGCCCTTGCTGTGGGCGCCGGGTGTGGAGCGGATCGGCGATCTGCAAATGGCGTTCTTCGTCGCTTTCCTCGCCGTGCTGGTGTGGATCAAGCACCACACCAATATCGCGCGGCTGTTGAAGGGCGAGGAACCGAAGATCGGCGCGAAGAAAAAAGACACGAATACTTCCGGTTGACCCCGGGGCGCAGCCGCGCTTTAACGGATGCATGGCCGTAAAGCAATTGAGCGACGCCGAACGCAGCCTGTGGCTGCGCCTCTATCGGTCCGAGAATGTCGGGCCGATCGCGTTCCGCCAATTGCTGCAACGCTACGGCTCGGCGCAGGAAGCGCTCGACGCCCTGCCCGATCTCGCCAAACGCGGCGGCAAGCGCGGCTTCAAGGTTTTCGCGGCCGCCGATGCAGCACGCGAAATCGACACGCTCGGAAAATTGGGCGCCAAGCTGATCGCTTCTTGCGAGCCCGACTACCCCGCCTTGCTGCGCGAGGCCGAGGATGCGCCCGCCTTGGTCGCGGTTCTCGGCCATCCGCATATTTGGCAAAAGCCCAGCGTCGCGATCGTCGGAGCACGCAACGCGTCGTTCAACGGCTTGCGCTTCGCCGAGGATCTCGCCCGCGATCTGGGCGATGCCGGGCTTTGCGTCGTCTCGGGCCTCGCGCGCGGGATCGACACGGCCGCGCATAAAGGATCGCTGGCGACCGGCACGGTCGCGGTCATGGCCGGCGGGGTGGATGTCTGCTACCCGCCCGAGAACAAGGGAATCTATGACCGCATCGCCGATGGCGGCGCGGTGATCTCCGAACTGCCGCCCGGCATACAGCCGCAGGCGCGCCACTTCCCCCGCCGCAACCGGATCGTCGCCGGCATGACGCTCGGTACGGTGGTGGTCGAGGCCGCTTTACGCTCGGGTTCGCTAATTACCGCACGCCTCGCCGGCGAGTATGGGCGGGAGGTCTTCGCCGTCCCCGGATCGCCCCTCGACCCGCGCGCCAAGGGGACCAACGACCTGATCCGCAACGGCGCCACGTTGATCGAAACAGCCAGAGACGTGCTGGATGTGGTCCTGCGCCGGTCGCTCGCGGAGCCCTCGAAAGAAGATGAAGAATTATATTCAAGCCTTTCTTTTTTAATGGATAAAGATATCGAGGAGGCTCGCATCGCCGTGCTTGAACGGCTGGGGCCCGTCCCGACCAATGTTGACGAAATCGTCCGCGAGTGCCAATTGTCCGCCCCCGCAATCCTGGCCGCCCTCCTCGAATTGGAGCTGGCTGGGCATATTGAGCGGTACCCGGGTAACAAGGTCGCCAAGCGCGCCTGACGGTCCGGGCTCCGGCTCCGGACGAAGGGCCTTCTAGTCTCGATGAAGCTGGTTATCGTCGAATCGCCCGCGAAGGCGAAAACGATCAACAAGTATCTCGGCACCGATTACACGGTGCTGGCGTCGTTCGGCCATGTCCGCGACCTGCGCGAGAAGGACGGCGCGGTCGAGCCGGATCGCGAATTCGCGATGCATTGGGAAATCGGCGACCGTGCGCGCAAGCCGGTCAACGAGATCGTCAAGGCGCTGAAGGGGGTCGACACCCTTATTCTGGCGACCGACCCCGATCGCGAGGGCGAAGCGATTTCCTGGCACCTGAAAGAGGTGCTGGAGGAAACCAAGAAGCTGAAGAACGTCGACGTGAAGCGCGTCGTGTTCAACGAAATCACCAAGAACGCGATCTTGGAGGCGATGCGCCATCCGCGCGACCTCGACCGCGATCTGATCGACGCCTATATGGCGCGCCGCGCGCTGGACTATCTCGTCGGCTTCAACCTTTCGCCCGTGCTGTGGCGCAAGCTGCCGGGCAGCCGCTCGGCCGGCCGCGTGCAGTCGGTGGCGCTGCGCTTGATCTGCGAGCGCGAGAACGAGATCGAGCGCTTCAAGGCGCGCGAATATTGGTCGATCGCCGGCACGTTCAAAGCGCCGGGCGGCGAATTGTTCGACGCCAAGCTCACGCATATCGACGGCGTGCGCCTCGACAAATTCGATCTGCCCAACGAAGACGCCGCGCGCGCCGCCGTCGCCAAGATCGAAGCGGGCGATCCCTTCCGCGTCGGCTCCATCGAGAAAAAGCGCACGCGCCGCAATCCGATGGCGCCGTTCACGACCTCGACGCTGCAGCAGGAAGCCTCGCGCAAGCTCGGCTTCGGCGCCTCGCGCACCATGCGCCTCGCCCAGCAGCTTTACGAAGGGGCGGATATCGGCGGCGAGACCGTCGGCCTCATCACCTATATGCGGACCGACAGCGTGACGCTGTCGCAGGAAGCCGTGCGCGCCGCGCGCGCGCTGATCGCGGACCAGTACGGGAAGAAGTTCCTGCCCGACCAGCCGCGTGTGTGGAAGACCCAGGCGAAGAATGCCCAGGAAGCGCACGAAGCGATCCGCCCGACCGATCTGTTGCGCCGCCCCGACGATGTGCGCCGCTATCTTTCCGACGATCAGTTGAAGCTCTACGAACTGATCTGGCGCCGCACGGTCGCCTCGGAAATGGAAAGCGCGCAGCTCGACCAGACGGCCGTCGATCTCGTGTCGAAGGACGGCAAGACGACCTTGCGCGCGACGGGCTCGATCATCGTGTTCGAGGGCTTCCTCGCGCTTTATCGCGAGGACAAGGACGACGCCTCGCCCGAGGATGACGAGGAAAACCGCCTGCTGCCCGCCTTGGCCGAAGGCGACGCCACGCCCCGCCAATCGGTGAAGCCCGAGCAGCATTTCACCCAGCCGCCGCCGCGCTATTCGGAAGCGAGCTTGGTCAAGCGCATGGAAGAACTGGGCATCGGCCGGCCTTCGACCTACGCGTCGACGCTTGAGACGTTGCAGGAGCGCGGCTATGTCCGCCTCGACAAGCGCCGCTTCATCCCCGAGGATCGCGGCCGCGTCGTCACGACGTTCCTCGAGCATTATTTCCGCCGCTACGTCGAATACGATTTCACGGCGAAGCTCGAAGATCTGCTCGACGAGATTTCGGGCGGCCGCGCCGATTGGCGCAAGGTGCTGACCGATTTCTGGGCCGCTTTCTCGAAATCGATCGACGACACCAAGGAACTGAAAATCCGCGACGTCATCGACGCGCTGGACGAAGCGCTCGGGCCCCATTTCTTCCCGGACAAGCCGGGCGGCACCGATCCGCGCGTTTGCCCCGCCTGCAACGACGGCCGCTTGGGCCTGCGTTTGGGCAAGCGCGGCGCCTTCATCGGCTGCTCGCGCTATCCCGAATGCAGCTTCACGCGTCCGCTCAGCGTCGATACGGGCGATGGCGACGGTACGGCCGCCGGCGGCATCGCCAACAAGGTGCTCGGCGTCGATCCGGCGACGGGCGAGGAAGTGCATCTAAAGAACGGGCCCTACGGTCCCTATCTTCAGCTCGGCACCGGCGGTGCGAAGGAGAAGCCCAAGCGCGTCTCCATCCCGCGCGACATCAATCCCGGCGACGTGACGCTCGAACTCGCGCTGAAACTGCTGACCCTGCCCCGCCCCGTCGGCACGCATCCGACGGACGGTTTGCCGATCGTCGCGGGTCTCGGCCGCTTCGGGCCCTACATCAAGCACGGCGACAAATACAAATCGATCCCGACCACGCAGGACGCGCTCGAAATCGGGCTCAACCGCGCCGTCGATATCCTGGCGCAGCCTTCCACGGGCCGCCGTTTCGGGCGCGCCGCCGGTCCGGTGGGCCGCGTCGTCGGCAACCATCCCGATGACGGCCAGCCGATCACCGCCGCCGCCGGCCGCTACGGGCCTTACGTGAAGCACGGCTCGACCTACGCGAACCTGCCCAAGGACGGCTCGCCCGATACGGTGACGCTGGACGAGGCGGTCGCGTTGCTGGCCGAACGCCGGGCGCGCGAAGCCGCCAATGGCGGGCCCAAGCCCAAGCGCGGCGCGGCGAAGAAGGCCGCCAAGCCCAAGGCCGAAAAAGCGCCGAAGGCCGAGAAGGCCGAGAAGCCCGCCAAGGCCGCGCCCAAAGCCAAAAAGGCGAAGAAGGCCCAAGCCCCCGCCGAAGAAGGCTGAGCGTGGCGAAGTTCGAAGACGGTTCCTGGCCGACGAAGGAACGCGTTCTCGAAACCTTGAAGCGTTCGAATAAGCCCGTCGAAAAGCGGCGGCTGGCGAAGTTCCTTCATCTCAAAGGTCCGGCGCGCGATGCGCTGAAGAACCTGCTGCGCGACATGCTGCGCGACGGCGATTTGATCTCGCTCGAGGAAGGCAAGGTCGCGTTGCCGCGCCGCGACGGCGTGCCGGTCGGCGCGCAGATGGTCGAGATCGTCGAAGCCGATATCGAAGAAGGCGTGTTGCGCGCAAAGCCCATCGATTGGGAGGGCGACGAGCCTGCCCCGCTCGCCCGCGTGCGCTTGCCGCATGGCCATCCTGTACCCCCGGTCGGCGCGCATGCGCTCGCAAGGCTCAAACGCGACGATGAAGGTTGGCTGGCGGACGTGTTGCGCATCGCCGATCGTCAATCGGAACGCTTGGTCGCGCGGCTCGACCGCGTGGGTGCCGGCTGGCGCTTGATCCCGACCGACCGCAAGTTGCGCGTCGAGTTCGGCCTCGTCGGCGATCTGCCCGGCGACGTGAAGCCCGGCGATCTGGTGTTGGCGGAGGTCAGCCCCGCGCGCCGCTTGGGCTTGCCGCGCGCCAAGATTTTGGAGCGCGTGGGCCACGAGCGCGATCCCAAAGCCGCGAGCCTGATCGCGATTTTCAGCCAGGACATTCCGACCGTTTTCTCGCCCGCCGCACTGGCGCAGGCGGCAAACGCCAAGCCCGCCACGCTCGGCAACCGGCTCGATCTTCGCGATCTGCCGATCGTGACGATCGACGGCATCGACGCGCGCGATTTCGACGATGCGGTCTTTGCCCGTCCCGATCCCGAGAACCCGGACGGGTTCGAGTTGATCGTCGCCATCGCCGACGTCGCGTATTACGTGCGGCCGGGCGACGCGCTCGACCGCGACGCCTACGATCGCGGCAATTCCTGCTACTTCCCCGACCGCGTCGTGCCGATGCTCCCGGAGCGACTCTCAAACGACCTCTGCTCGCTGCGCCCCAACGAAGATCGCCCGGTTCTGGGCGTGCGCGTGCGCATCGACGCAAGCGGACGCAAGCTCGCGCATAAATTCTTCCGCGGCCTGATCCGCTCGGCCAAGCGCTTCACCTACGAGGAAGTGCAGGACATCGCCGACGGGAGCCCGCATGAATTGGCGCCCATCGTCGCACCGCTCTACGCCGCCTATCGCGCCTTGCTGAAAGCGCGCCAGGATCGGGGTGCCCTCGATCTCGACCTCGAAGAACGCAAAGTCGAGATCGACGATCTGGGCCGCGTCGCCTCGATCAAGCCGCGCCAACGCCTCGACAGCCACAAGCTGATCGAGGAATTCATGATCCTCGCCAATGTCTGCGCCGCCGAGACGTTGGAGAAGCGCAACCGGCCGTGCATGTATCGCGTGCACGAGCCGCCGGCGGAAACGCGTATCGACGCTTTGCGCGAAGTGCTCGACGGGCTCGATTTCCATCTCGCGAAAACCGCACTACGGCCGAAGGATTTCGGCCGCATCATCGAATGGGCGGCGGACAAGCCGTGGCGCCACATGATCAACACGATGGTGCTGCGCTGCCAGTCCCTCGCCGTCTACTCCCCCGAAAACGCCGGGCATTTCGGCCTGTCGCTGGCGCGCTACGCGCATTTCACCTCGCCCATCCGCCGCTACGCCGATCTGATGATCCATCGCGCGTTGATCGACGCGGAAAAGCTGGGTGACGGCGCCTTGACCGAAGGCCATGTCCCCGATTTCGAGAAAGCGGGCGAACATATCTCGGCGACCGAGCGCCGGGCCGTCGCCGCCGAGCGCGACGCGATGGCGCGCTATATGGCCGCCTATCTCGCCGACCGGCAGGGGGCCACCTTCCCCGCGCGCATCTCGGGCGTGCAGAAATTCGGCGTCTTCGTCACGCTGGACGAGATCGGCGCCGACGGTTTGGTTCCCGTGCGCGCTTTGCCGCAGGATTTCTACCATTTCGACGAGCGCGCCCATGTTCTGAGCGGGGCGCGCACACGACGCACCTTCGGCCTGGGCCAAGCCGTCGAGGTCCGCCTGCGGGAAGTTGACGCATTGACCGGCTCGCTGACCTTCGATCTGCTCGATGGCGGCGGCCGCCCCTCGGGCCGTGGGAAATTCCCCCGGAAAAAGAGGTAAATTCCGGGCATACATTCTCCGACCTCGGAGAGTGTTGCCGGATTGCCGCGCCTGCGCGACCTTTCTGCCATGCTTTGGCGGAAGGGGTGGCCGGACGCCGTCCGGCCTATATGATGTGCATCCGAGAAGGAGTTTCGGAAGAATGTCCGCCGATCTGCAAGCGCCCGCCGCCCGCGACTGGTCAAAGTCGTTCTGGCGCGGTCTGGCGTGCAAATGCCCCGCTTGCGGCGAGGGCCCGGTTTTCGCCGGCTATCTGCGCGTGACGCCCAAATGCGCCGCTTGCGGCGAGAAGCTCGACGATCTGCGCGCCGACGACGCCCCGCCCTATTTCACGATTTTCATCGTCGGCCACATCATCGTGCCGCTGATCCTGATTTTGGAGCGCGCTTACATGCCGCCCATCTGGGTCCACATGGTGTTGTGGCTGCCGCTGACCACGCTGCTGAGCCTCGCCTTCCTGCGCCCGATCAAGGGTGCGGTCGTCGGCGTGTTGTGGGCCCAGCGCGAGAAACCGTAACGGACGAACGACATGCGCGCCGCCTATCGCCCCTCCTCTTTGCGTAAGCCGCGTTCGCGGCTGGGGGTATTGGCGGCGGCGCTGGTTCTGTTCGCGACCGCCTGTGCGGGGCCGCGCGAAACCGTGCGGCCCGAACAAGCGGCGGTGCCCGCGCCGCGCGCGGCCCAGGTTTCGCCCACGCAGTTCTTTCACCGCGCTTACGACGAACTCGCGGTGCGCTACATCCAGCCGATCGATATGCCCGTGCTGGCGAGCACCGGCTTGAACGGGCTGTCGAAGATCGATCAGCGCGTCGCGGTCAAGCGGACGGACACGCGGCTTCAGGTGATGGACGGCGCCATCGTCGCCGCGAGCTACGATCTGCCCCGGCGCGACGACGCGTTGCGTTGGGCGCAGTTGACCGCCGCGGCGATCGACTCGGCCCGCAATATTTCGCCGACATTGCGCGACACGCCCAACGAGCGCGTGTTCCGCGCGGTGATGGACGAAGCGCTCGCCCCGCTCGACGCCTATACCCGTTACGACGATCCCGATCGTGCGCGCGACGCCCGCGCTTCGCGCGACGGGTTCGGCGGCATCGGCGTGACCGTGGGGTTCGAGCAAGGCGAAGTCCGCGTCGACGCGGTAACGCCCGACTCCCCATCCGCGCGTGCGGGCATCCGCGTGGGCGACCGCTTGGTCGCCGCCGACGGCCGCGCCTTTCTGGGCATGCCCGAGCGCGAGGTGATCTCGCGCCTGCGCGGGCCGATCGGCAGCGAAGTGCGGATCGAAATCCGCCGCCCGCCGGCCGAAACGCGCAGCGAGTTGAAACTCACGCGCAGCCATATCGTGTCGCCGACGGTCACCTATCGGCGCGACGGCGACATCGCCTATCTGCGCGTGACCGGCTTCAACCAGCGCACGACGGACACGCTGACCGACGCGGTACGCCGCGCGAAGGCGGAGATCGGCCCGAAATTCCGCGGCGCCGTGCTCGATCTGCGCGGCAATCTCGGCGGCTTGCTCGATCAAGCGGTCGGCGTCTCCGACCTGTTCCTGGCGCGCGGCACGATCGTGTCGACGCGCGGGCGCCATCGCGGCGCGCTGCAATCGATGGCCGCGCAGCCGGGCGATATCGGCGAGGACGTGCCCTTGGTCGTGCTGGTCAACGGCCAATCGGCTTCGGCGTCCGAAATCGTCGCCGCCGCGTTGCAGGACAACGGCCGTGCCGTGGTCGTGGGCACCACGTCCTTCGGCAAAGGCTCGGTCCAGACTTTGGTGCCGATGCCCAACGACGGCGAACTCGTCATCACCTGGGCGCGCTTCCACGCCCCCACGGGCTATCCCTTGGCCGATCTGGGCGTGATTCCGGCCGTGTGCACCTCGGGCAACGATCAGGTCGCCGCAGCCCTCCAGGCGATCAACCAGGGCCGCACAACGGGCCCCGACGTGATGGTGCGCTGGCGCGCCGCCGATCATTCGGACATGGACGGATTGAAGCGCCTGCGCCAGATCTGCGCCCCCGAAAACGCCAACCGCGAAAGCGACCTTGGCATCGCCGAAGCGCTGCTGCGCGACCGCACTTTGTTCTCCCGCGCCCTCGAATCGGTCCAGCTGGCCGCCGAGGCGCGCTGAAAACAGCCGCTAAGCCCCTGAAATCAGGGCTCTCCCCCCGCGCTTGACATTGCGGCACAGGCGGTTATGTTCCGCGCCCTGCCGCCCTTTCGGGGGCCACCCAATTTCGAGAACGCGATCATGGCAAAGTCCAAGCAACTGCTCATCAAGCTCAACAGCACCGCCGACACGGGTTACTACTACGTGACGCAGAAGAACCCGCGTAAGACGACGGAGAAGCTGGAGCTGCGCAAGTACGACCCGATCGCGCGCAAGCACGTCGTGTTCAAGGAAGGCAAGATCAAGTAATTCGCGGCCTTCGGGCCGGCGTTTACTTGTCGCACGCAAAAGCCGGGACCGTCATCGACGGCCCGGCTTTTCGTTTTTGAGGATTAGGGCTCCAGCGGGCCTTCGACGCGATTGCGCCCGCCCTGCTTGGCGCGATAAAGCGCCTCGTCCGCCGCGCGGATCAAATCGGGCAGATCGCTCAAGCCGCCATCCGTCGCCGAAACGCCGACCGAGATCGTCACCTCGACGCCGTCGTCCTTGCCGTCGATCGAGATACGCTCGGCGGCCACTTTGCTGCGCAACCGCTCGCCGACCATGCGGCCGATCTTCGCATCGGCTTCGGGCATTACGACCAGGAATTCCTCGCCGCCCCAGCGCGCGACGGTATCGAAGGGGCGCAAGTTCCGTTGCAGCCGGTTGGCGACCACGCGCAACGCCTCGTCGCCCGCCAGATGGCCGTAGGTGTCGTTGACCGTCTTGAAATGGTCGATGTCGATCATCAGCAGCGCGAGCGGCCGGCGCGAATGCGCCGCGCGCTGCACGAGGCTCGACAAATGCGCTTCCATGTAGCGCCGGTTATGCAGGCCGGTCAGCGCGTCGGTCAGCGCCAGCGCCATGTTGCGCTCGAAATTGGCGCGCAGCGCGTCCATGTAACGCTTGCGGCGGATCTGCGTGCGCACGCGCGCGACCAATTCGTTGGGCTCGATCGGCGTCAGCAGATAATCCGTGACGCCCAGATCGAGCGCCTTGGCCAAGCGCGGATCGTCGCCGTCGTCGAGCACCGCCACCAAAGGCACGTTGCGCGCGCGTTCGCTCGCACGCAATTCCGCACAGAGACGCAGTCCGTCGGTCTTGCGCATCAGCGTATTGACCAGCAGCGTGTCGCACGTGCCGTTCTCGGCCAGGCTGCGCGCCGCCGCCGCATCGGCGACGAGTTCGACCGTGGAATTGTCGCCCGCCACGGCCTTGCCCAGCGTGCGCGCCAAGCCCGGCATATCGTCGACGACGCAGATCTTGGCGTTGGTGACCGGCAATTCGCGCTCGACCGTGTCGCCGCCATCGGGCATGTCGAACCGGCCCGACGTCGCCGAACGCAGGCGCCATTCGTCGCCCAGCATCTTGAGGCGGACCAAGGACCGTATCCGCGCATAGAGCGCCAAATCGCGCACCGGCTTGGTCAGGAAATCGTCCGCACCGCTTTCGATGCCGCGCAAACGGTCTTCGGCGGCGGATAGGGCCGTGACCATCACGACCGGAACATGGCGCGTGCGCTTATCCGCCTTCAGGCGGCGGCACACCTCGAACCCGTCCATGCCCGGCATCATGACATCGAGCAGCACGATATCGGGCGGATCGGCGATCGCCTTTTCGAGCGCCTCGGGCCCCGAGAACGCGGTCGCGACGTTGAAATACTCCGCCGTCAGCCGCGCTTCGAGCAGCTTGACGTTGGGGAGGAGATCGTCGACGACCAGAACCCGGGCTGACATCCCGTACCGCCCCGGTCAGTTCAAAAAGCGCTGGACGGTTTCCAGGAACTTCGCGACCGAGATCGGCTTGGCGATATAGGCCTCGCAACCGCCCTGGCGGATCTTGTCCTCGTCGCCCTTCATCGCGAAGGCGGTCACCGCGACGACCGGAATCGCGCGCAATTCCGGGTCTTCCTTCAGCCATTTGGTGACCTCCAGCCCCGAAACTTCCGGCAGCTGGATATCCATCAAAATCAGATCCGGGCGCTTCTGGCGCGCGATCTTCATCGCTTCGATCCCGTCCTTGGTCTGCAGGGTCGCGTAGCCGTGCGCCTCCAGCAGGTCGTGAAAGAGCTTCATATTGAGCTCGTTATCTTCGACGATCAGAACGGTCTTCGACATGGAGGGGCTCGCGAGCGCGTTCGCTTCAAGGTATAGAGGCGACGTATGGTTTAGCACGGCATGCGGGCGGCGTAAAACCCGCCCGAAGCCCCAAATCGCACGGCGGTAGAATGCGTTACGGAATCGACCTGGGCGGCACCAAAACCGAGCTGGCGGCGTTAAGCGACGACGGTACGATCGTCCATCGCGAGCGCGTTCCCAGCCCCAAAGGCGACTATCGCGGAACGATCGAAGCGATCGCGGGACTGGTCGAGCGGGCGGAGGCCAAAACCGGCCAGCGCGGCAGCGTCGGTGTTGGGATACCGGGCACCATCTCGCCGATCTCGGGTTTGGTTAAGAACGCGAACTCGACCTGGCTGATCGGCCATCCGATGGACCGCGACCTGTCCGAACGGCTCGGCCGCCCTGTGCGCCTAGCCAACGACGCCGATTGCTTCGCGCTGTCGGAAGCGTCGGACGGTGCGGCCGCGGGCGCGCGCTCGGTCTTCGGCGTCATCATCGGCACGGGCGTCGGTGGCGGCTTGGTCTTCGAAGGCCGGCCGGTCGGCGGTCCCAACGCGATCGCCGGCGAATGGGGGCATAATCCCCTGCCCGCGATGCGCGTGATCGACGGTTTGGACGAACGCCCCGGCCCGCAATGCTATTGCGGCCATACGGGATGCATCGAAACCTATCTGTCAGGCGGCGCCCTCGCCGCCGATCATCTTCGCTATACCGGCAAGAAAATGACGGCCGAGGAAATCGTCGCCGCCGATCTGGCCGGCGATAAGGAAGCCGACGCGACGATGCGCCGTTATATCGACCGGTTGGGCCGGGCGCTGGCGACGATCGCCAATATCTTCGATCCCGAAACGATCGTGCTGGGCGGCGGCTTGTCGAACGCGGCGCGGCTCTATCGCGATGTGTTGCCGGTGATGAAAGCCCATACGTTTACGGACGAGCTCGTCACCAAGCTCGTCCGCAACAAACACGGCGATTCCAGCGGCGTGCGCGGGGCGGCGTGGCTGTGGCCCGCCGCCTGACGCGCATGCGCCGATCGCGTCAGAACCGGTAGCCGATCCCAGCGCCGAACACCCACGGGTCGAGCTTCACGTCATCGACGCGCAAGCCCGTCGCCGGGTTCAGATTCACCGTGGCCTCGGTCTTGAGGAAGATCTTCTTCACGTCGAGATTCAGCGACCAAGGACCGCTCGACAGGACGTCGACGCCGGCCTGCAAAGCCCAACCCCAGTTGTTCTTGAGCTTGATGGCGTTGAAATTGGCCGAGCTCGCTTCCTGGTCGTAGAAGAACGTGTAGTTCACGCCCGCACCGATATACGGGCTGAAGGTCGATTTCGGCAGCGGATGGTATTGCAACGTCAGCGTCGGCGGCAGCACGCCGACATCGGCGAGCTTGGTGCCGTTGTTGAACGACGGCGCGCCGACGCTCAGCGTATGGCGCGTCGTCGCCGCGATCAGTTCGAACGCGATGTTCGACGTGACGAAATAGCTGATATCGATTTCGGGCGCGGCGGCATCATCGACGCGCTCCAGCGTCGAGGCCTTCGCCCCCGTGGTCGCGTTGTTCACCGGCCGCGCGCCGTTATCCGGCACCACGGCGATGCCGCGCAGACGCACGTTGAAATCGCCCGCCTGCTTGCCGCGAATTTCCTGGGCGCCGGCCCCCGCCGTCGCCAGAAGAACGACCGATGCCGCCGTCACGGCCAGCATCTTCGTCGTGTTCAGAACTCCTTTGCGCATAACCCCTCCGCTTCGCGCTGACTTCACACGTGCCGGCGCGAAAGACTCCTCGCGCGGCGACGTCGGCAACGTGTCACGGATTTAACTCGGGGAAAGTGTGCAATCTTGCCGCAGGCGCGTGGACGCGCGCCGGGCGTTGCGCCAAATCAACAGTGCAATTTAGCAGCGCGGTTTGGGCAACGCTTCGAGGCGCTCGAGCTTCGCCTTCATCGTGAATTCTGGATATTCGAACGTGTAGTCGCCCGCCACACCGTTATCGAGCATGCGCATCGACGTTTCGTATTGCGGCGTGCCGGTTTTATCGTCGGGATTGAAATAGGCCATACGCACGCGGAACGCCGGGCGCTTGCCGATCTCGGGCGTTTGCGCGCCAAGCAGCATCTGCCCCGGCTGCTTGTCGGTGAAGATCGCCGTCACGTCGAGCGCGCCGTCGAGCGTGGCGCCGTCGAACACGGCGCGCAGGATCACGCGTTCCCCGCCTTCGGCCAGATTGAGCAGCAGCAACGCGTGCGCGGTCGGGAACATCGTGCCCGGCGGCAATTCCATTTCAGTCTCGGGATCCGTGAAGACCGCCTTGCCGCCCTTGTCGGGATCGAGCGTCGCGCGGCCCTTCAATTCCTCGACGACCTGACCATCGCGCGCCGTGCGCAAGGTGAAGCGATAGGACGTGCCGTCCTTCGATTCGAAGGACGAGAACAGGATGTCGCTTTCGGTCGTGCCCTCTTCGGCCGTCGTCATCGTGAAGCGCATGCGCTGGTTGAGGGTGTAGCCCTCGCACATTTCCGCCCAGTCGATGACCAAGGCGCCGTCGAGCGCGCCCACCTGCCCCTTATTGTCGCCTAGCGACAAGGAATAGGCCGCGCGATGCGGTGCAAGGCTTTGCGCCAGGGCAAGGCCCGGCGCCAATCCGATCAGGGCCGCAACGAACGCGATGACCAAACGCATGACGACTCCGGAAAACGGGGGAAGACCGCTGAGGGCGACCTTCCCCGAAGAATATGGCGTTTTCCGGACCGGTTATCCAGGTACCGGGATCAATCCTTCTTTTTGACCGGCGGCAGGTCCGGCTTGATGTGCAGTTCCTTCAACCGGATCGGGTCGACCGAGTTGGGGGCCTGCATCAACAGATCGACCGCACCCTGGGTCATCGGGAAGGCGACGACTTCGCGGATATTCGGCTCATCCGCCAGCAGCATGACGATGCGGTCGATACCGGGGGCCGAGCCGCCATGCGGCGGGGCGCCGAACTTGAACGCGTTGAGCATGCCGCCGAACCGGCTTTCGACATCGGCTTGGCTGTAGCCGGCGATCTCGAACGCCTTGTACATGATCTCCGGCAGATGGTTGCGGATGGCACCCGACGAGAGTTCGACGCCGTTGCAGACGATGTCGTACTGGAACGCCTTGATCGTCAGCGGATCCTTGGTCGTCAGAGCTTCCAACCCGCCTTGCGGCATCGAGAACGGGTTGTGGCTGAACTCGATCTTGCCGGTGTCTTCGTTGAGCTCGTACATCGGGAAGTCGACGATCCAGCAGAAGCGGAACTCGCCCTCCTGGATCAGCTCCAGTTCCTCGCCCAGCTTCTTGCGCGCGGCACCCGCGAGTTTCGCGGCGGCCAGCGGCTTCTTGTCGGCGACGAAGAACACCGCATCGCCCGCACCAACGCCCGCCAGCGCCTTGAGCTTGGCGAGGCGTTCGTCGTTGAGGAACTTGGCGATCGGGCCCTTGGCCGTGTCGCCTTCGAACACGATATAGCCCAGGCCCGGGGCACCTTCGCTTTGCGCCCAGGCGTTCATCTTGTCGAAGAACGAGCGCGGGCGATCGGCGGTCTTGGGGGCCGGAATGGCGCGCACCACGCCCCCGCCCGCGACGATACCGGCGAACACCTTGAAGTCCGAGCCCGCGAACACTTCGCCGACATCGACGATCACCAGCGGGTTACGGAGGTCCGGCTTGTCGGAGCCGTATTTCAGCATCGCGTCGTCGAAGGCGATGCGCGGGAACGGCGGCTTGGTGACCTTGCGGCCCTTCGAGAACTCGTCGAACACGCCGCCGAGCACGGGCTCGATCGCCGCGAACACGTCGTCTTGGGTGACGAAGCTCATCTCGAAATCGAGTTGATAGAATTCGCCGGGCGAGCGGTCGGCACGCGCGTCTTCGTCGCGGAAGCAGGGCGCGATCTGGAAATAACGATCGAAGCCCGAAACCATCAGCAACTGCTTGAACTGCTGCGGCGCCTGCGGGAGTGCATAGAACTTGCCCGGATGCAGGCGCGACGGCACCAGATAGTCGCGCGCCCCTTCCGGCGACGACGACGTCAGGATCGGCGTCTGAAATTCGGTGAAGCCCTGATCGATCATGCGACGGCGGATCGACGCGATGACCTGCGAGCGCAGCACGATATTGGCGTGCAAACGTTCCGTGCGCAGATCGAGGAAGCGATATTTAAGCCGCATTTCCTCGGGGTAGTCGCCTTCCTGCGCGACCTGGAACGGCAGCACTTCCGACGCCGATTGCAGCAACGCCGCTTCGATACGCACTTCGATTTCGCCCGTCGGCAATTTCGGGTTCACGGTCGACGGCTCGCGCGCCACGACCTTACCGGTCAGCGTCACCACGCTTTCGGGGCGGAAGGCTTCGACCGTTTTGAAGGCCGGGTTCTCGGTATCGAGCACGAATTGCGTGATGCCGTAATGGTCGCGCAAATCGACGAACAGGAGATTGCCGTGGTCGCGCTTGCGGTGGACCCAGCCCGACAGGCGAACCTGGGCGCCCACGTCCGTGGCGCGCAATTGACCGCAAGTATGCGAACGGTAGGCGTGCATCGCGTCGAATCTCCTTTGAAAATCGGGCGTTAATGGCCCATGAAGGGCTTCGCTTGTCAACCCCCACGCCCCCTCTTGTTGCGCCAAAGACGCAAGGTTAAACAAGGACATGACATTGATCGTCGAGTCCGCCCCGCTGGCGGCGTTTTGCGCCAAGGTGGCCGCGTCCAGTTACGTGACCGTCGACACCGAGTTTATGCGGGACAAGACCTACTACCCGCAGCTTTGCCTCGTGCAAGTCGCGGGCGAGGACGACGCCGCCGTGATCGACGCGCTGGCGCCGGGGATCGATCTCGCCCCGCTGCTGGAATTGATGGACAATCCGGCCGTCCTCAAAGTGTTTCACGCGGCGCGCCAGGATTTGGAAATCTTCCATAACCTGACAGGCCGCGTCCCCGCCCCGCTGTTCGATACGCAAGTCGCGGCAATGGTGTGCGGCTTCGGCGAACAGGTCAGCTATGAGAACCTCGCCGCCCAGCTCGCCCGGGCGCGGATCGACAAATCGGTGCGCTTCACCGACTGGGCGCAGCGCCCGTTGTCGGCGAAGCAAATCAGCTACGCGCTGTCGGACGTCACGCATTTGCGCCCGGCCTACGAGGCGCTTGCCCGCAAGCTCGGCCAAAGCGGCCGCGCGGGCTGGCTGGCCGAGGAAATGGCGATCCTGATGGATCCCGCGACCTATCGCGCGGACCCCGAAGAAGTGTGGCGGCGGATGAAGCCGCGTGGCGCCAAGCCGCGTTTCCTCGCGATCCTGAAGGAAGTCTGCGCCTGGCGCGAACGCGAAGCCCAGCGCCGCGACACGCCGCGCAATCGCGTGGTGCGCGACGAAACGATCCTCGACGTGGCCGCACACGCGCCGGAATCGCTGGAAGATCTCGCGCGCATGCGCGGCATCAATCGCGGCTTTACCGAAGGCCGCCTGGGCCAGGAGATGATGGAAGCCGTCAAGCGCGGTTTGGCGACACCCGTCGACAAGGCGCCCGCGTTGCCGGAATCGCCCGATTTGCCGCCGGGCCTGGGCCCCGTGGTCGAACTCCTCAAAGTGCTCCTCAAAATGAAATGCGAGGAACACGGTGTCGCGCAAAAGCTTGTCGCAACGACGGCGGATTTGGAACGCATCGCGGCCGACGACGTCGCCGACGTGCCGGCCCTGCAAGGCTGGCGGCGCGAAGTCTTCGGCGGCGCCGCCCTCGATATGAAGGCGGGCCGGCTCGGCTTCACGCTGAAAGGCAAAAAGATCGTGCTGATGCGCCTGGACGGCGCTGCGGCGGCGGTCGCGTAACTTAAGCGGTCACGTCGACGTTGCGGCCGCGGCCGGAATCGGACGGCGGCGCCGTCAGGTTCTGCGCGGCGGCACCCAACTGCGGGCGCGCTTCGTCGGCGGGCGACGCATCCGCACTCGACGGCGCGGGGCGCGACGTTTCCAGCGACGACAGCTGGCTTGCGGGCGAGTACTGCGTATTACCGATGGAGCTAGCGGCCATGGTTCCTCTCCCCGAAACGGGATACCGAAAAGATTAGGCTTGGATTCCGCTTTCGGCAAGGCTTCCGGGGCCGAAACCCTCAAGCGGCGGCTTTACTTCGCGGCGTAAGCATCCAAAAAGATACGCAAATCCGAAAAAGCCGCATCGCGTACGGCTTTGTTATGGGCGTTGGCGGCATTCGACCGCCAGAACGCCCAACCGGGACCGTCGTCGTCGAACCCGTGCGCCGCCCCGCCATAGCGGACCGCGAGGACCTTGTCGGCGTCCTGCGCCCGGCTGACGGCGGCCAAGCAAGTCTCCGGCGGGGCGACCGTGTCGTTCTCCCCCATCATCAACAGCACGGGGCCCGTCGGGCGCCATTCGCGCAAACCGGCGCACGAAGGATAGAACGCGGCGGCCGAGCGCACGCCGGTGCGCGCCATGGCGGCGAGGACCGACGCCCCGCCCTCCGCCCAGCCGACCAAATGCAGCCGCGTGCGATCGACCCCCGGCACGGCGGCGAGGCGCAGCAAAGCGCGCTCGATCGCCGGTACGCCGGCGGCGGCATCGTCGGCCCGGCACGCCGCCGACGGCCAATCGAGCGTGGCGACCGCGAAACCCGATTGCGTCAAATCCCGCGCGGCACGCGCAATGTGCTCGCCCGCCCCCGCACAGCTGGGGACGAGCAACACAGCGCCGAAGGGCCCGGCACGCAAAGGTGTGGCGATCGGGTTCGGGCGCGCGCACGCGGTCAACGCCATCGCGGCGGCGAACAGAGCGAGGATGGTTTTCATCGCGGCCGGATACGCGGCTTCTTGTCGAAGGCCGAGGCGACGGATTCAAGCCGCCGTCCGACCATCTCGCCCACCATGCCGACATCGCGCTTGGGCACTTCGAGGATGATCTCCCGCCCGTCCATCACGAGGCGCGTGCGCGCCAGCACGGCCGAAGCACCACCCGACAGGCGATAGGCAAGCCGCAGCGCAAGTCCCAGACGGAACGCTTCGCGCAACGAATCCTCGTCGAGCATGCGCCAGGAAATCTGCGCGGTCTCCCCGCCCGGCTCGCCGTCGTAACGCGCGAACAAGGCGAGCGCCACGTAAGCCCGGCCGGGATGGTCGATGCCGGCGACCGGCATATAGAGCGCACGGCGATAGGCGATCTCGCCGCGATGGTCGGGGTGCTCGCTCCACGCGAGATCGGAAAGATGACAAGTCGCAAGCCGCAAACGTGCGCGCGACTTGTCCTTGAACAGTGGCTCGATCCAGCGCTGAAGTTCTTCCGCCTTCACGTGATAGCGCCGGTTCTGCGCGGCGATGGCGGCGACACCCGAAATCAGCGGGTCCATCCGCTTCAACGCGGGGCTCAGCGAATCGTAGAGGCAGCCTTCGCGCAAGCCGTAGGCGGAGAAGACGAGCTGCTTGGGCTTCATCCGGCGCAGCACGCGCTCCAGCACCGTCGCGGCGAGCGGGATCGTTTCCAAGCGCTTGCGCGATATACCCGCGAAGCCTTCGAGCGACGCGCGGCTTTGCGTCGCCATCAATTCCAGGAAGTCGATCGCCCGGTCGCGCGCGATCGTATAGTGGTGGATGATCTCCAGGCCGTAGCCCGAATGCGCCATATGCAGTTTTGCGATCGCGCGCCACGCGCCGCCGACGGCGTAGAATTCGGCGTCGCGGCCCTTGTCGAGGAAATCGAGCGGCTTCAAACGCTCGTCGATCATGTCTTTGAGACGCCCGCGCCCCTTGTCGGCGTATTCCTTCAAACGCAACGGGCCGAAGGGCAGTGTCACGTAGCCGCGCGTCTTGCCCTCGCCCAGCGCCACGAGTTCGAGACTGCCGCCGCCGAGGTCGCCCATCGCCCCTTGCGAGCCGGGCGTGCCGGCGAGCACGCCCAGCGCCGAGATGCGCGCTTCGTCCGCACCCGACAGGATGCGCACCGGCAAACCGGTCGTCTTGCGCACGCGCGCGATGAATTCGGGGCCATTGCTGGCGTCGCGCGCCGCGGCGGTGGCGAGCGCATAGGTCCGCCGCACGCCCATCGCGCGCGCAAGCTCGGCGAAACGGCGCAGATTGACCAGCGCTTGCTCGACGCCGGTCTCGTCGAGCTTGCCGGTGCGCTCGATCCCCTTGCCGAGGCCGCAGAGGACCTTCTCGTTGAACAACGGCAAGGGCACGCGGCTCGTCCCGTCGAACACGACGAGACGGATGGAGTTGGAGCCGATATCGACGACCGCGACGGGGCGCCTGTCGATGCTGACGCCGGACGTGGCGCGCCGTACCGCCATCTCAATCTTTCGGTTTCGCCTTGCCCTTGGCCTTGTCCGATTTGTGCAGCGCCTTGCCGCGCCCGGATAGCGAAGGGTTGGTCATGAAGAACTCGTGCGCACTGAACGCGTCGGCCCCGCATTCGAGGCGTTTGTAGTCGCCCGCCGAATCGAGAACCCAAGTTTGCGCCACGTCGCGCAGGTTCGCCACCATGATCTGGTCCTGGATCTGCTCGTGAACCGTGGGGTTTTCGATCGGCACGAAGGTTTCGACGCGCCAATCCAGATTGCGCGGCATCCAATCGGCCGAGGAGATGAACACCTTCGATTCCGGGTGCGGCAGGCCGAACCCGTTGCCGAAGCACACGACGCGACCGTGTTCCAGGAATCGCCCGACCAGGCTGCGCACGCGGATGTTTTCCGACATCCCCTTCACGCCCGGCCGCAGACAGCAAATGCCGCGGATGATCAGGTCGATCTGCACGCCGGCATTGCTCGCCTCGTACAGCTTGTCGATGATCTTGGGACAGACCAGCGAGTTCATCTTCGCCCAGATCGCCGCGGGACGGCCCGCCTTGGCGTGCGCGATCTCGGCGTCGATATGCTTCACCAGCGTGGCGCGCAAGGTCAGTGGTGCAAAGGCGAGCTTCTCCATCGCTTCGGGCTTGGCGTAGCCGGTCATGAAGTTGAACAGGCGCGCCGCGTCCGAGCACAGGCCCGGATCGCAGGAGAAGAACGACAGGTCGGTATAGATGCGCGCGGTGATCGGGTGGTAGTTGCCCGTGCCGAAATGCACGTAGGAGCGCAGTACCGGGCCTTCGCGGCGCACGACGTAGGAAATCTTCGCGTGCGTCTTCAAATCCATGAAGCCGTACACGACCTGCGCGCCCGCACGCTCCAAATCGCGCGCCCAGCGGATATTCGCTTCTTCGTCGAAGCGCGCTTTGAGCTCGACCATCGCCGTGACCGATTTGCCGCTTTCGGCGGCTTCGACCAGTGCACGCACGATCGGCGAGTTATCGGACGTGCGATACAGCGTCTGCTTGATCGCCACGACCGCCGGATCGCGCGCCGCTTGGCGCAGGAACTGGACGACGACGTCGAAGCTTTCATACGGGTGGTGGACGACGATGTCCTTATGGCGGATCGCCGCGAAGCAATCGCCGCCAAAATCGCGGATGCGTTCTGGGAAGCGCGGGTTATAGGGCGCGAATAGCAGATCGGCGCGTTCGGACAGCACGAGTTGCTTCAAATCCGCCATGCCGAGCATGCCGCCCAGGCGGAAGCAGTCCTCGGGCTTCACTTCCAATTCGGACAACACGAAGTTCTGCAAATCCTCGGGCATCTCGGCATCGAAGGCGAGACGGATCACCTCGCCCCGCCGGCGGCGCTTCAAGGCGCTTTCGAACACGCGCACCAGATCTTCCGCTTCCTCGTCGATTTCCATTTCGGAATCGCGCAGCAGGCGGAAACGGCCGGCGGCCTTGGTATCGAAGCCCGGGAACAGCGTGCCGAGATTGAGGCGGATCGTGTCCTCGACCGGGATGAAGCGGATCGTCTTGCCCGGCAGGCGCACGAAACGCTCGACCTGCTGCGGCACGGGGATCAGCGCTTGAAGTACGCGATTGTCGGTCGGCGAGACCAAACGCGCGACGAGGGCGAGCCCCTTGTTCTGAATGAACGGAAACGGGTGCGCTGGGTCGATCGCCAGCGGCGTCAGGATCGGGAAGATCGCTTCCTGGAAACGCTGCGCCAGGAACGCGCGATCGTCGTCGCTAAGCTCGTGCGGTCCCACGACCGCGATGCCGGCCGCGCGCAACTCCGCGACGAGGTCCATCCAGACGTTCTGTTGAACGTTCATCAGCTGGCCCGCGCGCCGGTTGATCGCGGCGAGCGCTTGGGCGGGCGACAGACCGTCTTCCGACGGCGTGGTGACGCCGGCGGCGACCTGGCCCTTCAGCCCGGCGACGCGCACCATGTAGAACTCGTCGAGATTGGACGCCGAGATCGACAGGAACCGCAGCCGCTCCAGCAGCGGATGATGATGATTGGCGCATTCCTCGATCACGCGCTCGTTGAACGCGAGCCAGGAAAGCTCGCGATTGATGTAGCGCGAAGTTTCGAACGCGCCGATTTCGGCCCGCTCGGGGGCTTGCGTTTCGCCGTCCACTTGAATTCTCCTTGCCCGAGGCTGATGCCGACGGGCCGTTTATGGTATCACGCGCGGGCGACTCTAGCGGGCGAACGGTGTCAAGATTTTGAAACCCAAGCGACTTTTTCTTCTCCGGCACGCGAAATCGTCATGGGACGACCCGTTCGTCCAGGATTTCGACCGCGAGCTCAACAAGCGCGGCCGGAAAGCCGCGCGCGGGCTTGCCAAGTCGCTGGAAAACAAGGGCTATACACCCGATTTGGTGCTCTGCTCGGCCGCTTTGCGCACCCGCCAGACGCTGGAATTGACCCAAGCCGGGTTCGGCGGCCGTCCCGAAATCTCGATCGAGAAGCGGCTTTATCTCGCCGATGCCGAGGATTTACGCCGGCGCTTGGCCGAACTCGACCGGCGCAGCCCCTGCCCCGACGCCGTGCTGATGATCGGCCATAACCCGGGGCTGGAGGAATTCGCCCTCGACCTGATCCCGCCCGCCGAGACGGATACGCGCGCGCGCATCGCAGCGAAGTTTCCGACCTGCGCGTTCGTCGCCTTGCGCTTCGCCGATTGCCCGTGGGGTTCGATTGGCCCCGCGCGCGCCACGCTCGAAGCCTATCGCATCCCCGCCGACGACGCGGATTGAGGCAGCGCGACATACGGGTGCATCGGCTTGAGTTTCACGTCGCTCGGGTAGTTGCAGGCGACGAGAATCATGTCGACGTTCTCCCCGTCCGACGCGAGCGGGAAATACACGCGCTCGCTGTCGATGAATTCGCGGTCCGGATGCGGCATCGGAAAGCGGTCGTAGACCGGCGCGCGCGTGCGCACGACCGTTCGCATATTCAGAAGAATACGATCGGCATAGGCCGGCAGCACCGCATCCTCGACGAACAGCCCCGTGATCTCGCGGCGCGCGAGTTCCGTCTGCGTCGTGCCGACCAGCCGGAAACGGAAGCGCTGGGCGCCGGCGGCGTCGCGCACGACTTCGACCAAATTCACCAAGCGAAGATTGCCGCGCAGCCAGCACGGATCGAAATCGGCGCGCGACGCGACCTTTCCAGGCGCGGCCAGCGACGCGAGATAATCGCGGACCGCGGCGAACCAAGGATGCAGCGCGTCGTAATCGGGCGGCAGCGCGCGGCCCGCACGATCGGCGTTTCCGCCGCCGCTATCCGCAGCGTCATGAACGATTCGAAGATGTCGTCTGCTCGAAGGGCTGGAAAGCATCGCTTTGGCTCCTCCTCCATCGACCGGCTTCTGCTTGGTCTTAAGTATTCAATAGTATGTCACTCGTTCAGGGTGAGCGGATATCTAAATAGCGTGAATGTTTTTCCGCGATGCGGGCGAACGTCGCGGATTGCGACACAATCCGGCATCCGGTCCGATTTTGTCAGCGGCTTGGGAATATCGTCGAAAGCTGCGTGTACGGCCGCGCATCGTTTGATGTGCGCCGCTTCAGCGTTTCTTAATCGGCCTCGTCCAATCATCGACCATAACCCCGGGCTGCATTCGGCCCGCGAACAAAATGGAGCCAAGGATGTCCGCCCTTTCCGCGATCAACGGCCGCTTCAAGATCGGCATGCGTATCGGTTTCGGTTTCGCACTCGTCCTGACGCTGCTTACTACACTCGCGGTTACGGCGTGGTTCGCGATGAATGGGCTTCAACGCGCATTCCAGAGTTTCGATTCGATCGCCGCCAATGCGCTTGCGGTCGAAGAAATCAACGCCGATATGGCCGAGCTTCGCCGTCAAGTCTTGATATACACGGCGAGCGGAAATCCGGATGCGCAGAAGCGCGTCGACGAAATCGGCACGCGTATCCGCGGGATCGTCCAGGCCAACATACCGAAGTTCATTTCCGAGGAGCGCAAGGCGATCGCGCGCAATATCGGCGAACTGGCGGAGGAGTATCAGCGCAATTTCGGCAAGGTCGTCGAACTGCGCACGCTTCGCGAGGACGCGATCACGGCGAAATACGAACCCGCCGCGCTCAACGCCCGTCAGAAATTGACCGAAGCGTTCGACGGCGCGATGAAGACGGGCGAGGACAATCTCAGCGCCGCCGCCGGCAAGGCGCAAGACAATCTCGGGATTTTGCGCATCCGCGTCGCGCGCTTCATCGCCGCCCCGACGGAGGCAGGCGTCACCTCGATCAACGCCGCACTGACCGACCTCGAAGGTTCGATCGCCGTCGCGCGGCAGGCGGCCGCGCGGAGCCCCGCGCGCGACGTCGTCGAAACGGCGGCGCAGGCGGTTGCGCCGTTGCGCGGTATGCTGCAGACCGGGACGCGCGCCTCGCTGGAGATGGCGGAATTCGTGAACGTAACCAATGCGCGCGTTGCCGAACGTCTGAGCGGACGGGTTACCGAGTTGGTCGACGCGCAAAAGAAAGCGATGATCGTGATCGCGGCCGAAGTCGGCGCCACGATCGCCGGTAGCATCCTGACCATTACGATCCTGTCGGCGATCGCCATCGCGCTGGGCCTTATCTTCGCCTATCTGATCGCCAAGGGCATTACGGCGCCGATCGGCGGGATGACCGGTGCCATGACCAAACTGGCGGGCGGCGAACTCGAAACCAACGTCCCGTCCCTCTCGAACAAGGACGAGATCGGCGCGATGGCGAAGGCAGTTCAGGTCTTCAAGGACAACGCGCTCAAGGTCCGGGCGCTGGAGGCCGAGCAGAAAGCCGCCGAAGTGCGCGCGGCGGAGGAGAAGCGCGCCGCGATGATCGCGCTCGCCGACGATTTCGAAGCGAAGGTCGGCGGCGTCGTCACGGAAGTCTCGACCCAAGCCAACCGGATGCAGGAATCCGCGACCCAGCTGACCGCGACGGCGGAGGAAACCAGCCGCCAAGCGACGGCCGTCGCGGCGGCTTCCGAAGAAGCGTCGACCAACGTGCAGACCGTCGCCGCGGCGACCGAGGAGCTGTCGTCGTCGATCAGCGAAATCTCGCGCCAGGTCACGGAATCGGCGCGCATGTCGGGCAAGGCCGTCGAGGATGTCGGCCGCACCGGGCAGACGGTCGAAGCGCTCGCGAGCGCCGCGCAAAAGATCGGCAACGTCGTGCAGTTGATCTCCGAGATCGCGTCGCAGACCAATCTCCTGGCGCTCAACGCCACGATCGAGGCCGCGCGCGCGGGCGAAGCCGGCAAAGGTTTCGCGGTCGTGGCGTCGGAGGTCAAAAGCCTCGCGAGCCAGACCGCCCGCGCGACCGAGGAGATCGGCGCCCAGATCAACGAGATCCAGGCGGCGACCGGCCAATCGGTGGAAGCCATGCGCTCGATCGGCGAAACGATCGCCAGCATGAACTCGATCGCGTCGACCATCGCGGCGGCGGTCGAAGAGCAAGGCGCCGCGACCAGCGAGATCGCGCGCAATGTTCAGCAAGCGGCCGCGGGTACCAGCGAAGTCTCCTCCAACATCACCGGCGTCACGCGCGCCGCCGAAGATACCGGCACCGCCGCCGGCATGGTGCAGAAGGCCGCCGCCGATCTGGGCGGACAGGCGAACGATCTGCGCAACGCCGTCGAACAATTCCTGCGTCAAGTCCGCTCGGCGTGACAGTATAGGGTCGGCAGGGCGCGGCTATGGATCGCTGGATACGCCGGGAACGTCGCGGCCTGTTGCGCCACGTCGCGCCCGGCAACCTCGCCTTCCTATTCGCGGCCCTGATCGCGGGCGCCGTTTGGTCGCTGGCGCTGTGGAAGGTCGGCGACGACGGCCGGGAGGTCCATGCGAACGCGCAGTCGGAGTCGCTCGGCGGTCAAAATCTACTCGCCGCGCAGTTCTCCCGCGCGATCGATACGGCCGTGCTGTTCACCGACACGGTCGACAAATGGATGGCCGAACAACGAATCCCATTTTCGGAATCCGCCGATCGTCTGGCGCTCGAAAACTTCATCGCGGGGTTCGGGCGCCATCAATCCTTTTCGATCCGATTGCGCCTGTTCGACGCCGACGCCAATCGAATCGAGCTGCCGAGCTTTCCCGAACCCGAATTCAACATCGCGGATCGCGAATACATCACGGACCTCGAAGACAAGTCCTACGACTTCTTCAAGATCGGACTGCAATCGCGTTCGCGCGCGAGCGGCGGCGACATCATCCCGGTCTCGAAGATCGCGCGGCCCAATATTTTCAAGGTCAAGTACATCGTCGCGGCGATCGACGTGCCCGAGCTCAATCGATTGTTCGACCGCATCTTCATTTCCGCTCCCGGCAATGTCGGCGCGTTCCGCGAGGACGGTCATTTGATCTACCGCTATCCCGATCCCGACAACTATGTCGGCATCAAGCTCGATCTCGACTATTTCATGGGGCCGGAAGTCGCGCGCAACGATCTCGGCGTCATTCTCAACCGCAAAGACCCCGACGGCCGGCCGCTGACGATCGCCTACAAGCATATCGAACGGCATCCCATCTATGTCTACGCCAGTTTCCGCAACGCCGATCTGGACATGCGCAGCGTCGCGCGGCGTCCGGTTTATTTCGCCTTCGCCACGCTGACGAGTTTGTTGAGTTTCGCCATGGCGGGGCTGATCGCGTATTTCGCGCAAATCCGCGAGCGTGAATCCGCGGCCTTGCGCACGGCGCTCGTCACCGCCGACGCCGCGAACCTCGCCAAGCGCGATTTCCTCGCGAATGTCAGTCACGAATTGCGCACGCCGTTGAACGCGATCATCGGCTTCTCCGAAATGATCGGCACCGAGATTTTCGGCAAACTCTCGGCCAAGAACGCCGAATACAACGGCGACGTGGTGACCGCCGCACGGCATCTGCTGACGGTCGTCGATCAATTGCTCGATGTCGCGGCGATCGAGGCCGGCCGCGCGCGCTTGCGGCCGGAGGAGTTGGATTTGACGCCCTTCTTGCGCGACATCGCGCAAATGCTCGGGGCAAAAGCGGCCGCGCGCGACATCGCCATCGAAACGGTCGTTCCGGAAGGGCGGCACGTCCTTTTCGCCGACAAGCGCGTGCTGCGCCAGATTTTTCTGAATTTGACGGACAACGCGGTCAAATACAGCCAGCCCAACGGCATCGTGCGGATCGGATGGCGCGAAAGCTCGGCCGGACGGCTTCAATTCTTCGTCGCCGACGAAGGCGTGGGCATCGCGCCCGACGAGTTAAAACATATCTTCGAGCCGTTTTGGCGCAGCTCCGACGCCTATATCGCGCGCCCCGACGGCGTCGGGCTCGGCCTTATGGTGACGAAGCAACTGGTCGAGCAGATCGGCGGCACGATCGCCGTCGAAAGCACGCTCGGGCGCGGCTCGGAATTCGTCGTCGACATTCCCGACACGCCCGTGCCGGTGGCCGCCTTCCCGCCCCGCGCCGCCTGACGCTGCCTCAGATGTCCTTGAGGCGTTCCAGCGCCACGGCGAGGCGTCCGCGCGCCGCTTTGGCTTCGGCGAGGCGTTCGCGCTGATCTTCGACCGCTTCGGGATCGGCCTTGGCGACGAAATCGGCGTTCGACAATTTCTTGTCCGCCTTCGCGATTTCGCCGTCGAGCTTGCCGATTTCCTTTTCCAGGCGCTTGCGCTCCGCACCCGCATCGATCAAGCCCGCGAGCGGCAACACCAGCGTGGCGCCGGTCAACGCGACCGGGGCCGAACCCTTGGTCGGGCCGCCGGTTTCGGCGGCGATGCTTTCCACGCGCGCCAGCGTCTTGATAAGCCCTTCATGGCGCGCGAGCCGCGCTTTCGCCGTGTCGTCCGCATCCCGGAAGAGCAACGCGGGCTTCGCCCCTTGCGGCACGTTCATCTCGGCGCGCAGCGCGCGGATGCCGGTGATCGCATCGACGACCCAGTTCATCTCGGCCTCGGCCGCGGCGTCGCCAAGTCCCGCCCCGTATTCGGGCCAGGTTTCCGACATCAGTTGTGTGGCGCCCTGCTTGTAGCCGAGCGTTTCCCACAGCTCCTCGGTCACGTAGGGCGCGATGGGATGCAGCAGCTTCAGCACCTGTCCGATCACGTAGGACGTGGTCGCGCGCACTTCCGCCTTCTCGGCATCCGTACCCTGCTGGAGCAGCGGCTTGGTGAATTCGAGATACCAGTCGCAGAAATTGCCCCACACGAAGCGATAAAGCGCGTCCGCCGCTTCGTTGAAGCGATAGGCGTCGATCGCGGCGGTCACGGCCTTCGCGCATTTGGCGAGTTCGCCGACCAGCCATTTATCGACCGTCAGCGTCACCTTCGCGGGATCGTAGCCGGCGACGGGTGCCGCCCCATTCATCTGCGCGTAGCGGCAGGCGTTCCACAGCTTGGTGACGAAGTTGCGATAGCCTTCGACGCGCGCGGTCGCGAGTTTCACGTCGCGGCCTTGGGCGGCCAGCGCGCAGAGCGTGAAGCGCAGCGCGTCGGTGCCGTATTTGCCGATCAGGTCGAGCGGGTCGATGATATTGCCCTTCGACTTCGACATTTTCTGGCCGCGCTCGTCGCGCACCAGCGCGTGAATGTAGACGGTCTTGAACGGCACGCGTTCGGCGAGCGGCTTGCCCGGATTGCCGAAATGGATGCCCATCATCATCATCCGGGCGACCCAGAAGAAGATGATGTCGAAGCCCGTGACCAGCACGTCGCCGGGATAGTAGCGCTTCAGGTGCTGCGTCTGTTCGGGCCAGCCGAGCGTGGAGAACGGCCACAACGCCGAGCTGAACCACGTGTCGAGCACGTCGGGGTCGCGCTTGAGATCGACATCCTTGCCGAACTTGGCGCGCGCGGCCGCCTTGGCGGCCTCCTCCGTTTCCTCGACGAACACGCTGCCGTCGGGCGCGTACCAGGCCGGAATCTGATGGCCCCACCAGAGCTGGCGGCTGACGCACCAGGGCTGGATGTTGCGCATCCATTCGTAATACGTGTTCTCCCATTGCTTGGGCAAGAACACGGTATGGCCCTGCTCGACCGCTTCGATGGCGGGCTTGGCCAGCGTAGCTGCATCGGCGAACCATTGATCGGTCAGCCACGGCTCCAGCGCCACACCCGAACGGTCGCCATGCGGCACCATATGCGTATGCGCTTCGATCTTGTCGAGCAGGCCCAGCGATTCGATTTCGGCGACGATCGCCTTGCGCGCGGCATAGCGTTCCATGCCGGCAAAGCGCTCGGGCACGTCGCCGGAAATATGCGCGTCCTTGTCCATGACGTTGATCATGGCGAGCTTGTGCCGCTTGCCGACTTCGAAATCGTTGAAGTCGTGCGCGGGCGTGATCTTCACGGCACCCGTGCCCTTCTCAGGGTCCGAGTATTCGTCGGCGACGATCGGGATCCTTCTTCCAACAATAGGAAGGATCGCGAATTTGCCGACGAGCGATTTGTAGCGCTCGTCGTCGGGATGCACGGCGATGCCGGTATCGCCGAGCATCGTTTCGGGGCGCGTCGTCGCGACCACGATGAAGCGATCGGTCTCGCCCTCGATCGGATATTTGAAATGCCAGAGATTGCCCTTGATCTCGCGCTGCTCGACTTCGAGATCGGAGATCGCGGTGTGCAGCTTCGGGTCCCAATTGACCAGGCGCTTGTCGCGATAGATCAGGCCCTGGCGATGCAGCTCGACGAACACCTTGCGCACGGCCAGCGACAAGCCTTCGTCCATCGTGAAGCGCTCGCGCGCCCAATCGGGCGACGCGGCCAGGCGGCGCAATTGGCGCGTGATCGTGCCGCCGCTTTCTGCCTTCCACGCCCAGGCTTCTTCGAGGAATTTCTCGCGCCCGATCAGCGTCGCGTTGCCGACGTCTTTGCCCTTGGGGGCGACACCGCCGCGATCGAGGAACACGCCCTTCTCCGCCAAGCGCCGCTCGACGACCATCTGCGTGGCGATGCCCGCATGGTCCGTGCCCGGCTGCCACAACGCGTCGCGCCCGCGCATGCGCTGGAACCGGATCAGCGTGTCCTGGATCGTGAAGGTCAGCGCGTGGCCCATATGCAGCGAGCCCGTGACGTTGGGCGGCGGCATCATGATCGTATAGGGCGTCTTGGCCGAATTCGGGTCGGCGGCGAACGCGCCGGATTTCTCCCACGCCTCGTAGCGGCGGGCTTCGATCTCGGCGGGCGAAAAGGTCTTGGCGAGACCGCCTTGGGCGGTCTCGTCGTTTTGCGTGTCTGTCATGGCCGGAAGGGTTTAACCGGGGCTTAGCCCCGGCTCAATAGTCCTGCGACTCACGCGTGATGCGGCGGATTTCCCGCTGCACCATACGCTCCACCAGATCGGGCAGATACTGGTCGAGCCACGCTTTGAGGATCGGGCGCAATTCCGCGCGCACCAGATCTTCGATCGTCAGGTCCGAATTGCCCAGCAGCAGGTTGCGCGGCACGCGGGCCTGCAAACCTTGCAGCGATTCCGACGCGCGAACCGCCGTGTCGTCCGACATCAAGCGGCGCGGCTCGTCCGACATCACCGGCGGCGGCTTGTCGACGACGTTGGTTAGTTCCAACACATCGTCGATCGGCTCCGGCTCCGGCATCGGCATGCGCGGACGCGGCGGCGGAGGGGGTGGTGGCGGCGGCGGCGGCGCCATCATCTCCATAACGGGTTCGGGCTCCGGCTCCGGCAGCATCGGTTCCGGTTCCGGCATCGCCATCGGCTCGGGTTCCGCCGGCGGTGGCGGCGGCGGAGGTGGCGGCGGAGCCGCCGCAGGGGGCGGTGGTGGCGGCGGCGGTGGCGGCGGCGCTTCGGCGGCGGGTGCGGCAGGCGGCGCTTTCCCGGCATCGCCGTCTTCGGAAATGATACGGCGGATGGAGGCGAGGATTTCCTCCATCGACGGTTCTTGTTGGTTCTTCGGATCCGTCATCTTCGTCCGGGTTCCAGTCGCCTGTTCAAACCGCCAGCGCGGTCCGAACGCAATGGGTTCGAAGCCGCCCTAAATTGTCCTGGCGGAACGGTAAAAGCATGCGAATCGCCGCTAAGCCGTTCCGCGACCAAAGATTAAGCGACAGAACAGCCCGACGCCAGAGATAAACCCCGCCCTTCCGGGCGGGGCGAAGGCGTTATTTCTTGGCCGTTTCGCCGGGTATGTCGTTACCCGACCAACGGTCGCGCGTCGCGCTGAGATTGCTCGCCGGATCGTAGATTTCGACCGGCAAGCCCAGCTCGCGGGCCTGGAGCTTGCCCACCGCCGACAGCAGCTGGAACGACGCCAGCACTTCGTCGCGCTGGGCCTGAACCAAGCTCACGCGGCTGTTCAGCAATTCCTGCTCGGCGTTCAGCACGTCGAGCACGGTGCGCGAACCCACACGGGCTTCCTGCTCCACGCCTTCCAGCGCGATTTCGTTGGCGCGGATCTGGGCGGTGAACGAACCGATCTGGGCGCGCGCGGTGGAAAGCTGCTGCCACGCGGTCGTCGCGTCGTTGATCGCCTGGCGCAAAGCCACATCGACCTGCGTGCGGCGCTGACCTTGCGTCTGCTTGGCGCCGCGCACGCGCGCGTCGGTCGCCCCCTGCTGATAGATTGGCACCGAGAAGGTCAGCAGCACGTCCACCGTGTCGCGGATCGTGCCGCGCGTCTGGGTTTCCTTGCCGCGGATCGCGTCGGCCTGCAACGCGATGGTCGGCAGCTGTTCGCCTTCGACCAGCGCCACATCCTGCCCGGCCGATTCATGCGCGTAGCGCGCCTGGATGATGTTCGGGTTCTGCGCCTGCGCCCAGGCGCGCGCCTCTTCCGCACTGCCGGGGAGCCCGCGCGGCACCGGCGGCACGCTGACGCGGCCGGCTTCCATACCCGTCGTGCGCAGGAAAGTCGCGCGCGCGGTGTTCACGTCGCCTTCCGACTTGGTGCGGCTCGCCTGCGATTGCGACAAGCGCGCTTCGGCCTGGCTCACGTCGGTCCGGGTGATCTCGCCGACCTGGAAACGGTCGCGCGCGGCGTCGAGCTGGCGCTGAAGGACCTGCACGTTGTTGATGTTGAGGTCGAGCACCGCAAGGGCCTGGGCGAGATTGATATAGGCGGTCGCGCTGTCGAGCAGCACGCGCTGTTCGACGGCCCCGAGCTGCGCCCTGCCCGCCTGCACGTTGGCTTCGGCGCGCGCGAGTTCGGCGGTCGAGCGCCCGCCGCGATAGAGCGGCTGGGTGACGGTCAACGTCGCCTGCAACGGCGTGCGATCGCGCTCGTTCTCCGTCGTCTGCTGGTCGCGCGAACCGTTGGCGCCGTAAACCGTGGTCGTGGTCGAGTTGAAGTCGCGCGCCTTGCCGGTATTGCCCGACAGCGTGACCGATGGGCGCCATTGCGACAGCGCTTGCGGCACGGTTTCGTCGGTCGCGCGCAGCGCCGCGCGCTGGGCGAGAATTTCGGGATTGGTGCGGTAGGCGTTGGCGAGCGCCTCGTCGATCGTTTGGGCGCCGGCCATCGGCGCCAGCGCCATCACGGCCGCCAAGGCCGCGCCCGCTACCGTCGCCTTCAATGCCATCCGTCGCGTCGCCATCGAATAACCCTCTTCCAAATCAGTAACGCGCCATGTCCGGATCGACCTGCGCGGCCCATTGATCGACTCCGCCCGCCAAGTTGATCGCCCGATCGATCCCTTGCTGACGCAGCCAAGAAACTACGCGTGCGGACCGCCCGCCGTGATGACACGTCACCACCAGGGGTCCGTCCTTCGGCAAACGATCCAGCGAATCGGGAATCGTTCCCATCGGAATATGTAAGCTACCCGCGATTCGGCAAATTTCGTACTCCGAAGCTTCGCGGACATCGATGATCGCGGGCTTTTTGCCCTCGTCGAGCCAGCTTTTCAGCTCGGCCACGCCGATTTCGAACGGATACGTTTCGTCGCTCACAACAACTCCGTTCAGAACACGAAACCGGGCTGCTTCTCGAAGCCGGGCAACACCGGTGTGGCGGCGTCGAACATCGTGACGCTCGTCACGTCGCCCGCGAATTTGCGCCACAGCGTGGCGCGGCCGGGTTCGCCCGGTGCGGTCAACACGCCCGCGATCCGCCCGCCTTCGGCCAAGCGGCGCGTATAGCTATCGAGCAATTCGCCGATGGCGCCGGCGAACAGAATTGCGTCGATGGTCGAATCGTCGGCGTCGGACGCGAGCGCCACACCCATATCTTTCAGCACCGTCGCCGCGTAGCCGGTGAAGTCGCCGACGACCAGCACGCGCTGACCCGGCTCGAGCGCCAGCGCCTGCACCAGCCGCGCGAACACCATCGGCTCCATCAGATATTTGCCGCCGCCCAGCGCCAAATCCTCGTCGACATAGGCCACACCGGCGAGCTTGGCCGGCACGAATTTTTCGCGCGGGACCGAGGACATCGCCGCGATCAAGCGCTCGTCGATCACCTTGTTGGTGCGCAACTGGCCTTCCACCATATTGCGGCGGCGTTCGGCGAAATCCATGTCTTCGGGCTCCCCTGGTGTCGAGCGGTCGGGCTTGGCGACTTATATATGGTGCGTCGCCACAAGGGACAACTGAAAGCGCGTAAGTCCCGGTAACGGCTAGGGTCCTGATCGGACTTGGGCGGCGATATTGACCCCGGGCGGCGGCTTGCCTATACGTGGCGCCCCACGTGTGCGGCCGAGTAGCAAAGTGGTAATGCATCGGATTGCAAATCCGATACGCGGCGGTTCGATTCCGCCCTCGGCCTCCACACGGGTTCCGCCCAGGGTTCTTTTCCCTGGCGACGCGCCGGGGCATCGGTTATAAGCCCCGCCCGTCGTTGCCGTTCCCCGGTAGCTCAGCGGTAGAGCAATCGACTGTTAATCGATTGGTCGCAAGTTCGAATCTTGCCCGGGGAGCCAACGTTTCAATTCCGGAATAATCAGCGCCGATCCCCCGTTGCCCTAGCAACGGGAGGCGGAAATGCGCTCGATTATCGGATTGACCGGTTTACTGCTCGCGAGCACGGCCGAAGCGGAGCCCAAACGCGAGGCTTGCTTGCCGCCGGCGGTCTTCGCGCCCAGAGTCCTGTATATGCCCTGCCGCGATCAGCGCGCCGAAGAGCCGAAATTCAACGAAAGAGGTCCTTTCGATCGCCGGCACTGTTTTGAATCGGCGCGACGCCGCGATAAATCATGTTGATCCTTCGTCCCCTCCTTGCTTTGAGCGCCCTGCTGGCGCTTACCGCCTGCGGGCCGCCGATGCGCTGGGAAAATCCCGCCTTATCCGACGCCCAAGCCCAGGCCGAGATGGGCGATTGCCGCCAGCAAGCTTGGAGCGAGGCGCAGTCGCGCGCTTTCTATAACCGCTTCGCCTATGGCCCCACTTATGTGCGCGGCCGCGACGGGCGGCTCTATATGGCCGATCCGTGGATGCGCCCCGGCTTCAACGACACTTGGTTCGAGGAACAGCGGCTGCGCGACTTCTGCCTGCGCAATAAAGGTTTTCGCTTGGTGCCGGGGAGTTAGCGCGTCGTCGCCGCGACGAACGCCGCAACGCGTTCGCGGATCGCGCGCATATGCGTGAAAAGGCAGACATGCTCGCCGCCCGCGATCGGCATCAACGCGGCATTGGGAATTTCCTCCGCCAACCGCGCCGCATGGGCGAACGGCACCACCCGATCCGCGACGCCATGCACGATCAGCACGGGCACGGCGATATCCGCCCCCGCGATATCGGCCTGCGCCGAAAACACATCCATGTCGTTGAGCGTGCCCGGTAAACGTTCGCGAAGCCGGTCGAACGTGCCCGACAGCAGCGCGCGAAATAACGGCCCCGCTTCGGGATCGGCAAGCGTACGCGCGGCCGCTGCCGGATCGGGGATCGAACGACGTGCGGCCCGCGCCGGGTCTTTCGCCGCGCGCCAGCGCAGCAGCCAAGCGAGCCCCGGAATGCGCGCGAACCATTTCATCATCGGCATGCGCTTGCGGATTTCAGGCGGAATTTCGAGCCGCCCGGTGCAGCACGAGACAAGCACGACGCCGGCACAGCGCGTCGGATGACGGCGCGCGAACGCCAAAGCCGACGGCCCCCCGGCCGATACCGCGACGACATGTACCTGCGCGATCCCCAGCGTATCGAGCGCGGCGGCGTAAAGATCGGCCTGCGCGTCGGGCGTGCGCGCATCCGCCATCGGCGTGCCGAGATAACCCGGCCGCGAAACGGCGACGATACGCACGGGCGTTGCGAACGTCGCGTGGCCCAAAATCAGGCTTTGATCGTAACCGCCCATTCCGCCGTGAAGCGCCAAAACCGGCGATCCATCGCCCGCAAGCGCCACTTCGATCGCGCCGCGGCGCGTCGTCAGAATTTCCGTTCGAATGCCGTTCATCGTCCCGCTCCGCGCGCAGCCTTAACGCGAAATCCTGCGACCGACCATTCCAAATGCGCCGCGTATTGCGGACATCGCTTCCCTCGTCTATACGCGTCGCCCCTTTCCGATCGGCGCCGCCATGCAAGCCCAGACCTCGCTCAAACTTCTGCCGCTGTTCACGATCACGGCGGCCGGCATGCTGACGGTCGATCTGTATCTGCCCGCCGTGCCCACGCTGCCCGCCGAACTCGGCGGCACGATCGTCCAGGCGCAAGCCACCCTCGCGGTGTTCTTCGCGGCGTTGGCGGCCTCGCAGCTCGTGTGGGGATCGGCGGCGGACAAATTCGGCATCAAGCCCGTGCTGATCGTCGCGATCACGTTGCAGATCGCGGCGGGCTTCGTTTGCGCCGTGGCGCCAAGCGTGGAAACGCTGATCGCAGCGCGCGGCGTGCAAGGCTTCGGCGTGGGGGCCGCCGCCGCCGTCGTGCCCGCCCTCATCCGGCGCAATCTCGACGAAGCCGCCTCGGTTCGCGCGATGTCGCTGCTCGCCACGGGCGAAAGCATGATCCCGGCGGTCGCGCCCATTTTGGGGGCGCTGCTGCTGCTGATCACCGATTGGCGCGCGAGCTTTTGGATCGTGGCGCTGCTGACCATCGCCGCCACGCCCTTCGCGCTCCGTGCCATTCCCCCTGCCCCGCCGGTATCGCGCGAAACGCGCAAGGCGGCGGGCGGCTATGGCGCGCTGCTGCGCGACCGCGTCTATTTCGGCTACGCGCTGGGCCACGGCCTGTGCTTTGGCGCGTTGCTGGTGTTCGTCGCCAGCGCGCCGCAGATCATCGAGCTTTGGCTGGGCGGAAGTCCACGCGATTTCGCGATCCTGCAATGCTGCGGCGTGCTCGCCTTCAGCGTCGCGGCATCGCAGAACGGGCGGCTCACCAAGCGTTTCTCGCTCGACGCGATGATCGCGTCCGGCGTTTTGATTCAAATCGTCGCGACGGTCGCGTTGCTCGCCCTCGCCTGGGCCGATTTCAAATCCTTCGTGGCGCTGGGCCTCGTTTGGATGATGTTCTGCGGCGCGCTGGGTTTGCGCGGGCCGTCGACGATGGCGCGCGCCTTGTCGGTCGACACGGCGATCGTCGGCCGCGCCTCGGGCTTGCTGATGTTCATGGGGCTGGGCTTGTCGTCGGCCGGCACACAAGCCGTGGCGCCGTTCCTGGAACAAGGCCTGATGCCGGTCGCCCTCACCGCCCTCGCCTTCACGCTGGCGAGTGCGGCGCTGGTGCTGAACGCCAACCGGAATCGCTAGAAGCGATACGAAATCGACAGCGCGCCGAAGCGGTCGGGCTTGTTCTGATCTTCGAATTCGCGCGTGCGCATCACGTAGCTGAACGTGCCGCGAATGCGCTCGACCACGACCGCGAAGCCCATTTGCAGATCGCCGACCAGCGGCCGGCGATTGACCGAATGGCTGCGCGCGAAGGTGTTGCCGTCGAGCGTGACGTCGCGCGCCACGGCGCGGCCTTCGAAGCCGAAAAACGCGTAATAGGCGTAGCGGTCGAGCGGCGGATCGATATGCAGCGAACCCGCGAGGCCCGGCCGGATGCGCGGCGGACCGTAATCGACGCCCAGATCGCGGCCGATGCGGAACGTGGCGCCGACGGCGCCGTAAGTGAATACATTGCCGACCGAACCGCCCACATGCGGCGTCATGTCGAGTTCGAACAGCGGAAAATCGGGCAACGGCGTGCGCATGCGGCGCCATTTGCGCTCGTAGAACAGCGCCACGCCCGGCTCGTTCTTCAACTGGTTGCCCCAGCCCATCGGCACGCGCGCGCCGATCAGCTTGTGATATTCCTTCTGCGTCTGCTCGGCATAGCTTTGCGGGCCGACGATGCCGACCTGCAGTTCCAGCGTGTCGAGACGGCCGCGATTTTGCCCCTCGCCCAAATCGGAGGTCAGCGCCGCCGCGAGATACGTCCAGCCCGAATAAGGCCGGTCGTTGGTGATCAGGTCGCGGCGCGAAATATCCTCGGGCGTGTACATGTTCTGCCCGAAGCCCAGCCCCGCGCGCGTCTTGCCCGACGCGTCGAAAACCGGAATCCACCCCGCGAGTTCGCGCAACGGCCCCCAGCGCAAGCCGGGCTCCGACATCCAGTTGAAACGGATACCGTTGGTGAAATTGCGGTCGGTCTGCTTGGCTTGGTCGAAGGAACTGAACTTGTCGTTCTCGACCAGCACCGAATAGGTGCCGCGCCAAGACCATTCCGCCGCGTCTTGGGCGACGGCGGGTCCGGCGATCACTGCAAAAATGACGGCAAAAAGGGAGCGACTCATGGGAATGCTCTTAACCGAACGGTGTCCGGAGGGCTAGTTTGTTGGTCATGAAACTCGTGAAGATTTGTGGCGCGATTGCGGTCCCGATTGTGGCGGCCCTGGGGCTTTCGGCCTGCGCGCCGGAAGAGCGCTGGACCCATCCAAGGCTTTCGCCCGAAGCCGCAACCGCCGCGCGCCAGGCTTGCGACATCCGCGCCGAAGCGGCTTCGGGTCCGAACGAACTGCCGCCCCGCCCTTGCGGCAGCGAGATCGACGCCAATGCGCGCGACCGCTGCGCAAGGGAAAACGACGCGGCCTATGCCCGCCTCGCCGCCCGTTTGCGCGCGCGCGAAACGGCCTTCGCCGCTTGCATGGGTGAAGCCGGGTTCCAACGGCTGTAAAGTCCGGTCATGTCCGATTCCATTCCTCTCTACGATCTCGCGATCATCGGCGGCGGCGTCAACGGTTGCGGCATCGCGCGCGACGCTTCGGGCCGCGGCCTTAAAGTTTTGCTCGCCGAGCAGAACGACCTTGCGTCGGCCACGTCGTCGGCGTCGTCGAAGCTGATCCATGGCGGCTTGCGCTATCTCGAGCATTACGAGTTCCGCCTGGTGCGCGAAGCCTTGGCCGAGCGCGACGTGCTGCTCGAAAGCGCCCCGCATATCGTGTGGCCGATGCGCTTCGTGCTGCCGCATGATGCAAGCTTGCGCCCCGCGTGGCTCATCCGGATGGGCTTGTTCCTTTACGATCATCTCGGCTGGTCGCCGGGCCGCAAGACCCGCCTGCCCGGCTCGCGCCAAGTCGATCTGCCCGCCAGCGAATTCGGGCGGGGCTTGCGCGCCGACGTGCCCACGGGCTTCGTCTATTCCGATTGCTGGGTCGACGATGCGCGGCTCGTGACGCTCAACGCGCGCGCCGCCGCCGATCTGGGCGCCGATATTCGCGTGCGCACGCAAGTCACCTCCGCGCGGCGCGAAAACGGCGAATGGCGCTTGGCGCTGTCCGACCGCTTGGGCGGCGGGCAAACCGACATCCGTGCCAAGGCCCTGGTCAACGCCGCGGGCCCGTGGGTGATGTCGACCATCACCGGCGTCATGGGCCAGAACGCGCCCGCGAAATTGAAGCTCGTCAAAGGCAGCCATATCGTCGTGGCGCAGCAATACGAAGGCGAACACGCCTTCATTCTGCAAAACGTCGATCGGCGCATCGTGTTCGTCATTCCCTATGAAGGGCATTTCACGCTGATCGGCACGACCGACGTCGTCTACGAAGGCGACCCGGGGCGCGTCGCGATCTCGCCCGAGGAAACGGATTATCTGTGCAAGGCGGCGAACCGCTTCCTCGCAAGGCCGGTGACGCAAGCCGACGTGGTGTGGAGCTATGCCGGCATCCGCCCGCTCTATGACGACGGCTCCGACAACGCGAGTGCGGTGACGCGCGATTACGTGCTGGAACTCGATGCGGGCGAAGGCCGTGCGCCCGCGCTCTCGATCTTCGGCGGTAAAATCACGACGTTCCGCCGCTTGGCCGAACACGCGCTCGAAAAACTCGCACCCTTCTTCCCGCAAGCGACGGGCGCTTGGACGGCGGGCGCCAAACTGCCGGGCGGCGAGCTCGACGGAAGCGACGCGGATTTCGAGCGTTTCGTTGCCGATCGCGCGCGCGAATGGACCTGGCTGCCGCGCGAACATCTGTATTCGATATTGCGCCGCCAGGGTTCGCGCGCGCTGAAGTTCCTGTCGGCCGCGAAATCGCTCGACGATCTGGGCCCGCATTTCGGGGCCGGGCTTTACGGCGCGGAAGTCGATCTGATGGTGCGCGAGGAATGGGCGCGCACGTCGAACGACATTCTGTTCCGCCGCACCAAGACCGGCTTGCATCTGTCGCTCGCCGAACAAGCCGTGCTGGGCGGTTATCTCGCGCGCGTCCACGGGCTGGGACAAGCCGGCTGATGGCGAAGATCGCATTCTTCGGCTTGGGCCGCATGGGATCGGGCATGGCCGCGCGCTTGCGCGGCGCCGGGCACGACATTCGCGTGTGGAACCGCACGCCGAAGAACGAGCCCGGCTTCGTCGCGAAAATCGAGGACGCCGCGAAGGATGCCGATGCGGCCTTCGCGATGCTGGCCGACGACGCGGCTTCGCGCGAAGTTTGGGATCGCGCGTTGCCGGTGTTGCCCAAAGGCGCCTTCGCGATCGAGTTTTCGACGCTGTCGCATGACCGCGTGCTGGAATTGGCGGCGCAAGCCAAAGCCAAGGGCCTGCGCTATATCGACAGCCCCGTGACCGGCCTGCCCGACGTCGCCGCCGCCGGCAAGCTCACGCTGTTCGTCGGCGCCGATAAGGCGGATCTCGACGCCGCGCGGCCCTTGCTCGAACCGCTATCGGCGGCGATCGCGCATTTCGGCCCCGTCGGGGCGGGCACGGTGTTCAAGCTGATGATCAATCTTATGGGGGCCGTACAGATCGCCGCGGTCGGCGAAGGCTTGGCGCTCGCCGCCAAGGCCGGGCTCGACATGGCGCAAGTCGCCGCCTTCCTCGCCAAGGGTCAAGCCGCGAGCCCGCAAGCCGTGCGCAACGCGAATTACATCGCCGGCGGCGATCACACGACCAACATCACCTTTACCGGCAAACTGCGCCGCAAGGACACCGCCTACGGCGTGGCGCTGGCGCGCAAATTCGATATTCCCGCACGGCTGGGCGAAACCGCGCTCGACGCCTATGACCGCTTGCTGCAGGCGGGTCTTGGCGACCAGAACGAAAGCAAGATCGTCGCGGTCTACGAAGACAAACTCTGAAACGAAAACGGCCGCCCGAAGGCGGCCGCATTTTTCGCTGATCCGAAGATCAGTGCCAGTTCGGGTTCGGCAGCAGCCCGTCTTCGCGCAGGATCTCCTTCATCGAGAGCAGAACCTCGCCGATCGGCGGCAGTTCGGCGTTCGACTTCGTCGCGGCTTTTTTGGCGCGAGCGGGGAGTTTGCGGGGGGCGCTGGGCATTGTGGGGCTCATGGCGACCGGGATGGTTAATTTCGAGATGACTATGCCCCCTCAGTTTGCATTTTGCAAGGGGGTATATGATCAGTTTTGCTAATTTAAGCCCATCCGAATCGCATTTCGCAAATCTGTAATGAGCGTCGGGTTAGCTCTTGACGGTTCACGCGGCCAGCATTAGAACAAAAACCGAATACGAATGAAGAGTGAACTTCGTGACAGGAGCGGAAGATGAACCTTCAAGCCTCGACCGGTTTTCCCGCGATCATCCGGGCTTTCCCGCCGCCCGCCCCGGCGATGGCGCCGATCCCGGCCCATCGCCAGGAAATGTTCGGCACGCTTCGTAATCCGCTTCTTGGGAAACATTTCATGAATATGCCGTCGCCGCCCCGCCGCCCCGCCTCGACCACGGTCCAGGAACTCAAGGCGCGACTGGCGAGCTTCGCCGCCCGCCCCGGTTCGGGCGACGGCAGCGTGGGTTTCGGCATCAAGGCGATCGACACGCATCTGCCTTGGGGCGGCATCCCGCGCGGCGCGCTGCACGAGATCGCGGGCGTGGAAGCCGACGGCCCGGCGCAGGACGGCGCCGCCGGCGGTTTCGCCGCCGCCTTGCTGGCCCGCTTCGCCAAGGACGCGGCCAAAGGCGGCCCGGTCGTGTGGATCGCGCGCCGGCCGAATTTGACCCAGGCCGGTCTCGCGGCCCTCGGCCTCGATCCCGCGCGCCTGCTGCTAGTCGACGCGCCCAAGCGGATCGACGCGCTGTGGGCGTTCGAGGAAGCGTTGCGCTGCCGCTCGCTCGCCGCCGTGGCGGCCGAGATCGACGGCGTCGAACTCGTCCAGACGCGCCGCTTGCAGCTCGCGGCCGAAATGGGCGGCACGGCCGCCTTCCTGCTGCGCCCGCAAGCCGAATTCGCCGAGCCGAGTGCCGCGCGCACGCGCTGGCGCGTGGCGGGTGCGCCGTCGCCCACGGGTGCGCGGCGCTGGAACGTCGAACTTTTCCGCGCGCAAAACGCCGCCCCCGGCGCCTGGACGGTCGAACTCGCCGGGCAGAACTGGTCCCTCGCCGATGACCAAGCGAATCATCGCGATCTTCCTGCCGTTTCTGCCGACCGATCGCGCCGCAAGGCGGGCTGAGCGTGATGGCGTCCCGCCGCATTGCCTCCGCGCGACGTTCGCTTCGACCGCCGGCGCGCTGCGCCTCGCGGCGGTCGATGCGCGGGCCCGCAAGGCGGGGCTCCATCCCGGTCTCGGCCTTGCCGAGGCGCGCGCGCGATGCCCGGATTTGGTCGCGACGCGCCATGACCCCGATGGCGATGACGCGGCGCTGAAATCGCTCGCCCTTTGGGCGCAGCGCTGGTCGCCGTCGATCGCGCGTGTGGCCGACGGGTTGCTGCTCGACGCGACCGGGGCCGCGCATCTGTTCGGCGGCGAGGCTGACTGGCTCGCCGCGATCCCGCGCGAACTCGCCCGCTTCGGGCTTAACGCGCGCGCCGCTTTAGCCGATACGATCGGCGCGGCCTGGGCCGCCGCGCGTTATGGCGCAGGCGCCGCCACGCGCATCGCGCCCGGCGAAACGCAAACCGCCCTCGCCGATTATCCGCCCGCCGCCTTGCGCCTGCCGCCCGATATTCTCGGCGATCTCGACCGGCTGGGCTTGCGGCGCATCGCCGATCTCGCCGCCCTGGTGCGCAGCAGCGATCCGCGTCGCGGCCTCGACGCGCGTTTCGGGCCCGAACCGTTGCGCCGTTTGCGCCAGGCGTTCGGCGACATCGACGAGCCGCTCGATCCCGATATCCCCGTGCCGGCGATGCGCGCCCGCCTCGTTTTCGCCGAGCCCGTGTCGGCGCCCGAAGATCTCGCGCGCATCGTCGAACGCTTGGCGCTCGAACTTTGCGCCAAGCTCGAAGCCGCCGAGCTCGGCTTGCGGCGCGCGCGCCTGATCGCACTACGCGCCGACGGCACGGCCGCGCATCTCGCACTGGGCACCAGCCGGCCGATGCGCGACGCGAAAGCGCTCGTGCGGCTCTTCGCCGAACATCTGCCCAAGCTCGATCCCGGCTTCGGCATCGACACGGCCTTGCTCGACGCCGAAATCGCCAGCCCCCTGAGTTTGCGTCAAAGCGCCATCGCACTTCCCGACGGCGATCCCGATCTCGGCGACCTCGCCCCACTGGTCGATCGCCTGATCAATCGCCTGGGTGCCGCGAACGTCGTGCGCTTGGCACCGTTCGAAAGTCATATTCCCGAACGCGCGCAAATCCGCCTGCCCGCCCTTGGCAGCGTGCCGCCGCATTTGCGTAGCGCCAAGCCGCCCACCAATCCCCGGCCGCTGCGCTTATTGGCGTGGCCCGAGCCGATCGAGGCGCTGGCCGAGTTGCCCGACGGACCGCCGCGCCGTTTCCGCTGGCGCAAGCGTCTGCACGATGTGGTGCGCGCCGAAGGGCCCGAGCGGATCGAGCCCGAATGGTGGCGCGCCCCCGCCCCGCCCCGCGATTATTTCGCCATCGACGATCGCGAGGGCCATCGCTTCTGGGTCTATCGCGAAGGCGCCGCCGGCGGCTTACGCTGGTTCCTGCACGGGCTGTTCGCGTGACAGCGCCCGCCTACGCCGAGTTGGGCGTCACGACGAATTTCAGTTTCCTGCGGGGCGCATCGCATCCCGAGGAATTCGCGCGCCAAGCGCAAACGCTTGGCCTTGCCGCCATCGGCATCGCCGATCGCGCGAGCTTCGCCGGGATCGTGCGCGCCCATGTCGCGGCGAAGGAAGCCGGCCTCAAGTTGTTGATCGGGGCGCGGCTCGATCCGACGGACGCGCCGCCGCTGCGCGTCTTCGTCAAAGACAAGATCGGTTACGCGGCGCTATCGCGTGTGATTTCGATGGGCCGTTTGCGCGCGGGCCACAACAAAGGCTGCGTGCTGTCGCTCGCCGAACTCGAAACCTTGCGCGACCATGCCTTCGTGCTGGCGCTTGAACCGCGAAGCTTGAATGAGCTTCGCCAGCTATTCGGCAAGGATGCGTTTCTCGCCGTCGCGTGTCGTTTCGACGGCAACGACGCCGCACATCTGGCCGAATACGCGGCGGCGGCGCGCGATGCGGGGCTTCGCCTCGTCGCGACCAACGACGCGCATTATCACATCCCCGAACGGCGGCGTTTGCACGATGTACTCGCTTGCGTGCGCGAAGGCACGACGATCGACCAAGCGGGCTATCGTCTCGCCGCCAATGCCGAGCGGCACTTGAAAGCGCCCGCCGAAATGGCGCGGCTGTTTCGCGACTATCCCGACGCGATCGCGGCGACGGCGGATATCGCCTCCGCCTGCACGTTTTCGATGGATGAGTTGCGCTATCTCTATCCCGAATTGCCCGACGCCGAACCGGGATCAAGCCAAGCCACGCTCGAACGCCTGACGCGCGAAGGGGCGCGAGAACGCTATCCCGCCGGCGTGCCAGCGAAGATCGCCGCGCAGATCGAACGCGAGTTGGAGATCGTCGCGCGATTGGGCTACGCGCCCTATTTCCTGACCGTGCACGACATCGTCGTCTTCGCAAGGTCGCGCGGCATTCTGTGCCAGGGGCGCGGCTCGGCGGCGAATTCGGTGATCTGCTTTATCCTGGGCATCACCGGCGTCGATCCCGAGCAGATCGACGTGTTGTTCGAGCGTTTCGTGTCCGACGCGCGCGACGAGCCGCCGGATATCGACGTCGATTTCGAGCACGAGCGGCGCGAAGAAGTGATCCAGTACATCTACGAACGCTATGGCCGCACGCGCGCGGGTCTCGCCGCGACGGTGATTTCCTATCGCACGCGTTCGGCCTTGCGCGACGTGGGCAAGGCGCTGGGCCTGTCGGATGACGCGGTGCAAGCGCTATCCGGTTCGGTCTGGGGCCGGTCCGATGGTTTGCAGGATGCGCATGTACGCGAAGCCGGGCTCGATCCCGATCAGGAACGCTTGCGCTTGGCGCTGGAACTCGCGCGCGAATTGCGCGGCTTTCCGCGCCATCTGTCGCAGCATGTCGGCGGCTTCGTGATCGCGCGCGGCCGCCTGGACGAACTCTGCCCCGTCATCGACGCGGCGATGGACGCGCGCACCATCGTCGAATGGGACAAGGACGATCTCGACGCGCTGGGCATTCTGAAGATCGACATTCTGGCGTTGGGAATGCTGACCTGTATTCGCAAAGCCTTCGATCTGATCGTCGATGCGGGCGGCGAACGCTACGACCTCGTCAACGTGCCGCGCGACGACGAAGGCGTCTACGACATGCTGTGCAAGGCGGATTCGATCGGCGTGTTCCAGGTCGAAAGCCGCGCGCAGATGAGCATGCTGCCGCGCCTCAAGCCGCGCTGCTTCTACGATCTGGTGATCGAAGTCGCGATCGTGCGTCCCGGTCCGATCCAGGGCGACATGGTCCATCCCTATCTGCGCCGGCGCGAAGGCAAGGACCCGGTCGAATATCCCAAGCCCGAATTGCGCGCGGTTTTGGAGAAGACCAAAGGCGTGCCGCTGTTCCAGGAACAGGCGATGAAAATCGCCATCGTCGCGGCGAATTTCCGGCCGTCGGAAGCCGACGCGCTGCGCCGCGCGATGGCGACGTTCAAACGCCACGGCGACGTGCATCGCTTCCGCGACAAATTCGTCGGCGGCATGATCGCCAACGGCTACACGCCCGATTTCGCCGAACGCTGTTTCAAGCAAATCGAAGGCTTCGGCAATTACGGTTTCCCCGAAAGTCACGCCGCCGCCTTCGCGCATCTCGTTTATGTCTCGGCATGGCTCAAACGCCGTCACCCGGCGGCGTTCGCGGGTGCCTTGATCAACAGCCAGCCGATGGGCTTCTACGCGCCCGCCCAGATCGTGTGCGACGCGCGCGAACACGGCGTCGCCGTCCATCCGCCTTGCGTCAACGCCAGCGATTGGGAATGTACGCTGGAGGATGCGAACACGCTGCGCTTGGGGCTTTGCCAGATCAAATCGCTATCGCAAGCGGCGGCCGAAGAATTGATCGAGCGCCGCCCGCCGAATGGCTGGCAAGGCCCGCACGAACTGGAGTTCCTGTCCCAGCGCGATCGCGCGGCCTTGGCCAAGGGCGATGCGTTCGCGTCGCTCGATATCGGGCGCCGGCCGGCCTTGTGGCAAACGATGACCAAGAAGCTCGCGCCGCTGCCCTTGTTCGCACACTTGCCCGTGAAAGCCGAGCCCTTGCCCGATTTGCCCGAGATCGGTCCCGGCGAAGCGGTCGCCCTCGACTACACGCATTTGCGCCTGTCGCTCAAAGCCCATCCGGTCGGCTTGTTGCGCGGCGTGCTGGCGAAAACGGGCCTGCGGCCGTGTTCGGCGCTGGCGACCGCGCGCGATGGCTCGACCATTGCGGTTGCGGGGCTGACATTGATCCGCCAACGGCCGGGGACCGCCAGCGGCGTCATCTTCATCACGCTGGAGGATGAAACCGGCATCGCCAATCTCGTCGTCTGGCCGGCGGTGTTCGAACGCTTCCGCGCGGTCGTGCTGGGTGCACGACTAATGGCGGTGCGCGGCGCCGTGCAGCGCGAAGGCGACGTGATCCATGTGATCGCGCGAAAGCTCGAATCCCGCGACGCGCTGCTGGGGCCGCTCTCCTCCGGCGCGTTCGACGCCGGCATCGCGCGCGCGGACGAAGTGCGCCGCCCCGGCGAAGACCGGCGCCGCTTTCCCAGCCGCGATTTCCACTAAATCGACGCGGGCGGCTCCATGCCCAGCGTGTAGTGGAGCAGCAGCATGTCGACCGTTTTGCCGTCGGCCGCCAGCGGCAGCGCCAGGCGCCAGCTCCATTTCCAATCGCGGTGCTTGAACGCAATCGGTGCCGAATAGATCCACGGCACCGGATCGGCGACGACGTCGTCGAGCCAGCGATGGATATCCGGTACGCGTTCGGGGGCGATGAACTCGTCGACGATCTTGCCCGTGGGATCGCCACCCGCCACGTCGGCCATCCGGGTTCCGACCAGCCGATAGCCGTAACGCAAGCGTCCGCCGTCGCGCAGCACGTCCAACAAATAAAGATCGGGCAGCGCATCGGGCCGGATTTCGACAATGTCGATATCGGCGCGGCCGGGCAGTTTGCCGTCGCGCGACTTGCCGCGCCAATAAGACAGCATCCAATCGGCGGCGGAGCCCGGCTCGAACAAACGCCGGTCGCCGCCCAGCCGCAACAACCCCTTCACGGCGAAAAGACCATCCGGACCCGACATGCTCACCTGCGCTTGGTCGACGCCGTCCGGATAACGCCGTCTTACATAAGTCCGCCTTGATCCAGCTCAATCGGCCGGCCGGCGGCGCCAGACGAGCAGATCGCATGTCATGATCTGCAACTCCTCGCCGTGTTGATTGCGGGTCGTGACACGCGCTTTGAGCGTGCCGCGCTCGGGCTTCGAGCGCGACGGGCGCAGTTCCAGCACTTCGATCCGGATCGAAAGAACGTCGCCGGGTCGTGTGGGGCGCGGCCAGGTCAGCGAACCGCCCGCCCCGATGATCCCGCCCGCAAGCCGCAGCCCGCTCTCGACGATCAAACGCATCGTCATCGCCGCCGTGTGCCAGCCGCTGGCCGCGAGCCCGGCGAAGAACGTGTCCTTCGCGGCTTCGGCATCGAGATGGAAAATCTGCGGATCGAATTGGCGCGCGAAGGCGATCACGCTTTCTTCGGTCACCGCGATTTCGCCATGCTCGAAAACCTGCCCGGCGCCGAGATCCTCGAAATGGCGGCGGTCGATCATTCGCGTCAATCCACGATGAAGAGTTTGGCGCCGATCGCGGTGCGCGAGCGATGCGGCTCGGCGCCGTCGGCGACCTGATAGCTCTGGCCGGGCTTCAGCATGAATTTGCGCCCGTCGGCGAGTTCGGTTTCCAGCTCGCCCGCGAGAACGAGCAGCACATGCCCCTTCTCGCACCAGTGATCGGCCTCGTAGCCCGGCGAATACTCGACCATGCGCACGCGGATATCGGCGAAATTGCGCGTGCGCCACAAAGCTTCGCCGGTCGTGCCCGCATGGCGCGTGGGCGGTACGTCCGCCCAATCGACCGTCGCGAAAGGAATGCCGCTCATCTTCATTCGGCGCTGGCTCCCGGCCCATGTTTCGGTCCACCATAGCCGCATGGCCGATATCGACACCGCAACCGAAATTCTCGCCCGCGCGCGCATGGCGGGCTTGCACCGCTTCGCCGAGCTTTACCCCGACGCGTTGATCCGTGTCGGCGACGGCATGGCGCGCCATCTCGCCAATATTCCGGCGAGCGACGATCCGGCGATCGAGCCCGCGACGCGCTTCGTTCCATGAGCGAGGCGTTGCACTATCTGACGATCGTCGAGATCGGGCGGCGTTATCGTTCGGGCGCGCTCAGCCCCCGCGATTACATCGAACATCTGATCGCGCGGGTGCGGCACCTCGACGGCAAGCTCAACGCGTTTCTGCATCTCGACGCGCGCGCCGCGCGCGACGCCGCCGACAAAGCCGGAGGAGAACTCGCCAAGGGCCATGATCGCGGGCCCTTCCACGGCATTCCGGTCGGCATCAAGGATATCGTCGCGGTCGCGGGCGACGTGACGACCGCGCATAGCCGCGTCCACGCCCCCAAACCCGAAACGCAGGATGCCGCCGCCGTGATGGCGCTGCGCGAGGCCGGCGCCTTTCCCTTCGGCAAGCTTGCCTTGCACGAACATGCGCTGGGCGGGCCGGCCTTCGACTTGCCCGCCCCCTCCGCGCGCAATCCCTGGGATCTTTCGCGCATGCCCGGCGGCTCGTCGAGCGGTTCGGGCGCGGCGTTGGCCGCGGGTCTGCTGCCCGCCGCGATCGGCACGGATACCGGCGGATCGATCCGCGGGCCCGCCGGGTTTTGCGGCATCGTCGGCTTGAAACCGACCTACGAACGCGTCAGCCGCCAAGGCGTGTTGCCGCTCGCCTGGTCGCTCGACCATATCGGGCCGATGACGCGCGACGTGCGCGACAACGCGCTGATGCTGAACGCGATGACGCACGGCGGCGAGGATTTCGCGCGCGAGATCGGTCAGCCGATCGCGGGTATGCGCGTCGCCTACGCCAAGGCGTGGCATGTCCGCGACGTGCCGTGCGAACCGGCGGTCGCGCAAGCGATGGACGACGCCGCCGAGCGTTTGCGCCGCTTGGGCGCCAAGGTGGTCGAGATCGATCCTGGCGAATTCGCGGCTTACGGATCGACCAATTGGACGATCCTCGCCGCCGAAGCCTTCGCGGTGCATGAGAAGGTTTTGCGCGAACGGCCGGAGGATTACGGCGCACGCGCGCGCGAATTATTCGCCGCCGGCGCGTTCGTTTCGGCCGCCGATTACATCCGGGCGCAACGCGCGCGCGCGACGCTGAAGGCGAAGCTCGACGCGATCCTCGACGGCCACGACGCGCTGCTGTGCGCGGGGGCCGGCTTGCAGCCTTGCGCGATCGACGATCCCGCAGCGATCGCGCGCTTGCTGGGATCGTCGTTGCGCGGCGCTTTCAACTTGAGCGGGCATCCCGCGATGGCCCTGCCCGCGGGCTTCGACGCGCAAGGTTTGCCGTTGCACGTTCAACTCGCGAGTGCCGCGAACGCCGAAGCGAAACTTTATCGTCTCGCTGCCGCATTCGAAGCGGCCGATACCGATAAGAGACACCCGGCCGAATTCGCCTGACGCGCCGGTCGAGTCGTCCTTGGGCGACTCGGAACCCGTGTGACAGGGTGCTGTGGATAACCTCGAATCGGTACGGTTCCACATGCGCTTGCACATTCTATCCCCAGTCCTCTTGGCCGCGTCGGTGCTGGCCTTCTCGGCCACGCTTCCGCTCGCGTCCAACGACGTGCACGCGCAGTCCCGGCCGCAATTCTCCGAAGGCATCTATGTCGGCGCCGGGGCCGGCGCGCATAAGCCGCAAAGTGCGGATGTTTCGCGCGCGGGCGGCAATGGCGGCGGCGTCGATCTCAAAACCGGTTTCGCCGGGGCGGCCGCTGTCGGCTACGCGTTCGGCAACGGTCTTCGCGCCGAAGTGGAATTGGCGCACCGTATGTCCAAGGCGAAATCGGGCGCGTTCGGCCAGCCCGCGTCGGGCAAACTCGACGCGACCAGCGTGATGGTCAACGGTTTGTATGACATCGCGACCGGCACCGATTTCGTGCCCTATGTCGGCGGCGGTGTGGGTGCTGCGCGTTTGCGCGCTGACAATTTCGGCGCCTTGCCCGGCGGCGTCACCGTCGGCGGCAACGACACGGTCTTCGCCTATCAAGGCATTGCGGGTCTCGATTATTTGATCGATCGCAACGTCGCGATCGGCGCTTCGTATCGCTATTTCGCGACGCAGAAAGCCGATATCGGCACCTCGGCCGGCGACAAGGCGAAGATCCCATATCGCGATCACGCGCTGCTCGTCGGCATGCGCTGGAGTTTCGGCGCGCCCGCGACGCCCGCACAGCCGGTTCAGGCCCAAGCGCCCGCAGCCCCCGCACCGGCAGCCGCGCCGCCGGCCGCCCCCGCCTTGCCCGCGCCCGCCGCCGCGACGGCGGGTCCACGCCAATTCACGGTGTTCTTCGATTTCGACAAAGCCGACATCTCGGGCGATGCGAACCGCGTGCTCGTCCAAGCGGCCGATTCCGCGAAGTCGGGTAGCTTCACCCGCATCACCGCGACCGGCCATACCGACACGATGGGTGCGCCGCGCTACAACATGGCGCTCTCGATCCGCCGGGCGAACGCCGTGCGCGATGTGCTGGTTCGCGAGGGCATTCCCGCCTCGGCGATCGTCGTGATCGGGCGCGGAGAAACGCAATTGTTGGTGCCGACACCGGATCAAACGAAGGAACCGCGCAATCGCCGCGTCGAAATCGTTATCGAATAACGACTTACGGGACGATCTTAACCGTAATTCGAGCGTGTCTTGGGTGCCACACCGGCTCACGAACAATATTCGATACAAGAATAGCTCTGGGCACCCCAGCAAGCGTTTGTGATACATAATCGTTATGCGAGTCGGTACGCTCTGCCGCCCCGCCTGGATTTTTGGCTCAAAGTCTCGAAAGAAGAGGAATACGAGATGCGCTTGCGCACCGCCCTTTTGACTGCCGCGACCGTCATTGCGTTGGCCGCCCCCGCCGCCGCGCAGAGCACGACCGGTTTCTACATCGGCGGCGGCGCCGGCGTGAACTGGCTCCAGGAACAGGGTGGCAGCACCAGCCCGGCGATCGCCAACACGAATACCGATTTCAAGACCGGTTACGGGCTGCTCGCGGCGCTCGGTTACGGTTACGCGAATGGCTGGCGCACGGAAATCGAAGCCAACTGGCGCGATAACAAGGTCGACGGCGTTTCGCGCAACTCGGTTGCGCAGACGACCCCGGGCGGCAACACGAGCACGTTCGGTCTGTTCGGCAATGCGCTGTACGACTTCAACCTCGGCTCGCCGTTTGTGCCCTACTTGGGTCTCGGCCTCGGCTGGGTCCGCTCGAACGCGGAAATCAAGGGCGGCGGCTTGACGATCGCCGACGATCATGACGATCTCGCCGGTTATCAGCTGATCGCCGGTGTGGCCTATCCGCTCGCCAGCCAGTTGAAGGTCACCCTCGACTATCGTTTCCTGTCGACCTTCTCGAAGCCGGAATACTCGACGACGGCCGCCTATCGCGCCGCCAATGCCGGTCAGAACTCGGTCACGCTGGACCGTCCGATGAACCACTCGATCATGCTCGGCTTGCGCTACGAGTTCGGCGCGCCCGCGCGTCCGGCTCCGGCCGCCGCTCCGGCGCCGGCACCCGTTGCGGCGCCGGCACCCGCCCCGGCCCCGGCCCCCGCTCCGGCGGCGGCTCCGGCCCCGGCCCCGCAGATCCAGCGTAACTTCCTCGTCTTCTTCGACTTCGATCGTTCGAACCTGACGCCGGAAGCGACCCGCATCATCGGTCAGGCCGCCACGGCGTCGCGCCAGGGCAACGTCACGCGCATCACCGCGACGGGCCACACGGATACGTCGGGCACGCCGCAGTACAACCAGCGTCTGTCGGAACGCCGCGCGGCCGCCGTGCGCGACGAACTCGTCCGCCAGGGCATCCCCGCGAACCAGATCGTCACGGTCGGCCGTGGCGAAAGCGAACTGCGTGTGCGCACCGCCGACGGCGTGCGCGAGCCGCAGAACCGCCGCGTCGAGATCGTTCTCCAGTAACGATCCCGCCTGACGGCGCTACGGAACAGGGCCGGTCGCAAGACCGGCCCTTTTTCGTTGGGCTCTTTGATTTCGCGCAAAGAGAAAGGGCCGGTCTTGCGACCGGCCCTTTTTCATTCGGCGTTGGCGCGCGAGGGCGACCCGCGCGTGTTAACGCGCCAACGCGTACTGCATGGCCGGATCGCGACCGCATTGCTCGCCCGTGCGCATGCCCCCTTCGCGGCCCAGATTGGCGACATACGCGCCCAGGCGACCGCGTTCGACCGCCGCGATCGCGTCGAACAGCTTGTACGACGTCTCGCAGAAATCGGCCGCCCCCAGCGAGCGGTTCGACGCGTCGTTGGCCAGCGCCGTGGTGAAGGTGTCGTAGCGGCGCTGCGCGTTGCCGCCCGTCCGGCCGAAATGTTGCTGGATAATGCGGTTATGGCGCTGCAACTCGGCCGAATGGCGATCGATGAAGCTGTTATAGGCGGCCTCGTGGCTGACAGCGCGGCGGCACGACAAGGTCGCCACCATCAACTCGGTCTGCAGCATGCGGGCCTTGATCGCGACGGCTTCGTCGTTGGTCAGGCAGTTGGCGTTCTGGGCGATGGCGACGCCAGCACTCAGCAGCGTGGCCAGAGCGGTACCGGCGAGAATGGAACGAAATCGCACGCGGGTTTGCTCCTCGAAAAAGGTCGTCCCTTATACATCAGCGGCCGCGCCATCAAAATCCCCTTGGCGTTACGTATAAACGTCTGAAATCGGCCGAAATTCCCCGGCCGAACGGCCTGGCGGCGGACGACTCGCGTCAATCCGGCACCGGCGTCGGAAGCTTCCGGCCCGCGAAATGCGCGCTGACGTTCTCGAGCATCAGGCCGGCCATCGCCGCTTCGGATTCCGGCGAGCGCCCGGCGATATGGGGGCTGAGCACGACATTCTCCAGCGCCGCAAGTTCCGGCGGCACGGCCGGCTCGCCGTCGAGCACGTCGAGCCCCGCCCCCGCGATCTTGCCGGTCTTCAGCGCGTCGATCAGCGCCGCCTGATCGATGATGCTGCCGCGCGCGATGTTGACGACGTAGCCGTCGGGGCCTAGCGCCGCCAGCACATCGGCGTTCACCAGATGGCGCGTCGCCGGCCCGCCGGGCGAGGCGATCGCCAGGAAATCGGCCCATTCGGCCAGCGCCGCGAGGCTGGGGAAATAGGCGCCGGCGGCGCCGTCGACCGGCCGGCGATTGTGATAGCCGATCTTCATGTCGAAACCGCCCGCCCCGCGCTTGGCGATCGCGGCACCGATGCGGCCCATGCCCAGAATGCCGAGCTTCTTGCCGGTGATCGTCGGGCGCATTTGCTTGCCCTTCGCCCAATCGCCGGTCCGCGCGATGCGATCGCCCGGCACGATCAAGCGCGCCGTCGCCATCAACAACGCCATCGCGTGATCGGCGACGGACATAACGTTGGTGCCGGGCCCGTGCGTGACCGCGATGCCGCGCGCCCGCGCCGCGGCGACGTCGATATTCTCGTAACCCGCGCCGATCGCGCAGATGATCTCCAGATTGGGCATACGGTCGATATCGGCGGCCGAAAGCCCCAGCGTGCCGAAGGTCAGCACGCCGCGAAAATCCGCGCCGCGCGTCGCGATAATCTCGGCGTGATTGTCCACGGCCAAAGTCAGCGCGAAACCCGCCGCTTCGAACCGGGCGGCGAATTGCGGCTCCAACGGCAACATGACGAGCAGCGGAATGGACATATGACCTCGGCGGCGAAAAGCGAAGCCCGGATCATGCCCCGATCGCGGCGCGATGCAAGCAAGCCTTGATCGCAAACCCGTCCTGCGCTCCACTGCGCGCCGCATGAACAATCCCTCTCCCACGCTGAAAATCGGCCCCACGCTCAAGATTGGAATCGTCGGCACGGGCGCCATCGGCACCGCCGTCGCCGCCCGCCTCGCCGCCGGCGAACCGCGCCTCGCCCTCGCCGGCATGGCCGCGCGCGACGTCGCCAAGGCCGAAGCCGCGTTGCGCGCCAAGTCGATCGTGACACCGGTGATGTCGACGGCGGACCTCGCCAAGCATGCCGATCTGCTGGTCGATTGCGCCGCCGGTGCGGCATTGCGCGACGTCGCACTCGCCGCCTTCGCGCAAGGCAAGTCGCTGGTCACGGTCAACGCGGCGGCCTTGCTCGACCATATGGACCTCGCCGACATCGCCGCGCGCAACGGTGCGAAATTGATCGTCGCGACCGGCGCCCTGTTGGCGCTGGATGCCGTCGCCGCCGCATCGCTGGGCCGGATCGAGCGCGCGACGATGCGCAATCGCAAACCGCCCAAAGGCTGGTCGGGCGCGCCCTACGTGGTCGCCAACAAGATCGATCTCGACGCGATCGACAAGCCCACGCGCATCTTCACGGGCACGGCGCGCGAAGCGGCGAAGGGTTTCCCGGCGAACGTCAATGTCGCGGCGGCGTTGAGCCTTGCGGGGCCCGGCCCCGATCGCACGCAGGTGGAGATTTGGGCCGAGCCGGGCCTGACCCGCAACGTTCACGAATTCGACATCGTCGCCGATTGCGTGAAGTTCTCGGTCTCGACCGAAGGCTTGCCCTCGCCCGACAATCCGAAGACCAGTGCCATCGTGCCGCTCTCGGTGCTCGCCACGCTGAAGCGCCTGGTCGATCCGCTGCGGATCGGAACTTAAGCGGCGACGGTCTCGATCGTCTTCTGCCCGAGCAGGAATTTATGCACCGGGCAATGCTCGGCGATCTGGATCATGCGCGCGCGCTGCTCGGCGTCGAGATCGCCGTCGAGCGTGATCGCGCGCACGATCCGGTCGATCTTGCCCTTGCCGTCGGGCGCGTCGATCTTTTCCATCGTCACGCGCACGCTGACGTTCTTCAAAGGCCAGCCTTTGCGGTCGGCATACATGCGCACGGTCATCGACGTGCACGCCCCCAGGCCCGCCAGCACGTATTCGAAAGGCTGCGGTCCGGCGTTGCCGCCGCCGTCGGCGACGGGCTCGTCGCAGATCAATTCGTGGCCCGAGGCCTCGACTTTATTGGCGTATTTGACGCCTTTTTCGCTGACGACAACCGGACCCGGACCGGACATGGCATTCCCCTGCGGCTTCGGACTAAACTCGCCGCCATGAATCGCGACGACGTCGAAATCCTAGCACGCGAACGCCGCTACGGCGGATTCCTGAAAGTCGAGGAGTTCCGCCTTCGCCATCGCCTGTTCGCCGGCGGATGGAGCGAACCGCTCGGCCGCGAATTGATGGAGCGCGGCCACGCTGTCGCGGCCGCCCTCTACGATCCGGTGCGCGAGCAGCTCGTGCTGATCGAGCAATTCCGCATCGGCGCCTACGCGGCCGGCGAAGCGCCGTGGATGGTCGAATGCGTCGCGGGCATGCGTAAGGCCGATGAAGACCCCATCGCGGTCGTGAAGCGCGAGGTCAAAGAGGAAACCGGCCTCGACGTGCGCGAGATCGAGTTCGCCTGCCGCACGATGGCATCGCCCGGCGGCACCAGCGAATGTTGCGACATCTATGTCGCGCGCGTCGATGCGCGCCATGCGGGCGGTATCCACGGCCTCGCGCACGAGGGCGAGGATATCCGCGTTCTGGTCGAGGATTTCGACGACGCCTATGCCAGTTTCTTCGACGGGCGGCGGCTGGGCAGCGCATTTACGTTACTGGCATTGCAGGCTTTGGCCTTGAATCGCGCGCGCCTGCGCGCCACATGGCTCGGTATCAAGGAGACGCAAACGTGAGCGACATCAAGAACGGCTTCGTCGAAGCGATCGGCAACACGCCCCTCATCCGCCTGCGCAAGGCGAGCGAGATGACCGGTTGCGAAATCCTCGGCAAGGCCGAGTTCATGAATCCCGGCGGCTCGGTCAAGGACCGCCCGGCGTTGTTCATGGTGCTCGACGCCGAGAAGAAGGGCCTGCTGAAAAAAGGCGGCACGATCGTCGAAGGCACGGCCGGCAATACCGGTATCGGCGTGGCGCTGGTCGCCAACGCGCGCGGCTATCGCAGCGTGATCGTGATCCCCGAAACGCAAAGCCAGGAGAAGAAGGATTATCTTCGCCTGATCGGCGCGGAATTGCGCGAAGTGCCCGCCGTGCCCTACGCCAACCCCAACAACTACGTGAAGGTGTCGGGGCGCCTGGCCGAGGAAATCGCCAAGAGCGATCCCAACGGCGCCATCTGGGCGAACCAGTTCGACAACGTCGCCAATCGCCAGGCGCATATCGAAACGACGGCGCCCGAGATCTTCCGCCAGACCCAAGGCAAGGTCGATGGCTTCATTTGCGCCGTCGGTTCGGGCGGCACGCTCGCGGGCACGGCGATGGGTCTGCGCTCGCTGAAACCGTCGATCAAGATCGGCCTCGCCGATCCGCATGGCGCCGCCCTTTATTCCTATTTCACGACCGGCGAACTCAAATCCGAAGGCGGCTCGATCACTGAAGGCATCGGCCAAGGCCGCATCACGGCGAATCTGGAAGGCCTGAAGGTCGATCACGCCTATCGCATCGGCGACGCGGAAGCCTTGCAGATCGTGTTCGACCTGCTGCTGGAGGAAGGGCTGTTCCTGGGCGCGTCGTCCGGCATCAACGTCGCGGGCGCCATCGCGCTCGCCAAGACGCTCGGCCCCGGCCACACGATCGTGACCATCTTGTGCGACGGCGGGGCGCGCTACGCGTCCAAGCTTTTCAATCCGGAATTCCTGCGCGCCAAAAACCTGCCGGTGCCGACATGGCTCGACAAGGATGCGCCGAAAGTTCCGGTCGCCACCCCGTTCCAGTGAGGTCGCACATGGCCTACGCGCATCCCGAAAGCCTGGTCTCGACCGAATGGCTTGCCGCACATCTGGGCGACAAGAACGTTCGCGTGCTCGACGGCACGTATCATCTGCCGACGGTCAAGCGCGACGCGCGCGCGGAGTTCGCCGCCAAGCATATTCCGGGGGCGGCGTTCTTCGACATCGACGGCATCGCCGATCATTCGATCGACCTGCCGCATATGCTGCCCTCGCCCGAGATTTTCCAGGCGGAGATGCGCAAGCTCGGCATTTCGGCCGAGACGCGCGTGATCGTCTACGACGCCTATGGCTGGCAATCGGCCGCGCGGGTGTGGTGGAGTTTGCGTATTTTCGGCCACGATAACGTGGCATTGCTCGACGGCGGCTTGCCCAAGTGGCTCGCCGAGAACCGCGCGACCGAGGCGGGCACACCCGCCCTCGCCGCCGGGAACTTCGTCGCCAAATTCCGCCCGGAGCTCGTGCGCTCGAAAGCGCAGATCGTCGCCAATATCGATACGAAAGCGGAGCAGGTTCTCGACGCACGCGCCGCGGGCCGCTTCGAAGGTACTGCGCCCGAACCGCGCGCGGGTTTGCGCGGCGGGCATATCCCCGGTTCGCGCAATCTGCCGATGTCCGAACTCGTCGATCCGGCGACCAAGCAGCTCAAATCGGCGGACGATCTCGCCAAGCTCTACGCCAACGCCGGGATCGACAAGGACAAGCCGATCGCCACGACCTGCGGATCGGGCGTGACCGCCTGCGGCCTCGCCTTCGGGCTGCATCTGATCGGCGCGAAGAACGTCGCGATCTATGACGGCTCGTGGTCGGAATGGGGCCTGCCCGACGGCCCGCCGGTCGCGACCGGTCCCGCCTGACACCCAAACAAAAACCCCCGGATTTACGTCCGGGGGTTTTCGCTTTCGCGCTTTCGCGATCCTTAGTGATTGAGGATCTGCGACAGGAACAACTTGGTGCGCTCGTTCTGCGGATTGGCGAAGAATTCGTGCGGCTCGTTGGCCTCGACGATTTCGCCCTTGTCCATGAACACGACCGCGTCGGCGACGGCCTTGGCGAAACCCATTTCGTGGGTCACGCAGATCATCGTCATGCCTTCGCGCGCCAGCTCGACCATCGTGTCGAGCACTTCCTTGACCATTTCGGGATCGAGGGCCGAGGTCGGCTCGTCGAACAGCATGATCTTCGGCTTCATGCACAGCGAGCGCGCGATCGCCACGCGCTGCTGCTGACCGCCGGAAAGCTGGCCCGGATATTTGTTCGCCTGCTCAGGGATGCGCACGCGCTTCAGGAAGTGCATCGCGGTTTCCTCGGCCTCGGCCTTCGGCACCTTGCGCACCCAGATCGGCGCCAGCGTCAGGTTCTCCAGCACCGTCAGATGCGGGAACAGGTTGAAATGCTGGAACACCATGCCGACTTCGCGCCGGATGGCTTCGATGTTCTTGAGGTCGTTGGTGAGCTCGATCCCGTCGACCATCAGCGAACCCTGCTGATGCTCCTCGAGGCGGTTGATGCAGCGAATCATCGTCGACTTGCCCGAACCCGAGGGTCCGCAAACGACGATCTTCTGGCCCTTATGGACCTCGAAATCGATGTTCTTGAGGACGTGGAAATCCCCATACCACTTGTTCAGCTTCGAGAGCTTGATGATCGGCTGGCCCGATTGCTGGGCGGCGGCGGCGGTCGCGGACATCTGACGTAGCTCCCTTAGCGATGCTTGTGACGATTGAACTCGGTTTCGACCTTCTGGCTGTATTTCGACATCGCGAAGCAGAACACGAAATACAGCAGCGACACCCCGAAATATACCTCAGGCCCGTAGCCGCGCCAAAGCGGATCGGCGGCCGCGGTCTTGGCGGCGTTCAGAATGTCCAACAGGCCGATAATCAGGACCAGCGACGTGTCCTTGAACAGCCCGATGAAGGTGTTGACGGTCGGCGGAATGACCAGGCGCAGCGCCTGCGGCAGGATGATCATGCGCATCGCCTGCCAATAGGACAGGCCCAGCGCGTCGGCCGCTTCGTACTGGCCCTTGGGCAGCGCTTGCAAACCGGCGCGGACGACCTCGGCGAGATAGGCGGCGGCGAACAGGATGATGCCGACCTGGGCGCGCAGCAGCTTGTCGATGGTGATCCCTTCCGGCAGGAACAGCGGGAACATCACCGACGCCATGAACAGCACCGAGATCAGCGGCACGCCGCGCACCAATTCGATGAAGGCGATGCAGATCGTCTTGATTGCCGGCATGTCGGAGCGGCGGCCGAGGGCGAGCAGGATCGCCAGCGGGAACGCGAGCGCGATGCCGAACGTCGCGAGGATGAGGGTGAGCACCAGCCCGCCCCAGCGCTCGTTCGACACATAGGACAGCCCCAACATCCCGCCCCACATCAGGATGGCGATGGCGAGCAGCCCGCCGCCCCACACATAGACGAGATTGGAATTCCAGTTCCGGCGCTGCGCGCTGAACACGTAAAGGAACAGGAAGATCGCGCAGGAAAGCGCCGGGCGCCATTGCTCGTCGTAGGGATAGGTGGCGAACAGGATGAAGCGCCACTTTTCCGGGAAGAAGGCCCAGCAGGCGCCGATGCCTTTGACCGCCTTGCATTCCTCCGACGTGCCGATCCACACCGCGTTGACGATGCCCCACGGCACGAAGCCGAACAGCGTGCGTGCGATGATATAGAACACGACGAGCGTGAGCGCGGTGTTGAGCCAGCTCGAGAACAGATTGGCCTTCAACCACTCGACGGTCTTGTTCGGGGCGGCCGGCGGGTTGAGGCCGGCGGAAGCGGGAATTCCGGCCATGCTCAGCGCTCCTTGAAGGCGATGCGTTTGTTGTACCAGTTCATGAACAGCGAGATCGACAGCGACACCGTCAGATACGCGGCCATGATGATGGCGATGCCTTCGATCGCCTGCCCGGTCTGGTTCAACGTCGTATTGGCGATGGACACGAGATCGGGATAGCCGATCGCCACCGCCAGCGACGAGTTCTTGGTCAGGTTCAGATACTGGCTGGTCATCGGCGGCACGATCACCCGCAGCGCCTGCGGCAGGATGACGAGTTGCAGCATCTTGCCGCGCCGGATGCCGAGCGCCGACGCCGCCTCCGTCTGGCCATGCGGCACGGCCAAGATGCCCGCGCGCACGATCTCGGCGATGAAGCCCGCCGTGTAGGTGACGAGGCCGACCAGCAACGCCGCGAATTCCGGCGTCAGCGTCAGGCCGCCTTGAAAATTGAAGCCGCGCAACGCGGGCCAGTCCATCGCGACCGGCGCGCCGCCGATCAGCCACACGACGAAGGGCAAGCCCAAGATCAAGCCGAGCGTGGCGCGGAAGACCGGGAATTGCTCGCCCGTCGCCGCTTGGCGCGCCGCCGCCCAGCGCCGCATGACGACCGACGCCGCGATGCCGATCAGGAACGCGACACCCATCCAGGCATGGATCCAATGCTCGGCCGGGACCGGCATTTTGATGCCGCGATTGGAAAAGAAGAAACCGGTGATCGGCTCCAGCGCCTGGCGCGGGCCGGGGAACGCGTCTTGGAACAGCGCCCACCAGAAGAACAGCTGCACCAGCAGCGGCAAGTTGCGCATGAACTCGACATAGACCGAGCAGACTTTGGCGACGAGCCAGTTCTTCGACAACCGGCCGATGCCGATGAAGGTGCCCAGGATCGTGGCGAGCACGATGCCGATGACCGCGACGCGCAGCGTGTTGACGATGCCGACCACGATGGCGCGGCCGTAGCTGTTCTCGGGGCCGTACTCGATCGGCGTTTCGCCGATGGCGAAGCCCGCTTCGCGGCTCAGGAAACCCCAGCCGGTCGCGATCTTGCGGACCTCAAGATTATGCAGCGTGTTAGAAATCAGGAACCAAAGGATCAGGCCGATGAATCCGACGACCACGATCTGCCAGAATATGGCGCGGAATGTGGGGTCGTTCAGCGACAGCCGAATGGCCGGTTTTCCGCGTGCCCCGGAGCTCGCCGCGATATCGGCCATGCCCCTCTCCTTTTTGCTGACCTGTTCGTCTCAACACCCGCCGCGCGCCGTACCGGCGCTTTGGCGTCTTCCGGAATCCGCAAGCATCGCTCTAACGGCGATGTCGCGCGGTTCGGAGGTATTCAAAAACCGGGCCGGACGGGGCGGCGAACCGCCCCGTCCGGGAACCGTCGCGATCGTTTAGCGGATCGGCGGCGCGTACATCAGGCCGCCTTGCGACCAAAGGCGGTTGACGCCGCGCTCGATGCCCAGCGGAACGATGTTGCGTTCGTACTGCTCGGCGTAGTTACCGACCTGCTTGATGATGTTGTAGGCCCACTTGTTGTCGAGGCCGAGCATCTGACCCAGACCGCCCGTGGCGCCGACGAAGCGCTGGATCGACGGGTTGGTCGAGTTCATCTGCGAGTCGATGTTCGCCGAGGTGAGGCCGAGCTCTTCGGCTTCCAGCGTCGCGAAGAACGCCCACTTCACGATGTCGCCCCACTTGGCGTCGCCATGGCGAACCGACGGGCCCAGAGGCTCCTTCGAGATCACTTCCGGCAGGATCACGTGGTCGGCGGGGACCGGCGTGTTCGCGGCGCGGATCGAGGCGAGACCCGAGATGTCGGTCGTGAACGAATCGCAACGGCCCGCGAGATAGGCGGCGATGTTCTCTTCCAGACGCTCGATGACGACCGGGGTGAAGCGGATGTTGTTGGCGCGGAAATAGTCGGCGAGGTTCAGCTCGGTCGTGGTGCCCGGCTGCACGCAGATCGTGGCGCCGTTCAGCTCCTTGGCCGACTTCACGTTCAGCGACTTCTTCACCATGAAGCCCTGGCCGTCGTAGAAGTTCGTCGCCAGGAAGTCGAGGCCGAGCGACGTGTCGCGCGACAGCGTCCACGTCGTGTTGCGCACGAGCAGGTCGATTTCGCCCGACTGCAACGCCGTGAAGCGCTGCTGCGCCGTCGTGGCGACGTAGCGGACCTTCGACGCGTCGCCGAACACGGCCGCGGCGACCGCGCGGCAAACGTCGACGTCGAGACCCGTCCATTCGCCGCGCGCGTTGGGCATGCCGAAACCGGCCACCGAACCGTTCGCGCCGCAGATCAGCTGACCGCGCGCCTTGACGGCGTCGAGGGTCGGCGAGCCCGAACCTTGTTGGGCTTGGGCCGGCAATGCGGCGACGGCAACGGCCGCCACAGCGATGGCGCTGGCAAGAGCTTTCATGAACCAATCTCCCTTCGGCGCCCCGGAAATGGGGCGCTGGTTTCCAGTGGTATCCTGTCCTCCCTGCCGGCCGAGGTTGTTTGAAACAATCACTCGTTACCCGTCAGGAGCGGCCACGCTACCACGCGCTCCATACCGCTCTCAAATGGTTTGTATCGATACGAAAAAACGGAAGCCCCCCTATGGAAAGGCGGCGCTATAGTGCGCGTATCGCCCGTGAAATACGGACACTGGAAACGAGCCAAACGCGCATGAAAACCGACACCAAGCTGACCTCGCTGGGCCGCGACCCGCACGCCAATTTCGGCGTCGTCAATCCGCCCGTCTATCACGCGTCGACGATCCTGTTTCCGACGCTCGACGCGCTGGAAGCGTCCCAGAAAACCAAGACCAAAAACCAGATGCGCTACGGCCGTTACGGCACGCCGACGACCTTCGCGCTGACCGACGCGATGGCCGAACTCGACGGCGGCTACGCGTCCTTCGCGGTGGGTTCGGGTGCGGCCGCCATCCTCGCGGTGTTGATGGCCTTCACCAAGGCCGGCGATCACGTGTTGTGCGTCGACACCGCCTATGCGCCGTCGCGGCATTATTGTAACGGCGTCCTCAAGCGCTATGGCGTCGAGACGACCTATTACGATCCGGCGATCGGGGCCGGCATCGCCGACCTCATAAAGCCCAACACGAAGTTGTGCTTGCTTGAGTCGCCGGGTTCGCTGACGTTCGAAATGCAAGACGTGCCCGCGATCGTCGCGGCGTGCCAAGCGAAGGGGGTCGCCACCGCGATCGACAACACCTGGGCGACGCCCTTCTATTTCCGCCCGTTCGATTTCGGCGTCGACGTGACGATCCAGGCCGGCACCAAATATATCTGCGGCCATTCGGACGTGATGCTCGGCATCGTCTCGATCCGCGAAGAACGGCTTTACCAATCCGTGCGCGCGGGCGTGGACGATCTGGGCGCCGCGGTCGGGCCGGACGACGTTTATCTCGCGTTGCGCGGCCTTCGCACGCTGGGTGTGCGCTTGCCGCGCCATTACGAAACGGGTTTGAAGCTCGCCAATTGGCTGGCGCAACAGCCGGAAGTCGATCGCGTGCTGCATCCCGCCCTGCCCTCGTGCCCCGGCCATGAATTCTGGAAGCGCGACTTCAAGGGTGCGTCGGGCTTGTTCTCGTTCGTGTTGAAGGAAATGCCGCGCGCCGCGCTGGCGGCGTTCGTCGACGACCTCGAGCATTTCGGCATGGGCGCTTCGTGGGGCGGGTTCGAAAGCCTGATGCTGCCCAGCAAGGTCGACACGATCCGCACCGTGAACAAGTGGACCGGCCCCGGCCCGTTGCTGCGCGTGCATGCCGGGCTCGAGGATCCCGCCGATCTGATCGCCGATCTCGACAAAGGCTTCGCGCGGTTGCGCGCGGCCGCCAAAGGCGCCAAATGAGCGCGCCCGATCTCGCCCCCATCCTGGCCGAGATCGCGTTCGACGCCACGGGTCTCGTCGTCGCGATCGCCCAGCAGCACGACACGGGCGAGATTCTGATGGTCGCGTATATGAATCGCGCCGCGGTCGAGGAAACTTTGACCTCCGGGACGGTCTGCTATTGGTCGCGCAGCCGCATGAAGCTGTGGCGCAAGGGCGAAAGCTCGGGCCAGACGCAGCGTCTGATCGAGTTCCGTGTCGATTGCGACGGCGACGCGGTGCTCGTGCGCGTCGATCAAACCGGGGTCGCCTGCCATACCGGGCGGCGCGATTGCTTCTTCCGCGTCGTGCGCGACGGCGAACTCGTCGTCGACAAACCCGTCCTCGTCGATCCGAATAAGCTTTATGGCGGCTGAACCCAAACCGCGCTTGCGCATCCTGCTGGGCTCGGCGATCGCGATCGGGCCCGGCAAGGCCGATCTGCTCGACGCGATCGCGCGCACCGGCTCGATCTCCGCCGCCGCGCGCGAGATGGACATGTCCTATCGCCGCGCCTGGCTGCTGGTGTCGGAAATGAACGACGCGTTTCGCGAACCGCTGGTGACCGCCGGGGCCGGCGGTCGGCGCGGCGGCGGGGCCGAGGTCACGGCCTTGGGCCACGAAGCCCTCGCGCGCTACCGGGCGATGGAGTCACGCGCGCAGCATTTTCTGGCGCCGGACGTCGAGAGCTTCACAAGGTTAATGCGCAAGAAAGATCGCGCCAAAGATTAAGACTTATCCACAGGTATTTGATTCGTCATAATTTTTAGGCACTTGAACCCGGTCTGAATTCCGCATATTGCAACGCTTTCCCGTTAAGCATATATTGGTAATCAGGAAAAGGGGCTCGAATTGCGTCTTTTCCGGTTGTGAACGCCACTTTCGTGGCGCAGCGACCGTTGCAGAGGGACCAAGAAATGGTGGCTTTGCCGCCTCTCGCAGCGACGACGACCTTCCCGGGTCTCACCCGCCCGGCGCCGGTTACCCAACCGGGCGTCGTGAGCGACTCTGCGCGCGCGCCGGATGCGCCGGCTCTCGGTTCCGCCGCCTCCGCCAAGATCCGTCAGCAGCAGGATAAAGCCGCCGCTTTGGCCGAACAGGCCCAGGCGCAGAACCAGCGCAGCGGCGAAAGCCGTCAGGGCCCCGCCCTGCCGCCCTCGCCCTATTCGCAGAATGTCGGCTTGTTCGACAATTCGTTCCGCGTATTCGTCGATATCGTGTTGTCGAACGACGAGAACCGCACCGTCGCGCGCGTGTTCGGCACGCCGCCGGCGCAGAAGCCGACGGCTTCGGCGTCCAAGCCGGTCGATATCTTCGCCTAACTAGGCGCGTTCCTCGCATTTCAATCGCCACATGCCGCGCAGCGCGGCGGCGAAGTCGCGTGCGTAAGCCGGCGCGTCGCCCAAGGCGGAGTGCGCGACGCGCGCGCGCATCCCTTGGCGCAGCGTATCCAGCGCGGCCGGATCGCCCGCCGCCGCGACCGCGCGCGCGACGAACGCATCGGCGTCGTCCACGACCCAATCGCCAAGGCCGCAAGCGCCCAGGATCGAATCCCCGAAGCGGCCCAACGGCGCGCGGTCGCGCTTCGACAGGACCGGCACGCCCATCCATAACGCCTCGAACGTCGTCGCACCCGCGTTATGCGGAAACGGATCGAGGGCGACGTCGATCTCGCCATACGCCGCCCAGGTGACGGGCTGCGGTGCCGTCGCGATCAGATCGAGGCGCGACGCATCCCCGCCCCACTCGGCGAAGCGGCGCTGGAAAAGCGCACGCGTCTCGGCCTCGCCGAAGACCAGCGCGTTGAGCACCAAGCGCGCATTCGGCACGGCGGCCAGCACGCGCGCCCACAGGCGCAGGCAGCTTTCGTTGTAGCGCACGGTGCGGCTGAAGCAGCCGAAGGTCGGATAGCCCTTCGCGATCATCGGTGCGGGGCCCGGTTCGGGCATCGCATCCTGCGGCGCATAGACGAACGCCGTGCGCGGCAAGCGCCAGACACGTTCGACGAATGCCGTGTCCGCCCCCGGCGGCACCAAGCGTTCGTCGCCGATATACCAATCGATCGCGGCAAGCCCCGTCGTGCCGCCATAACCCAGCCACGTCGCCTGCACGGGTGCGGCTTTGCGCGCGAACACGCCCAGGCGATTGCCCTGGCTGTGGCCCGACAGATCGACGAGCACGGCGATCTTCGCGGCGGCGATCAGGGCCGCGGCCGCGTCGTCGTCCAATTCGGCGATCGCGTGCCACTCGGCGAACGCGCCGCGATAGCGCCGCGTCCATTCGTCGTCGGCGCCGGGATCGGTCGCGAAAGCGATCAGCGTCGCATCTTCGCGCGGGAAATGTTCGAGCAGCGGCCACAGGAAATGCCGCGCCGAATGGCGGCGGAAATCGCCCGACACGAAGCCGATGCGCAAGCGCCGCTCCGGCGACGGATCCGGCGACAGCACGATCGGCGATCGCGCGCGCGCGCCGCCCCACGCGGCGTAAAGCGATTTGATCGCGGCGCTATCCATCGCCGGATCGTAATTCGCGGTGAACAGCCGATTGCTTTCGACGTCCGGCCGGCCCGGTTCGCGCGCCAGCGCCGTCGCGTAATCTTCCATCGCACCGGCATGGTCGAGCAGATCCTGGCGCACGCTTGCCGCCGCCCCCGGTGAGTCGTTCGCGGCGAGCACCGCCAAGGCCGCCATCGGCCGGTTCGCGGCTTTCAGCGCCACGCCGAGATTCTCGCGCAAGGCTTTGACGCCGGGCATCGCCGCGTCCGCCGCCGCGATATCGGCGACGGCGCCATCCGCATCGCCCAGATCGAGCTTCGCGAGGCCGCGATTGCACAAAATCAGCGCGTGACCGGGGGCGAGTGCCGCCGCTTGTTCGAGGGCCGCCAGCGCTTCGCTTGGGCGCCCGGCGCCGCGCAGCGCGTTGCCTTCGTTCATCCAAGCATCGGCGAACACGGGAGCAAGGGTGCGCGCACGTACGAACTTCGCCAGGGCCGCGTCGAAACGGCGATACGCAAGGTCGATCTGCCCCGACAAGTTCAGCGCATCGATGGCGTTGGGATCGGCGGCGATCAATGCGGCGTAGATCGAAGCGGCCTCGTCCAGCCTTCCGGCCTGATGCAGCGCCAAGGCATCTTGCAATGTCGCGGTCACGCGCGAACCTCATGGTTCGACAGGCTCACCATGAGGTTTGTGGAAACGGCCTCACCCTGAGCTTGTCGAAGGGCGAGGCCGGTTGGCGCATCGCCCATCAGCGCGGCCAAATCAACTCGAGGCTGACATCCTCGTCCGCCGCCATGTTCTCGACGATCTGGACGACCTTGGCGCCCGCGCGCATTTCCTCTGCCAGGTCCTTGGCGACGCGGCCGATCTCGCGCCGCTCCGTACCCGGCAATTTCTCGAATTGCCGCTTGGCGTTCGCAACGTCCATGCGCTCGCCCGTTTCGGCGGCCAAACGCGCGGCGCGCGACACGTCGGTCGTCCCGCCCGACACGCGCTCGATCGCGGCGGCGAAGATCTCCAACGTGCGTTGACGCGTCTCGGGCGTCTCTTTGGGCGGCAAAGTCACCATGTTCGACGCGCGAAATTGCGGCAAAACCCGAGAAATATCAACTTCAAGGCATGGCGGGGATTATCGGCGTCCGATGGCGACCCCGGCAGGATTCGAACCTGCGACCACTTGCTTAGAAGGCAAGTGCTCTATCCAGCTGAGCTACGGGGTCCGGCCGTCGGCGAAAAATCAGCGAACGCGGTCGTATTTGAAATTATCGGCGTAGCTCTTGGGTCTGACCCGCGAGGCATGCGGAATGGCCACTTCATAGGCGATTCCATGGCGCTGGGCGTAGGACAAAGCCTCGTCCTGGGTCTCGAAAACCAGGCGGATCTGGCCGTCGGTGTCGGGCGAACCCGACCAGCCCATCAGCGGGTCGACGCGCTTGGCGGCACCCGGCTCGAACTCCAACACCCAATTCTGGGTCTTCGCCTTGCCCGATTGCATGGCGTTTTTGGACGGGCGGTAGATGCGCGCGGGCTTGCTCATGGCGGATTTGGCTCGTGAAACGGCTGAATCGCCGGGACCGGCCCCGGCGCCCCGAAACATGGCGTCGCCCGCGCCCGAAGGCAACCCTTATCGCCAAGGGCCGGCCGGACCGCTTCCGGCCGCCATCCATATTTTATGGATATTTCTTGAATAGTTATCATTCAACCAATAGCATACGATCTTATTCAGAGAAAAATATCCGTTCATTTCACCAAAACGAAAATCGGGGATGCGGCATGGGCAAGTCCGGCTCGAAAAAACGCGCGGCGCATGACGGCAAGCCGATCGCCCTCGCCCCGCCGGTGGTGGTGGCGCCGGACGCCAAATTGCCCGGCGGTCAAGCGTGGCGCCCGTCCCATCCGGCGCAGAATTTCCTCGGCTTCGTCGCGGCGCGCGGCTTTCGCGCCACGCTTACCGGGCCGCGCGCGGCGGCGATCCGCATTCGCATCAAGCATTGCGTCGCCTATGGGGCCCGCTCGTTCCATCTGAAGCCGGACGGCAAAGGCCCGCGCTATGCCGTGGTGCTCGAACCCCGGCGCGGCGCCGATCTGCCGCCCGAAGGGCTCTACGATCTCGTATCGGAATGCGTCTATCTCGGGCGGCTCGCGGATATCCGCTTGCGCCATGTGCCGGACGATCTGCGCGCGTCGATCGGCGGGCCGCTTTACTTCAACGTTTTGTGACGGGGTGGCGAAGCCGCGCCATAGCGACTAAATTCGCCTTATGGCCGTCATCCCGCCCACTTTCGCTTTGCCGCACGCGTTCCTCGGGCTCGAAAACCGCGCCCCCGGCGCGAAATTCTGCGTCGCCGGCATCCCCTTCGATCTCGGCACGACGAACCGCGCGGGCGCGCGTTTCGGCCCCGCCGGCATTCGCGCCGCGTCGGTCATGCTGCGCGACGGCGCGCATCCGAACTCGCGCCTCGACCCCGCGTCGCTCGACTTGGCCGATATCGGCAATTTCGACTTAGCACTCGGCGATATCGCCGAAAGCTACGCCAAGATCGAAGCGCAGGCCGCCAAGATCGGCCATTTGCTGGCGCTGGGCGGCGATCACGGCGCCACGCTGCCGCTGCTGCGCGCACTTCGCAAGCGATTGGGCAAGCCGGTCGCCCTCGCCCATTTCGACGCGCATATCGACACCTGGCCGACCAGCTTCGGCCAGGCGCTGGGCCACGGCTCGGTCTTCTATCGCGCGATCGAAGAAGGCTTGGTCGATCCCGCCCGGATGATCCAGATCGGCATTCGCAGCCCGGCCGATCCCGAGGTTTGGGATTGGACGATCGGCAAGGGCGTCACGATCCTCGACGCGCAGACCGTGCATGCGCGCGGGCCCGCTTTCGTCGCCGGCGAAATCCGCCGCGTGCTGGGCGACGCGCCCGCCTATCTATCCTTCGACATCGACGCGCTCGACCCCGCCTTCGCGCCGGGGACCGGCACGCCGGAGATCGGCGGCCTCGCCACGTGGCAAACCCAAGCGATCTTGCGGGCGCTGGGCGGCATCGACTGGATCGGCATGGATGTGATGGAAGTCGCCCCCGCCTACGATCACGCGGAGATCACCTCGCTCGCCGCCGCGACGATCGTCTGGGAGTATTTGGCGCTCGTCGCCGTGCGCTGATCGATTGCGGCGGAAAAATGACATGCGCTGCGTGCAGACCAGCGGACACGTCGCGCGCATCGATGACTATTGAATCCGAAGCCCAAACGGTCACATAACGGCGTCGACGCAAGTCGCACGTGCCCCAGGCCCACGAGGCAGCGCTAAGAGGCAGGGCGGGAAGTTCGCGAAGAACCTCCACGTCTCTCGACCACCGGCGCTCGAGGTCAAGCAACGACGTCACGCGTCCTTTCGGGGTTTGCGCCCCGGGGGGAACGGGATTTCGCCGCGATCGACCTCGGGGGTTTTTCAGCCCTCCGGCAACGCATCCGTTGGAATTCCGTCCTTTCCAGGCGCGTTTGCTTGTGAGGATGCCGACCATGGCCTTGTCCAATCTGCGTATCGCCGTCTCGCCGTTGAAGCGACGAAGTGCTGCCCTTCCCTTGCCCGTGCCGGCGGAACTGCCGACGGTCGACGCCGTGATCGCGCGCGAAAAGCCGCAGGAGCCCGTCCACGCGTTGCGCCCGGATACGCTGCGCTTGGCCGCGCGCCGCTTCGTGACGGGCTTTCCCGGCGACGTTCTGTACGCCGTGAAGTGTAACGCCGACCCGCGCGTGCTGCGCGCGTTGTGGGACGGCGGCGTGCGTCATTTCGACTGCGCCTCGCCCGCCGAAATCGCGCTCGTGCGTTCGATGTTCGGCACGGACGCGCATATCGCCTATATGCATCCCGTACGCGCGCGCGCCGCGATCCGCGACGCCTATACGCGCCACGCGGTGCGCGACTTCGTGCTCGACGCGGACGCGGAGCTCGACAAGCTGCTCGCCGAAACCAAGGCGAAGCCGGGCGAGCTCGGCCTCGTCGTGCGCTTGGCGCTGCCCAAGGGCGGTGCGCGCTACGACCTGTCCGGCAAGTTCGGCGCCGAGTTCGATGCGGCCGTGGCGCTGCTGCGCCGTGCGCGCCCGCTCGCGCGCGAGCTTGGGATCTCGTTCCATGTCGGCTCGCAATGCGTCGATCCGGCGGCATATGCGCGCGCGATCGAATTGGCGGATCGCGTGGCGGGCGAAGCGCGCGTTCGCGTCGATCTGCTCGATGTCGGCGGCGGCTTCCCTGTGACCTATCCCGATATCGAAGTTCCGCCGCTCGGCGCCTTCTTCGCCGAGATCGAGGCCGCGCACGCGAACGCCGCGTATCTGCGTGGCGCGAAGTTGTGGGCGGAGCCCGGCCGTGCGCTGGTCGCGGGCGGCGGCTCGGTGATCGTGCAGGTGCAAGCGCGGCGCGCGAACATGCTCTATCTCAACGACGGCATTTACGGGTCGTTGTCGGATGCGGGCTATCCCGGCTTCCGTTTCCCCGTGCGTTGCTTGCGCGCGTCCGACGCGCCGATCCGCGATTTCGAATTCTTCGGCCCGACCTGCGATTCCGCCGATCGGATGGCCGGGCCCTTCCCTTTGCCCGCCGATATCGCGGAGGGCGATTGGATCGAAATCGGCCAGCTCGGCGCCTATGGCGCGGCGCTGCGCACCGCGTTCAACGGTTTCGAGCGCGCGCATCTGGTGGAAGTCGCCGACGCGCCGATGCTGACCACGCCCGGCCTCGACGATTGAGGGTCAGTCGCGCGCGCGATACCAGGCGATCGTGCGCGCGATGCCTTCCTCCAAGCCGATCTTGGGCGTGAAACCCAAGATCGTTTCGGCGCGCGCGGTGTCGGCCACTTTGCGCGCCTCGCCGGCCGGCTTATCGGCATCCCAGCGCACGCGTGTGCCCGGCGCCCCGTGGCGCAAAATCGCCGCGACGACCTCGGCGACCGAATAGCCGCGCCCGCTGCCCAGATTTATCGGGCCTTTGCCAAGCCCGCGCTCGTAGCTTGCCAGCAAGCCATCGACCGCGTCTTCGACATAAAGGAAATCGCGCACCGCGCTGCCGTCGCCCCACACGGTCAACGGGTTCTCGCCGCCGAGCGCGCGGCCGATCAAGGCGGGCACGACCAAGGCGGTTTGCGGGTTGAAATCGTCCCACGGCCCGAACGTGTTCACCGGGCGCAGGATCGCGAAATTCTTGGCGCCGTATTGCACATCGAACGCTTCGATCAGCTTCTCGGCCATGCGTTTCGACCACGCGACGAATTCGTTGCCGGGATGCGGATTGGCCGACCACGCTTGGTCTTCGACATAGCGTTCGCCCGGCGGATAGACCGATACGGTCGATACGTAAACCACGCGCGCCACCCCCGCTTCGCGCGCCGCGTTCAGCGCGTTGAAGCAGGACAGCGTGTTGTCGTGCAGCATCTCCGCCGCGCGCTTGATCTGAATGCCGATCGAACCGCGCGTCCCCGCCATATGGAACAGCCCGTCGCAACCGGCGACCGCTTGGCGCGCGAAGCTTGGCTCCTTCAAATCGCCCGCGACGAATTCCACATCCGGGCCGAAGCCGATCGCGGGCACACGCCGCGCGACGGCGCGCAGTTTCGCGCCCTTCGCCAAAAGCCGGGGAATGAGATTGCGGCCATAAAGCCCGGTGGCGCCCGTGACCAGGATCGTCTTGCCCGCGTAAAGCGCGTCGGAGTCTGGGTTCGCCATCGCGCGGCATTATGAGAATCATTCCGAATCATGTCCATACTGGCGGTTATGGACGCGACCGCCTTGCTCAACGCCGCACTCGAACGTCATCGCGCGGGCGATGTCGAAGGGGCCGCGCGTTTCTACGAGCAGGTTTTGGCCCTGCAACCGGACAATGTCGACGCGCTGAACCTGCTGGGGCTTACGCTGCATCAACGCGGACGCGACGCCGATGCGGTCGCCCCGCTCGAACGCGCGGTCGCGGTGCAGCCCGCTTTCGCGGGGGCTTGGCTGCATTTGGGCACCGTGCTGCGCCGGGTGAACCGCCCGCAAGACGCCGCGCGCGCCTATGCCCGCGTGGCGGAAATCGCCCCCGCCTCGGCGCTCGGGCCGATGGGGTTGGGCCAGATCGCCGAATTCGCCGGGGACCGCATCGCCGCCAAGCGCCATTATCTCGACGCGCTGGCACGCGACCCCAAACACGGCGGTGCCCATTTCGCGCTAGGCACGTTGCTCGCCAATGACGGCGATCTGCGCAAGGGGCTCGACCATGTGCGCCAAGCGATCGCGCTCGATCCCGCAGCGCCCGACCATCATCTCGCCCTCGCCACGCTGCTGTTCGTCGCGGGCGATTCAGCGGGCGCCATTGGCGCGTACAAGAAATGCCTGGAGATCGCCCCCGGTCATCTCGACGCCTGGGCGAGCCTGATCGCCGCCTATTGCACGGGCAACGACGCGGCTTCGGCGCAAGAAGCGCTCGACGCGATGAAGCGCCATGCGCCGGCGAACGATCCGCGCGTCGACATGGCGCAAGGCCAACTCGCCAATCTGCAAGGCAAGCCCGCCGCCGCGATCGCGGTGCTGAGCCGCGCGCTCCGCAACATGATCGGCGCTGCACCGGCGGCAAGCTTGAACGACGTCGCGCGCGTTTTGGGCGAACAAGCCGCCGCGCTCGACATGGTCCGCCGCGAGCGTATCGCCGCCGCCTGCGATCTGCTGGGCACGCTGCTGCCGTTGTTCGACGATTTCGCGACCGCCGACGCGTTGTTCGCCGCCGCCGCGAAGCTCGGCCGTTTGCGCGCGCTCAAAAACCGTATCGCCGTGTCGCTTTACGATCCCGATTTGACGCTGGCGCGGCGCAAGGCCCTTCATCTCGATTTCGCCGAGACGATGCGCAACGGCGTGAACGCGACCCCCGCCCCGTGGGTGCGCAAGGCGGGCGAGAGAATCCGCATCGGCTATGTCTCGTCGGATTTCCGCCGCCATCCGGTCGCACGCTCGATGCGGCCCATGTTCCGCGCCGCCGATCGCGAGGCCTTCGCGATCCACGGCTATAACCTCGCGTTCGTCGAAGACGATGTGTCGTGCGAATTCGCCGCGATGGCCGATGGCTGGCATCATCTGGCGGCGCGACCCGACGCCGAACTCGCCGATATCGTGCGGCGCGACGGCATCGATATTCTGGTGCATGTCGCCGGGCATTTCGACGAGAACCGCCCGGGGCTTGCGTGGCAACGCGCCGCCCCGGTGCAGGTCAGCCTGTTCGACGCGGCGACCAGCGGTATTTCCGCGATCGATTATCTGATCGCCGACCGGCATCTTTCTCCCCGGCAAGGCGGGGAGTTCTATGCCGAGCGCGTGATGCGCCTGCCAAATCTCTATATCCATCCTTGGCTCGCCGAAGCGCGCGCACTGGCGGCGCGTGCGGCGAACGCGCCGATCGTGTTCGCGTCGTTCTCCAACCCGACCAAGCTCAACGGCCGCACGCTGGAAACCTGGGCGCAAGTTTTGCGTGCGGTGGAAGGATCGACGCTGCTGCTGGGCCATGCGCGCGCGATGGACGAGCCCGAAATCCGCGCGCGTTTCCAGGCGCATTTCGCCAAGGCCGGGATCGATCCCGCGCGCGTCGCCGTGCGACCCTATGTCGCCGACTTGACCGCGCATCTTACCTCGTATGACGGCGTCGACGTGGTGCTCGACCCGTTCCCGTTCAACGGTTCGACCAGCACGTTCGAAGCCTTGTCGATGGGCGTCCCCGTCGTATCCCTGACCGGCGATACGATGATGTCGCGCTGGAGCGGCGCGATACTGGCACATCTCGGCCTCCAACGCTGCCGCGCGGCGAATTTGGAAGATTACGTCCGCGTCGCCGCCGATCTGGCCGCCGACACGGACTGGCGCAACGCGTTGCGCGCCGAATTGCCGGACCGGATGAAGCGATCGGCGCTGGTCGACGAGAAACGCTGGATGCGCCGTCTCGAACGCACCTATCGCGCTTTCGCGCGCCGCGCGATACTCGGCGGATCATGACCGACGACCTCGCCGAACTTCGCCGCCGCGCACTCGCCCTCGCCTTGGGCGACGCGGCACCCGACGCCGATCTCGAGAACGCGGCCCGCGGCTTGGCCGCCCGCGCCGATAGCGGCGAGTTGGCCGATCTCGCCCGGCTGTTCGGCCGTGCGGCGCGCCTTGCCCCGCCGCCGCCCGCCAAGGGCGCGGCACTGGAAGTCTCCGGCGAATTGCGCATCGTGCGCGCCCTCGCCCCGCTGGGCCTGCGCGTGGCGTTCGACATCGGCGCCAATCGCGGCAATTGGACCGCCGTCACCCTCGCCCATTGGCCCGATTGCGCGGTGCATGGGTTCGAGGTCGTGCCCGACACGTTCAAGCACTACGCGGCGCGCTTCGCGAATGACGCGCGCGTGCGCGCCAATCCGTTCGGCCTCGGCCATATCGACGGCGAGATCGATATCAATGTCTATGCCGGGTTCGACGAGCTCGCCTCGATAGCACCTTTTCCGCACGCCGCCCCATCGCGCATCGTGCGCTGCCCGGTGCGCCGCGCCGACGGCTATGCCGCCGCGAACGGAATCGCGCGCATCGACTACGCGAAGATCGACGTCGAGGGGGCGGAACATCTCGTCTTCGACGGGTTCGGCGCGATGCTGGGCGAAGGCCGGATCGACGCGCTGCAATTCGAATATGGCCGCGTCAACATCCTGACCCACAGGCTGCTGATCGACTTCCATTTCATGCTGACGAATCTCGGCTATCGCGTGGGCAAAGCGGGCCCGTCGGGCGTGCGCTTCGCCGATTATTCGCTGGCCGACGAGGATTTCGAGAACGCGAACTACGTCGCCGTGCGCGCCGCGCGTGCGGACATGATCGCGGCGCTGAGCGCGCCTTAAAGGGGAAATCCGGGTCGGTGTGGCGGGATTCGAACTCGCGACTTCTTGCTCCCAAAATCTGTATAAAGTCAATAATTTCAATATCGTTTGGAAGTTTTTGGCGTACTTTTGGGGAAGAATTTCCAACTACACGAATCTCACCCCTGATTTTCTCGATCCCTATCGTCTCAGTATAGGATGTAATGGTCATAGCAATTTGGTAGAGAATTACGATTCGACCGATCGCTAATGGGAGATCATATTTAAATGGCTGCAAAAACAAAAAGCCAGCCGTCGTCCAAGCTGCCCAAAGCGCCGCTTGTCGAAGTCGTCTTCGAGCTACGTTGGGAGTTGCTTGGAAGCCTCAGCGCTCAAGTTCCGATTCGGACGGATCCAGGTCTTGAGCCGCTGCTTAAAGACTTCACACAGAAAATTGGAAAAATTGGATTCGGCCATGCAAAAGAAATCGTTCCTGCGCCTTTTGCGGGACCGCATGGCATCGTACGTCGATTTTATCGGGAGCCGTCGGCTCCATTCCCTTTGATGCAAGTTGGCCCAGGAATTTTCGCGAGCAACGAGTCTGCTCAATACGAATTTAAAGCATTTAAGAAACAAGTCTTGAATGGCGTAAGGGTATTGATCGAATCATACCCCAAAATGAGCCCTTACCCACTTAAGCCAATCCAACTTGAACTTCGATATATCGATGTTTTTTATCCGAGCATTCCGGAAGTAGTGAGCTTTGATACCTTCATCGACAAATGCACGAACATGAAACTAGAATTTCCGGAATTTGTTAAAACCTCCAAGATATTTACTGGCGAGATTGAAGCTCGGCTTGCATTCAATCGGCAAGTTAAAGGTAAAAAGAATACTCGCTTGGTCGTCGATTTTGGCTCAGGCAAAGCAAACGACAATCGAGTTGTCAGGCTCGAATCAAAAGTCATCAGCGACGGAGGCGATTTGCCAAAATCGAAACCAGACTCTCAATCATTTATTAAAGATATCGACTCTTGGCTCGAATCGGCACATTCAATTACGAGCCCGTTCTTCAAGAACATCATTGCAAGCAACCTAATGAAGAAGTTCGAGCAATGACAATATCCTCGGATTATAGCGGGGTTTACAGCTTCCAATTCTCTGAAGACTCGACTAGTGCCGCATCTCCGGCGGACGTGGCCCAGCTATCGAAGCAGCGTTATAAGGCGCCGTCTTCGGAGGATGGAACGCCGAACGCATTCAAAATTACAAACGTCGTTCCAGTCAACGCCCCTAGCGCCGACACTACTAGTCAAATGCCAGAGTCTGCGCTTCTACTATGGCCGCAGTTTCTCTCCAACAATTTGACGATGAAGCTTGTGAATTCGATTGTTCACTTACTGTCGGCTAAAGGCGGAGCAGGTGAAGGAAGAAAGAAGCCTCTCTCTCATGAATCGCTTAATGCGTTTCTCGAATTTTGGGATGGCGTTAAAGATGTTGCGATCGATCCCGATCTGAGTTTAGCGCCGGACGGTACACTGGTTGCGGAGTGGTACAACTCAGTCAATCGGCGTTTGGATGTAAGATTTTTGGGAAAGGATGTTGTCTTCGGGCTTATTGCAGGTGCTCGTATTTTGGAAGGTGTAGATAGCCAAAAGTCTGTCATTTTGATGATGAGAAATCATCCCGCCTCGCCCTTAAAATGGGGGCCACATGGCGCTTAAAGAACCAAGCTTTAAAGACAGAGCAAAGCTTGGTCGATACATCGATGAATACAATAAGATGTCGGGAAATCGCCCAAGTCCAGCAGCATTCCTACCTGATCCCGACGACAATCCGCTTACAGGGCATTTATCTGTAAACTCGTTGGAGGTTGAGTCAATCGAAGTGATTGCGGAGTATCATCGAGTAAGAGCGCAGAATGGTTTTGGTGACGTCGCAATTTCGGTTCATAATGTGCATACATATACTGATGTAGCAAAAAAACAGGGCATTGCGTTTCAGTTAGATCCCACAACAAAAAAGCTAAAGTTTCTGTTTGGGGACGCATATCACGACGCTTTCAAGCATCGCCCGACCGTCAAAGGAACTAAGATACCCGTAGGCTCTGATTCCCATTGTGGAGTAGAATTTTCACGAGCTTTAGATCAGCATCTCGCATCTAAATTCGCTCGCCAAATGGCTGGAAAAGGTAAGTTTCACATTATAAAGGCTAAATAAATCTATTCGCGATTCCGATTCCAAACGCGATCATGCCAACCGCAATTAACCAAACAAGCCGAATAGGCAAATAGCCAATCGGCTGGCCGTCCGGTCCGACCTCGAATTGGTTTTTATGGTTATAGATGTATGGTGATTCCGACACCGGTAGCTCGGGCGCGCTCGGGTCGATCGCGTGTGGGGCCGCGCGTAGATCCATCACGCAAAGCCCTCGCGATTCCAAAAATTGCCGGGCACTTTTGATTTGTTCATCATCGTTGGTTACGTTCATTTCAAGCCTCCGCCTGTGCTTGCGCTGGCCCCGATAGGGTTAGTGTTTTACGCGCCGGTTTCGGCTGCGTTATGTCGTTCCTCTCTGCTTTTTCGATCGTCTTTTTTCGCCGCCCTCCCCGCGCACGGCGGAGCTCGGCGATTGTCCGGATCAGAAATTTCTCGTCGTTTGAAAAATGCGGGGCGAGAGCAATCGCTATCTGTTTGATGGCCGCGCCACTTTTCAAGGAAGTGCGGATGTCGGGCATCAGTTGGCGTAGCGCAGCTATGCGCGGATCTTCGACGGTAATCTCGCCGAGCGATTGCCGGGCGGCTTCTAGGTCAATGGGATTTGTCATCTGATTCTCCATTTCACTGGTTGGGGGGAAAGATCATGGCCTTAGGGGGGAACAGAATTCGAAAGGTGCCGCCCCAGGCTTTGAGGGCGGCGAAGGGCGGCAAGGAATAGCCAGAGAGCGCGGCGGCGCAGCGCGCGGCGGAGGCTCGGGAGTGGAGAATGAATGCGATTCCGCTTCCGGCTGTGATCGCTGCCCAAGCAAAATCGGCCTGCGTTAAGTAGAAAAAGCTAAAAAGGAAAAGCACGCTCGCGCAAATGACGCCAACTCCCGCGGCCGCGCGAAATTTCGATGCCGTTGGCCAATCAACTTTTTCCATCGGGAATCCTTTGCTGGGTTGAAATATTGTTGATACGGACATCAAAAATCGGGACGGATTTTTGCTTATCGGCCTCCGTTTGGATTTTTTTGATCTGATCTACCGCGCGCCCCATGGCATCTCGGCCAATTTGTGATAGGCCAATCGGAGTCAAGTAAATTTGGCCGCCCGCTTGGATGTGCTGTTTAATTTTAATAAAATGCGGATGGCGGAAAAATGCGAGTTCGTCTGCTGCCTTTTCGGACGCCGAAAGTTTGAGGCGCATTTCGTCGAGCGCGTTTTCGGCTTTTTGAAGTTTAAACTTCAAGGTCTCGACATCTTCGATAGAAGGCGCCGCGCGCGAAGCGGGCTCGTCTTCGCCGGGCGCGATTAAATCTTCCAAGTCGAGCGCGCCCGAAACCGCCTCTTCGCCGTCCGGCGCGGCTTGCGTTTCTGGTTCGCCTGCGAATTTTTTTAGAATTTCAAGATCGTCTTCAACGGACATGGCGAAGCTCGCTCTTCAAAAACGAAAGGTTCCGTTCGCAAGCGTTGATTTTTCGCGCTTCGGCGCGTCGCGATTTCGTGAGGTTTGAGCGCAGCGTTTTCAGATACTTTTCTGTCGTATTGAAATCCGCAAATCCGTACTGCCGTGCGATCTCGTCTCGCCGTTTTTGAGAAGGCAGCTTTGCCAACCGACGGGTTAAAATTCGCAAGGCGCGCGCTTGCTGATTCAAAATTGGAAACATCCGAAAAATCGTGGTCACGAGGGCACCATCGATTTCAGAAAGATTTGAAGGATGCTTCCAACATTGGTGAGAATGATAGCGGATAGCCAGACGATGATGGCTTCGGATAGTCGCGCGCGGCCATCTGGAACACGCGAAAACAGAAGGATCGATCGAAACAGAAAAATGTAGCCGATGATGTTTAATGAAAAATCGAGTGTATTCAGTGCGGTTGCTAAATTTGAATCGGCCTGGGTGGCTCCGCCGACTTCAAGAAGCGAAATGCCGGTTAACGAAAACGTATTACGGCTTACCGAGGAAAAGTTTTGAAGGCTGACTAGCAAAACGGCAGACAAAAAGTAGACGGCTGCTTTTTGAAATTGCTGGCGAACAAGACAAAAAAGGGACCAACCGCCAAAAGCAACTCCGACGGCTAACGCGAGCGTTTCGATGAGGCTTAGAGCCGCATTTTTCGTGGCGAGATCCATACTAACAACTCGCCGGCTGACTGGCTTTTTAAACGTCTAATCAAAGATTATTTTCGTGATCCGCGGGTTTGAGCAGCAACATGCAGAGCATTCTTGTCAGACGGATTTCCAATGCTTGCAGTCCGTCCACCTTCGTTACTGGCACCGCCCGCCCCTGCGGGCGTTCCAGTTCCGCCCGCGCCCGCTTTATTTATAGAACTCGGGACATTGATCGGCGATGACATGTTCTCGCCGCCGGTAATCCTTTCGCCTGCTGACAAATTCCCGACCCGCGAACTCAAAATCTCGGCCAACGATTTTGCAACGCCACCAACTTTCGAAAGGGAAAAATACACAAGGGAAGAAATCATACTGACAGAGATGAAAGCGATAATGATCAGCGATATCGCGCTGGTCAGTACAGATTCGCTCGCAAGCGAACGGATGCTAGGCGAAAGAATTGAAACGATGAAGAACCAGCCGAGATTGATAGGGATCAGCGATAATGCGAGCCCCAGCAATAAAAGCGTTGGTGTGAAGAATAGAGTAACTGCTTGAGCGAAAATTTCCGCCAGTTTGTCGTTCAAAAACAGTTGATCATTCTCATCTTTCGAAATCGCGATCGCGTAAAAACCGATTGAATAAAATAAAACGACGATCCCCACCACCCAGCTTATGACAAAGAATAGCCAGCCGATACAGGGCGCAAGCGGGATTAGAATGGTGAGAGCTTGGCCAGCTTTGGCCAGCATAGTCATCGTATCGCCGATAAATGAACTAAGCCCAGGCAAAAATACGCTGACCGCACCGTATGCGGCGATCCCCGATACCGCTGCGGCGGTCAACAACGGGCCTACTGATGCTGATACTTCGAATACACTCGAATACGGGTTTGTAAAAAGCTCCGCCGCCGCCCGTACTTCATTCACTCCCAGAAATGACTCAACGCTCATTCCATCTGCTGCCGTCGACTTCGGAATGACAGTCAACCCGGCTGACTGCAAAGCATTATTAAACTGCCGATCGACGCCGCTATAAGTATCCTGAGCGAATCGAAGTGGATACACCTTAGCGGCATCTTGAACAGTGATAGTAGGTCGCCACGTTAATGCCGAGATACGTCCCGCAATCTGCGATGAACGGACCGGTAGTGTAAACCCCGCACGCATCCACCCTAGTTTTTGATCAAGTTCAGAAGACTCTCCTGATTTTGAGGAGAATACGGCGCCTCCGGCATTTGCTATTGAAGATTGGTAACTTGCGGCATCCGCCCGCATTTGATTTGCAATAGGTATCCATAAGTTCGGATTGATCGGTCCACGATGCGGATCAGCATTTCGAATCACGTTGCCAGCGGTATCTACGAATTCAAAAATCGCTTTTCGATGAGCGCTCAGAATCGCATCCGGAACTTTGTTGGATGATGAAAATGAATTCAAAGCTCGTGCAAACCGGCTGGAATTAAGCTCATCGGAAGTCGGCGGTAATGAAATTGAGCCGCATGCATCGGCTGGAAGTTTCATCTGCGATGGCGCACCGAATTGGATGATCTGTGTACCATCCCATTTTGTTAAGATAGTTGGGGTAGGAATTTGGTAATCGTAGTCCAGCCAAACCAAACGATACTGGCAAAACCGGAGCTGATAAATCTTTCCGATTACAGATGCCGCATCTGACGAAATATATTGAAATGGAGTGTTTGAGTTACCGACACCCCGCGACGAAAATGAAAGTGGAATTGCCTCAGCAATTGGCGGCATTTTCGAATAGATGAAGTCGGCAACATTTGAACCGGCAATCGCGATTTGGATAACCGCCGCCTGACCAATTGAAAGCTTGCCGTTTTCAACCGCCGGATAACAGAACAACGGAATAACGGCTAGGCGGATTGCTAAGGCGTTTGAGCCATGTATACGTCCATCTTCGCCTGCTCGAAGAGCCCGCGACACAATCTGTTTACAGATAAAAAGCAAAGCGATGAGTGCGATGAGAATATTTAAATATCTAAGCGCATCCGCAAGCGGTGAGCCCAGGATGTCTAATAAAAGAACGCGAGTAAAATCAGCGTCCGTATTGGCAATAAACTGATTAAGCGAGTTCATTTGCCTGCTCCAATTTTTTGAATGCGCGGCTGGCCGCGCCCGAGACGGCTGCTATAGAAATCTGAAGGCGCTTAGATAGTTGGGTAAATGTTTCGCCCCGCAAGCGAGCCAGAATTATCTGGCGGTCACGGTCGGAAAGCCGAGCATTCTTAAGTCTTGCCCTGACGGCAAATTGATCTTCTTGGTCGATCGTATTTTCGCAGGTCAAAAGTTTGGCTGCAGACTCAAGGCGCGCTCGCCTCGCCGCCGACCGAGTTTCAGACTTTAAATGAAAGCGATACGCTGCGAAGAAAAAAGCCTCGATTGAATCACCTGCCCGCGCTTGCCGAAGTGCTTCAACGACCGCCAAACCGGCTGCACTCAATGATTCGTGCATACCAATCCGCCGGGCGGCGCGGTCGATGATTGGTTTGAATTTCGAAAGCAGATGCCGCGCCACGCGATCGGCCGCACGCCGATCGCCGGCCCGAGCTTGCTGAGTCCAAATTTTCAAGATGTCCTGGTCCATTTCCCGTCTCCAACCGATCAGGCGACCAAAGAAAGTTTTTGTGGCGGGATGACAGCACCGCTTTCGGGGACCGCCGCAGTGCCCACTCGAAAATTAACTGACTTAGTGTCCTGGATAGAAATGGCGCCCGCTTCGCGGGCGGCCAGCGCTTCACGGGCCAGAATGGACTCGAGAATGCTTTTGTGCAGTTCGAGTAACTTGAAAAGCTTGCGATGTGTGATGACTGCGTGCACGTCTCCATGCGGATTCATTACGCGCAGGCAGCCGATCAACCTGCGCACGCCGTCGCGTTTTACAGCTCTAATTGTGGTCCCGAGCACGATGTTGGTAGGTTCATTGCAGTTCTTTGCGTATTCCGGCGCGATCTCTCTGGGAAACCGAGGCGTCAGTGCAAGCTGGCGGTTTCCGTCATCGCCCTTCCCCAGACTCGCGATTTTCATTTTCTCGGCACGCGCTTGGATAAATCCGAGTTCGTCCTCTTTGTTGACCAGAATTCCCCGATCAAGCATTTGCCAAAGCTGTTTCGCCCTGCCATGAGGAGTGAAACGATTACGCCTTGCCCAACCGTTATGTAGATCGACAGTTTCCGCGACTGTCAGCTCTTCCACACCGATCTTGGTTGCGTTCTGCCGGCCTGCGTCTTCCTCATTATCGTCCGGCGCGGGGTCGCCCTTGCTAGAGTATTTAACGAGTTCCTCTAGGTTTCGAACCCGTCCAGAGTCATGCCAATATCGCTTTTTTAAGATCCGCGCACTCGCTTCTACGATTTCAGAGTTCATGTCTTCAATCGAGTTGCCGAGATATCGGTGATAAATCGCGAGCGTGTGGGAGTGAAGATTCAGAAGAACATCGCCATTCGTATGCCGAAGCATCGGCGCCTCAACATTGCTAAAAATGAGCTCAACTTCGTACTTGGTCATGATTTTTGAAACTGTTCTGACGAGCTTTCGGAGATCAGAAATAGTTTCGGCAAGCTGGGATAACGGAACCCAGCCAGCACTCAACACCCCCATGCGAACATGCTTTTTCTGGTGAGGTGGTAGCTGCTGAAAAAGCAGATCCAATCGTTTTTTAACTTCGCGGCCAATCGTAGCCTGATGAGAATAAAAGATTTGCCGTCTAGCGATCTGTTTATCACCGATTTCGCGGACTACGATCGGCATGCCACCGTCGAGCGGGAGATCTACAATGCGCTCGGCGCTCTCCTTTCGACAATTCACGCCGCCCGCTTCAAGTTTACGGGCGATCAGGTTGTCGAGCCGTTTGTTGATTTCAATTCGGTTCTGAGCTTCGTCAGAGTCGCCTACTTGTTTTCCAATTAACGAAGACCACACTGTGGAAAGATCGACGACACGGGGCACGGGTAGCGCACCCCAACGTCGGGAAAGAAAGTGGCGACGCGCATTGATCCGCCCGGCTTCGGATGTATAATAAAAGGGCTTTTGAGGCATCGGGAGGACTTCCGATGTTTGCGATTTTGCCGACGATCGCGACCGCTCGAACGGCCTCTTCCGGCAAGCCGCTCGCGTGTAAACGCGGGCGGCTTTTTTAGTATCTATTTCGGCGCGGCCTCAACCAAGCCTTTTTAAATGTCAATAACTTTCACGTTGTAGCCGCTGTGGCTACAAAACGGCGCGAATTTGGCGCGCGATCAAAGTTGGATGCTTGATTTTAAAGGATTTATCACACTGTGCTGATAACGACGTTCGCGTTATCAGCACCGGTACAATTTAGATAACGCTAATATGCGCCGGGTGGATATTTTGTTATTTCTCGAAAACCTCCTGAACACCGGGGGATAGAATAAAAAAGCCAGATAGCGAAGCGCTATCTGGCTTTTTCTTTTTCCCGGATCAGCATTTCAATCACCCCGCCTAAACTCATGTTTAAAGCGGCCGCATAAGCCTTAATCGCTGATAGATCCCTTGCGTGAATCCATACACTAATTCTTTGTTTCCCGGCGGCGCGTTGAGCCTGACCGTGGGCTGCGACACGCTGCGCGCCGGAAAGTGCCCGCTTTCCCAATCGCGGCCGGCCAACGCGTGGCATGTATTAGACCGCTCGCAATTCGCGAACCGGCAAAATTCGTTTTGTTGCGCGCGAAAACTTAGTCTTCGCAAAGCGAACGACGACTCCCCATTCCTGCTCATCCTTGATTTCCGACGACAGAACATCGGCAACTGTCCCGATCCGCCGATCATTTTGAAACCCAAACTCGGTTTCAACCGCGACACGATCACCAATTTTCGGTGCGACAGTTAACGTCGGCAGTGCATCAAAATTGACTAGATCAGCATTCATTTATGGCTCCTTTACATTCGCAAAGCGTACACACAATATAGTTAGCGCTAACGAAACTAGCAAGGTCTAAATCGCATCGCTTTCATATTTTCTTTCAATCTGCCGCTCCATCCCGTCAATCTGCCGTCCTGCCCTCGACTTGGATTTCAATGCCGAAAGCAGTACCGCCGCGCCGCGCACAGCGGTGCCGCCGACGCGAGAGCCGACTTGCATTAAAGGCTGCTCTCGACTGCTATTCTGGAGCGGCTCGTTCTCACCAATACCCTCCCTCCGAATGCTTAGAAGGCCCTCCTTCGTATGGCCCGTGTTGTGCGCGATCTGTCGCCAAACCACGTCCAAACGATGTCGATCAATAGGCTCTTTTCGTTGCCGAGTTCGAAGATTAATCAGACTCCGATTAACGCCTTGCTCGCGTGCGAGCTTTTTGATTTCATCACTGCGCGTCGAAAATGCAGCGATCAGCTCGGCCGGAACGTCGCGCAACTCAAAACTTGAATATCGCTTACCCTTTTCATCCTCTGCCAAAACCTGGCGGGTTGAAAAGCCTTCACGCCGCAGCTCCCGCGCCAACTCGCGCCGAAACTCATTGCTGATGGCACGTTGGTTTTTAAACACGCGCGAAAAATCAGGTGTCGATGTCGTGCCATCGCCGCGTACGGCAGCGTTTATAACAACGAGATGATAATGAAGAGAGGGCTCGTTTGCGCGGTTTGTATCGTGCCTAAATGCACCAACAATCAGTTTCGCGCCTTCGCTCTTATTCAAACCACCTCGCCCACTCCGCGTTATTGCCGTCGCTTCCATTCGATCAATTATTCTATCCTTCGCCCTCGCAAATGCGCGATCGATCGCAGCGCGATCTTGCGAAGTTCCCAATCCCCAAGCGACCGAGACGGATTTCGGGGGCGCGATCACGCAATCGAAACCTTTAACCCTTCCTTCCTTGCCAGCATTTTGAACAAGCTGTCGATCACCACACCGACCGTTCATCAATTCCTTAAACAGATCTGCGCGAACCATACCCCAAATCTTCAAAGCCTCTGCACCCTTGCCATGCCAGCGTCCAGGCGGCTCTTCTTTCTTCGTATAGTATCCATCAACCTCATTGAGGTGGACATAATACCGATCTGCACTTCCTCCTTTCAAAATTGCGATTTTAAACATCGGTCTTCTCCGTCTTACTTAACTTCGTTACCCAATCGGCTGGCAAGGTCGGCGGCCGATGAAACTCCTCCTTTACAAACGAGTATTCAATTTCATACGCATCTCCGCCTAAGAGAAGGTATCCGCCAATTCCGTATTTTCCATTTCTCAGCTTTCGCTTACCCAAGCGCTCAAAGTCCGCTGGTAAGAGGACCTTCTTTTTTTCTAGCTGCGGGGTATAATTCTGAGTGCGACGTTTACTGCTTATATCGATTGATTCAGCCCGACGTATAACTTCGTACTCAGCATCCCCGAAAACGTCACTCAGCCGATCTGCGCTTCGTCCCTTTGAATACAAAGCAACTAGGGTTGCCGACATTCCTAACCATGAGTCAGCGACATTGCTGCCGTACAACTCGACCAACTGTTCCCAGCTTTGACACCCCGCGAAGACGCGTAAACCTTTTGAACGTCCTAACGCGATCAAACTTTCGATCGCCGGAAGCTTTCCGAGAGAGGGCAGTTCGTCAAGTAAATACCAAACCCTCCGCTGATCTTGAATTGATGCCGATCGCGGATTGTCAGGCAAAGCCGAACTCAAAGCGAAGCGCGCTGACAATTGAAAAGCAGCGTTAATCCAAGCCGTACTCAGCTTCGGAAGATTCGGAGCGGATTGAAAAACTACAGTCCGCTGGTTTGCATTATCTTCAACAAACCACTTCGAAAAAGAAAAACGCGGCCGCGTATCATCGGATGGCCATGCTTGCGCTAACATCCGAATAGAAAGCAACGGAGCCTTCAACGATGCGATAACTGAATTTGTCATCGCGTTATCTGACTCGATGAATGTCATGGCGGCTGGGTAATGTTCTGACATCACTTCAACAAGTCGATCGCGCGAACACTCCGCAAGATCGGAAATGTCCGACCACCCCCATTTTTCGCCGCGCATTCTCATAAGATACAAAAGCCAGCCGATTAAAAGCGACTGTGCGGCTTGGCTCCAAAATGGATCTTTACCCTCGACGATTAAGCGCGCCGCCAATTCGTGAGCATCAGATTCAGTTCGAACATCGGCTGCGATATCCCAAATTGCCGATCGTTTGTCATGTGGCGCCAATAGCAAAAACGAACCGTCTAACTGTGATGTAAAGTCACCCTTCACATCGTGAACTAATAGTTTGTCATCTCTTTCTCGCGCCGCGTTAATCAACCGACGAATGTAAACCGTCTTACCACTTCCAACGCCGCCGATCACAAAACCGTGGCGGCACTCAAGTTCCGCTGAATAAGCCGCCACATCAAGAACCCGCAACCCCTCTCCGTCTTTCTTTATCTCCTTCTGTAGATAACGCTTGAGCTCAACATCGGCCTGTTTTCCAACATGCAACTTACGGCCTCGAAGGTATCGTCCATTTCGAGAAACTCGTACGCTTGTTCCACTTGCAATAGCCCAACCTACCGCAAGCGCGGGTATTAGCGAGAACGGCCAAATGAAATTGGCGCGCGTTGATACTTTTTCCCAAACGATGGGCGTTCCGAGTACCTGTCGATTGGTTGCCTTTCCTAAAACGAATCCGTATGTCGTTGGGCTCGCAAAACGGAGTGGATACGCATAAAGCGCCGTCCTAAACTCGGTCTTCGTTAGCTCATGAATTGGAAAAACACGCTGCGTAAGTTCACCACCGCCAACAACTCCAAGCCCGACAATCCCAATCGCAATGATTCCAGCAAACCCGGTCATTTCAATTTTCCTTCTGACGATTCCAAAAGTTTGACGATTTTTGAAAGAGCGGCGGTTTGAATAAGAACGTGTTCACTTAGATCGGCTTTCAAATTCCGCTCGCTTGATCGCGTTTCTAAGTTCGCGATCAATTCGGTGAGCCGGTCGAGTTTTTTGGAAATCGCGTCGAGTTTCGAAAACTCAAAGCCATCTAAAACAATATTTGAAATCAACGTCCCACAAAGCTCACTCAAACCACCCTTCAACTTGCGTTCTCGAACAAGCGCAGTGAGGGCAGCATGAACATTGAGTGGTATTCGGACGTGGATCTGAGGCACCGACGATCTCCTAATGACAACTCGCCGCCGGCTGTGAATTTTAAACGTCTCTCAGAAAATAATTTATCTCATTGAAAAATAGAGATTATTTGCATATCTCGGATACGTCTGATCACGATAACTTATTGAAAAGCCACAATACATTACTTTGTGGCCTTGAAAAGATCATCCCATAGTGGAATCAGACAGTTTCTACTCGACTTGTCATTGATCACGATAAACCTTTGAAAATAAACGAAACGGGATGTCTTTCAGTTTTCTAGTTAAAGCTGCTGAAATCGTCAAAAAAAGAGGCGATTGTCGTTCACTAGCAATAACTTATCGTGATCACACAAAAAAACAGGCCCAAAATCGGCAGAAAATCAGGTTATTAATACATAAAAACAATGAGTTAGCGTGATCATATATACAAATTGTCTGCTCGGTCTGAAACCCTCTTTTTTCCTTTCTGTCTAATCTTTTAGGCGCGAAGCGCCCACTGGCGAGCGAAGCGAGCCAGCAGCACCGCAGGGTGCAGTAGTGTTCACCTCCCCTCTTACCCCTTTGGGAAGAGGGGACCGAGGGGAGATTGGTCTGCCTTTCTTTGTATGGTCGACCATACTTTTTATGCGGTTTCCCTACTCACTCTCGCCTTCATTTTACTTGCCATGTCCGCACACGCCCGCGCCAAAGCGCCGCGCAGGATGTCACCATCAAGAAACGTCAAGCCGGGCGGTAGAATCCGCGCGGCGGGGCTTGGCGGAGCTTCGCGATCGGGTGGCGAAGCCCAGGTGATCTTTCCGGCCGGCACGGCACCGAAATTGTTCGTCATCGACCGGCGAAGCCTAACATCCCGTCATCTTCCTGACGGGCCGCGAAGGCGCGCACTGCGCGCCGAGCATGAAACGCTCGATATGCGAGCGTAGCGAGCCCTGCCGCGCGGAGCGCGGCGCTGCTAAAGGAAAGTTTTGAGAATCCCGACCAATGGATGTGATGAATCGGGTGCGTCGGCAATCAAACGCTGCGCAAGCGCCGGACACATCTGATTTGCATAACTGTCGACGACGGCCTCCCAAAACGCCGCATCCTCATAGGTCCGTGGCTTAAGTTCGTTAGGAATCGGAAACGTGAGAATTTGCGCGGACATATTTCGATCTCCTTTCCTTGCGCGATCAACGCCCACAGATGAGGGCGTGAGCATTCGCGATCTGAACAAGAGCCGCATTTAGCGGCGATTGGATTCCGGGATCTTCGATACGAACCGAAAGATAATGACGGCCCGCCTTGCTCACCCGCGCCCAGGCTGCGCCGATTTTCACGCCGCGCGCGAAGACGCCGTAGCTAGGCGATTGTTCAGACTTTCGTTCGCGCGCCGGTGCAATGGCAATTGGGCAAGTGACAGTCGCGGAACGGAAAAGGCCGGTAAAACTTCCGTCTGCTTTCTTGTTCATCATCGCAAGAATCATGTCTGTCTCCTTTTTCGTCTGGGGTCCGCGCTGCGCGTCCCCCTCGTATTCAAGGGGGGCGCAACACGGACCAGAAAAAGGCGACAGACGGTCGAACGCGCGGCGCGAGGTTGAACGCGGCGGACGTGCCAGCTCGCTGGCGCGGCCGACGCAAACCGAGCGCGAGTGCGCGGAGAGATTCGCGAAACAAACAAAATCCGGAAATTTTCGGCCGCGCTCCGCGCGGCAGGGCTCGCTACGCTCGCATATCGAGCGTTTCATGCTCGGCGCGCAGTGCGCGCCTTCGCGGCCCGTCATTGGAATGACGGGGTTATTAGGCTTCGCCAAACGATGACGAATTTTTTAGTAATCCGGCTGGCGAAGCCGTTTACGTCAGCTTCGCTATTGATGGCTTCGGCTCCGCCAAGCCCCGCCGCGCGGATTCTACCGCGCGGCTCAAAAAAAGGCGCGGAATTGGTCAATCCCAAATCTCTTTCAAAAATTCATGATCGCGCGCATTCATTCGTTGCCGATCGTTGGCGCGGTCCGACATAACAGCAAGAAGCTCTCGGCGCGCGTTGTCATGCGGAATATTCTGCGACTGGGCGAACGCACGAATAAGCGCGTTCGCGCGGCCTGGCCGATACATCCTGTACATTCGCATTGCGGCTAAACTAATTGGATCTTCTTTCCGCTCAGCGCGAACCTTTGCCCGCTCAAGTCGGGCAATATGCTGAATGTGATTTAAAAACAAATCTTCAAAACCAATTTCGCCTCCGCCCAACCGAAAAGGTGCGGTCATCGGCCGCCCAAAACGCAGTTCGGCAATGTACACAAACTGCACAAGCTCACTAAAATTTCGGTCCGCCGCGCGCACGTTATTCATTTTTTAATCTCCTCCGCCGCCCGCGCGGCGGCAATGATCGCGTTGAATTGCTCTGAAAGCGTCCGTCCGTTTTCAATCGCGGATGCGCGTAGCCAATCCACAAATTCGGTAAAAAGCGAAAGCGTGATGACAGTCATACCCTCTGACTTCAGACGCTCGCGACGGCGAGCCTGACGCGCCGCCGCACTCAGTTTTATGTCTTTGCTCCGTCGGGGTCGTCCACGCTTACGCTTCATTCGATTATTTTCTGTGACAAGTCACAAAAAATCAAGCGCAGAATTTGGATTCACGCCGTCGAATCAAAGATATCTAGGACGCTAAATCAGAATCCTTGGGGTCATTATCTCGGACCCAAAGAATCACGTTATGCAAACCCGTGTGGCAAAACTAGAAACCCTGGGAGTCCGAGCTGCGGAAGCAGCACGGATCGTTGGGCTTCGAAACGCCACTGAATTCAAGAAACTGTTCGGCCAGTATGTAAAGCCGCTGCCCCTAGCCGGGGCGGAGATCTATAGCCTTGCAGCCGTCAGGAACGCTTTTTACGCGCTATCCGGCGACGCGCCGGCCGAACCGCGCGATCGGAATTGGTTTGCACGGGAGGCTGAACGGAGAGTGATGGAAGACGAGCCTCCATCACGTCCACGGCCGCGCGCGCTGCCGCGCGCGTCTTAACGATATAATGGTCAAGTATTCTCTGAGCCTCATGAATCGAATGTCCCGACAACGCCGTTATTTGCGGGGTGGGGACGCCCAGCTCCGCTAGCAGAACCATTCCAGAGCTACGAAGCGCTTTGAAAGTAAGATTGAGGCCCGCCGCCTCCGCCCAAATTCGGAATCGCTTATAAAAACTTTGACGATCCATCGGGAGTCCGTACATGGATCTGACTAAATGCCTATCATCGCCCGGCTGAATTTTTTGCTTGATTAGTTCATCGGCCAAAATTTTGTGAATCGGAAACTCGACAGGGCGTTTTGTTTTTCTTTGTTTAACGCGAAGCCAAAGTTTGCCGTTTTCATCTTGAAAAATATTCCGCCCGGTCAAACTTAAAACATCCGATAAGCGTTGCATTGTAAAAAAACCAAGAAGCAACCCAAGGCGTATCCCTGGCGGTGGCGCGCGGTCATGGAACTGATCGGAATTTTTCAGATTCGGATTTCCGCCTTTTTGGATTGTGCGTTTTGCGGAAAGAAATTTCTGGATGTCAGCGACTGTCCAAATCTTTGGATCATCCGATTCGATCTTCGCGCCAAATGTGCCCGGCTTTGAAAACGGATTCTCGCCAACAAATAAACCTGCGGCGCGTGCGTACCCATACAAGCGCCGGAAGGCGACAAAGTGGTTTCTCGCGCCGTCTCTCCCTCGCGCTGCGACTAGCTTTTCTTTCCATTTATGGACAACGTGTACGGGGAGAGCATCTGGCAGAAATTCGCCAAATTTTTCCTCAAGGGCGCGATAAGCCGCACGCCACAACGACTGCGTCGCGGGGGCTAGGCGTTTGAAGTCATCGGATTGATAGAATTTCGCGATTAGGTCGCCGATCGTGCCCGGCATGCGAACGCCGACGCTCGCGGCGGCGCTGAACTGCATTTCCAGGACACGCCAGCGTTCAACAACTGCGCTAGGGTCGCTTCCAAGCGAGATCGGACGCGTGCCCGGTCGCCGATAAAAATAGTAAGTGACTGTAGATCCGTCGGCACTGCGACGCGGGGTTTGTGAAACGTATTTCAGCTTCATCCTCGGCCACCGATTTATGCAGGGTATATACGCTGCATAAATTGGTTCGCGCGGGACTTCCAATTATTTTCCAACTGACTTCCAACTATCGCTGAAAAACCGGGTCGGTGTGGCGGGATTCGAACTCGCGACTTCTTGCTCCCAAAGCAAGCGCTCTACCAGGCTGAGCTACACACCGTTTCCCGGGTCCCTTCCCTACACTTGCTTGGCTTCCGAGGCAACCGTCGGCAGCGAAACGCTTTTTCGGGAAAAAGAACGCCCCGAAGCGCGGTTAGGCGCCGCCTGCGCACGAAATTTCCACGTTACGGCAACGTCTTTTTAAGACCTTCCCGCGAAAAAGGATGCGGTATCGCTCGACGTTCTTCCGCAAACTCGGAGATGGCTTCCATGGCGTCCGTCCGCACGACCTCGGTCTCCAACCGCATGATGATGCTTTTCGGCGCCCTTACCTTGGCGCTGATCTACTTGAACGCCGGCGATATTTGGACGGCGGCCACGCGATTTCTGAGCAGCGGCACCGTAACCGCGCTGACCCAGGCCGACCGCGCGATCTTCGAAGCACTGTCGCCGTTGCGCCAGCAGCGCGGCGCGACCGCGACCGCCCTGCAAACGCAGGACGATCCCAAAGCGCAGATCGCCGAAATCCGCCGCCTGGTCGCCGAGCGAACCGAGCGCGCGATCGAAGCCTTACGCCGTTCGGGCATTGACGGCGCCGACCGCGACGCGGCGGCGATGCGCGAGCTGATGACCGCGATGGCGGCGCGCGGCGCCTCGGTCGATCGCGAAGCCGCCAAGCCGCGCGCGCAACGCCAGCTCGCCGCCATCAACGACTGGGTCGCCGCCGCCGACGATGTTCTGGCGCGTTTCGACCAAGCGTCGGATCGTCTGGCGACGACCGTACGCGGCACCGACCCCACCTTCGCCGAGTTCGTGCAGTTCCGGCTGACCAGCTGGACGATCCGCTCGAATTTCGGGTCGCAATGCTCCTATCTGCGCCCGACCGTCGCGTCCGGAGCCGCGATGACGCCCGAACAGCATCGCGAGATCGGCCGCTATCGCGGAATCGTTGCCAATCGTTTCGACGAGATGGGCGATCTGCTCAAGAGCCCCGGCTCGTCGCCTGTGCTCGCCCGCGCCGTCGCCGAAGCCAAGCAGGCCGCCGAAGCCTCGATCGCCCAGATGGACGCGATGCTCGCCAAGCTGGGTTCGGGCCAGCCGGCGGCGGCGGCGGCGGAGTGGACGGCGGCTTGCAACGCGCCGTTCGACAAAATCGTCGCGATCGGCACGCTGGCACTCGACCTCGCCGTCGCGCGCGCCGAAACGATGCGCGCCGAAGCCGTGACCGATTTCGCGATTTCCGCGGCGGTGATGGTTTTCGTGCTCGGCCTCGCCGCCTACGCGATGTTCGCCGTTCGCAGCCGCGTGGTCGCCGCCTTCGCGGCGTTGATCCCGGCGATCGGCCGCTTGGGCACGGGCGATTACGCCACACCGGTCGCGAAATGGCGCCATGCCGACGAGTTCGGCAGCGTCGCCGACGCGCTGGAAACCTTGCGCGAAAGTGCGGCGAACGCCGAACGCTTGAGCGCCGAACAAGCCGCCCAGCGCGAAGCGCAGGTCAAGCGCGCCGCCGACTTGGCCAAGCTTTGCGCCGATCTCGATGCCGTGGCGAAGAACCTGACCGGCAAGCTCGAAGCCTCGACCGCCGATCTGACCGGAACCGCCAACGCGATGCGCGAGATCGCGCAATCGTCGAGCCACAACGCGTCGAGCGTCGCGTCGGCCGCCGAGGAAGCGACCGAGAACGTCAACTCGGTCGCCGCCGCGACCGAGGAATTGACCGCGTCGATCGGCGAGATCTCCTCGCGCGTCCAATCCAGCGCGAAGGAAGCCAAGGAAGCCGCCGAACAAGCCGCCAGCACCAACACGCTCGTGACCGACCTTGCGCAGCGCGCACAGGAGATCGGCGAGGTCGTCAAACTCATCGCCGGGATCGCCGAGCAGACCAATCTCCTCGCGCTCAACGCCACGATCGAGGCCGCGCGCGCGGGCGACGCCGGCAAGGGCTTCGCCGTCGTGGCGTCGGAGGTCAAAAACCTCGCGACGCAAACCGGCAAGGCGACCGAGGATATCGCGCGCCAGGTTCAGGATATTCAATCGTCGACCGAGCGGACCGTCGCGGCGATCAATGCCATCGTCGAAGCGATCCGCCGGATCGATGGCGGCGCCACGGCCATCGCCGCGGCGATCGAAGAACAAGGCAGCGCGACGCAAGAAATCTCGCGCAGCGTCCAGCAAGCGGCCTCGGGCACGCGACAGGTCACGTCGAGCGTCGCCGGCGTGGCCGATTCCAGCACGAAGACCGAAGCCGCTGCGGATCGCGTTCTTGGCTCGGTCGGCGCGCTGGCGCACGACAGCCGCTCGCTGAACGCCGCGCTCGACGACTTCCTGGCGAAGATTAAAACGGTCTAAGGCGGACCGGTCTATGTTCCCAAGCCGCCCAGCGACTTGCCGCCGTCGACGAACAGCGTCTGGCCGGTCACGAAGCTGGTTTTGGGCGACGCCAGGAAGGCGATGGCGTTGGCGATCTCGTCGGGCGAGGCCGCTTTGCCCGACGGCTCCAGGCTTTCCCACGCCGCGAACATCTCGGCCGGGGCCGAGCGCGTCATCGGCGTATCAGTGAAGCCGGGGGCGACCGAATTCACCGCGATCTGCTTGGCGCGCAATTCCATCGCCATCGCGCGCGTGAGGCCGATCACGGCGGCTTTCGACGCGACGTAATGCGCGAAGCGTGTGCCGCCGAGCGCGCCGCGCGAGGAAATCGTGACGATCCGCCCGCCCGGTTTCATCCGGCGCGCCGCTTCCTGCGCGGGGATAAACGTGCCGACGACGTTCACGTCGAGCATGCGGCGGAACTGATCCTCGCTCAGATCGAGGAACTGGGCGTCGTTGTAGATACCCGCCGCCGTCACCATCGCGTCGACGCGATCGGCTTGATCGAGGGCCGCTGCGACGGAAGCGCGCTCGCACACGTCGCAGGGTGCCGCCAAAACGTCGAGCCCGACCCCGCGCAGCTTGGCGCAAGCGGCGGCGAGCGTTTCGGCCGTGCGGTCCATCGCGAAGACGCGGAACCCGTCCTCGGCGAGGCGCTTGGCGGCGGCAAGGCCGATCCCTTGCGCCGCCCCGGTGACGAAGGCGACGGGAGTTGTCACGTCGCGTAGCCGAAAAGATGCGGCACGAACAGCGTGATCGCCGGGAACAGGATCAGCAACAGCAGCGCGACGGCCAGCGGCAGGATGAAGGCCCAGATCTCGCGGTTGATCTCGCGCATCGGCACTTTGGCCAGCGCCGACAACACGAACAGGATCAATCCGTAAGGCGGCGAGATGATCGCGATCATGAAGTTGACGATCACGACGACGCCGAAATGGACGAGATCGATGCCCAGCGCCTTCACCGTCGGCAGCAGGATCGGCACGAAGACCAGCAGCATCACCGCGCCATCGAGCACCGTGCCGAGAACGAGGAACATCAGGTTCACGACCAGCATGAACCCGACTTGCGAGAACTCGTTCGCCGCGAACCAGCGCGCCACGGCGTCGGCGACACCTTCGTTGGTGATCGCGTAGTTCACGATGAAGGACGAGACGATCAGCATCATCACGATCGTCGATTGGCGCGAAGATTCGCGGAACACCTCGACGAATTTCGCGAAGGACAGGTTCCGATACCAGACGAAGCCGATCAACGCGGCCCAGAACGCGGCGACGGCCGCGGCTTCGGTCGGCGTGAAGATGCCGAACCAGATGCCGCCGAGCAGCACCGCGGGCAGCGTCATCGGCACGGCCGCCTGCGCCAAAACGCCGGGCACCGCGCGCAGCGGCACCACCTCGCCGCGCGGCAGGTTGCGGCGTTTGGCGACGATGTAAATCCAGGCGGAGATCGACGCCGCCATCAACAGCCCCGGCACGATCCCCGCCAGGAACAACGCGCCGATCGAAGCGCCCGACAGCAGCGCATAGAGCACCATCGGGATCGACGGCGGAATCAACGGCCCGAGCAGCGAGGCCGAGGCCGCGATCGCGCAGGCGAAACCGGCGGGATAACCGCCTTGGCTGCGCATCATCCGCACCGCGACCATGCCCGCCCCCGCGACGTCGGACACGGCGCTGCCGGTCATCGACGACATGACGAGGTTCATCAGCACGGTCACATGGCCGTGGCCGCCGCGCAAGCGCCCGACCAGCGCGCTGCCGGCGTTCCACAAGCGGTCGGAGATCGTGACCGCGTTCATGATGTTCGCGGTCAGTACGAACAGGGGTACTGCGATCAGCAGGCTCAAACCCAGCGTGCTGTTCAGCGTCTGATCGGCGAGCAGGCCGATATCCTGGCGCGTGACGGCGAGATAGGCGATGCCCGAAGCGAACATCGACGCCGCGACGGGCAAGCGCAGCACCGCCGCGACGACGAAGACGGTCAGCAACGCGGTCATTCCGACGGACATCGATCAGCCGATCAGATTGTTGGTTTGGTCGGCGGGATCGCCGTCGCGCACTTGCGCGCGCCAATCGCCGAAAATCGCGTCGTAGCATTTGAAAGCCAAGCGCACGACCCACGCGGCGATATAGATCAGGAAACACGAATAGACGAAGTCGAGACGCCATTCGAGCGCCGAGGTCCGCTCGCGCCACAGGAACAGGATGTAGTCGGCGACTAGCGGCCACGCGTAAGCGAAGATCGCGGCGAACAACGCACCCTGCAGGATCAGGATGACGCGGCGCGCGCGCGGCGAGGAGATGTCCCAGACGATGTCGAAGGCGACGTGGTCCTTGTCCTTCGTGACGAAGGAGTCGGCGATGAACATCGCCCAGATCAGCATGATCATGCCGAGCTCATCGGCCCAGGAGATCGGCCGGTTCATGACGTAACGCATGAACACGCCCGCCAGCGTCACCGCGAAAGTCGCCGCGAGCAGCAGCGTGGAAACGGCCTCGGCCGTGCCCCTCAGGAAATCGAATGCGCGTCGCAACATCGCCAATTCCGATCGAAAAAGGCCCCGGCGTCGTACGCCGGGGCCCATCGTTTCAGCGGACCGCTTCGACCTTCTCGGCGAGGCCCGGCTTCCAGCGCGCCATCATGCCGGATTCCTTGTACTGCTCCATCACCGCCGCGCGGAACGCGGGGATGTCCGGCTCGACGATCTTGATCCCGGCGGCGCGGAACGTATCGGCCGCCGATTTCTCGTCTTCCAGCGTCTTGGCGATTTCGAAATCGGCCGCTTCGCGCGAAGCCGCGCGCAGTTCCGCCTGCTGGGCGGGTGTGAGCTTGTCGAAAGCCGGCTTGGCGATCGCGAAGAACACCGGCTGGACGAGGTGGCGAGTCAGGATCACCTGCGCCGTCACTTCGTTGAACTTCCAGTCGCGCGTCATGTTGATCGGATTGTCCTGCGCGTCGATCGAGCCGGTCTTGAGACCGAGATAGACTTCCGTGATCGGCATCGACACGGCCGTGGCGCCCAAAGCCTTGGCCAGCATCTGGAAGGCCGGGCCCGGCGGCATGCGCATCTTCACGCCCGCCAGATCGCCGGGCAGACGCACCGGCTTGTCCATGCGCAAGTTCACCGTGCGCGTGCCGAGATAGGCGGTATCGAGGATGACGATGCCCATCTTCGCCGCCACATCGTCGGCGAATTCCTTGCCGATGTCGGAGCGGAACGTCTTGATCAGATGGTCGGCGTCGCGGAACAGATAGGCGGCGCTGAACACGCCGTATTCCGGCAACTGACCTTCGATCTCGAACGTCACCGGGCTCGCCATTTCCAGGTTGCCGCGCTGCATCGCGGGCAACTCGGTGCCTTGGCGGAATAGCGAACTGGCCGTATGGACCGAGACGCGGATCTGGCCGGGGAACTTCGCTTCCATCCGCGTCTTGATCATGCGGAAGGCGTCGCTCAACGGCGATTGATCGGGGGCGGCTGTCGAAATGCGGATCTCGGTCTGCGCGACGGCGGGCGCCGACGCCAGGCCGCCCAGCAGCAACGCGGCGGCGGCGAGTTTCAGAAACGACTTCATAGGCTTTTCACTCCTTGAATGTTGGAGGGTTCAGCGCGGCTCTTGGATGACGACCGACAATTTGCCGATCGTCTCGATCTCGGCGTCGACTTTGTCGCCGGGTTTCAGAAAGGTCTGTTTGGGCACGCCAACGCCGGCGGGCGTGCCGGTCAGCAGCAGATCGCCGGGGTCCAGCGTCATGATCTTCGACGCGGTCGAAATCTGTTCGGCGATCGAGAAGATCATGTCGGTCGAGCGGCCGTTCTGCTTGAGCTCGCCGTTCACCCACAGCTTCAAGCCGATATCCTGCGGATTGGCGATCGCCGAGGCGGGCACGAAGCGCGGCCCCGTCGGGCAGCACGTGTCGTTCGCCTTACCGGCGACCCAGTCGAGCTTGTAGAAGGTCTCGGGCGCGCGGTTGTGATCGCGCGCGGAGAAATCGATCGACACCGTATAGCCCGCGACATGCGACAGCGCGTCCTCGACCGAGACATTGCGCGCGCGCTTGCCGATCACGGCGGCGAGCTCGATTTCCCAATCGAACGCCTTGGTGCCGATCGGCTGATGGACGGTCGCCCCCTCGCCCACGATCGCGTTGCGCGGCGGCTTCATGAAGAAGAACAGACGCTGGTCTTCCTTCTTCGCCCCGGGCATGCCCATCTCGGCGAGATGGTCGAAGTAATTGGCGCCCGCGCACAGGATCTTGCCCGGATAGAGCAAAGGAGCGAGACGGCGCGATGGCGTCACCGTATCGGCGGCGTCGACCAGCGTCGCGGCCTTGTCGAGCGCGGCGTGGGTGTTGGCCCAATCGGCGAAAACATCGACGACGTTCTCGATCCCGGCGAGACCTGCGCGGGCCAAGGACGGCCCCAGGCGATAAAGCTTGTCGCCGACTTCCAAGACCGCGACCGGCTTTCCGCCAGCCTCGACCGTCGCCAGCGCCCATTGCGCCGCGGTGCCCTTCGCCATTGTGCAACCCCCTGCCGCGAAACGCGAAACGGCGTTCGAGGCCGATCGCGCACTTGACTTCGTATGAAGAAAGGCTAATTTTATGAAATCCGAGAGTCAATACGAAAAATGACATTCCTCATGGAAGAGATCGACGAACTGTCCCAATCGGAGCGCGCCTATCGCGTGCTTCGCCGCGAGATCCTGCACGGCGACGTGATGCCCGGCGAACGCTTGCGCGCGGCGGATCTGCAGGATCGCTACGATCTGGGCCTGACCCCGATCCGCGAGGCGCTGATGCGCCTCACCTCGGAAAGCCTGGTCGAAGGCGAAGCCAATCGCGGCTCGCGCGCGCGCGACGTATCGATCGCGGAATTGCGCGATCTGATGGCGACGCGCCGCGAGATCGAACGCATGTGCTTGGCCGCGTCGATCGCCAACGGCGACGCGCAATGGGAAGCCGAGATCGTCGCGAGCTTACATCTGCTGACGCGCGGCGCCCTGCCCGCATCCGATGGCGACCGCGAAACGGCGGCGCAATGGGAAGCGCTGCATCGCCGCTTCCACACGGCGCTGATCGCCGCCTGCGGCTCGCCCTGGCAATTGCGCTTCTGGAATACGCTCGCCGATCACTCGGAGCGGTATCGCAAGGTCCGTTTGCTGCACCATCGCAAGAAGACCGCCGAAGTGCGCGACGCGCATGCCGAACACGCCGCGATCGCCGACGCGGTGTTGAAGCGCGACGCCGAACGCGCCATCGCGCTTATGGACGCGCATCTGACCGCCACGGAAAACACCGTCGCGCGCTTGCTCGAAGCCAGCATCCGCGACGCCGCCAAGTAAGCAACAGGAGCAAGCCTTGATCGTCCGTTCCGCCGTTCTCGAAGGTACCGTCGCCGAAGCCGATCGCGCGACATTCGACGCGCTCGCCCGCAATGCGATCCTGCCCGCGATCACGCGCTATCCCGGCATTCGCGAAGTGCGTTTGCGCAAGCCGGCGGAAACGGAAGCCGGCGCGCCGCCGGTCTATATGATCTTCGATCTTTATTTCGACGATCTGACGGCGATGCATGCCGCCCTCGCCAGCCCGGTGCGCCAGGAAGTGCGCACCGAGATCGGTGCCGCGATGAAATTCTTCACCGGCCGCGTCTATCACCTGGTGCTGGAAGATATCGCGACGCTGAAGGGCGCCTAACCCTTCGGGAACATCGCGTGGACCATCCGGTCGCCGGGCTTGATCCCCAGGCGCTGGACGGTCCCGCCGTTCAATTCCAACACCGCACGCACCACACCGCGCGATTCGATCGTCGTCTCGTCCATTGGCACGGCGCGCTCGTGGATATGCACGATCAAGCCGGTCTTGTCGGCGAACAACATGTCGAGCGGGATCAGCGTATTGCGCATCCACATCGCAACGGGCGAGTCCCGCTTGAAGTCGAACAACATGCCCGCGTCGGCCGCCATCTGACGGCGATACATAAGGCCCAGCGTACGGCGCTGGTCGTTGTCCGCGAACTCGACAGTGAATTTATGCGTCTTGCCGCCGCTAAGGATTTCCAGCGGTCCCTTCTCGAAGGTCACACCGGCGGCGTTTTGGGCGAAGGCAGGCGCCGCGACGAACGCGGACAACCCGGCAAGGAACATGCGGCGCTGAAACATCATGGCCGCGATTCGTATCACGCCGCGCGAGGTACGCCCAAGAGGTCGCGTATTTCCGCGCGTATCGGGCCGTCACGCGGCTCGTCGGCCAAGGTGGTAAACCAATGCTCGGGCCGCGTTTGGTCCTTGCGCCGATGCCAGGTCAGCGCGCGAAGCATTTCCTCGGCTTCCGGCGGCAAGCGATCGGGGATCTCGTGCCCCGCGACTTGCGCCCACATCCCGGTCCAGGCGCGCGCCACGCTCCACGGATTGTAACCGCCGCCGCCGGTGATGAGGGTCGGCACGCCGAGCGACAGCAACGCCGCCCCCGCCCGCCACAGCGCCAAATTCGACAAGCCGAGATTCGACAAGGGATCGTCGGCGAGCGCGTCCGCCCCACCCTGCACGATCAAGGCTTGCGGCTTGAACGCGGCGAGTGCGGGCAGGATCGCATCTTCGACCAGCAGCGCGAATTCGCTGTCGTTCAAATCGGCGGGCACGGGGAAATTCGTCGCGACCCCGCCCGCCGTCTCGTGCGCGGCCCCGGTATTCGGCCAGCGCCCGGCCTCATGAATTGAAAAGAGGCGCACGCGTTCTTCGCCTGCCAACGCCGCTTCCACGCCGTCGCAATGATGGGCGTCGAGATCGACGTAAGCGACGCGCGTCAATCCGCGATCGAGCAGTCGCAAAATCGCGAGGACGGGATCGTTGAGATAGCAGAAGCCCGAGGCTTGATCCTTGCGCCCGTGATGCGTGCCGCCCGCCGGGCTGTAGATGCGCGTGGCTTTCCCCGACGCCAAACGCTCGGCGGCGGCAAGCGAGGCGCCGCAGGCGGTCGCGGGACGGCGAAAAATCTCGCCGAACACCGGATTGCCGCCGCGCCCGATATTGTGGCGCTCCGACGTCGCGTCATCGACGCTTTGCGCCGCTTCGGCCGCGATCAGCGCGTCGATATAGGCGGGATCGTGAAAGCGGATCAGCTCGTCGCGCGTCGCGATCGGGCTGTCGAGAAAGCGATCCTGCGGCAGCCAGCCCAGCACCCGGCACAAATCGATGCAGGTCGACACGCGCGGAATCGCCAACGGGTGGTTCGAACCGTAGCGCGAGCGCCGATAGATTTCCGAACCGATGAACAACGCCATAGCAAGAAAGCTGGAGCCCCTTGCGCGCCGCGTCAACCCGTCGTATAGCCCAATCGTTCGCACGGGGTGCCGGCACTGGGTCGGCTGAGATCATACCCGTCTAACCTGATCCGGGTCATGCCGGCGTAGGGAATGCGGAAACCGCCCTCTCTCCATTTGCGATCCGCGCGCCTTGTCTATGATGGCGTGCCGCTGTTCGAAAACCTCGACGCCGAATTCGCGGCCGGGCGCTTCACCTGCTTGCTGGGCCCCTCGGGCGTGGGCAAATCCACGCTGCTGCGCGCTTTTGCCGGCCTCGCCGAAGTCGGCCCCGACGCGGTTTCGCCCAAGCTGGCGCGCGTCGCCTGGATGGCGCAGGACGATCTGCTCTGCCCCTGGCTCGATGCGCTGGGCAATGTAACGCTCGGCGCGTCGTTACGCGGCGAGAAAGCCGACGCGGCACGCGCGCGCGATCTGTTGGCGCAAGTCGGCCTTGGCGATCGCGCGAACGCCGCCCCGCACGAACTCTCCGGCGGCCAGCGCCAACGCGTCGCTTTGGCCCGCACGCTCTACGAAGACCAGGACGTCGTGCTGATGGACGAGCCCTTTGCGGGCCTCGACGCGCCGACGCGCTGGCGCCTTCAGGAACTCGCCGCGACGCTGCTGAAGGGCCGCACCGTGCTGCTGGTGACGCACGACCCGCGCGAGGCTTTGCGCTTGGGCCACGATATCCGCGTGCTGGCCGGGCGCCCGGTGAAGCTCGGCCCCGTGCTGTCGCCGCCGGGCGCCACGCCGCGCGCCCTCGACGACGTTGCGCTGCTGGCGATGGAAACGAAGCTGATCGGCGAGATCGCGGACGGTGCCGCATGATCCGCGCTTTCGTCATCATTGCCGGGTTCGTCGCGGCGTGGTTCGCTTTGGTCGCCGCGACGGGCGTGCCGCATTACATCTTGCCTGGCCCGGCGCGTGTGGCCGCCGCCTTCGCCGATAATGCGGGCTTCATCGCCGAGAACGCGGCGATCACGTTCCTTGAAATCGTCCTCGGCATGCTCGTCGGTTTGCTCGCGGGGCTCTCTTGCGCGCTGGCATTGGCGATGTCGCGCTTGCTGCGCGTTTGGATGCTGCCGCTGATCGTGGCGAGCCAGGCGATCCCAGTGTTCGCCATCGCCCCCTTGCTGGTGCTGTGGCTCGGCTACGGCATCGCATCGAAAATCGCGGCGGCCGCACTGATCATCTTCTTCCCCGTCGCGTCGGCGTTCTATGACGGGCTGGCGCGCACCAATGCCGGCTTTCTCGATCTTGCGCGCACGATGGGAGCGACGAAACCGCTGATCCTGCTGCGCCTGCGCTTCCCCGCCGCCCTGCCCGCCCTCGCCTCCGGTATTCGCGTCGCCGCCGCGATCGCGCCCATCGGGGCCGTGATCGGCGAATGGGTCGGCGCGTCTGCGGGCCTCGGCTTCGTCATGCTGCAATCCAACGCGCAGATGCGCGTCGATCTGGTGTTCGCCGCCCTGATCGTGCTCGCCGCCTTCGCGCTGATATTCTATGCCGCCATCGATCGTTTGATGACGGCACTTGTTCCGTGGGACCCGAAAAGGATCGATCGATGAAACTCTCCCGCCGCACGCTTCTCGCCGCTTCCGCCGCTTTGCTCGCTGCTCCGTCGATCGTGCGCGCGCAAGCCGGCAAGGAATTCACCGTGCTGCTCGATTGGTTCGTCAATCCCAATCACGGACCGATCATGGCGGCGCAAGAACTCGGCTATTTCCGTGCGGCGGGTCTCGACGCCAAAATCGTGCCGCCGACCGATCCCAACGATCCGCCGCGCCTCGTCGCCGCCGGGCGCGGCGACGTCGCGGTCTCGTACCAGCATTCGCTGGTCTTGCAGGCGGTGCAGGACATTCCGCTGATGCGCATCGGTGCTCTGATCGACACGCCGCTCTCGACGATCACGGCACTCGCCGACGGCCCGATCCGCACCCTTGCCGATTTCAAGGGCAAGCGGATCGGCTATTCGATCTCCGGCATTCAGAATGCGCTGGTGAAAGCGATGTTGGCGAGCGCCAACGTCTCGATCGACGACGTGCAGATGATCAACGTCAATTTCTCGCTATCGCCCGCCTTGCTCGCGGGCCGCGTCGAAGGCGTCATCGGCGCGCTCAGGAATTTCGAGCTGCATCAGCTCGACCTCGAAGGCAAGCCGGGCCGCGCCTTCTTCCTGGAGGAGCACGGCATTCCGCTGCATGACGGCTTGATCTTCGTCGCCAATCGCGAACGCGCCAAAGCGAAAGACCCGGCCTTGCGCGGCTTCCTCGATGCGGTGGAGCGTGGCGCCCAATACTGCGTCAACAACCCGGACGAAGCGTGGAGGCTATTTTTGAAGGGCCGCACGCAGCTCGACAACGAGCTCAACCGCCGCGCCTGGAAATCGACGCTGCCGCGCTGGGCGCATTCGCCCGCCGCCCTCGACCGCGCGCGCTACAAGCGCTTCGCCGAATTCCTGGCGGCGTCGAAGCTGATCGCCAAGGAACCCGATCTCGATAGCTTCGTGATGGCGCTTTAGACCTTCTCGGCCAAACGCGCGGCTTCGGCGCGGATTTCGGCTTCCTGCACCTCGACCTGACGGCGCCACATCTGCGCGTAGAGCCCGCCGAGCGCCAAAAGCTCGGTGTGGCGGCCGCGCTCGGCGACGCGCCCCTTGTCGAGCACGACGATCTGGTCGGCGTCGACGACGGTCGACAGGCGATGCGCGATGGTCAGCGTCGTCGTGCCCGCCGAAATCTGGCGCAGCGATTCCTGGATTTCCTTCTCGGTGCGCGTATCGAGCGCCGAGGTCGCCTCGTCGAACACCAGCAGCTTGGGCCGCTTCAGGATGGTGCGCGCGATCGACACTCGCTGGCGTTCGCCGCCCGAGAGTTTCAGGCCGCGCTCGCCGACGCGAGATTCGTAGCCGTCGGGCAGCGACATGACGAAATCATGGATGCGGGCGAGCTTCGCGGCCGCAACCACTTCGTCTTGCGACGCATCGGGACGGCCATAGGCGATGTTGTAGCCGATCGTGTCGTTGAACAGCACCGTATCCTGGGGAACGATACCGATGGCGGCGCGCAAGGACGCCTGCGTCACGTCGCGGATATCCTGACCGTCGATCAGGATGCGCCCGCTATCGACGTCGTAGAAGCGGAACAACAGGCGCGAGATCGTCGATTTGCCCGCCCCGGACGCGCCCACGATGGCGATCATGTGCCCCGGCTCGACCTCGAAATCCACGCCGTGCAGGATGGAGCGACGCGGATCGTAGCCGAAGCCGACATGCTCGAAGCGCAGCCGCGCGCCGTCGACCCGGAGTGCCGGCGCGCCTTGCTTGTCGACGATTTCTTCCTTCGCGTGCAGCAGGCGGAACATCGAGCTCATATCGATCAGCGCTTGGCGCACTTCGCGATAGACCATGCCGAGGAAATTGAGCGGCAGATAAAGCTGGATGAGATAGGCGTTGACCAGCACGAAGCCGCCGACGGTCATGCGGCCGGCCGCGACTTCCGACGCGGCGAGCAGCATCACGGCCGTCAAGCCGATCGCGATGGTGAAACCCTGGCCGACGTTCAGCAGCGACAGCGAGGTCTTCGACAGAATCGCCGCGCGTTCGTAGGAATCCAAGGAAATGTCGAAGCGCCGCGCCTCGTGCGCTTCGTTGCCGAAATATTTGACCGTCTCGTAGTTCAGGAGCGAGTCGATCGCCTTGGTCGAAGCTTCGCCTTCGGCTTCCAGCATCTTGCGCCGATAGCGCAAACGCCATGCGGTGATCGCGAAAGTATACGCGACGTAAAGCCCGATGGTGACGAGCGTCACGGCGGCGAAACGCCAATCGTAGAGCCACCACAAAATGCCGCAGACCATCGCGATCTCCAGGATCGTCGGGATGATCTGAAAGATCAGGAAATGCAGCAGGTTCTCGATGCCGGCCGTGCCGCGCTCGATGGCGCGGTTAAGGCCGCCGGTCTGCCGGTCGAGATGGAAGCGCAGCGACAGGCGATGGAGGTGCTGGAAGGTTTCCAGCGCCACTTGGTGCATCGCCTGATGCGCCACGCGCGCGAACACGATCTCGCGCAACTCGGTGAAGATCTGCGACATGACGCGCGCGGCGCCATACGCCATGACGATGGCAATGGGCACCACGATCTCCGCCCCGCCGGCACCCGATAGCGCATCGACCGCGCGCTTGTAGAAAATCGGCACGGTCACGGTGGCGAGCTTGGCGCCGACCAGCATCAGCAACGCGATCGCCACACGAACGCGAATCTCCGGCCGGTCCTTGGGCCAGAGATACGGCAATAGGCGCCGGATCATTCCCACGTCTTGCGCGGGATCGACACCGGGAACATTGAGCGGATCGGAAGGCTGGGAACGTCGTCGCATCGGCCCTATGTAGGGCGCCCGAGGCCGCTTCGCCAGAGCGTTGCTGTTTCGGGCGGTGACTTATTGCGCCGCGTCGGGCCGGCCGGACGCCGCCGGGGCCAGCGCCAGCGTCATTGCGCGCAGCAAGGCGGTCTTGCGGAAGGGCTTGGAGATATAATCGGTCATCCCGGCTTCCAGGGCCTTTTCGCGGTCGCTTTCGAAGGCGTTGGCGGTGACCGCGACGATCGGCACTTGGCCCACGATTCCCGGCATCGCGCGGATCGCCTGCGTCGCCCCGTACCCGTCCATCTCGGGCATGTTGACGTCCATCAGGATCAAATCGAACGCTTTGGCGCGCTGCGCCGCGATCGCTTCAAGGCCGTTCTCGGCGGTGCCGATCTCCACGCCCAACGGTTCCAGCATCGCCTCGACGATCATACGGTTGGTTTGATTGTCCTCGGCGACGAGCACGCGCACGGGGCGGCCGAACCCGCCGGCGACCGCCGCGAATTCCCGCGACCAGTCGACGTCCTTGCGCGCGGCGTCGGCCCGTTCTTCCGCCGCCAAGCGCAAGGGCACGGCGAAGGAGAACACGCTGCCCTGCCCCGGTTTGGAATCCGCGCGCACATCGCCGCCCATGCGCGCGACCAGGCGCTTGCTGATCGCGAGGCCCAAACCCGTACCGCCGAAACGGCGCGCGATCGACCCGTCGAGCTGCTCGAATTCGCGGAACAGCAGCGGCAAGCGATCCGACGCAATGCCGATCCCGGTATCGATCACGCGCACGATCAAGCGGCTGCGGCCGTCCGCCTCCGGCCGCGCGGACATTTCCACGTCGACGCGCCCGCGCTCGGTGAACTTCACCGCGTTCGACAGCAGGTTCAGCAGCACTTGGCGCAAGCGGCCCGCGTCGCCGACCAGCCGCGAGGGCACGTCGTCGGCCGAGCTCCATTCCAACACCAAGCCCTTCGCGCGCGCGCGCGGCTGCACGATATCGACCGTCGCACGCACCAAGGCGCGCGGATCGAAGGGCAAATCTTCGAACTCCAAGCGCCCGGCTTCGAGTTTCGAGAAATCGAGCACGTCGTTGATGATCTGCAACAACGCTTCCGACGCGTCGCGGATCGCGTCGACATAGCGGCGCTGCGTGGGGTCGAGCTCGGTGTCGTTGAGCAAGCCCGCCATGCCCATGACGCCGTTGATCGGCGTGCGCACCTCGTGACTCATGGTCGCCAGGAAGTTCGACTTGGCTTCGTTCGCCGCTTCGGCGGCTTCCTTGGCGTTGCGCAAGGCTTGCGTGATCCGATGCTCGGCCGTCACGTCCTGCAGAATGTGAATCTGCCCGCCTTGGTGGGAGGGAATGCCGATCACGCGGATCGTGCGCCCGTCGCCCAGCGTGCGCTCGTAGCGCGCGCCGTTGTTGAGGCGCGCGAGCGCGGTCATCGACCAGGATTCGCGCGCGTTGACGGGAATGTCGTAAACGGACGAGCCCGCGTGCAGCATCATCAGATCGAAGCCCAGCATGCCGGGTTCGAGCTTGCCGTCGACATACGGGAACATTTCGGCGTAGCGCTTGTTCCACAAGATCACGCGGCCCGTCGCGTCGAGCATCAAGAACCCGTCGCGCAGGGATTCGATGCCGTCGCGCAAGGTGCGCTCGCTATCCTCGGCCGAAATACGCGCGAGCGCCAAGGCTTGGCGCGCTTCCATTTCCGCCGTCAGGTCGCGGCCCGAACCGCGATAGCCCGCGAAATTGCCGTCGAAATCGTAAAACGGCTTGCCGGAGACGGAGAAGAACTGCCGCCGCCCCAGCCGATCCACGCGCTCGAACGTGAAGTCGCGGAACGGGTCGCGCCGTTCCAGCAGCGCAAGATGGCCCTTCAACTGGGCGTCGCTCACACCCATCAGCGGCGTTTCCTCGATCCGCATGCCGTATTGCTTGGCGAGGCCCAAGCCCCAAGGGTCCTGCCCGCCGGTCGAGAACCAGGTGAAGCGCAAATGCTTGTCCTGTTCCCAGAACCAGTCGGCGGTGGTTTCGGCGAAATCGCGGAAGCGCTGCTCGCGCTCCTCCAGCCGCGACTGGATGCGCGACAGCTCCTCCAGGCGGCGATGGAGCTGCATGGCGAGGGCCAGAATCGACAGCCCCGCGACCAGCGCCAAGCCCACCAGCAGCGCATCCGAGCGCGTGATTTCGTCCACAGCCCGGACGAAAAACGCGCCGATATCGAAGGTGCGCAATCCGTCCACGCCGCTAATGCGATCCCCGCGCGATAAAGATTTACGGACCCTACAATCCCCGCTCCCGCCCGGCAAGCGACGGCAAGTCAATACCTTGCATTTACGCGGGCGGCTCCGCTAAATTCCCCGCATCAGAGCCGGGCCATTCAGCGAAGCCCGGCGCAATCAATCCTTCAGGAGAGGCCCCTTCATGATGCTCCGTCGCGATTTCCTCAAAACCTCCGCCGCCGCCGGCGCGCTCGCCGGCCTGTCGGCGCCCGCTTTCGCCCAGACGATGGATCGTCTGCGCATGTACATCCCCGCGGCCCCGGGCGGCGGCTGGGACCAGACCGGCCGCACGATGGAACAAGCGATGCGCGCGGCCGGCATCGTCAACAATTTCCAGTTCGAGAACGTGCCGGGTGCGGGCGGCGCCGTCGGCCTGCCCCGCTTCCTGGGCATGCGCGGCCAGGGCGACATTCTGATGGTCGCGGGCATGGTGATGGTCGGATCGCTGATCGCGAATAAAAGCCCGGTGAAGATCACCGACGCCACGCCGATCGCGCGCCTGACCGGCGAATACCAGGTCGTCGTCGTGCCGCCGAATTCGCCGCATAAGGATATGAAGAGCCTCGCCGCCGCCGTGAAGGCGAACCCGGGCTCCGTCTCGTGGGCCGGCGGTTCGGCCGGCGGCACCGACCACATCCTGGTCGGCATGATCGGCCAGACCCTGGGCGTCGAGCCCAAGGCGATGAGCTATGTCGCGTTCGCCGGCGGCGGCCCCGCCCAGGCCGCACTGCTCGGCGGCCAAACCACGGCCGGCGTTTCGGGCTGGGGCGAGTTCGCCGAACAGGTCAAGGCCGGCCGCCTGCGCGCGATCGGTCTGTCGGCGCCCGCCCGCCAAGCCGGGATCGACGTGCCGACGCTGAAGGAACAGGGCATCGACGTCGAGCTCGCCAACTGGCGCGGCGTGTTCGGCGCCCCCGGCATCAGCGCCGCCCAGCGTACGGCGCTGACGGCCGTGGTCGAGCGCATGGCGAAGTCGTCGCAGTGGAAGGACGAGTGCACGAAGCGCGACTGGACCGAGATCTATATGGCGGGCGACGAGTTCGGCCGTTACGTCACGGCCGAAGTGGCGCGCATCGAAGGCGTGCTCAAGAATCTCGGCCTCGCCACCTGAGAAGATTGCGAAACCGGCGGTACCGCTTTTTCCAAGGGCGGTACCGCCGGTTTTTTCTTTGCGCCGGGGAATCATGAATTTCAAACTCACCGCCGATTCTTGGGTCGGCATCGCGGTCCTGGTCTTCGCGGGCATCGTTTATTACGAGGCCGCGCAGATTCCCGCCTCGCCGCTTTACGCGCGCGTCGGCCCCGCCGTGTTCCCTTTCTTCATTTCCGGCGCCATGGCGCTGCTGGGCGTCGCCCTGCTCGTCCAGGGCTTGCGCGGCGGCTGGTCGCATGAAGACCCCGAATTGACGCTCAAGCCCGATTGGCGCGCCGTATTCTGGGTGGCGCTGGGCCTCGGGCTCAATCTCGCGACGATCGCCGATCTCGGCTTCACGCTCGCCTCGGCGCTGATGTTCGCCTGCGTCTCGCGCTGCTTCGGTTCCAAGCGCCCGCTCGCCGATTTCGGCGTCGGCCTCGCGCTCGCCGCGTTCGCGTATCTCGGCTTCTCGATCGGCCTCGGCATCAATATCGGCGAAGGCGTCTTGGAAAAACTGGTGTTCTGATGGATACGCTCGCCGATCTCGCCACCGGTTTCTCCGTCGCGCTAACGCCGACCAATCTACTGTTCGCGCTGGTCGGCACGTTGCTGGGCACGGCCATCGGCGTGCTGCCGGGCCTGGGGCCCGCGCTGACGATCGCGCTGCTGCTGCCGATCACCTACAAGGTCGATGCGACGGGCGCCTTCATCTTGTTCGCGGGCATCTATTACGGCGCCATGTACGGCGGATCGACCACATCGATCCTGCTGAATACGCCGGGCGAGAGTGCGACGATCGTCACCGCCCTCGAAGGCAACAAGATGGCCAAGCGCGGCCGTGCGGGGGCCGCACTCGCCACCTCCGCCATCGGGTCCTTCGTAGCGGGCACGATCGGCACGATCGGCATCACCTTCGTGGCGCCCATCGTCGTGGATCTCGCGCTGAAATTCGGGCCGGCCGATTATTTCAGCCTGATGATCCTCGCCTTCGTCACCGTCTCGGCGGTGCTGGGAAATTCGGCGGTCCGCGGGCTCGCCAGCCTCGCCTTCGGCATTTGGCTGGGCCTGATCGGCATCGACATGCAGACGGGCCAAGCGCGCTTCACCTTCGGCCTGATCGAATTGCTCGACGGCATCAACGTGATCGTCGTCGCGGTCGGCTTGTTCGCCGTGGGCGAAACGCTGTGGCTCGCTTCGCGCCATGCGCACGGCAAGGACGAGTTGCTGCCGATGTCCGGATCGCTGTGGATGACGCGCGAGGAATGGAAGCGCAGCTGGAAGCCCTGGCTGCGCGGCACCGGCCTCGGTTTCTCGATCGGCGCATTGCCCGCGGGCGGTGCGGAAATCCCGACGTTCCTCTCCTACTACATCGAAAAGAAGCTTTCGACGAAGCCCGAGGAATTCGGCCATGGCGCGATCGAAGGCGTGGCCGGCCCCGAAGCCGCGAACAACGCCTCGGCCGCCGGCGTGCTGGTGCCGATGCTCACACTCGGCCTGCCGACTTCGGCGACCGCCGCGATCATGCTGTCGGCGTTCCAAAGCTACGGCATCAATCCGGGGCCGCTGCTGTTCGAAACCCAGGCGACTTTGGTGTGGGGCCTGATCGCCTCGCTTTACATCGCCAACGTCATGCTGCTGGTGATGAACCTGCCGATGGTCGCGGTGTGGGTGAAGATCCTCGCGATCCCCAAGCCCTGGCTCTATGCCGGCATCATGGTGTTCGCGACGATCGGCACCTATGGCATCAGCCAGAGCGTGATCGACCTCGCCCTGCTCTACGCGGTCGGTATTGCGGGCTATTTCATGCGCCGCTTCGACTTCCCCACCGCGCCCGTCATCATCGGCATGATCCTGGGCCCGCTGGCCGAACAGGAATTGCGCCGCGCGCTGACGATCAGCCAGGGCGACATGACCGTGTTCCTGACGCGCCCGCTCTCGGCGTCGCTGCTGGCGCTGGCCGCCATCGCCCTATTCGGGCCGGTGCTGTGGAAGCTCGCCAACCGGCGCGGTTAGCGCGACGGCGTCCCCGGCGGACAGGCGAATAGATCGGTGCCGTCGGGCCCGGGCGACAGCAGCGCCTCCATCGGGCGGCATTGGCCGTCCCAGCAGATCGTATAGTCGCGGGTCAGCCCCGAACGGCGCAGCGTCACATGCGCGAGCGGCGCCACTTTTGGCGTGTAGTGAAACCAGCCGTCGCGCAGCACGGCGTCGGGCGGTGGTTCCATCCCCGCCCCGCTGCCCTGAATGCGCGCGCCGACGGGTACGATCTTGCCGTCATCCGTTACGCGCCAATCCTCCTCCCACCGGATCTTTTCGATCGAGTGGGTCCAGGCGAGCGTGAATTCCTTCGCCGGAACCGTCGCCCCGACCAGCGACGGCCAGACGCCGAGACAGAGAACCGCGAGCGCGTTCACGCCGCCGCGCGCGCTTGGCGCGTGCGCCACCAATGCCAGGCGATGAACGCGGCCGACAGGGCGAAGCCGAGCTCGTCGCTGATCGGCACGGCGGCGATCAACAACGCCGCCGCGATCGTCGCGATGGCGCGCTCGATCCAGCCCATCGGCCCGATCAGATAGCCGCTGGCCGCCCCGCCCCACAGGCCGATCGCCAGCAGCGCCTTGAAGGTGATGTAGGCGACCGCGAACGGGCTGTCGGTTTGCAGCAGCAGCGCCGGGTCGTAGACGAACATGAACGGGATCACAAACCCGGCCAATGCCACGCGCACCGCGACGATGCCGATCTTCATCGCCGATTCCTTGGCGATCGACGACGCCGCGAAGGCCGCGAGCGCCACCGGCGGCGTGAGGTCCGCCATGATGCCGAAATAGAAGACGAACATGTGCGACTGGAGGAGTTCCACGCCCATGCCGAGCAACGCGGGCGCCACCATCGACGCGGTGATGATGTAGTTGGGGATCGTGGGGATGCCCATGCCGAGCACGAGGCAGACGACCATGGTCAGGATCAGCGCCAGAATTTTGCTGTCGCCCGCCACGCCCACGACGATGCGCGCGAAAGTGCCGCCCAGGCCCGTCATCGTCAGCGTACCGATGATGATGCCGACCAGCGCGCAGGCGATCGCCACCGCGATGGCGTTGCGGGCACCTTCGGCCAAGCTGTCCAGCATGATGTCGTAGGTCTCGCGCGCACCCTTGAAGAACGCGGTGACGACCAGCAGCGCCGCCACGATCCCGACCAGCAGGTTGAGATTCTCGGTTTTGAGATACAGGCCGCCGAGCACGCCCAGCGCGATCCACAGGAAAAAGCGAAACGGCATCGCACCGAGCTTGGCGGCGATGCGCCCGCCTAGGATCAGCACGATCGTGAAGCCGAGGCCGACCGTGCCCGCGTAAAGCGGCGTGAAGCCCGCGAAAAGCAGATAGACCAGGATCACCAGCGGCAGCAGCAGATACCAGCTTTTCTTGATCGCCAGCCACGCCGACGGGCATTGATCCTTCGGCAGGCCGGAGAGGTTCAACCGCTTGGCCTCCAGATGCACCATCCAGAAGGCCGACGCGAAATAAAGAATGGCGGGAATCGTCGCAGCCAGCGCGATCTCCGCGTAGGGCCGATCGAGATTTTCGGCCATGATGAAGGCGACGGCGCCCATCACCGGCGGCATGATCTGGCCGCCCATGCTGGCGGTCGCTTCGACCGCGCCCGCGAAAGCCGGGCGATAGCCGAAGCGCTTCATCAGCGGAATGGTGAACTGGCCGGTCGACACGACGTTGGCGACACCCGAGCCGTTGATCGTGCCCATCAACGCCGACGACACGACCGAGACCTTCGCCGGACCGCCGGTGTAATGCCCGACCGTGCCCATCGCAATATCGTTGAACAGCTGGATCATCCCGGCTTTCTCGAGGAACGTGCCGAACAGGATGAACAGGAAGATGAAGGTCGCCGAGACCTGGATCGGAATGCCGTAGATGCCTTCCACGCCGCGATAAAGCTGGTGGAGGATCAGATCGAAATCGTAGCCGCGATGGCCATAGGGGAACGGCAGCTTCTCGCCGAAGAAAAGATAGGTCAGGAACAGCGCGCAGATCAGCGGCAACGCCACGCCCATCACGCGGCGCGCGGCTTCGAACACCATCGCGATGATGATCGTGCCCACGACCATGTCCATCGGCGTGGGGTCGGGATAGGTCATCAACTCGATATGGAAAACCCAGTGATAGAAGCCGAGCGCGAAGGCCGCGATCGCGAGGATCCAATCGTAGAACGGCACGCGCTCGCGCGTTTCGCCGGGCAACAGCCGCGAACGGAACAGCAGGAACACGAGGAACAGCACGAACCCGACATGCACCGAGCGCACGATGATGCTGGAAATCGGGTTGAAGGCGGCCGTGTAGATCTGGAACAGCGAGAAGATCACGCCCATCCAGAACACGACCTTGCCCGCGAAGCCGTGCAGCGTGGGCATGTGTCCCGCCGCTTCCTCCGCCTGTCGCAAGGCCTCCTGGGAAATTTCCTCGTCGACTTGCGGCTGGGCGGCGTTCGTCATGTGCGGAACCGGAGAAAAGGGGCTGAAATAGAACCGGCGGCGGCCCGTTAAAGCCGCCGCCGGAAGGGCGCCAGATTACCCGACGCTTCGATTACTTCAAGAGCCCGCGCTCGCGATAGTAACGCGCCGCACCCGGGTGCAGGGGGGCCGGCGGGTTCTGATAGGCATCCTCGAGCTTGATGCCGCGGGCCGCGGCGGCGCTGGCCACCATGCGGTCCAGGTTTTCGAACATCGCCTTGGTCATCGTGTAGACCTGATCTTCCGAGACGCGATCCGACGTCACCAGGAAGTTCTTGATCTGCACCGTCGCGACCGCCTCGTCCTGGCCGCGATAGGTGCCGGCCGGCACCGTGCCGGGCTGATAAGCCGCGTCGCCGACCTTGGCGATCACGTCCGGCGGAACGGCGACGATCACGATGTCGCTGGTCGACGCGACGTCGCGGATCGCGGCCACGCCCAGGCCGGCCGAGATCAGCGTCGCATCAAGCTGGCGATTCTTGATCAGATCGACCGATTGGCCGAACGGCAGGAACTGGACTTGCGAGAAGCCGGTCCCCAGGTTCTGCGGACCGCCATAGCCCAGACCGGCGGCCTGGAAGATCGCGCGCGCGTTGACTTCCGTGCCCGAACGCGCGGCGCCGACCGAGATGCGCTTGCCGCGCAGATCGGCGAGCGACTTCACGCCCGATTCCTTCGACGCGACGATCTGGATGTAGTTGGAATAGAGACCGCCGATCGTGCGCACGCGGGTCAGCGGCTGCGCGAAGCCGACTTCGGCGTTGCCGCGCACGGCGTCCGACAGCGCGTCGCCCAGCGTGAACGCGATTTCCGCGCGGCCCTGCTGAATGAGGTTGAGGTTTTCGACCGACGCGGCGGTCGCCTGGTGCTGCACGCGCGCCTGGGGCATCGCTTGCGCGTAGATGGCTTCGAGCGCCTGGCCGAGCGGGTAATAGACGCCCGTCGTGCCGCCCGAAACGATATTGATGAACTGCGCGTTGGCGGGGGCCGCCGTCGCCAGAACGGCGCCGAGCGCCGCGGCCGCGAACGCCAATTTACCTTGGAACGCCATCATATCCTCCCTTGTGGTTGCGCCAGATCAGCGTTGCGCGTTTGTGCAGGATCGATCCGAAGCGGTCAAGCCGTACAAGCGCTTTCGCAAGAGCGAACGTCATGGCCGCCGGAACGTTCGTGCGGATTGACGCCGCTACGCCGGATCGGGCTATCTCTCTCCAGCGAATCTCCAGCGATCGGCTGTGCCATGAACCTTTCCGGCGAATACAAGCTGCCTTTGCCCCGCCAAGCGGTGTGGGAAGGATTGAACGATCCCGACGTGTTGAAGCGTTGCATTCCGGGCTGCGAGGAACTGATCAAAAGCAGCGATACCGAAATGTCGGCGAAGGTCGCGCTGAAGATCGGCCCGATGTCTGCCAAATTTTCGGGCAAGGTCACGCTGTCGGATATCGACCCGCCCAAGGGCTACAAAATCGCGGGCGAAGGCCAAGGCGGCGTGGCGGGTTTCGGCAAGGGCTCGGCCGTCGTCAGTCTCGAGGAAGACGGACCCGATGCGACGACCCTGCGCTACACGGCCGACTCCCAGGTCGGCGGCAAGATCGCGCAGCTCGGTTCGCGCCTGATCGACGCCACCGCCAAGAAACTGGCGGATGAATTCTTCGGCAAATTCGCGGCCGCGATGGCCGAGCGCGCCGGCCCCGCTCCCGTTACGCAAGACGCAACGCCCCCGTCGGACGGCTCTGCCGCAGTGCAAACAAGCGCCCCCACCCCGGCCGCCTCCGGCGGCTTGTCGCCGATGGTCTGGATTCCGGCTTTGGTGGCCGTTCTCGCGGCGGTCTATTGGCTCGCCTCGCGATAGTCACTTACGCGCGCTTGACGCCGCGCCGCAAGGCGCGGGAGACTTGATCAACGCGAACACCTACGAGTTCGTACACATGGGGGGAGCACCATGCCCAAAGTTTCGTTGACCGTGAACGGACGCGCCGTGTCGGCCGAAGTGGAAGGCCGCACGCTGCTGGTCCAACTGCTGCGCGAGAAGCTGGGTCTGACCGGCACGCATGTCGGTTGCGACACCAGCCAGTGCGGCGCTTGCGTCGTGCATATCGACGGCAAGTCGGTCAAGAGCTGCACCTATCTCGCCGTGGCCGCCGATGGCGCCAACGTGACGACGATCGAAGGCCTCGCGAACGGCAACGAACTCCACCCGATGCAGGCGGCGTTCAAGGAACATCACGGCCTGCAATGCGGCTTCTGCACGCCCGGCATGGTGATGAGCGCGGTCGACCTCGCCAAGCGCAATTCCAATCCCAGCGAGCACGAAGTTCGCGAATGGCTCGAAGGCAACATTTGCCGCTGCACGGGCTATCATAACATCGTCAAAGCCGTGCAAGCCGGCGCCAAGGCGATGGCGGGGGCGAAAGCCGCCGCCGACTGATCCCAACCGCACGACAACAAGATGCGGACACACCGACGTTCATAAACGACACGCGGTTTCAGGGAGGATGACATGGGAGCGGAAGGGATCGGCGCCGCCGTCCGGCGCAAGGAAGATTTCCGGTTTTTGACCGGTCGCGGCAACTACACCGACGACATCAATCGTCCGGGCCAGACGCACGCTTACTTCCTGCGCAGCCAAGTGGCGCATGCGACGATCGGCAAGATCGACACGTCAAAGGCCGCCAAGGCGCCGGGCGTGGTCGCGATCTTCACCGGGGCCGATTTCGCCGCCGACGGCAAAGGCGGCCTGCCCTGCGGCTGGCTCGTCAAAAACAAAGACGGCTCGCCGATGCAGGAGCCGCCCCACCCCGTCCTCGCCCAAGGCAAGGTGCGCCATGTCGGCGACCCGATCGCCGTGGTCATCGCCGAAACGCGCGAGCAAGCCAAGGACGCCGCCGAATTGATCGACGTGCAGCTCACCGAGCTTCCCGTCGTCGGCACGATGGCCGATGCGGTGAAGCCGGGTGCCGCCAAAGTCCATGACGGCGGCAATGTCTGCTACGACTGGCATATCGGCGACAAGGATGCGTGCGACGCCGCCTTCAAAAAGGCGTTCAAGGTCGCGAAGCTCGACCTCGTCAACAACCGCCTGATCCCCAACGCGATGGAGCCGCGCGCCGCGATCGGCGATTTCGACCGCGCGACGGGCGAGTACACGCTCTACACCACCAGCCAGAACCCGCATGTCATCCGCTTGTTGATGGGTGCCTTCGTGCTGCAAATCCCCGAAAGCCGTCTGCGCGTCGTCGCGCCGGATGTCGGCGGCGGTTTTGGCTCCAAGATTTTCCACTACGCCGAAGAAGCGACCGTGACCTGGGCGTCGGCGAAGGTCGGCCGCCCGATCAAGTGGACCTGCGATCGCGCGGAATCCTTCATGTCCGACGCACACGGCCGCGATCACGTTAGCCACGCCGAAATGGCGATGGATAAGGACGGCAAGTTCCTGGCGCTGCGGGTCAAGACGGACGCCAATATGGGCGCCTATCTGTCGACCTTCGCGCCCGCCGTGCCGACCTATCTTTACGCCACGCTGCTCGCGGGCGTGTACACGACGCCCGTCGTCTATGCCGAAGTGCGCGCCCTCTTCACCAACACGGTGCCGGTCGACGCCTATCGCGGGGCCGGCCGTCCGGAAGCGACGTTCCTGCTCGAGCGTCTCGTCGACAATTGCGCCGCCGAGATGGGCATGGATCGCGTCGAGATCCGCAAGCGCAACTTCATTCCGGCCGACGCGTTCCCCTACCAAACGCCGGTCGCGTTGCAATACGACAGCGGCGACTATCAAGCCACGCTCGCCTCGGCGCTGAAAATCGCCGACTGGGCCGGGTTCGAAGCGCGCCGTGCGGCCGCTGCCAAGAAGGGCAAGCTGCGCGGGATCGGTATTTCGACCTATCTCGAAGCTTGCGGCATCGCGCCGTCGGCGGTGGTGGGTTCGCTCGGGGCGCGTGCCGGACTCTACGAATGCGCGAATATCCGCGTGCATCCGACCGGCTCGGTCACCGTGTTCACCGGTTGCCACAGCCACGGCCAAGGTCACGAGACGACTTACGCCCAGCTCGTCGCCGATCGCCTGGGCATTTCGATCGATCAGATCGAAGTCTCGCACGGCGACACGAACAAGATCCCGTTCGGCATGGGCACCTACGGCTCGCGTTCGCTGGCCGTGGGCGGGACCGCCATCGTCAAGGCGCTCGACAAGATCGTCGATAAGGCCAAGAAGATCGCAGCACACCTGCTCGAAGCCTCGCCCGCCGATATCGAATTGAAGGACGGCAAGTTCGTCGTCGCGGGCACCGACAAGGCCAAGGCGTTTGGCGAAATTTCGCTGGCCGCCTATGTGCCGCATAACTACCCGATCGACACGGTCGAGCCGGGCCTCGAAGAAACCGCGTTCTACGATCCGAAGAACTTCACCTTCCCCGGCGGCTGCCATATCTGCGAGGTCGAGATCGACCCCGACACGGGCGTCACCAAGGTGGTGAAGTTCACGGCGGTGGACGATGTCGGCCGTGTGGTCAACCCGATGATCGTCGAAGGCCAGGTCCATGGCGGCCTCGCCCAGGGTATTGGACAGGCGCTGCTGGAAACCTGCGTCTATGACGATAACGGCCAGCTGCGCTCGGGCTCCTACATGGATTACACGATGCCCCGCGCCGACGACCTGCCCAGCTTCGACGTCGCCACCCAAAGCACGCTTTGCACCCATAATCCGCTGGGCGTAAAGGGTGTGGGCGAAGTCGGCGCGATCGGCTCGCCCCCCGCCGTCATCAACGCGGTGGTGGACGCGCTGCGCGAGACGGGTGTACGCCATATCGACATGCCCGCGACGCCCGCCAAGATCTGGGCGCTGTTGAATTCCGGCCGCCGCGCCGCGGCCGAGTGAGGGAGACGGACGATGTATGATTTCGCCTATCACAAACCCGCCAGCGTCGCCGACGCGGTGAAGCTGCTCGGCGCCGACGGCGAGGCCAAGCCGCTCGCCGGCGGCCAGACGCTGATCCCCACCCTCAAGCAGCGCCTCGCCCGCCCGACGGCGGTCGTGGACCTCGGCGCCATCAAGGACCTCGCCGGCATTTCCGTCGCCGGCGGCAAGGTCACGATCGGCGCCATGACCAAACATGCCGATGTCGCGGCCTCGGCCGACGTCAAGAAGGCGATCCCGGCGCTCGCCGTTCTGGCGGGCGGGATCGGCGATCCGGCCGTGCGCCATCGCGGCACGATCGGCGGCTCGATCGCCAACAACGATCCGGCCGCCGACTATCCGGCCGCGTGCATGGCCCTGGGCGCCACGATCAAGACCAACAAGCGCGAAATCGCGGCGGACGATTTCTTCCGCGGCATGTTCGAAACGGCGCTGGACGCGGGCGAGTTGATCGTCTCGGTCTCGTTCCCCGTCGCCGAGAAGGCCGCGTATATGAAGTTCGACCAGCCCGCGTCGCGTTATGCGCTGGTCGGCGTATTCGTCGCCAAGACCGCTGGCGGCGCGCGCGTCGCGGTGACCGGCGCGGCTGCGTCGGTCTTCCGCTGGAAGGAAGCCGAAGCGGCGCTGTCCAAGAACTTCGCGGCCGCTGCGCTCGACGGCGTCAAAGCGTCGGCGGACGGCCTCAACTCCGATATCCACGGTTCGGCCGACTATCGCGCCCATCTGATCGGCGTGATGGCCAAACGCGCGGTGGCGGCGGCCTAAGACCGCCCCGTACCAAGACTGCCAGGGCCGGCGTCTTTCGGGGCGCCGGCCTTTTTCTTTGGTGCGCATGAGGGAAACTCTCGCGCGATCAACGCATAGCGGGTCGAAGTTAAGGCCCTTCCGGAGCGGCCCGGCGGCGTGCGATGCTGGGGCTTCATCGCATCTGGACACCGGGCTCCCATGGAATTGCCGAAAACGGTCGAAGCCACGCTCGACCTGCTCGCCGCCAAGAACTACGTCGCCGACCGCAGCCTCGCGACCGCCTTGCTGCTTTCGCTCAAACTCGGCCGCCCCCTGTTCCTGGAAGGCGAGCCGGGCACGGGCAAAACCGAGATCGCCAAGGTTCTGGCCGCGAGCCTGGGCCGCAAGCTGATCCGCCTGCAATGCTACGAAGGCTTGGACGCGGCCGCCGCCGTCTATGAGTGGAACTATCCGCGCCAGATGATGGAAATCCGCCTCGCCGAAGCGGGCAACGCGGGCAAGACGTCGCTGGAAAGCGAGATCTTCTCGGAACGTTTCCTGATCCGGCGCCCGCTGCTCGAAGCGCTCGCCCCCGATCCCGCCGGCCCGCCGGTGCTGCTGATCGACGAACTCGACCGCGCCGACGAGCCGTTCGAGGCCTATCTGCTCGAAGTCCTGTCGGATTGGCAGGTGACGATCCCGGAATTGGGCACGGTCAAAGCACCCGCCCCGCCGCTGACCATCGTCACGTCGAACCGCACGCGCGAAATCCACGACGCGTTGAAGCGCCGCTGCTTCTACGCCTGGGTCGACTTCCCCGACGCCGCGCGCGAATTGCAGATCGTGCGCGCCAAATGCCCGGGTGTGGGCGAGAAGCTGTCGCGCCAAGTCGTCGGCTTCGTGCAGAAGCTGCGCGGCGAGGAGTTGTTCAAGCAGCCGGGCGTGGCCGAAACGCTCGACTGGACCAACGCGCTGGTCGCCCTCGACCGTATCGCGCTCGATCCCGCGACGATCGACGACACGCTGGGCGCCTTGCTCAAATACCAGGACGACATCGCGCGCATTCGCGGCACGACCGCGATGAAGCTGCTGCAGTCGGTGGAAGAAACGGCCGCATGAGCGACGGCGAAGGGACGCTGGTCGAGAACATCGTGCGCTTCGCGCGGTTGCTGCGCGCGACCGGAATCCCCGTGGGCCCCGGCCGTGCGCTGGAGGCCGTGCGCGCGGTGGGCGCCGTCGGTGTCGCCAGCAAATCGGACCTCTATTGGTCGCTGCACGCCACGCTGGTCAATCGCCGCGACCAGCGCGAGGTCTTCGATCAAGCCTTCCGCATGTTCTGGCGCGATCCCAAACTGCTCGAACGCGCGATGAGCACATTGCTGCCGCCCTCGCCCGTCGGCGACGACAAGGGCGAGGTGGGGGAACCGCTGCGACGTGTGGCCGAAGCCTTCAACAATGTCGATCGCGCCCCGCGCCCGGTCGAACAGCAGGAAGACGAAGAACGTTTCGATGCGGCGATGACGTTCTCCGAACGCGAGATCCTGCAAAAGAAGGATTTCGAGCAGATGTCGGCCGACGAGATCGCGCGCGCGCAACGCGCCATGGCGCGGCTCGTTTCGCCCTTCCCGATGCGGCGCACGCGCCGCCATCGCCCCGACAAACGCGGACGGCGCCTCGATCATCGCGCGACGATCCGCGCGATGCTGCGTTCGGGCGGCGATATGGCGACCCTCGCCTTCAAGGCGCCGCGCGTCGAGGAGCCGCCTTTGGTTGTGCTGCTCGATATATCGGGCTCGATGGAGCGCTACGCGCGCATGTTGCTGCATTTCCTGCATCTGCTGGCGACCGACCGCGCGCGCGTGCAGGTCTTCCTGTTCGGCACGCGCCTCACCAACGTCACGCGCGCGATGCGCCAAAAGGACGTCGACAAAGCTTTGTCGAAAATCGCCGAGCTGGTCGAGGATTGGTCCGGCGGAACGCGCATCGGCGCGTGCCTGCGCGAATTCAATTGGCGCTGGTCGCGGCGCAGCCTGGCGCGTTCGCCCACGGTGCTGCTGGTGACCGACGGCCTTGATCGCGAGGCGGGCGACGGTTTGGCCGTGGAGGCCGAGCGGCTTGCCAAATCCTGCGGGCGGCTCGTCTGGCTCAACCCCCTCTTGCGATACGACAGGTTCGAACCCAAGTCTCTGGGCATCAAGGCGATGTTGCCTTATGTCGACGAGTTCCGCCCGGTGCACAATCTCGACTCGCTCGAAGCGCTGGTCGAAGCCCTGGGCAATGCGCCGCGCACGCGCGGCCGTTACGTTTGGCGAGGGATGGCCGCATGACCGAAGATGTGCTCGACCAAGCCGAGGCTTGGTGCTGCGAAGGCCGCAAAGTGGCGCTCGCCACGGTGGTCACGACCTGGGGCTCGTCGCCCCGGCCGGTGGGCTCGCAACTCGCCGTCGATGGCGAGGGTAAGTTCTTGGGTTCGGTCTCCGGCGGCTGCATCGAGGGCGCCGTCATCAAAGAAGCGCTCGCCGCGATCGGCGACGGCAAACCGCGCTTGCTCGATTTCGGCGTGACGAATGAGCAAGCCTGGGAAGTCGGCCTCGCCTGCGGCGGCAAGGTCCAGGTCTTCGTCGAGAAATTGGGCTGACGCGATGGACGCATCCATTCTCGCCGCGTTGCAGGAAGCCCGCCGCGCCAAGCGACCGGTGGCGCTCGCCACGAATCTGAAATCCGGCGCGCAGAAGCTGATCTTCAAGGACGGCACCGAAGGCCCGTTGTGCCTCGACGTCGACATGATCATCGGCATGCAGGACATGCTGGCGCGCGACGAGTCCGGCACGTTGCAAACGGGGGCCGGTCCCGTGTTCGTGCAGGTTCATAATCCGCCGCCGCGTTTGATCGTCGTCGGTGCCGTGCATATCGCCGATCCGCTCGCGCGCATGGGCGTGATGGCGGGGTATGGCGTCACGCTGATCGATCCGCGCCGTGCCTTCGCCACGTCGCAGCGTTTCGAGGAATACGCCGTTTCGACCGAATGGCCGGACGACGCGATGGCGGAGTTGAAGCCCGATACGCGCAGCGCGATCGTCACGCTGACGCATGATCCGAAGATCGACGATCCGGCGCTCGATGCCGCCCTCAGATCGCCCGCCTTCTATATCGGCGCGCTCGGTTCGCGAAAGACGCATGCCGCCCGCCTCGCGCGCTTGAAAGAACTCGGCCACGACGACGCCGCACTCGCGCGTATTCGCGGCCCCGTCGGGCTCGATATCGGCGCGTTGTCGCCTGCGGAAATCGCGGTGTCGATCGTCGCGCAAATCGTCCAGGCACGCCGGAAGCCCTGATGTTTTTCGGCCCCGTCCCGCCCGCCCAAGCCGAAGGGGCGATCCTCGCCCATGGCGTGCGTGCGGGATCGGTATCGCTGCGCAAAGGCCGCAAACTCAATGCCGCCGATATCGAAGCGCTGAAAACCTCGGGTGTCGCGTCGGTCGTCATCGCCAAGCTCGACGCGGACGACGTGGCCGAAGACGATGCGGCCCATGCGTTGGCGAAAGCATTAGCGGGCGACGGGATCGAAGTCGCCGCCCCCTTCACCGGCCGCTGCAATCTGTTCGCGAAGGCACCGGGCCTCGTGCGCATCGACGCCGCCAAGATCGACGCGATCAACGCGATCGACGAAGCGATCACCATCGCCACCCTCGCCGATCTCGCCCCGGCCGAGCCGCGCACGATGCTGGCCACGGTCAAGATCATTCCCTTTGCCGCGCCACGCGCCGCATTGGAAAAATGCTTGGCGCTCGCCGCAAATGCCGTGACCTTCGCGCCCTTCACGCCCAAACGCGCGGCGCTGATCCAAACGCGCCTGCCCGGCACCAAGCAATCGGTCCTCGACAAGACCGAGGACGCGACGCGCCAACGTCTCGCGGCGTTGGGCGCCACGTTGGGATCCGCGCGCATCTGCGATCACGACGCCGCCGCCATCGCGCAGGAACTTCGCGCCGCATCCGGTTGCGATCCCATCCTGGTGATCGGCGCATCGGCGGTCGTCGATCGGCGCGATGCGATCCCCGCCGCGATCGAAGCGGCGGGCGGCAATGTCGAGCATTTCGGCATGCCGGTCGATCCCGGCAATCTGCTGCTCGTCGCACGACTGGGCGCTTCGAGCGTGATCGGCCTGCCCGGCTGTGCGCGCTCGCCCAAGCTCAACGGATTCGATTGGGTGCTGCGCCGCCATGCGGCGGGCCTGCCCATCGGCCGCGATGCGATCGCGCGCATGGGTGTGGGCGGCTTGCTCGCGGAAATCCCGCGCCCCACCCCGCGTGCGGGCGAAGCGGCCGCGCCAAAAGCGCCGAAGATCGCGGCCATCGTGCTCGCCGCCGGAAAATCCAGCCGCATGGCGCCCGCCAACAAGCTGTTCGTCGAGATCGACGGCCAGACGATGCTATCGCGCGCCTTGGCCGCCGCCACGCGATCGCAAGTCGCCCATACCATCGTCGTCGTCGGCAACGACGCCGCGCGCGCCAAGGCCGCTTTGCCGGCGGAAGTTGCCATCGTCGAGAACCCGGATTTCGCGTCCGGCCTCGCCAGCTCCGTGCGTAAAGGGATCGCGCAAGTGCCGGCGGATTGCGACGGCGCGGTCGTACTGCTCGGCGACATGCCGTTGGTGACGGCCGCGCATGTCGATCGCCTGATCGCGGCTTTTTCGCCCATCGAAGGCCGCGCGATTTGCGTTTCGACTTTCGACGGGAAGCGCGGCAATCCCGTGCTCTGGGGCCGCGATTTCTTCGCCGAAATCCTCGCCCTCGACGGCGACCAAGGGGCGCGCGTCGTCATGCGCAAGCACGAAGACCTGCTCTGCGAAGTGCCGATGCCGGATGACGGCGTGCTGGTCGATCTCGACACCGCCGAAGCCTTGGCGGCTTTTCGCGCGGCGCGGGAGAAATCCGCGTGAATCTTCGCCGGCATTTCCCGCTGTTGAACCAGTCCGGCCCGCGCATCGCCTATCTCGATAGCGGCGCCACGGCGCAAACACCCGATATCGTTCTCGACGCGGTGCGCGCGTTCGAGACCAATTCGCGCGCCAACGTCAAACGCGGCGTGCATCGCCTGGCCGAAGCGGCGACCGAGGCGTATGCCAACGCGCGCGCGCAGATCGCCGCCTATCTGTCGGTCCCCGCCGACGAGATCGTATTCACGAGCGGCTGCACGGGGGCGATCAATCTCGTCGCGCAATCCTTTGGCGCGCTGCTGAAGCCCGGCGACGAGATCGCGGTCTCGGAACTGGAGCATCATTCCAACATCGTGCCCTGGCATATGCTGGCGTCGCGCAGCGGCGTGAAGGTTCATTTCCTGCCGGTCGATGGCGAAGGCCGCATCGTCGTTCACGCCCTCTCGCCGCACACGAAGCTTGTTTCGCTGGCGCATGTCTCGAACGTGACGGGCGCCGTGCTCGACGTGCCGGCGATCGTCGCCGAAGCCCAGCGCGTCGGCGCGCGTGTCCTGCTCGACGGCGCGCAGCGCACGCCGCACGGCCCCGTCGATGTCCCCGCCCTCGGCGTCGATTTCTACGCCTTCAGCGGCCACAAAACCTTCGCGCCGCATGGCGTGGGCGTGTTGTGGGCGAAGGCCGAATTGCTCGACGCGATGCCGCCCTTTCTGGGCGGCGGCGAGATGATCGGTCGCGTCACGACCGAAGGCTTCACCGCCGCCAAAGCGCCCGCGAAATTCGAGGCGGGCACGCCGCCGATCTCCGGCGCGATCGGCTTAGGCGCGGCTTGCGCATGGCTCGGCACGCTCGATTGGGCGGCGATCGCGGCGCATGAGCTGCGTATGACCGGCCGCTTGCTCGACGGCCTGCGCGCCGTGGATGGCGTCACCGTGATCGGACCGCAAGGGCTCCAGGCCCGCGCCCCCGTCGTGTCGTTCGATTTGGCCGACGCGCATCCGCACGATATTTGCCAGATCATGGATCGGCATGGTGTCGCGTTGCGCGGCGGGCATCATTGCGCGCAGCCGTTGCATGCGAAATTCGATCTCGCCGGCACGACGCGTGCGTCGCTCGCCCTCTATTGCGAGGACGAAGATATCGATCTGTTTTTCGCCGGCCTCGCCGACGCCAAGCGCGTGCTGACATGAACGTTGCGCTTTATCACGACGCGTTGATGGCGCTCGCCAAGGACCGCAGCCACGCCGCCGCGTTGCCGCCGGGTACGGGCGTCACGGTCGATAATCCGCTCTGCGGCGATCGCGTGACGCTCGACGGCAAGATCGAGAACGGCGTTGTACGCGACATCCGGCACAAGGTGCGCGGCTGCGCGTTGTGCCAAGCGTCGGCCGTCGCATTGGCGCGCGTGCTCGAGGGAAAGCCCGCCGCGGCCACCCTCGCCGAAGCCCAAGCGGCGGTCGAATCGGTGCTCGCGGGCGGGCCCGCCCCGGCGCCTTGGGACGCGTTTGCGCCCGTCGCCCGGCACAAAAGCCGGCACGACTGCGTTAAGCTCCCGTTTTCGGCTGTAAAATCGCTCATTTCCGGCACTTGATTTGCGCCGCACAAGCGGGTACACAGGCGCGCTTTCGCGAAGGATGTCCCCTTCGTCTAGAGGCCTAGGACACCACCCTTTCACGGTGGTGACAGGGGTTCGAATCCCCTAGGGGACGCCATTCCGGAACAAAACTGAGAACTCCAGTTTTGCTCGTCGCCTGCCCCGAAATGGCAGCTTCGGCCAAAGCCGATTTCATCCCAGATATATGGATTTCGGTTCCGGAAACGCGAACCGTACTTACGAATTTTCGAAGATATGTCTGCCGAATTTTCGGATCGCCGTTGCGCAGCCGATCGCCAACGGATTGCACGAGAGCATCGAGCTTCTTGTCGTCAATGACCATGCGCTCGGCTTGACGGGTGGGCTTTCTGGCAATCTCTTGCTCGGCCATCAGCCGATCGCGGCGTTTAGTCAAATCGGTAATCCTCGGCTTCAGGCTCGGATCCTCCGCTGAGACCGTTCCCGTCTCGACAAGCCTCAACAGATTGCCAAGGCTCTTCACGACATCTGCAATCTCTCGCTCGAGGCGGACGACATCCTCCCCGGATTTATTGAGTCGCTTCGCGGCCGTCGCAACATATCCCTCGACCAGCGAACGAAGACGCTCGAGCGTGAAGACACGTCCCGTCAATTCATCAAGCACGACTCCGTCCAACCAATCCATGGGTACGCGGTTTCCCACACACTGAGTCGCCCCTTGCTTCAGTCTGGTCGAACACGAGTAATATCGATACCGGCCTCCCTTCCCCGTATTTATGACCATCGCACCGCCACAGCACTCGCAGCGGACTATGCCGGCAAGCAAAGTCGGGCCATTCACGAGGCGTGGCGCAATGGTGGTCGCGCGCCGTGCTGTCAGGCTCGACTGGACTTTTGAGAATAACTCTTCGCTAACGATTGGCGGTGTCGGATTCACGACCCACTCGGATTGCGGACGTGGTTGTTTGTTCCGCGTGTCGAACATATTGAAGAAACGTCGTCCAACGTAGGTCGGATCACGCAGCAAACCATGCAAACTGCCGATCCCCCACGGACGTCCGCGCCGACGCGAGCCGCGTGAGTTAAGAAGTTTGCATATCTCTTTTATGCCGAGTGGCCTACCGAAACGCTCTCCTGCCGCTAGCTCGAAGACTTCGCGAACCTGATCGGCTTCGAGCGGCTCAACTGCGAGGCGTTTCTTCGCCTTCTTTCCGCGCCATTCGGCGATTTCGACGACATAACCAAAAGGTGGAGGCGCTCCATTCCAAAACCCTTGGGCCGCATTCGCCAACATCGCGCGCGAGGTATGCTTGGCATTTTCGCGCGACTGAAGCTCATCCAACATATTCAAGATTCGACGAACGATCTCGCCCATCGGATCTGCGGTCACTTCTTGAGAAATTGATATCAACTCGACGCCGCTCTTTCTAAGAGCGCGAATGTAGAGCTCAGAGTGCAACGCGTCGCGCGAGAACCGGCTAAACGAGTGGACGACGACGACATCGAAATAGCGTGGTTCGTGCTTGGCGGCCTCGATCATCCTCTTGAACACAGGTCGGTCATCGTCGAGTGCGCTCGCGCCAGGCTCTTCAAAAACCTCGGCAATGCTCCAGCCCTTGCTTTCACAAAACGAACGGCACCTTGCGATCTGATCGGGCATCGATAGATCGGCCTCCGCCTGACGCAACGTCGAGACCCGCGCGTAGATGATCGCCCGTTTTGTCATTCCGAAGTCCCCTGCTCAAAAACCAGCGCATCAATCAGATCCCCAAACAGGGAACCAAACAGCTCGACTTCATCGTTCGTCACTGTGCCAGCTTCCAGTCCGGTGGAAACGATTTGACGCTCCAAGCCCTGGCGCAAGCCACGCGCCTTCCGCGACGCCTTCTTCGAAGGCGCTGCGGCTAAGTCCTGCGATATTGCCGCAGGAATTCGGCGCGGTGCGCGGGTGGTCATGCCATTGAGCATCAACCCGCGGTCTTAAAAACGACCGTTGCGCCACCTTCAGATCGATTGAGGCCGTCAAGGGGATCACCTCAAAGCCTTCCACAACCGTCTGAAAAACCAGAATATTCGAAGATTCCGCCTGATCGCTGCAGCCGAGTTTCGAGATAACATAGCGATATCGAGCTGAATGGGGCGTTCCAGCTCGGGCAAGACAGTCATTGTTGCACTGCCGCTTTCGTGTGGACTTGGCGCCGACGCGCCCGGAACATCCTCTTTAACGAGCCCAGTTCGAAAGCCTCCGACGCCGTCCGACGTAAACGCCGACGAACCACGACGCTCAAATGTCGGAAATTCGAGCTCGCCACTCTCCAATAATGCGCGCGTAGTCAATGTCTTATGCCCCTCGCTAATACACAGCAGAAGGTAGTCTCTGACGGACATTCCGAGTGAATCTGCCGTCGCTTTGGCGGCCAGGTATGCCTCGCCCGTGTCGGCAAATTTTAGTTCGATCACGAACGTGGGCCCCGTCAATAGACGTTAACGATCAATTAGTACCAAATTGGTATAAATATATCCATCTTGTTATAAATCTTAGTATCTCAATGCCACCTCTGACGAAGTACGCAAAAAATAGAATTCGTGAGCATCGGGAAGCATTCGGGCTTTCGCGCGCGGCACTGGCGACGCTTGTTGGAACATCGGCCGCCCAGATCCAAAAACTCGAGTACGGCACAAGAAAACTGACCCAAGGCTGGATGAACCGCCTCGCCCCGCATCTGGGCTGCCGGCCTGCGGATCTGCTACCGATTGCCGAAGAATCGATTAACCAGAACGTTACGCCCGAGGCGATCGCGCCACTACTGGGTACCCTGCTCTTGGCGTTCGCAGAATCGGAACCATCACCGGACCGGATCGAACGGCTCGCAAGGCCGCTCGTTAGTGGCGGCTCGCTTCTGCTCTCCGCCGTCAAAATTCTACAGAAATTACCGCCAGACTCGCAGGAGCGAGCCGAGATAAGTCATCAGCTAGCCATCGCTATCGCGACCCATTTGTCCAACATCGCCATGCCGGGCAAGAGACAAGACGAAGCCGTCCTAGAGTTCAGAATCGCAACTAATCCAGCATTGGAAAATGAGCGACGCTCCAAACTTCTAGAAAATTTCTACGGCTTCGACGAGACAACGAAAGCGGAATTCTGGGAAATCGCACGCGCACTGGCTTCTGACCCCATTGTCAATTTCGACGAAAATGGCCGAGCGCTTATAAAAAGCAAATCTCTTTCCACAGAAAAACAAATCGTCCCGGATCTCGGACGTCCGAGCGACATAAACTTCTATATCCCGCGAAATCGACGCGAATATCTGAACTGGAACCCGAAGCAATTCACATTGATAAACCCAGCTGGTCCGAATTCTTTCGCGGTCGAAGCGAACATAGCGACAAGCGTCGGTCAAATAAAACCAGGAGATCGATTTGCGATCGATCCGGATGCCGTTTCATCATCCGACGACGATATTTTCTTTCTCGAAAAACTTCATGGTCAAGATCAAGCAGATGCCTATTTTTTTGCATATCATCTTAATGTGATCCGCAGTCTAAAAAGCGATCTTTGGGGATATGTCTGTACAAATGGCCGACCAGATGGGCGGTATATACGCCAAGGATTTCGACCACGATCCCGCCTCGTTCCTCTCGGCATCATTGTCGAACAGCTCCAGCGATAAGCAACCAACGCCAACAGACTGCCGCCGCGACAAACGGTAGAGCCCCGACGCCGCGGATTTTAAGACCTCTCAGCTCATAATCCCCTCACGCCGTTCTTCAGGCCCGCCGAAGGCGGGCCACGAAGCAACATGCGGCCGAAGGCCGCCGGCTCCCCCTTCCGCGGCGCTCAGCCGCGGAAGGGGCGCAATTACGCAATGCACCGCCTACGGTGCATTGCAAGGGGGATTGATGAGTAAGAATGACGACCGAAGCGAATGGGAAAAGCTCAAAACTGGCAAGCTGGACGAAGGCCAGCATGACGAGATTGGACTGAAATCATCGCAACGCTCGCCGGGACATGTACTGCTGAAAACCAGAATTGGTCGACAATTTCGGCCCTCAGTTCCGGTGCGTAAGAACCCGGCATTATACAGCCGCATCCGCGGCCTTGGCCTTGGCCCAACCTCAAAGGTGAGACTCACACCGTTTCACTTGGAGGTTTCGTTCATATCTCGCCATCGCCCACAGAAACTACCGCCGTCCGTGATCCGAGGAACTCACGTCGCGTTGCATCCCAACCACAATCAGGTAAAGCAACTCCGGAGCCAGAGTGCGGCTAAATGGAATTGGCGTTATCGCGTCTACACAACAAAAGCAGACGACCCATTCCTCAAAACACCCGCCGGAATAACGATGTCATCCCCAATCGCCGCTGCGCGACGGCTTGAGCGGAGAAATTCGCATAGCAACTTCTCCACGCAGGGAACCTCGAAAGATTTTCAGATTTACCTCGAGCGCGCGAGTGGACCACTGACGAAAATTGTCGAGGAAGTTGATGCTGATGCAGACGGCCTGATCAGTTTTGGCACTATCGGGAAAGATTTCGCAGCCCGTCTCCTCTTCTGGGAAGTGGTAGAGAAGCGTGAGCTTCGCGTTGGCGCACGATTACAGAGCCGAATAATTGCAGAATTGCCTTATTGGATTTCATCCGAGGCTAGGCGCGAGATCGCCGAGCGATTTGCCGTAGAGTTTCGAAAGCGAAATTTGCCGTTCTGGATCGTTATCCACCGCCCCGGTGCGAAAAATGGCAGCGATCAACGAAATTTCCATATGCACGTTGTGTTTCATGACCGCCCCCTCGATCACGAGGGATCTTGGACTCCCGGTATCAGCAAATTCTTGGAATCCAAATTCCGACCGAGTGATGCATCTGAGTGGATCATCGAGCTTCGGAAGAAATTCGCCGACGCCGTGAATGATGTCGTTATCGATGTTGCGCGTCAGACACGCGTATTACCGCCCAGGGTCTTTCACTTCGGTAACTATGCGTCCTTGGGGCTATCCGTCGAGCCTCAGAAGCACCTTGGGCCTCGGATGACGGCGATTTCTCGCCAAGGCGAGTTACCACGCCGAGCGGCGGAAAACGTCACCATACAAGAACATGCACTCTGGAATCGAGCGGATCATCTAATAGCAAGAATTGAGGATTTCTCTGCGACCGTCAATTCTTGGAAGCCTTATGTCACTTTCGAAAAAATCACGTCATCGAATCATGTTGAAAGGGCAGACATTCAAAATGCGTTAACAATACTTCGAGGCCGAAACCATAATATCGTCAGCCGACATAGCAACTGCCATGCGGCGCTGAGCCATTGGAAGAAGGTGGTATCTGAGAGCGTTGATGTGGCCAAAATTTTCGAGGCGTTTAGCCGTCTTGAGGATGCAGAACTCACGTTTGAGGAAGAGTTCATCGCGCACAGGCGAGCACGCGATACGCTAGAAAAAATTCGTCGCGCCGAGATGGCAAGGGAACAAGCTCGACAGATATCGAAGCGTGATCCGATCCCTCCGCATCCCGTGCTGCCAATATCCAGCTCCGCAGAAATTTCCAGGCAATCGAGCCGACGCGAGATCGGCTATGCGCCAATGTCACCGCAGCGGCCGCGCACACCGCCGATGATTGCGCCAGCCCCTACTGCAGTGCTTCACCCGCCCCCCGTCACTCAGCCACCACAATCGTCCCCTGCACCTGCTCCGCCGCTTTCGCGCCCAAAGATTTCGGAACGCACGATAACGATTATCACCGAAATCATACTGCCAGCGTGCCGCCGCCCACGCGAAGTATTCGTGGCGATGGCCAACAATCTGATCCCACGACTTGATCGGGAAGTAGTGACAGAACTTATAGATATGATCCGATTTGGACTGAACGCGATGAAGCACGAGGAAATGATCCGCATCAGATTGCTCGAATTCATCGCCATGCTCGAACGGCGGCAACAAACCGCCATCCAGAAATCAAGCGATGCCGCTTCCAATCGCAGGCGTGGCAGTGATCACGAGCGCTAGACAATCAGCGCTCGTCTTTCTGTGTCGCCAATAAGCCGATCGCCCCTATTTGTTAGCGATCAACTCCGGGATCGGCTTGCGATTTTTTACGATCATTGCTCGGAGTTCCGCCATGGATAGCCCATTAGCGATGGCGAGATCGACGGTTTTGGCCACCTCATCCAATGAGTTAATTCCCTTTTCGATAAGGAACTTCCGGAACTCCCGCGAGGCCTCAATCTCTTTTTTCGTCTGCAATTTTGAGTACTCCGCCACGGCTTTGTCTCGTTTGGCCTGGGCTTTTGACAGCGCGGTTGCGCAATTCGAAACCCGTTTCTCCAGTTTGCCAATCATTCGGAGAGCTTCTTTTTCCTTGGAATCATCTGCTTTATCCACGAGAGACGCCCATCCCTGATCCGGATCGCCGATATTCTTCGCCGTGGACGCTTCTTCGTTCGGAGGCGGCAAACTCTCCGCTCCGGTCAAGGTGGGAACTCCGGCCGCAGCACTTTCTTTTAGTGCGCGCCGTTGTGCGCTTTTGCGCGGCTTAGTTTCACTTTCCTGGGCGGACTGGATTGCTCCAACCGCGTCGGTTTTTTCTTCGGTTTTGACGTCATCCATTTCGACCTCCTCGACGAGCGTCATCGCCCGTCCGAACGATCATAGGCATGGGGGTCTTAAAAACGCCTGCGCGCGGCCCCCGGTTCGAACGCCAACAGCCTCGGAACGGCGCAGTGACCACGGTGGCCTGATGGGTGTCCTCCGTCAGCGCGTTTAGGACAGTTTGATCGGTTTGCGTAAGGGAGGGTTTTCGGCTCATCGTCACCGTTGAAAGGGACGAGGATGAGATCGATGAAGCAGACGCCGCCGAACGACACGGCAGAGCAGCATGTCCGCAAGATCCGCCGCCAGACGCGCAAGCCGCCAGACGCGCAAGAAGTACTCGGTCGAAGAGAAGGCCCAGTTCATCTCGGAAGCATCGGTGTATCGGCTGCTGCGGGCGAACGGGCTGCTGACCAGCCCCGCCTTCATCGTGATGAAGGCGGCCGACGCGTTCAAAGACAAGACGACGGCGCCCAACCAGCTCTGGCAGACCGACTTCACGTATCTGAAGGTGATCGGCTGGGGCTGATTCTACCTATCGACCATCTTGGACGACTACTCGCGCTTCATCGTCGCGTGGAAGCTGTGCACGACGATGAAGGCGGCGGACGTCACCGAGACGATCAAGATGGCGCTGGCGGCATCGGGACTGGACGGCAGCCGGAACCGGCCGCGGCTGCTGTCGGACAACGGATCGAGCTACGTCGCAGGCGACCTGGCGACATGGCTTGGGCAGCAGAACATCAAACACTTGCGCGGCGCGCCCAATCATCCGATGACGCAGGGCAAGATCGAGCGCTGGCATCAGACGATGAAGAACCGGATCTTGCTCGAAAACTACTTCTTGCCCGGCGACATCGAGGCGAAGATCGGTAGCTTCGTCGATCACTACAACCACCGCCGATACCACGAGAGCATCGGCAATCTGACCCCGGCCGACGTCTATACCGGACGCGAGCAGGCCATTCTGGAAAGGAGAGAAGCGATCAAACGAAAGACCATCGAGCACCGCCCCTTGCTGCACCGGCAAGCGACCGCCTAAACTGCAAACCCAGATGCGCCGAAGCCTCCGTTAGAAACACCATCAAACAGTCCCGATTGTTCTGACGACGGACAGGGCAACTCTAAAATGACGCTGCGCTTGAGATTGGGATCGTAGCCGCCGTTTCCTACACCGCACGGCACGCCCGCCGCCGGGGCGACGGGCGCCTCGGCCGGAACGGCACCTTTGCGGCCCGGCGGGGAACTCGCGCGCGGCCTGACATGGAACCTCTCGACATGCCATCGAGTGTCAGGCCACGTCTTTAAAATCGGCTCGCAGCGCCGAATAATGGCATGAATATATATATAAATCATACGGTTATATGATGTCCTGACTCTTCCATGATGGATGCCGTTCGGCGGAAACCGTTGTCACTGTCGGAAGTTAAGGTCCCGATGTGCCATCGACGGGCAGACACAAGGACCAGGCTGCCGCCCAGCACAGTTCTCTTAAAATCGCCTCCAAATGGGAAACGGCTACCTCGAAACCCTGTATCCAATATCGCAAAGCGCGCTGGCTTCTCGCTTCACCCGAAGATCCGACCGATGCGACGTCGCATCACCGCGCCGGGCAACCAGCATCGGATCAAAACCGAAACGGCTCCTCCGATTCTAACTTTGGAAGCACCGCTTCACTCGTCTCCGGGCACCTGCAGCGAAATCTCCGGCATCGCGGCGGAGCGGGATCTCGGTAAAGGCGGATTGGAAACGCCGCGATACGTCGCCACCAACGAGAACTTCACCGCATCGGTGAGATTGGGACCCGCCGCGTGAAGCGTCCGGCAGTGGAAGAAGACCGTGTCCCCGGGTTCGAGTGCGACCGGAACGGCGGCCTTCGCCAGCTCCCGCCCCGCCGGAACGTCCAATCTCAGAAATTTCTGCTCGTCGAACAGGGTATCGGGAAGATCGAGCGCGTGCGAACTCGGAATGAAGGACAGCGCGCCGTTGGCGCGCGTCTCAGACCCAAGCGCCAGCCACATCGAGACCAAGCCGGGAAAGCCGAACGACCAGTATCGGATATCCCGATGCCAATTCGTCCGACTGCCATGACGCGGATGCTTCGTCATGATGCAGTTGTGATGGGCGCGGGACATCAGCGCTTCCTCGCCCAGGATGTCCCGCACGGCCGCCGCAACCTCAGCGCCCACAAGCCAATCCCGGAAGACGGGTTGCCGGTCGACCGCGTTCAAGAGGCGACGGATCGTGTTGCCGCCAGGCGCCGTCTTCGAGTTCGGCGCGCCTGGATAGCCCAGAGCGGCTTCGAGTTCGACGGGCGCGCGGCCCGCCGCCAATTCGAGCAGCGCCGTTTCGCGCAATTCCGTCACCGTCGATGCCGGGCAAAATCCCCGTGCGATCACGAATCCCGTTCCGATATAGGAGCCAAGCTCCGATGCACTCAATCGCGACAAGCCTACCCCCCTATATCGTCCGATACTGGCCCATCATCCCGGCATCCTCGTGTTCCAAGACATGGCAGTGGAACATGAAGAGATGTTCGGTCGTCGCGGGCTGACGGAACGACACGAGCAATTTGATCGGCCCCGTCGCGAGCACCGTGTCTTTCTCGCCCGCCAGATGCGCCGGCGGTGGCTGGCCGTCGATCTCGAGAATCCTGAATATCGCGCCGTGGATGTGGAAAGGATGCGACATCATCTGCGGCACGATGTCCCAGATCTCGTCGCCGCCCAGCCTCGGCTCGAAATCGATCCGGCTCGGATCGAACGACCTTCCGTTGATGCCGAACGGCCTCGCGTGCGCGTCGCCGTGTTCGGAAGACGCACGCATCATCGAGCCGCCCAGTTCGAGCGATACGGTTCGGCGCACGAGTTCGGGCCGGACGCGAGCCGGTTCCAGCGCGCGCAGCCGATCCAGCAGGGAACCTTGGGCGGGCAACGCCCGATTGACCTCGAAGCGCAGCAACGGACCGCTGCCCCGCCCCATGACCCGGCCGAAGATCGGCAGCCGCCCGGCCAGCGCTGCGGCCGTGTCCGAACTCGTTTCGAGCCGAGCCCACGCTCCGGACGAGAAATCGACGACGATCTCCACGCGTTCGCCGGGTGCGACGACAACACTCCGAAGCTGCGCTGGCTCCCGCAGATAGCCGTCATCCGTGGCGATCGCAGCGAACGGACGGCCATCGTCGAACGCGAGATCGAAGTTCCTGGCGTTCGCGGCATTCAGGATCCGCAAACGGACGAGACCGGCCGGGACCCGCGCCACAGGATCCACGACGCCGTTCACCACGAAAGTCGCGCCGCGCATGCCCATCATCATCGCTGGGCCACGATTGAGATAGACGAGCCGACCTTCGGGATCGAAGGCGCGATCCTGGAGGATCAGCAGCAAATCGTCGATGCCATACGTCGCGGACAGCCCGAGGCGTCGCGCGTCGAGGTCCTCCACGATGGCGAGACCCGCCAAGCCGGAATACACTTGTCTTCCCGTGGCGCCGTGCGGATGCGCGTGATACCACGCGGTCGCCGCCGGTTGCGCCACACGGAACGACGTCCGCCACATCGTTCCGGGTGCGATGGGATGATGGGGTGACCCGTCGGCGGCGGCCGGAATCAGAAATCCGTGAAAATGCGTCGAGGTCGGCTCGTCGAGCAGGTTCCGAATCTCGACATCGGCGGCACACCCGTTGCGGAAGAGCAGCGTGGGCCCGAGATAGGTCGACGAATAGCCCATCGTCGGCGACGGCCTGAATGTGCCGAATGCATGCGTGGCACCCGCCACTTCCAGCCGGATTGGACCGGCGGTGGAATCGACCAAGCGCGGAATCGGCAATGCCCGTGCTTGCGCGTTGGCGCGCGACACAAAGCCCGGAAACAGCGAGACGCTCGCCGCCCCCGCGAGGAAGCGGCAACGCCCCGGCCGCTCGATGGAACCCGCCCCCATACTGCGCCTACACCGTCACTTGGCGATCTCGATAACGTAGAAGATCCCGTCGCTGCGCTCAGCGATAAACCGCACCTTGTCACCCACTTTCAGATCCCGCATCATGGCCCGGTCGCGGGCCGTGAACACCATGGTCATGCCGGGCATGTCCAATTCCGGCAAGGGCCCGTGGCGAAGCGTAACCTTCCCTTCCGCGTCGTTGACTCGGCGGACCTCGCCCTCGATCCAGTCGGTCTTCTGGGCGTTGGCGGCGCTGGCTCCCGCCAGCGCCGTGACGGCGACACACAATGCGGCCAACCGGCCGCGCCAAGTGATCGGAAGCATCCGCGCCCTCATCGACCGACGCTCACCGTGCCCACCATGCCGGCCTCGTAGTGGCCGGGCTTCAGGCAACCGAACTTGAAGGTTCCAGCGCTGGTGAACCGCCAGACGATCTCGCCGGTCTTGCTAGGCTGAACGGTGACGGCGTTGGGCTCGACGTCGTGCTCCATGCCGGGATTCTCCTGCATGACTTTCGCGTGCTCGACCAGCTCCTGTTCGGTCCCGAGCATCATCTCGTGCGGCATTTCGCCGATGTTCCTGACGACGAAGCGGATCGTTTCGCCGGGACGGACGGAGACCCGATCAGGTAGGAAGCGCATTTGGTCGTTCATGCGGACTTCGACCGTCCGGGTGACGCGCTTGGGATCGCCGGGCTCTCCGAGCGAGGTTTGGCCGTGTCCACCGCTATGGCCGGGTGACGCGATCGCAATGGACGCTCCAGCCAAGGCCAGAACCAATAGGGACGCGAGCAACTCGTTCTTCATACCAAACTCCTTCTTCGGGGGATGAGAGGGTCAGCCTTTCCATTCGTAAGCGACGGTGCCGGGCGGGTGCTGGTACCAACCCGGATCCTTGTAATCGCCGCGCGCCAGGCCTTCGCGAACCTTGACCACGGAGAACATACCGCCCATCTCGAGCGGCCCGAATGGGCCGCGGCCGGTCATCATCGGCAGCGTGTTGTCCGGGATCGGCATCTCCATTTCCTGCATGTCGGCCATCCCGCGCTCGCCCATCACCATGTAGTCGGGTACGACGCGCGTGATCTTGTGGACGACGTCGCGATGATCCACGCCGATCATGGTCGGCACGTTGTGACCCATCGGATTCATCGTGTGATGCGACTTGTGGCAATGGATGGCCCAATCGCCGGGTTCGTCCGCCACGAATTCGATGGCGCGCATTTGTCCGACGCCGATATCAGCGCTGACCTCCGGCCAACGCGCGCTCGGCGGAACCCAGCCACCGTCGGTCCCGGTCACGACGAAGTCGTAGCCGTGCAGATGGATCGGGTGATTGGTCATGGTGAGATTGCCGACGCGGATGCGGACCCGATCCCCCTTCCGCACCACCAGCGGATCGATCCCCGGAAAGACGCGGCTGTTCCAACTCCAGATGTTGAAGTCGAGCATGGTCGAATTCTTCGGCGTCTTTGCGCCCGGCTCGATGTCGTAGGCGTTCAGGATAAAAACGAAGTCCCTGTCGACGGCGTGGAGGGCGGGATTCCGGGGATGGACGACAAAGAACCCCATCATGCCCATCGACATCTGGACCATCTCGTCGGCGTGCGGGTGGTACATGAAGGTCCCGCTCTTCTTCATCACGAACTCGTAGACGAAGGTCTTTCCGACCGGGATGTGGGGTTGGGTCAACCCGCCCACGCCGTCCATGCCGCAGGGAAGCAGGATTCCGTGCCAATGGATCGTCGTGTGCTCGGGAAGCTTGTTGGTCACGAAAATCCGGACCTTGTCGCCTTCGACGCACTCGATCGTCGGGCCCGGGCTCTGACCGTTGTAGCCCCAGAGATTGGCGACCATTCCCGGCGCCATCTCGCGGATAACAGGCTCGGCGATCAGATGGAACTCCTTCCATCCGTCGCGCATGCGCCACGGCAGGGTCCAGCCGTTCAAAGTGACGACGGGATTGTAAGGACGCCCGGAAGCCGGCGCCGACGGAAACACGGTGGCGGACGACGACTGCGTCGCCGCCTCCGGGATCGACGCGAGACTGGCCTTCGACACGAGGCCCATTCCGGCCACGCCAACCGCCGAAGCCGCAAGAAAGTTACGCCGTGAAAACATCCGACACTCCCGAGTGAACACCCAACGTCAAAACCCGATTCAATGGCCGGGCGCGGCCGCGCCGCCCCCCGGCACCGCGGCGGCGGGCATGCCACCCGCATAGCCACCGCCGACAAGCGCGCCCCGCAGATCGGCGCTGGCGATCCAGAAATCGCGCAGCGCTTCCACCGCGGCGACTTGCACGGCGGTCCGTTGCCGCGCGTCCGCCAGCAGGTCGAAGACGCTTTGCAGCATGCCGTTGTAGCGAAGGACGCTCTCGTCCATGATTCGCGTTTGCAGAGGCAGCATGTGCGCCGAATAGTGACGGGCGATGTCGTGGGCCGTGCGATAGGCGACATAGGCTTCGCGCGCATCCGCTCGGACACTGATCGAAAGTCGAGACGTTTGATTGACCAACGTCATGAACCGCGCCTGTTTTCCGAAGCTGCCCTGGGCCGACAGATCGAAAACCGGGACCCGCATTTTTCGCTCCACCCCACCGGAGCCGAGCGGACGGCCGATCGTCACATCACGGAACTCGCCGACGGAAACGCTGCCGTTGTCGTAACCATCAAGTTCGAATTCGCGGACTTCGGCGGCGATTTCGATGAGCAAGGCGCGCAGGTCGTAGCGTTGGGCGAGCGCCGACGCCTCGGGATCGGCGATCGCCGGCAGCGCTTCGGGCAACCCGGGCAATGCATCCGGCAGCCTATAGCGCGCCTCCTCGCCCCAAACGCCGAGGAGACGGGTCAAGCGGTTCCGCGCCACGAGCGAAGCTTGCCGCGCACGCGCCGCCTGAACGCTGGCTTCACCGAGCGCAGCACTCTCCCGGAACTCGTTGAGGCGCGGCCAATTGCCGACACGCGCCATGCGGCGCCCCAGCTCCGCTGCCGCTTCCGACGCCATTCTGGCTTCGTCGACCAAACGCGCGACTTGCGTGGCGCCGACGGCCGCCGCATGGGCTTTTCGGACATCGAGCGCGAGCCTGGCGATCTCGCCCGCCGCCGCGAGCTTGGCGCGCTCGAAATTCAAGCTTTCGACTTCGGCGGAAGAACGACGCAGTCCGCCCAGGACGCGCTCGACGAACCGGATCTCGATCCCGTCCTCCGGACCGGTCGCGTCGAGCGCCGCGACGACCGACTCGGCCGGAATTCGCAGATCGAAATACACGCGATGCAGATCGGGATTGGCGAGGAGCGCGATCTTGACCGCCGCATCCGCGTCGACAGGGCTCGCAATCAGCGCCGACAGCCGCGACCGGATCGCCGGGACATCCGGGTACCCCGCGCGCGCCACGGCCGCGACTTGCCCGCGATCCGACATCGACGGCGCGGGGCCGGAGCCGGCCGGGTCCGTCGCGACGGCGCAGCCCGAGACGAACGCGGCGGTGGCGGCCGCGACCACAAGTCGATTCAACGCACGAATTCGCATCCAACAGATCTCCGGTATTTCTATTTCGGGGTTCAACGCCGCGGGGCGGATGCCCGTTCTCGGGCTTGGCCGACATGACCGCCGAGCCGAGCCGCCTCGTCGTTCGCCGCGCGCCACTCGATTTCGGGCTCGTCGCCGATCGCTGGCGGCGCGACGAAGGTCGATCCCTGGCTGGCTTGGGGTTGCTGACTGGGTGCCAGAAGCGGCGCCACGGCGCTGGGCGCGCTTCGCTCGGGACGCGGCGCCGTCTGCGCCGCGACAAAGGACGCGCCCGCCACCACCAGGGCGATGACAGCCACGGCACCTAAGACAACCCGGTGGGGACCGCTCCGACGATTTTCGACTCTTGCGTTACTCACCTGAACCCTCTCGGCGTGATGGACGCCATTTAACTAGGCGCCGCATGTATCCGCCGTGTTTCCGCGCCGAGGGTCTTGCGTAACGAATTGTATCTGGCCCGCTATTGCGGGCGACGCCGGTCGATCTGCGCATAGCGCGACTTGATGTCGTCGGGCCAACGACTGTGAATGTAGGCCAATACCGCCCATATCTCGTCGTCGGACAACCGCCCTTCGAAAGCCGGCATGTCCGATTGGTAGTTCGGGCCAGCGAACCGGGCGAGGCCGTACTTCGTCAGCGCGAACAGGTCGGCCATCGGGTGATGCCAGGTATGCCCGGTCGCATCATGCGGCGGCGCCGGGAGGCGGCCGTCGGGCTTTCGAATTCGCCAATCGGGCTGCCCTTCCAGATTGGCGCCATGGCATGCCGCACAGAATTCGGCGTACACCCTCTCGCCTTTTGCCAGGAAGGCGGGGTCCGAGCGCGGACCGGAAGGCCCTCGATCGAACGCGAAATACGCGCCTAGGCCGGCCGCGACAACGAGCGCGGCGATCGCCGCAACCCATATCGGAGCTCTCATGCCGCTCCTCCGGGACTCAAGGGCAAACGCAGTGTCGCGCGCAATCCCCGGCCGGCGAGATTCTCCAGCTTCACCGAACCGCCATGGGCGCGCACGACGCTGCGCACCAAAGCGAGCCCGAGACCGACGCCGCCGGTCGCACGGCTTCGCGACGTCTCGAGACGGACGAACGGCTCGAAGACTTCCTCCAGCTTCTCTTGCGGCACACCGGAACCGTCGTCGTCGACCGTGAGAATCGCCTCGCTAGGTCCCCGCCCAAGCGACACGCGGGCGCGGTCGCCGTACTTCGTCGCGTTCTCGATCAAATTGACCAAGGCGCGTTTCAGCCCCACCGGCCGGCCTTCGATCGCGCATGGCGGACAATCGAGCAAAGCGACTTCATGCCCCATATCCGTCCACTCGTTCACCACCGTGCGCACGAGCGAAGCAAGATCGAGGGGCCGCACCGCCTCCGCGACCGCGTCGTCGCGGAAAAACGCCAAAGTGGAATTGACCATCTCCTCCATTTCGACAATGTCGGCGACGATCTTCCCCTGCTGCTCGAGATCGTCGACCAACTCCGCGCGAAGCCGCAGCCGCGTCAGGGGCGTCCTGAGATCGTGCGAGACCGCTGCGAGCATTGCGGTCCTATCGGATAGAAGCTTGCCGACCTTCTTTTGCATGTCGTTGAACGTCCGCGCGGTTTGCGCCACCTCCGCAGGCCCGGTTTCCGGAATCGGCGGCGCACGCACATCCCGTCCGAGGCGTTCCGCCGCTTCGGAGAAAAGGCGCAAAGGCCGGATCGCGATTCTCAGCAGCCAAATACCGACCGGGACGACCGCCAACGCCATCAGGATCGTCGAAACGAGCGCGCTCTTCAGCCCGCCGCCCGGCGCGTGATAGACGCCGGAACTCGCATTGACCCATGTGCCGTCCGACAGTCGCATGGACACGAGAAGCAGCCGCGGCAGGGCCATCGAGTCCGGTGCGGCACCTATGGCGACTCGGATGTCGTCGGTGCCGACCCCGGCCAACCTCTCCGCCAGCCGTGCGGCGACGGTTCGCGCGAACTCGTCCCCGTCGGGCGTGCTCGCGATGGCGTTCTGTCGATTCCAATGCGCTTCGATGGTGGCGCCGCCGATCGTGTGCGCGATCGCTTCGCGCGCATCCTCGGGCGCCGATTCGAGGAGATGTTTCATCGCCTCGAGCTTTTCGGCCAGGCGCTCCTCCTGGGTCTCGGTCAGCCGCTCGACGAACTCGAAGTGGTAGAGCGCCATGCTCAGCGCATGGGACACCAATACAGCCAGAACGAGCACGGCGATGGCGCGGGCGTAGAGACTCGACAGCAGGCGCGGCCATCCACGGATCACGACGCCGTCACTTTAGTCGAGAAGATGTAACCGACGCTTCGCACGGTCTTGATCAGCTTGGGTTCCTTGGCGTCCTCGCCCATTTTCTGGCGCAATCGGCTGACCTGGATGTCGATGCTCCGGTCGTAAGGGGAACCCATCCGGCCGCGGGTCAGATCCAAGAGCTGCTCGCGCGAGAGCGTCCGCTGCGGATGCTCGGCGAACGCGACGAGCAGATCGAACTCGCCGCCGGTCAGATCGACGAGTTCGCCCTTCGGCGACATCAGCTCACGCTTGGTCGGATCGAGCTTCCAGCCTTCGAAGCCCAGGACGGTCCCGCCGCCGGCGCGCGCGCCCTGTCCGCTGCGGCGCAAGACGGCCTTGATGCGCGCCAGCAGCTCGCGGGGATTGAACGGTTTGGCGAGGTAGTCGTCCGCCCCCATTTCGAGGCCGATGATCCGGTCCGTCTCGTCGCCCATCGCGGTCAGCATGATGATCGGCGTGGCCGACTTGGCCCGCAACTGGCGGCAAAGCGTCAAGCCGTCGTCCCCGGGCATCATCACGTCGAGCACGATCAGGTCGACCCCGCCTTGCGCGAGCGCCGAGCGCATCCCCACGCCGTCGGCGACGGAGGTGACGCGAAATCCGTTGCGCGAGAGGAATCGCTTGAGCAGGTCGCGGATTTCGGTGTCGTCGTCGACGACGAGGATGTGAATCGCAGCGCTCATTTCGGGACGGGCCTTCCGGACACGATCCTTATACGGAAATTCCCGTCACGTCGCCCGCGCCGAATCCATCAACCTGCGCATCGTCCGGACCGACCCTCCTAGCCCGCCGAAGACCGCTTCGCCCACCAGGAAATGGCCGATATTGAGTTCCACCAGCTCGGGGATCGCGGCGACGGGGCCGACATTGTCGAAATCGAGCCCATGCCCCGCATGGCATTCGAGCCCCAGAGCGGCGGCGTGCCGTGCTGCATCCTTGAGTCGCCCGAGTTCCTGCGCGACGGTCGCATCGGTCGCGTGCGCGTAGCTTCCAGTATGCAATTCCACTGCCAGCGCGCCGGCACGCTTCGCGGCGTCCAACTGCCGGGGATCGGGGTCGATGAACAGCGAAACGCGGATCCCGGCTTTCCGGAGCCGCGCGACGTAGTCGGCGAGCGCGGCTCCGCCAGCGGCAGCATCTAAACCGCCCTCGGTCGTCACTTCCGTCCGCCGTTCCGGCACCAGACAGCAAGCATGCGGCAGGATCTCCAACGCGAGATCCAGCATCTCCGCCGTCGCGGCCATCTCGAAATTGAGCGGCGCCGCGACCTCACGGCGCAGGCGGCGCATATCGTCGTCGCGAATATGGCGGCGATCCTCGCGCAGATGCGCCGTTATGCCGTCGGCACCCGCGGCAAGGGCGATCTTGGCCGCCGCCACCGGATCCGGATGGCTGCCTCCGCGTGCGTTGCGGATCGTCGCGACGTGATCGACATTTACGCCTAGTCTCAGCATCATTAGCCTCCCTTGATACGATTTTCGGCGATTTCGGCCGCCAGCCGGATCGCCGCGACGAGGCTGGACGGATCAGCGACTCCCCGCCCCGCGATGTCCAACGCGGTCCCGTGATCGGGGGACGTGCGGACCACCGAAAGTCCCAGCGTGACGTTCACTCCGCCGTCAACATCGAGCGTCTTGAGGGGGATCAAAGCCTGATCGTGATACATGCAGATCGCCGCGTCGCAGGTCCGGCGCGCCCTCGGCGTGAACATGGTATCCGGCGGAAGGGGGCCGACCGCGTCGATACCTTCCTTCCGGAGGATCGCGACGGCAGGCGCGACGATTCCCGAATCCTCGTTGCCCATCGAGTCTCGTTCTCCGGCATGCGGATTGAGACCCGCCACCGCCAATCTCGGCGTCGCGATCGCGAATTCGCGCCGCAGTGCCTTGTCCACCGTCCGCGCGGTCGCGACGATCGCCTCGGTCGTCAGTTGCGCGATCGCGTCGCGAAGCGACAAGTGGATGGTGACCGGAACGACCCGGAGTTCGGGACACGCCAGCATCATCACCGGCACCGCGTCGCCACCCGCGATCTCACCCAAATACTCCGTGTGCCCGGGATGGCGGAAACCGGCCGCGTAGAGGGTCGCTTTCTGGATCGGGTTGGTGACCACCGCGGCGGCCTCGCCGCGAACGCACGCGGCGACGGCAAGATCGATGGAGCGCAGCACCGCTTGCGCGTTCGCCGGGCTTGGTTCGCCGGGTTCGGCGGCGACCGAAGTCCCGAGGGGCACCACCGGCAGCGCATCGCGAAACACGGCGCGCGCCTCGGCGAAGTTCCCGATCGGCCGAATCTTGACCCAACGGCCGATGCGCGCGGAGACCGCCGCAAGAAGCGTCGGATCGCCGAACCACGCGAACGAGACGGGCCCGTCCCGCAGCCGAGACCAAGCATCGATGGTGATTTCCGGCCCGATCCCGGACGGTTCGCCCATGGTGAGCGCGAGAACGGGTCCGCCGGAGAGATCGCGCGATACGTCGACACTCGTCATAACGGACACATGGATCGTCGTCGGCGTACTTGCCGTACGCGGGTCAAGCGGATCGACCCGGAAATCCCGCGTCATCGAGCGCGCGCAAAGTCGCCTTTATGTCCGCGATCCCGCGTATCTCGACCGTCCGTTTCGCGACGTCGGCCGCGACTTCGACCGTGGGCGCGACGCTCTTGACCGCGCGGGTAACGCTCTTGACACATCCCCCACAATGCATGTTGTCGATATTCAAGACGGGCGCCATCGAGATTTCCTCTTTGTCGGATAAGTCGTTTTCACCAAGACGATACGGATTGCCGCGATCGGAAGGTCAAGGCGCCCCTAACCCTCGATCCGCGCCGTCCGCAGACGGGCGGCGTTCAAGATGACGCTGACGGAACTCAGGGCCATGGCCGCCGCCGCTATGATGGGCGACAGCAGCAGTCCCATGAAGGGGAAGAGCACGCCCGCAGCGACCGGGATGCCGGCGGCGTTGTAGACGAAGGCGAAGAACAGGTTTTGCCGGATGTTGCGCATGGTGGCGCGGCTGAGAACGCGCGCGCGCGCGATGCCCGTCAAATCGCCTTTGACCAACGTGACGCCCGCACTCTCCATCGCCACGTCCGTTCCGGTCCCCATGGCGATGCCGACATCCGCGGCGGCCAATGCGGGCGCGTCGTTCACGCCGTCGCCGGCCATCGCGACGACGCGGTCTTCCGCCCGAAGCCGCTTCACGACCTCGCCCTTCTGCTCAGGCAACACATCGGCCTCGAACGATTCGATCCCGAGCTTCCGCGCCACCGCCGCCGCCGTGATCCGGTTGTCGCCGGTCAGCATCACGACCCGCACGCCGGCTGCGCGCAGCGTCGCCAGGGCGCCGGGTGTGGTGTCCTTGATCGGATCCGCGATGCCGATGGCGAGCGCGAGTTTCCCGTCGATCGCGGCCAGGATCGCGGTGGCGCCTTCCGCGCGGAGATTGTCGGCGGCCTCGTCGAGGCCGGACGTATCGACCCCCAGTTCCCGCAGAAAGCGGGTCGATCCGATCGCGACCGCGTGGCCCTCGACGTTCCCGTTCACGCCTTTGCCCGTCGTCGACACGAAGTCGGTCGCTTCGACGAGCCGCAGCCCGCGACCGACCGCCGCCCGAACGACGGCTTGCGCCAAAGGATGCTCGCTCGACCGATCGAGACTCGCGACCAGCCGAAGCGCTTCGGCCCCCTCGAACCCGCGCCCCGGGAGGACGGCGACGACTTCCGGCTTGCCGCGCGTCAGCGTCCCGGTTTTGTCGACCACCAGCGTGTCGACTTTCTCCATCCGCTCCAACGCCTCGGCGTCCCGGATCAGCACTCCCAATTGGGCGCCGCGCCCGACGCCGACCATGATCGACATCGGGGTGGCGAGGCCGAGCGCGCAAGGGCACGCAATGATCAGGACCGAAACGGCGGCGATCAGCCCATAGGCCATCGCGGGTTCCGGTCCGATCGCCCACCACGCCACGAACGATGCGGCGGCGATCGCGACGACGAGCGGAACGAACCAAGCCGAAACGGAGTCCGCCATACGCTGGATCGGCGCCCGGCTGCGTTGCGCGGCTGCGACCAGTTGGACGATGCGCGCGAGCATCGTGTCGCGGCCGACCCGCTCGGCGGCCATCATCAACGCGCCCGTCTGATTGAGGGTACCGCCGATGAGTTTCGCGCCGGGTTCCTTCGCCACGGGCATCGACTCGCCCGTCACCATCGACTCGTCGACCGATCCGCGTCCTTCCAGAACGCGACCGTCGACGGGAACGGTCTCTCCGGGCCGGACGCGCAACGTGTCGCCGACTTCGACGCGATCGAGGGGAATCTCCTCCTCTTCGCCGCCCGGACGCAACCGCCGCGCCATCTTCGGCGACAGGTCGAGAAGCGCGCGGATGGCGCCGCCGGTGGTCTCCCGCGCCCGCAATTCCAGGACCTGACCGAGCAGCACCAGCGTGGTGATGACGGCAGCGGCCTCGAAATAGACGGCGACGGCGCCGCCCGGCCCGCGGAACGCATCGGGGAATATGCCGGGCGCCACGGCGGCAACGACGCTATAGACCCACGCGATGCCCGTGCCCATCGCGATCAACGTGAACATATTGAGGCTGCGGGTCACCAACGACGCGTAGGCACGTTCGAAGAACGGCCAACCCGCCCAGAGAACGACGGGCGTCGCCAGAACGAGCTGGATCCATATCGACTTCGCGGGCGACAAGATACTGTGCAATCCCGTCAAATGCCCTCCCGCTTCAAGCGCAATTATGGGGACCGACAACGCGACTCCCACCCAGAACCGCCGGGTCATATCAGCCAGTTCGGGATTCCCAGTTTTCTCCGCAGTCGGAGTCTCGGGCTCCAGCGCCATGCCGCAAATCGGACAGGCGCCGGGCGCTGGTCGCACGATCTGGGGATGCATCGGACAGACCCATCGCGTGGCACCGCGAGCGGCGGCGGCATCGTGCGGCGGATCCTTCCGTGCGTGGGAGTGCCCCTGCGACTTCGGCTCGCTCTTGTCGATATGCTCCCGGATGACGCCGTGTTGATGCTCGTTCATGCCCGCGCGCGCTCCCAGTCGTCAGGTGATCGGACCCGGGTTGGATCGCCCGAACCAGGGGATGAAAGCGGGAACGCGCTTCGCATACGCGTCGTAGGCCGCGCCGAACTGGGCGCGGGCGTCCGTCTCCTCTTGCTTCGCCAGCCTCAAATACATCGCGACGAGGACGGGGAACATCAACAGGGTCAACAATGTCGGCCACTGAACAAGAAAGCCCAGCATGACCAAGATGAATCCCGCATATTGCGGATGCCGGACATAGGCGTAGGGGCCGGCCATCGCGACCTCGCCCGCACGCTGCGCCGCGTGCAGATACTGCCAAGCGCCCGCGATCACGACGAATCCGCCGCCGATAAAGACGAAACTCAACAGATGGAAGGGGCCGAAATGCGGATTGGCGCGCCAGCCGAAGAGCATTTCGGGCAAGTGCCCGGCGTCGTGCGAAAGCCAGTCGATTTCCGGAAATCGGCTCTGCAGCCAACCCGACAGGACGTAGATCGTCAGCGGAAAGCCGTACATTTCCGTGAAGAGCGCGATGACGAAGGCGCTGAAGGAGCCGAAACTGCGCCAATCGCGCGCCGTCCTCGGCTTGAAGAAGCTGAACGCGAACAGGATGAAGACCGCCGCGTTGATGACGACCAGACTCCACATTCCGTAGGCTTCGGCATGGGGCATCATCGTTGCGGTCCCCCGGAATCCGGGCCGCGCTTCGACGCATCATCCCCATGACCTGCGTGGCCCCCATGTCCGCCGTGCCCGCCATGCATGAAGACATGCATCAACGGACAAGCGAGCAAGAGCAGCCAGGGCAGGGCCGACACGACATGCGCCCGATGTTCGGTCCATAGGAAATAGGCGGCGACGGCGAGAAATCCGATCAGCACCCAAGCCGCGCGTCCCGACGGCAGAATCCCGGCGGGCTCATTTTGGGCATTGTGTTCATGTTGCATTTCGTTTTCCCCCTCCGATCAAGCTAGGCGTCTGCCGCGCGCGTAAAGGACTGCGAGAATTGGCACGACGAACCATTGAAGCAGCGGCGCGAGGCCCGTTACCAAGGGCGGGATCGTCGGCATCGCGTCGGTGTATGCCCATTCCTCGCGGACCACGGTATTGAGCCACTCGCTGTAGACCGTGTACGCGACGCCGATCGCCACGACGCCAAGGGCGACCCGCCCGAGCCCGGCCGCGGGCCATCTCTTGTCGGCCAACAACGCCAAGGACAGCCCCATCGCGACGGTCGCGATGGCGACGTCTCCGGCCGTGCAATGCGCCACGACGAACGCCAAGCGCGCAAAGGATTCGTCGAACCAAACGGTGTAGAGCGGGAGTTGAACCCATTCCCACGCGTAATGCAGAAGGGCGGAAGCGACCAGATACCGCCGCAGGAACGACAGCCATCCGGACGACGCGCCGAACGCATCCCATGCCGGTGGATCGGAGGTTGCCGGCGCGGCGACGGGACCGGCCATCGGCACTTACCTTTGCGCCGGCGGCTGCATCATCTCCTGCATCATCGGCATCATCTGCCGCATCATGCCGCGCATGTCTTCCATCATCCGCGCATGTTGTTCCGGAGTGGCGGTGCGCATGGCTTCCATCATCGGCATCATGCGGCGCATCATCTCGGTCATCGACTCCATGTTGTGCGCCGGCCGGCCGGGTGCCGACTGCGCTGGCGGCGTGTCATGTTGGTGTTGATTCGGCGCTTGCGCGTAAGCGGCGCCCGCAACGGCGATTCCGATCAGGGCGGCGGCGAGCAGTTTGCGAGTCATCGTGTTCTCCCCTCATTTGGGCTTGGGCCCACGCGGAGAAAACTGGGCGGATCGCGTTTCGGGGACATTTCCCTTGCGTAACGAAGTGTATCGATGACGATCTGTCGCAGGTCCTGCGAATGAAGTTCCGCAGACCTTGCCGCCGCAGGAAACTTGGCTACACCGCCGGGGACTCGCTTGCGAGCGGGACGAACGCGACCTTCAAGGTCGCGCCGCGTCCGGCGAGCTCGGTCGCCTCCCGCCACCGCCAATCCGTCTTGGACAACGGACCGGCTGCGGCCAGCACGGCCTCGGAAGCGACGAAAGCCGCCCCAAGCGGCTTGCACAGCTTCTCGAGCCGTTCGGCGACGTTCACGGCGTCGCCGAAAACCGTGAACTCGTCGTGGCACCCGCTGTGGAGCACGCCGCCATAGACCTCGCCAAAATGCAGCCCAACGCCGGCCGCCGGACTCGGCTCTCCACGTCTGGCGCGATCCGCGCACCAAGCGCGTAAGGCGTCGACGATCTCAAGGCCGCATCGGACGGCCCTTTCGCAGTCGTGACCGTTCGCTCGGATGTGACCGAAAACGGCCATCACGCCATCGCCGATGAATTTGTCGACGGTGCCGCCATGCGCGAATACTTTTCCCGTCACGATGGCTCGGTACTCGCCCAGCAATTTGGCGAGGGTTTCCGGCTCCTGCATTTCGCTCAAACCGGTGAACCCCCGCAGGTCGACGAACATGACGGCCGCTTGCCGGCGCGCCATCGCCAGCGTCTTCGGATCGGCTTGCAGACGCGAGACCATGTCGGGCGAAAAGAACCGCGCGAGATTTCCCCTTCGCCGCTCGTTCTCGATGGCTTCCGCGAGCAACGCGTTGTGATCGCAGGTCAACAAATAGCTGACGAGCGCCGTGAATCCGAAAGCGGCTGCGAGCGCGAATTCGAGGTAGAGGATTCGCCAATCGTGCGACGATGTCCCCACCGCCCGCATCGAGAAGAAGGACATCGCGCCCAGCAAGGCGAGCCATCCCGCCAAGACCAACCCCGAAAACAGCAGGACGGGGCCGGGGCGCAAGGCCAGCGACACCTGCGCCTGCAGCAAGAATCCCACCGCCAGCGTCGACGCCGTCAGACTGTGATCGAAAACCTCCGCCGGCACGAACAAATGCTGGTGAAACAGCGTCACGACCAGAACGGCGTCCACGACGACCATCGCGGTCGCGAGCCACGCCGACGAAACGCCTCGAACCGCGACGACGAGACCGCCGCCCGCGACAGCGGCGTACAGAAGGGCGGCCCCCATATGCGGCGCCATCGCGCCCATATGCGCCGGCGCCGCGCCCCCCATCGCGCCCGCCATCAAATTCGTCACGAGCACGACGGCGGCGGCCAAGCGCAGCGCCGCGGCGCGGACGTCGTGACGCGGCCGTCGCGCGCCTTCGGTCTTTGCGGGGGTGTCGGCCAAGGGCGCCGGATGCGACGGCAAGACAGGGAGGGACATTCGGTCGCCTTGGCTGAAACGAGCGCCTTGCTTCAGAAGCGGAAGGAAAGCCCGGCGGCCGTCATGGCCTGGTTCGGGGAACCGCGTTGCTTGACGAGCGGCGAACTCGCCGCGTCGCCCAGCAAGCGAGTGTACCCGGTCATCGCGTCGAGCCATAGTCCGCGTCCCAGCGAATACTGTACGCCTAATGAGACACCGGCATCCTTGAATCCGGACGACGCCGTGAAGCCCGGAAGCTGGGACGCGCGTGCCGTGGCCGCGTCGATCCCGAACATCGATTGCATGTAACGCTCGGACGCCCAACCGACCTTGGTGCCGAGACGTCCCGTGAGATCGGTCGCGATTCCGAATCGATAGCCGAGCGAGAAATCGGCGAGCAGGCCTTCATGGGAGCCCGAATTGACAGCTTGGGCGATCGCGAGGTCGGCGTTCCACGGGCCGCGCTGAAGACCCAGGAAGCCGCCCGCTTCGATCGCGCCCTTCACGGTACGGAAGCCGCGCAGCGCGTCGTCGTCGCTCGACGAGCGTCCATGTCCGTATCGAACGTGACCTGCCCGAGTTTTTGAACCAAGCCGAATGAGAGATTACTGCATCGCGGCGACCGGTTCGAGTGGCTGGATCTGACCAACAGTCACCGGCGCCGGCGGTCGATACCCAAGCGATGAGTGCGG
>JAYRYC010000008.1:0-232163 GCA_041917215.1 Tagaea sp.
ACTGATTGTTAAGGCTAAGATCGAGCAGCCGCCGCCGCAGTTCATCGATAGCCAGAATCGTACGGGATGGAGCCGCGTCATCGCGCGATCCGCTCTCACCTTGCGGCCGCGAAGCGCCGGCGGCCCTACCATTTCCGTTGCTCATTCCTCTGAACCCCGACTCAGCGCGGGACACGAGCCCGTTTCTTTAGAAGATATTGTGCAGCCGGAGGAATTAATACCAGCGTGAATCGGCATCGAACTTTGGCCCCTGTTCGGCTCGGATCGTTGGCTTCAAGATATTGAATCGTTTATTTTTCATTGGTCTGAGACCTGAAAACTGGACCGTTCTTGGCTAGAGTTTTCGGCGGGATGTTTCCGGCCGGAAGGAGCGAAGAACGATGAAGGCATCGAAGTTTTCGGAGGCTCAGAAGGCGTTCATTCTGAAGCAGGCGTCGGATGGCATGCCTGTGGCTGATATCTGCCGGAAGGCGGGGATCAGCCCGGCGACGTACTTCAATTGGAAGCGCAAATACGATGGCCTGCTACCGACCGAGATGAGGCGGCTAAAGCAGCTCGAGGATGAGAACGCGAAGCTGCGCAAGGTCGTAGCGGATCTGTCGCTCGACAAGGAGATGTTGCAGGACGTCCTACGCCGAAAACTGTAAAGCCTGTCCGCAAGCGCCGGCTGGTTGACGAGGTGCGTGGGACGTGGGGCGTTTCGATCCGGCGAGCCTGCCGGGTGTTGTTGGTCGATACGTCTTCGTATCATTACAAGTCTCGTCGCCGCGGACAGGCTGATCTCGAGCTGCGCATCAAAGACATCTGCCAGACGCGCATACGCTTCGGCTATCGGCGCGTGCACGTGCTGTTGCGTCGTGAGGGTTGGATGGTCAATCACAAGCGGACACGGCGGATCTATCGCGAGTTAGGCCTGCAATTACGGAACAAAACACCAAAGCGTAGGGTTAAGGCGAAGCTGAGAGAAGATCGGCAAGTGGCGACACGGCCGAACGAGACTTGGGCAATGGACTTCGTCCACGATCAACTCGCGACTGGAAGGAAGATTCGTGTGCTGGCGATCGTCGATACGTACTCGCGCTACGTGCCGGTACTCGATCCTCGGTTCAGCTATCGCGGTGAGGATGTCGTTCGGACCTTGGAGAACGTGTGCAAGCGAACTGGCTATCCGAAGACGATCCGAGTTGATCTGGGCTCCGAGTTCATCTCACGCGATCTCGATCTCTGGGCATACACGCACGGCGTCACGCTCGACTTCAGTCGCCCAGGCAAGCCGACTGACAACGCGTTCATCGAGGCCTTCAACGGGCGCTTCCGGGTCGAGTGCCTGAATGCCCACTGGTTCCTGAACCTTGCGGACGCGCAGGAAAAGATGGAGGATTGGCGTAGGTACTATAACGAAGAGCGCCCGCATGGGGCGATCGGGCAAAAAGCCCCGATAACGCTGCTTGGTTGCGACGGCGTGGACGGCCCGCCTTCGTGACAGACGCCGAAAACTCTACCCATCGGCGGTCCAAAGTTCGGTCTCAGAGCAATGTCAGGGCGGACTCTAACCCCTACCGGGGGAAATTCACGGGCTCAGGCCAGCGTCGGTCAATACAAGCTAACGCGTAAAATCTTCTCTGGTGATCCTAAGAGAGGAATTCCAGATTTCTGGCAGGTAGAGGACCTAGGCGACTTATATTACGCGAAGCTTTGGAGCAAAAGCGCTGGCAACAGCGCGGCAATTCAGGCGCTCTGGAATCGAGAGGTCTGCGGTCTCATGCGGCTTCAAGGATATCCCGGAGCCTCCGAGTGACCTGACCGGGTTTTCTTGAGCCAGGGCGATTGAGATAATCAGTTTGGAAAGGAAGCCTGACCGATGTTCCGGTCTTGCGCCACCAGCACGTCGATCTGATGCAGCTTCGTGACGCTCTGGTCAGCGCTAGGCAGCTTCTTCGGTATATTCCGGTTTCCTTCCTACACTGATTATCTCAATCGCCCTGGCTCAAGAGGACCCCGTCAGGTCAACCGGGGGCGGCTTCTCGCCGCCTCGATCGCCCGGGTTCGGGATTTATCGCTGGCGCAAGAAGCACTTCAGGATGCCACGATCTCTGCCGTGGCCCGCTGGACACGAAATGGCGTGCCAAGCGCGCCCAGGAACTGGCTCCTTCAGGTGGCCTATCGCAAGGCGATCGATCGCTTGCGCCAGGGGAAGTCGCAGGCCAGGAACCATGGGCGCTTCTCAATGAAAATCCCGGGTCAAACTCAGCGACAATCAAAAGCCCTGACAGCATCCGGTTCTGATCACCAGCAAATCGTCCAAAAATTGCCGTCGGAAGGAATTGAACCGCCGACCGCAGCCCTATCGGCGCACGAAGCTGAACGCGAAGTCCTTGCCCGAATGATAGACCTCAGCCAGCACAACCCGCTGGCCGCGCTCGGTGAAGCACATTTCTCTGATCAAGAGCGCCGGGCCGAAATTGTGCAGCCCATGCAGGTCAACCACAGCCTCAGGCAGTTCGGTCGCCGAAATCTTCGCGGTCGAGGCCACCGGACGAAGATCCTGTCGGCCGAGGAGGTCGACCAGCGAGCCGGCCCAGTCTTGCGGGGGCGGTTCCTTTCCTGCCAGAAGGTCGCGCGGGATCAGGTCCACCGAATAGATCAGCGGCTCGTCATTCGCCTTGCGCAGGCGTTCGATACGCAGCAGCGGCGTGCCCTTGGCCAGTCCGAATTCGGCCGCATCGGCCGCATTGGCAGGCACGACGCCGAATCCGAGCACCTGGGTGATGGTCTCGTATCCACGCGTTGCTACCATTTCGGTCACGCTTTCGAACTTGGTGATGGGGCGGGCAATGCTCAGGGCTCTGCCGGCCGCCACAAAGCGGCCCTTGCCATGCACGACATCGATCACTCCATCCTGCTCGAGTTGCTTCAATCCCTCGCGCAGCGCTGGCCGTGACACGTTGAGGAGAGCGGTCAGGCTTTCTTCGGTCGGCAATTTGTCGCCGAACTGAAGATCCTTGATCAAGTCCAGAACGCCTTTCCGGATGCGGTCGGTGCCTGATTCCTTCGTGCGCGCCAGTCTCGTCATTCCAGCAATGCCCTAGTGCATGGCAAACAGATTGCCGATTTCCCGTATTCCCAACCCTGCCTGCAAGCCCAGCTGCAGCAGAAGTCTGGCTTTCGCCGGCGGGAATCTTCCCGAAGGCAGAAAACCATGTTCGGCGTTGCGGCTGTTGTGCACCGACAAGCCATAGGCACGGGACGAATAAACCACAACTCCGCCCCTGTCGCGAACCCAGGCGGCCAGGCGGCTGGCTTGCGCGCTGGTTGCATAACCCGGGGCAAAGCCGGCCAGGACGATGCCGCGCGCGCCGGCATGGATGAAGGCCTCGACAGCGACGGCATCGCCCCCGCTATGGCAATAGACAATATCGACGCGTGGCAGGTCGGCCGCAAGCGCCCCTGCAAAACGCCCCAGCAGCGAGCGGCCGGGTTCGGGCAGGCGCGAGAGAATGGGCGTCAGCCCTGCAAAGCGGCCGACCGGGCCCAATTCAGGCGATTGGAACGCACCGAGCTCGAGATTGGAAAGCTTCACCACGTCTTCCGCGAGATGAATCTGGTTGTTGGCCACCACCATGACCCCGCATTGGCGCGCCTCCTTGTGCTGCACAGCCCGCAGAGCCTGCGCCACATTCATCCAGCCGTCGCTACCAAGCGCCGAGGCAGGGCGCTGGGCTCCCGTCACCGAGAGCGGGATGGGCAAGTCCCAGACCAGCGAAAGCATGAAGGCGGTTTCCTCGAGTGCGCCAGTGCCGTGCGTAAGCACAAAGCCGCACAGATCCGCATGTCTCGCCATCAGATCATGGAACACGACCATCAGCGCCCGCCACTGCGGCAGACCCATGTCGAAGCTCGGCAGAGCGGCGAAATCGACCGGCACGATCTGCGCAGAACCTGCCAGCTCAGGCGCCTTCGCGAAAAGCTCCTGCGCTGTCAACGATCCGGCTTGGCCATAATCCATCACTTCGAGAGGATCATGGGCGAGGGCCGTGATCGTTCCACCCGCGACGACGACACCGATCTTCGGAGCGGCCGGCGCCGTCATGAGCGCGCGCCCACGACATTTCGAGCCGCCCTGACAGAGCGTTCGAGCGCCGCGCGGGGGTCAAGCCAATAGGCTTGCGTGACCAGTTCGAAGGTGAAGCTCCCCTCATAGCCGCCATCTAGCAGGGCATTGAGATAATCGCCCATCGGCAAATTGCCGTCGCCCCAGGCGAGATGCCCTTCCGGCGTGCCGTCGCAGAGATGTACATGGCGCAGATCGCGCCCGAAACGCGAGAGATAATCCTCGGGCGTATCGCCTGCCGCAGCCATGGCGTTGAGATCGAGGATCGCGCCGATAACAGGGGAGGCGATCTCCTTGCGCATGCGAACGAGATCGTCCGCCGTGGTGATGAGATTGGATTCGGTGAGGGACAACGGTTCCAGCAGCAGGCCGATGCCGAGTGTCTCGGCGCGCCGGGCCAATTGACCCAGAGCATCCCGCGCCCGGTTCCAGCCTTCGGAGGGGTCTTTGTCCGCGTAGCTCCAGCCAGCCGTCACGAGAAGTTCGGGCGCCCCCAATTCCGCCGCGATATCGAGCGAGCATAGAAAATAGGCAAGGCTCCGCTGCCGGGTCCGCGCATGATCCGAGGCAAGGTTGATCGGGTAAAGGCATTGCTCGGGCGTGAAGCAGATGAGCGACAGCCCGTGCTCGGCGATCTGCCGGCGGATCGTGGCGACCTCGGCGCCATCCACATCGTCCGGCGAGAGATGCGGCATCCCGCCCCACAGTTCCACGCGCTCCAGCCCGAGCGCGGTCAGGTCGCGCAGGAAGCGGCCGAAATCGTGCCGGAAATAGTGGATGTTCATGCCGGCGAATCGCCGGGAAGGCGCATTGGGGAGCATCTTTGTGAACCTGTTGTCATATGACATATTGCGAGACGCAGACTTACGATTTTTCAAATAAATTAGCCAGTTCAGTTTTTTATCAAGAAATTGCATCTATGGACAGAATCCGTCTTGACAAAATTTCGTGATATCGGATAGTGTTGTCTGACAACGTGAGGGAGGGCGTGATGCATGACGATGCGCAACCGCGGAACCGTGGCATCGAATATGTGAAGGTCAGCAAGTGGTTCGGCTCCATTCAGGTGCTGAAGGACATTGATCTGACCGTGTCGCACGGTGAGCGCGTCGTCATTTGCGGCCCATCGGGCTCCGGCAAATCGACTTTGATCCGTTGTGCCAACCGTCTGGAGGAACATCAGTCCGGCACCATTCGCGTCAACGGCATCGAGCTCGACGGCAAGCGTGCGAATACCGAGACCGTGCGCCGCCAGGTCGGCATGGTTTTCCAGAGCTTCAACCTCTTTCCCCATCTGACCATTCTCGAAAACTGCACAATCGCGCAGCGCTGGGTGAAGGGCGTTTCGCGCGCCGAGGCCGAAAGGCGCGCCATGCATTATCTCGAGCGTGTCCGCATTCCCGATCAGGTGCGCAAATATCCCGGGCAGCTTTCGGGAGGCCAGCAGCAGCGTGTCGCCATTGCGCGCTCGCTGTGCATGGCGCCGGAGATCATGCTGTTCGACGAACCGACCTCCGCGCTCGATCCCGAGCTTGTGCGCGAGGTGCTCGACACCATGATCGAGCTGGCCAATGAAGGGATGACCATGGTTTGCGTCACCCACGAGATGGGTTTTGCCCGGCAGGTCGCCGATCGTGTGATCTTCATGGATCGCGGACAGATCGTGGAAAGCGCGCCGCCAGAAAAGTTTTTCCGCAATCCGCAGCAGGAGCGGACCCGGCTGTTCCTCAGCCAGATCCTGCATTGACGTTGTCCGAACATCATAGGGGCGAAGCAGCCCAAGGGAGGGATTGAACCATGAAGCGTGGAATTCTAGGCACGGTGGCCGGAGCAGCAGCCATGTTGTTCTGGGTCGGTATGGTCCAGGCCGAGACGATGCCGAAACTGCCATCGGCCATCCAGCAGGCCGGAAAGATCCGGATCGGCGTGAAATGCGACAGCCCGCCCTTCGGCCTGACCGGCCCGGACGGCAAGCCCGCCGGCATCGAGGTCGAGATGGCCAAGAAGATCGGGGAATTCGCTTTCGGCTCGCCGAATGGTGCCGAGCTGAGCTGCGTCACCTCGGAAGCGCGCATTCCTTCCCTCAATGGTGGCAAGATCGATCTGATCCTGGCGACGTTGGGGCGCACGCCTTCCCGCCAGGAAGTGATTGATTATTCGAACATCTACTTCTGGGGCACAAGCAATGCTCTCGTCCCGCAGGACGGGCCGATCCGCACTCTGGCGGATTTCAAGGGCAAGACCGCAGTGATCGTCAAGGGAGCATCGCAGATTCCCTGGCTCGAGAAGAACGTGCCCGGCATCCAGCTACTCCAGTTGAATACCACCGCGGATTCCATCCAGGCCCTGCTTCAGGGTCGCGCCGCCGGGTTTGTCGGCGATGGCGGACTGGTCTATACGCTGGCGGCGAATTATCCCAAGCTGCGCATCATCGACGAAGGCATCGATCCCGGCGTCAACGGCATCGGCATGCGCAAGAACGAGCCTGACCTCAATGCGTTCGTCAACGCGGCCCTGAAGCGCCTCAAGGCCGAGGGCTTCTACGAAAAGGTCATTCCCCAATTCGTGACGGAAGCACCGGTCGTGCAGGTCATGAAGCGCGGCTTCCTCGAAGACGCGCCCCAGCGATAACGCCGAAGGGGGAGAGCGGCGCCCGCCGGTCTCCCCACCCTTTACCCCGCCCAGAGGCAGATTGTGATCGATTGGGGATATATCGTAGATGCGCTGCCAGCCCTGATCAGGGGGCTGGGCATCACGATCATGGTCAGTGCGCTGGCCATTGCCTTCTCGCTTCTTCTGGGGCTTGCGGGTTGCGTGCTGCGCCTCTCCGCCATTCCGCTCGCGGGCCGCATCGTCGCCGGCTACGTCGAATTCGTGCGCAGCACCCCGTTCCTGGTGCAGGTCTTCTTCATTTTCTACGGCTTTCCCGATCTTGGCATGACTCTCCCCGTCTTCTGGTCGGGTGTCCTGGCGCTGACGATCTGGGCCAGTGTATTTCATATCGAGAGCTTCCGGGCGGGCGTCACCTCAGCGGGACGAAACATGTCCGACGCCTCAGCCTCGCTCGGCTTGCGGTCCTGGCAGCATGGGCTCTTCATCGTGATGCCCATCGCCCTGCGATCAGCACTGCCGTCGACGCTCAACACCATTGTCGGCACCATCAAGAACTCCGCCTATCTGCAGGCGATCGGTCTGGCGGAAATGACTTATGTCGCCATTGGCCGTGTCGCCTCCGATTTCCGCACGGTGGAGATGTTCGCGACCATCTGCGTGATCTACGTGGCCATCGTCCTCGGCGTCTCGGCCCTCGGCCACGCGCTCGAGAAGCGACTCGATCAGCCGTATCGCCAGAGGTGAGCGATGTCGTTGCTGGTTGAATATCGCGCCTACCTTCTCGTCGGCCTACAGCAAACACTGCTGATGTCGCTGGTCGTGGCTCTGGGCGGAACGGTGTGGGGCATAGTGCTCACCGCAGGAATCCGCTCAGCCTGGGCATGGTTGCGCACCCTGAGCGCCACGCTGACGGAACTTTTCCGCGACGTGCCGCTGATGGTGACGGTGCTGTTGGTCTATTTCGTGCTGCCGCACGCCGGTATCGGCCTCAATCCCTTCTGGTCGACCTGCGTGGCGATTTCGGCCTGGGGCGGGGCCAATGCGGCGCAGATTTTCCGCGCCGGGCTGCTCTCCGTCAGCAAGTCGCAACGGGAGACGGCCGCTGCCTTCGGCATGACAGGCCTGAAAGGTCTTGTCCTGATCGTCCTTCCCCAGGCTATGCCGGTCATCATCCCGCCCTATGTGGGCCTGCTGACCGCACTGGTTCAGGCGACCTCGCTGGGCGCGGTGGTGGGAGCGGGCGAATTGCTGCGCAGTGGCCAGGTTCTCATCGAGCAGACCACGATCATGAAGGGCGGAAGCCCGGCCTATATCGTCTATGGCGCGATCCTCATCGTCTACTTCGTGCTCTGTCGCCTCATTTCAGCGGCTGGCGCGCAGGTCGAGAAATTCTTCCTGAAGCCCTATGCACGCACTTCCAGCCCTGCAGCACCGGCAGAAAAGGCGTCGGATGTGGCGTCATCCGTACCGACGAGCGCGTGATGCTTGAGGGACCCCAAGCCGCCGTCAGCGCTGATCCGGCACCCGAAGCGGTGCTGGCGATGCTGAGCGACATCGCGATGACTGCCGCCGAATCCGGCCAGAGGCCGAGCGCCGGCCTCGTGCGTATCGTGCCGGATCTGATCGGGGTCGCGCTGGCGGGAAGTCTGACCGCATCGGCACGCACAATGGCGGCGCTGGCACCGGCTCTGGCTGCACCGGCGGAAGGTGCGCGCCTTTGGGGATTGGGAAGGCGTGTCGCCACGCGAGACGCCGTCCTCGGCAATGCCTTCGCCGCCCATGTGCTCGATTTCGACGACGACGAGACCGAACTCGCCATGGCGCATCTCTCGGTGACGCTGGTCAGCGCCGCCTTGACCCTGGCCGATGCCATGCCCGGCCCAGTCAGCGGCCGGCGTCTGTTCGGCGCGGTCGCGGCCGGCTATGCCGTGGCACTTGCGCTCGGCGAAATGGTCAATCCAGGCATGTATCGCGCAGGCTGGCACGCCACTGCGACGCTGGGTTCCTTCGCCAGCGCCGCAGCCTGCGGGACTCTCCTCCAACTTGATGCCGATTGCATGGCGAGGGCTCTTTGTCTTGCGGCCTCGCTCAGCGGGGGCGTACGCGGCGCTTTCGGTGGCGAGGGCAAGCCCTTGCAGGTGGGCCAGGCGGCGGCATCCGGTCTCATGGCGGCCCAACTGGCACAGGCGGGGTTCAACGCGCCCGCAGCCACGCTGGCCGGCCCGCGCGGGTTTCTCGGCCTGCATCGGGGCAAGGTCATGGCCGCAATTCAACCGATCCCGCTTCCGCCGCCGGGCTTCGTGGTCAAGGCATATCCCACCTGCACCGCCATTCATGCCGCCATCGCCGCCGTGCTCGAGGCGGCGTCGTCGCTGCCGGCAGGAGCCCAGATCGAACGAATCGACTGCAGCGTCGACCCCTTCGTGCCGGCCATCCTGCTCGGCGGCATCCCCCGGAGCCCTGACGAGGCCCGGTTCAACATGGCCTATTGTCTGGCCCGGGCCGCGCATGATGGACAGCTTGGCCCAGACGCCTTCCGTCCGGAAGCGCTCGACGATCCCGACATCGTTGCGCTGATGGCACGTGTGCATGTGCACGAGGCAAGTGATCTGCCAAAGGGGCCGAGCGGTGTCGCGACTGGTGCCCGCATTCGCATCCAGGCGGATGGACGCGAGGTGAGGGCATCGCGTCTTGCCGCCCCCGGCAGCGCCGCCGCGCCTTTGAGCGATGCCGCGTTGCTGGCCAAGTTCTGCCTCTGCCTTGAACCCTTCTGCGCACCCGACGCCGCTGGGCAACATTTCTCGAACCTGCTCGGCCTCGCGGAGGCGGAAGATATCATAAGGATACTGGATCCACTCTTCGATCTTGCCGCCAGGCCTCCCCAAATCGTTCCGGAGACCCCGTCATGAAGAACTCCGTCAGTGCCCGTCTTTCCGAGCGTACCGCTCCGGAAGTCGCCGCGGCGATCTACGAACCGTTCCTGCAGAATTTCTCGGCGGCTGCGCTTGAACGCATGTGCACGCTCAACGAGGCCCATCTGCTGATGCTCGAGCGGCGCAAGCTGATCAAGACGGATATCGCCACCAGCATTCTGGCCGGTATCGAGCGCATCCGCAGCGAAGGTCCCGGCAGCATCGATCTCGATCCGCAATTCGAGGACAGCTACTTCGCCTTCGAAAACCGCCTGTCGCAGATCGTGGGCAAAGGCCTGGCCGGGTGGCTCCATATCGGCCGCAGCCGGAATGATATCGGCGCGACGCTCGACCGCATGCAAGCGCGGGAGATATGCCTCGCCCTCCACGAGGGCATGCAAGGCGCGATGGAAGCCGGGCTCGATGCCTCGATCCGGCATATCGATGTCGTCATGCCGGGCTACACGCACCTGCAGCCGGCCCAGCCGATCACGCTCGGCTATTACTTCCTGAACGTGGTTTCGGCACTGGAACGGGACCTTGCCCGGATGGCGGCGGTCTACGACCGGGTTGATTGCTGCCCGCTCGGCTCGGCTGCCTTCGCCGGCACGTCCTTTGACATCGACCGTGAGGATACCGCCGCGCTGCTGGGGTTTCAGTACATCGCGCTGCCGGGCCTCGATGCCGTCGCATCGCGGGATTTCGTCACGGAACTGCTCTGGGCCATAACCAGTGCGCAGACCCTGCTCTCGCGCGTGGCGCAGGACCTTTACGCCTTCAGCACCTATGAATTCTCCGCGATCACGTTCCCGGACAGCATTGCCGGAACCTCATCGATCATGCCGCAGAAGAAGAACATGCTTCCGCTCGAGTATTTCCGGGCCGAATCCGGTCGCAGCATCGGGGCATTGGCGGGTGCACTCTCGTCGGTCAAGGGCTCGAATTTCTCCATTGGCCTCGACAGTGTGCGCGAAGGCATCGCCGATGCCTGGCCGACCTTCGAGCGCTTCCAGCTCGGCCTGCCGTTGCTTCGGCTGCTGTTCGATACGGCCACGCCCGCGACCCAGCGGCTGGCAGAACGCTGTGTGGCCAATTTCTCGACCGCAACAGACCTTGCCGATGCGCTCGTCAAACATCATGGCCTCTCGTTCCGAGAGGCCCATCACGTGGTGGGGCACGCGGTACAATCCGTCATTGCCCGCGGCGGCGATGCCACGGGATTGACGGCCGCCATCGTCAATGATGCGGCGCAGGCCGAAGTCGGTCGTCGCTTCGATCTCGACGACAATATCATCCGCGGCTGGATGGAGCCGGGCTCCGCTGTCAGGGCACGCCGCACCACGGGCGGGCCTGCGCCCGAGGAAGTGCGGCGTCTCATCGCCGCAATGCGCTCACGACTGGAGAGTGCGGCGGACCTGCGCCGCGGCCACCACGAGAAACTCCGCAATGCGAGGGAGGAACTGCGCCGCCGCGTGATGCACGTCCTCGCCTAGGCTCTTCGACCGACGTACTCATCCTCGTTGTTTTCAACTGTCCGCTGCTCCCCGCGGAGCGGCATCGCAATGTCACGCCCGTCGTTCGGGCAATTGGAAAGGAATGGCCATGTTCAACTTCGATCCCGATCGTTTCATCAGGATCCAGTCCGGTGCCGTCGCGCTGGCCCCCCGTATCGATGCCGCCATTGGCGAGGCTGTCGCGGCAGGCGCGGAAAACCTTTATTTTCTGGGCACTGGCGGCGTCGCGTATCTCATGGAGCCCGCCGTTCAGTATCTGCAGCGCAACAGCACATTCCCTGTCTTCAAGGACTTCCCAGCCGAACTGGTGATAACGGGCAGCGCCAATCTCACCGCGCGCTCCATCGTCGTCATGCCGTCCCTGTCAGGCAAGACGCGGGAAAGCGTCGCGCTTCTGGAAAAGCTCAAGTCGATCGGCGCGCGGGTCATCACGCTGGTCGGGCATGCTGAGACGCCATTGGGGCAGGGTGGTGCACCGGCTTTGGTCAATTTCGCGGCCGACGACACTTCGAGCGAGTCCTTCTACATGCAGTCGCTGCTCGTTGCGATTTCGGTGATGAAGGCACGCGGCGAGTGCCCGGATTACGCAGCCATCGTGGCCGAGATGCACGCGATGCCCAAGGCTCTGCTCGCCACCAAGCAGGCCTTCGAACCCAGGGCAGCCGAATACGCTCGCATAATCGCCGGCTCCGATTATCACATGTTCACCGCTGGCGGTAACATGTGGCCGGCCGCCAATTACTATGCCACCTGCATTCTCGAGGAGATGCAGTGGATCCGGACCCGCCCGGTCCATGCCTCCGACTTCTTCCACGGACCGCTTGAACTGATCGAAAAGGGTGTGAGCCTGATCCTTTTCAAGGGCGAAGACAGCTATGGCGACCTGGCCGACCGTGTCGCCAGTTTCGCGCCGAAATACACGGACAAGTTTACGGTCCTCGACAATGTCGATTTCGTCCCGCGTGATGTTCCGGCGCGGATGCGCAGCCTGTTGGGGCCGGCTTTCATGGCCACGATGCTGGAGCGGCTCTCGGCGCATCTGGAGGAGATGCGGTCCCATCCTCTAGTGACCCGTCGCTACTACAACCGCGTCGAATACTAGAAATGTTCGCCGGGCGGCCCTCGTCGCCCGGCCACCTGAGGTGCTTTGCCCATGACGGACACACCGCGCATGCCTCGCTTCGCCACTTTGGGGGACAATTGCGTTGATCGCTACCTTCCGCTGGGTCAATGCACCATCGGCGGCAACGCACTCAACGTGGCGGTCCAATTGGCACGCTTGGGTGAGGATTGCGCCTATTTCGGTGCCGTGGGCGCCGACGAGGCCGGCGAATGGACGCGTCAGGAACTGGTCGCCAACAAGGTGGCGCTGGAGCATTTCCGGGTTCTGGAAGCCCCTACGGCCTATACCGACCTGGATGTCGATGCGGTGGGCGAAAGGATCATTGCCTTCGAGGAATTCGGCGCCTGCGCAATCTATCAGCCAACGGCCAAGGATATCGCTGCGCTTGGGTGTTTCGACCATATCCATATCGGCTGGTTCAAGGGCGCTGGGTCGCTTCGGGCGCAGCTCGCGGGGCGAGCGGTGACATTCTCGCAGGATGTCGCGGTCAACGCCGATAGCCGCGGGCTCGATGTCGCGTTCGAATCGGTTGGGGCCTCGGAGGCGGCGGCCTTCCGCGCGCTCGACAGGTTGCTGGCCGCAGGTGCGCGCATCGCGGTCGTGACCTGTGGCGCCCTGGGCAGCATGGCTTCGGACAGCAAGGCCGTTGTCAGGACCGGGATCAGGCCCGTTACGGTCGTGGAAACCACCGGAGCAGGCGACACATTCATCGCAGGCTTCCTCTCGCGCTGGAAGCGAGGCGTCAGCCTGCAGGGATGCATCGAGGCTGGCCGTGACGCTGCTGCAGAAACCTGCACGCATGTGGGCGGCTTTCCACAACGCCTGCGCGCGCTGCGATGAAGGTGCCGAGCGGCTATCATGACGGCATTGACGTGCGGCATTTCGATGCACGCGCGGGTGTCGTTTCGGATCTCAAAAAAGACCCCAGAAAATGATATCCTATCTGATTGGTGTGCAGCCTTTTGACCTGGTTGTTTTCGGCGGCACAGGCGATTTGGCGCACCGCAAGCTCTATCCAGCGCTTTTTCGACGGTTTCTTGCAGGCCAGCTCACCATGCCAACGCGGATCATCGGCGTTGCGCGCGGTGCGATGGATCGGCAAGCATTTCTGACCACTGTTTCCGAGAGCCTGAGGGATCGTCTCGGTGCGAAGCTTCAGCTTTCCTCGCTGGCTGCGTTCCTCGATTTGGTGCGCTTCATCTCGGTGGATGCGCGCAGCGACGATGGCTGGCCGGCACTCGAAGCGTGCATGAATGAAGCACCGGATCGGGTGCGTGCCTATTATCTCGCAACCGCCCCGGAGCTGTTCGGGTCGATCGCCGAAAGATTGCGGTCATTCGGACTGGTCACGCCTTCAACGCGGGTAATCGTAGAGAAACCAATCGGAAAGGACCGATCGAGCGCACGCCACATCAATGATGCGTTGGCGGCGGTCTTCGACGAGCAGCAGATCTTTCGCATCGATCACTATCTCGGCAAGGAGACGGTCCAGAACCTGATGGCGTTGCGCTTCGCCAACGCATTGTTCGAACCGCTCTGGAATTCGGCGCATATCGACCATGTCCAGATCACGGCGGCGGAATCGCTCGGTGTCGAGGGCAGGGGAGCATATTACGATACATCAGGTGCTCTGCGCGACATGGTGCAGAACCACCTCCTGCAACTGCTTTGCCTAATCGCGATCGAGCCGCCCAATTCTCTGTCTGCCGATGCAGTGCGCGACGAGAAGCGCAAGGTCCTTTCCGCGCTCGCACCGATTACCGCCGGGAACGCGGCGCAACTGACGGTGAGAGGGCAGTATCGGGCCGGCGCGATCGATGGCGCGCCGGTGCTCGGCTACCTGCAGGAATGCGGCGATCCCGAGAGCAGAACCGAAACCTTCGTGGCCATCAAGGCCAGCGTCGACAATTGGCGATGGGCTGGCGTGCCATTCTACCTGCGGACTGGCAAACGGCTGGCCCAACGCGTCACCGAGATCGTCGTGACGTTTCGCCAGGTTCCGCATTCCATTTTCGACGACAAGGCCGGGCAGATCGCGCCGACCCAGCTCGTGATTCGCGTCCAGCCTGATGAGGGGGTCAAGCTGTTGCTGATGATCAAGGAGCCCGGCCCTGGCGGCATGAGGCTCAAGCAGGTCCCGCTCGACATGGCATTCGCCGAAGCCTTTCCGATCAATGCGCCGGATGCTTACGAACGATTGCTGCTGGATGTCATTCGCGGCAATGCCACGCTCTTCATGCGGCGTGATGAGGTCGAGGCGGCATGGGCCTGGATTGATCCGATCCGTGAGGCCTGGGCGCAATCTGACGAAGCGCCTCGGCCCTACACGGCGGGAAGCTGGGGACCGTCTGCTCCCCGTCAGCGCCCATAGGACAGCCTGAGCAGTTTGCGTAACGGAGGATTTTCGGCTCATCGTCACCGTGAAAGGGACGAGGATGAGACCGATGAAGCAGACCCCGCCGAACGGCACGGCCGAACAGCATGTCCGCGAGATCCGCCGCCAGACGCGCAAGAAGTACTCCGCCGAAGAGAAGATCCGGATCGTGATCTCGGGGCTGCGGGGCGAGCACTCGATCGCCGAGCTGTGCCGGCGGGAGGGGATCGCGGAGAGCCTGTATTACGTGTGGTCGAAGGAGTTCATGGAAGCCGGGAAGAAGCGGCTGGCCGGGGACACCGAGCGCCAGGCGTCGTCGGGCGAGGTCAAGGACCTGCACCGGGAGATGGGCGCCTTGAAGGAGCTGGTTGCCGATCTGACGATCGAGAACCGGCTGCTCAAAAAAAGCACCTTCGGGGATGGGGGCGAGCGCGAATGAGGTACCCCGCCTCGGAGAAGCTCGAGATCATTCGGCTGGTCGAAGAATCCCGGCTGCCGGTGAAGCGCACGCTCGAGAAGCTGGGCGTCTCGCGGTCGAAGTTTTACCGCTGGTACGACTTGCACCGGCGCTTCGGCGTCGTCGGCCTGGAAGACCGTCGATCCGCACCGGGGCGGATCTGGAACCGGGTGCCGGACATCGTCCGGGGCCAGGTGATCGACCTGGCTCTCGAACGCCCGGAACTGAGCCCCCGGGAGCTGGCGGTGACGTTCACCGACGAGAAAGCCCAGTTTATCTCGGAAGCATCGGTATATCGGCTGTTGCGGGCGAACGGGTTGCTGACCAGCCCGGCCTTCATCGTGATGAAGGCTGCCGACGAGTTCCGGGACAAAACGACGGCGCCCAACCAGCTCTGGCAGACCGACTTCACGTATCTGAAGGTGATCGGCTGGGGCTGGTTCTACCTGTCGACCATACTCGACGACTTCTCCCGGTTCATCGTCGCCTGGAAGCTCTGCACGACGATGAAGGCGGCGGACGTCACCCAGACGGTCGAGATGGCGCTGGTGGCGTCCGGATTGGACGGCAACCGGCACCAACGGATCGAGCTACGTCGCTGGAGACTTGGCGAGGTGGCTTGGCGAGCATAACATCAAACACGTGCGCGGCGCGCCCAATCATCCGATGACGCAGGGCAAGATCGAGCGCTGGCATCAGACGATGAAGAACCGGATCCTGCTCGAGAACTACTTCTTGCCCGGCAACCTCGAGGCGAAGATCGGCGCCTTCGTCGATCACTACAACCACCGCCGATACCTCGAGAGCATCGGCAACCTCACGCCCGCCGACGTCTATACCGGGCGGGGGCAGGCGATTCTGGAAAGGAGGGAGGCGATCAAGCGAAGGACCATCGAGGATCGCCGCTTGCTGCACCGGCAAGCGACTGCTTAAACTGAAAGCCCAGATGCGCCGAAGCCTCCGTTAGCAGCCGCTTCAAAACGTCCCGATTGTTCTGACGACGGACAGCAGCGAAGGGATTTGAACCCCCGACCAAGGGATTATGATTCAACGAGATGCCATTGCGGCGCGACTTGAAAAGTAGATAGCTGGTACTGCTTTATTTGAGACCCAATTTTTTCCTGCGCAAATGGTGCGGAACGCGTACGCGCCCAGTAAAACCTACGTTGGGGTACGGCTCGGCATTCCGTGGGGACGCCAGCGCTACGCCGCTTCAAGAATAACGCGAACGCGACCAAGCCGAAGGGGCGTGCCCGGTGCTCGAACTGATTCTCAAAGCGATCGTGATCGGTGCGGGTGCCACCGCGCTGATGGATGTCTGGGCGATCTTCCTCAACGTCGCGTTCAAGATGCCGTTGCCGAATTGGGCGCTGGTCGGACGTTGGTTCTGCGGGTTGACGGGCGGCAAAGTCTTTCACGACGACATCACCGCCGCCGCCGCCTGGCCCCACGAATTGGCGATCGGTTGGATCGCGCATTACGCGATCGGCATTCTCTACGCGGGCGCACTGATTTTCTTCGCCGGGTCCGAATGGCTGGCGGCGCCGACTTTCCTGCCGGCGTGGATTCTCGGCATGGTCACGATCGGCGCCGGGTGGTTCCTGTTGCAGCCGGGCATGGGGGCGGGCTGGGCCGCGTCCAAACGCCCCAATCCGATGCAAGTGCGGCTCTTCAATGTTCTCGCCCACACCGTCTTCGCGATCGGCCTTTATGGTTCGGCCATGATCGTCGCGCGCTTGAGTTAGGCGCGCACACGCCAAAATTGCGCGTGATGACGCAGCTCCGCCGCAAATATCGGCGTGTCAATGCGCGGTGCCGGGTGGATTCCGAGGCTGCCCGTGCGTCGCTTGGGCTTCTAATCTTTCGGATATGGGCCGCCCGTGATGGCGGTCCGGATCGCGCCGGGCGCGGAACTTCCGCGACTGCCGGCCGTAATTCCCCCGAAAGGAGACACACTATGCGTACAGCAACGCACGCCGTCCTGATCGCATTTGCGGTTGCACTCACCGCACCGGCCTGGGCGCAAAGCGTCCCGCCCCAACCGCCGACGCAGCAAGCGCCGGCCGCGCCGATGACCACGCCCACGGCGCCGGCACCGCTTTCGCAATCCCCGGTGACGACGCCCGGCGGCGCGTTGACGCGCGTCGATGCGGCGACAATCGCCGGCGGCCAACGCTCGTCGGAGGTCGTGGGTAGCAACGTGGTCAACGAAGCGAACGAGACGGTCGGCAAGGTCGACGATCTGATCGTCACGTCCAACGAACGCGCACCAGTCGCGGTGCTGTCGGTGGGCGGGTTCCTGGGTATCGGCACGCGCTACGTGCTGGTGCCCTACAGCGCGATCGAAAAGCGCGAGGATCGCCTGGTGTTGCGCGGCGCCACCAAGGACAGTCTTAAGGCGCTGCCGGAATATAACTACCGCAGCTAAGCGCGCGGCATCCGCCGGCCGGGCGACCGGCCGGCGGGCGTCGTTATTTATTCCGCGCCAAATACGGCGGCGGCGTGCGCGCCGCCTTTGCCGTGCGCGGGCATGCGCACCGCTTCCAGATCGTCTTCCAGCGCGATGCGCTCGTGGCGCTCGTGGTCGCTGCGGATCCGGTATTGGAACGAGGCGCCCAGCGGCGGCAACGCGCCGACGACGCGGTAGAGATTGGTGTTCTGCGGATGATGCCCGAACCCGCGCATCAGCTTCACGGCCTGGCCGATCTTGAAAACATGGATCACGGGGCGCTTGGGGAAGGCGGCGAGTTTGCGGGCGGCGGCGAAGCTCATGCGAATTCCTTTCGAGGACGGCAAAAAATCCCACGTCGCGCGGTGCATCGGCGATGCGCGCGAGCGTGTCGAAGTCTTTGGTTTTTTTCGGCTTTCCGGCGTCCGACCTTTCGATGGCAACGGACCGCACCGGGAAATTCTTCGGGCAAGAACGGCGATTAGACTATCGGATACCGCCCAAGATAGATACCGGCGAATGCGCCGCGCACGAATCGGATTGCCCGAAACGCGATTGTCGGGCATGTTGCGCTTCGTCAAGCAGGTTGGGCGTATTTCCTGATGGCCCCCCTGGTGCCCTCGAAGAATTCCCCGGAACCGAAATTGATGCTTGCTGCGATGGTCGCGGCGAGTTGTTTATCGTTGAGGAAAAATACATGGCGATCGGTACGGTCAAGTGGTTCAACGCCACCAAGGGCTACGGCTTCATTCAACCGGAAGACGGCAAGGCTGACGTGTTCCTGCACATTTCGGCGGTCGAACGCGCTGGCATGCAGAGCGTCGGCGAAGGCCAGAAGCTCAGCTACGAGCTCGAGACGGGCCGCAACGGCAAGACGTCGGCGGTCAACATCCGCGCCGTCTGAGAATCGAAAGGGGCGGCCGAGGCCGCCCCTTTTTGCTTCCCGCGATTCGCGCGGGATTATTTGACGACCAGATTGTTGTGGACGCGGGTGACACCCGCGACCTGTGCCGCCACCTCGCCCGCGCGCGACTTGGCCGCGGCGCTGTCGACGAAGCCGCTCAGCTGAACGGCCCCCTTGAACGTCTCGACGTCGATCTGCGTCAGCTTCAGATCCTTATCGCCCAAGATCTGCGCGCGGACCTTCGTGCTGATCACCGAATCGTCGACATATTCGCCGGCACTCTCGCGGGTCGGTGTGGCCGTGCATGCGGCCATCGTGGCGCCGGCCAGCGCCAGCGTCAGCGCCGCGGCGAATTTCGCGGAACGTCGCATCGGGATTCTCCTTTCGGCGTTCGGGTTCAATGCTTCACGGCGTCGCGCAGCTTGTCCTTGGCGCCGCCGATCGCGTTCTGAACCTTGCCGACCGCCTTTTCGGCGCGGCCTTCGACTTCCAGCTTGCCGTCGCCCAGCGCCTTGCCGGCGGCTTCCTTGACGGTGCCTTTGACCTGTTTGGCGATGCCTTCCACGCGATCCTTGTCCATGGGCTTTCTCCTGTTCGGGTGGGGGCGACGGCCATTCGCCGCCGCCGATCACCATTGAACTTAGGAAAATGCCCCGGCGTGTCGTAGCCTCGGAAACTACGCGGCAGCTTTGGCCCATTCTGCGCGCATCCAGCGCGCGCAGGCGACGTTGTGTTCGAAGATCGAATAGCCCTGTCCCGCACCGTAATCGATGCCGGGGATGAACTCGCACGACACCATGGCGAGCGGGCTCTTCTCGTCGGCCGCGTGATGCGCGAACAGCTCGCGCACGACGCGCTTCCACGGCTCGAGCTTCGCTTCGTCCCATTCGGCGACGTATTGGCCGGGTTCGGGCCGCACGAAGGGATATTGGATTCCGCGCCCGTAGCGCCCGTCGGGATGTTTGGCGCGCGTGTTGATCGGGTTGGCGGGAATGGCCGCGCGCGCATGGGCATGCGCCACGTAATTCGCCGCGATCCATCGCGCGCAGACATTGCCGGGCTTCGCGGGGTCGAGCACGACGGCGCCGCTTTCCACATCGGCGCGCATCGCTTGCACGTCCTGCTCGGCGGGATTGTCGATCTTGAAAATGACGTGGCTGTGGTCGAGCGTCATGCGGAACGGAACGCCGCGCGCTTCGACCAACGCGGCGACGCGCGCCACGCGGCCGTAATGCTCCGACCACATATTGACGTGGACCTCGAAGCACGGCGTCACGTCGTGGCGCATGCCGAAATCATGGGCGCGCAGATAGAACTCGGCGACTTCCATGTCCGCCAGCGCATGGCCGTCGGCATGGTGCGTCATCAATTGCACGTTATGGACTTGGGAGCCGAGCAAACGCGATTTGAGGATATTGCGCTCGTAAAGTGCCTCGTCGCGGCCGGCCGTATAGAACCAGCCGCTGGCGAGCACGGGCAAATCGTATTGCTCGCTCGCCTTCAGCAGATCGCGGAATTCCTCGTCGGGCGGCGAGCGGTCGATATAGTCGAACACGCCCGCCGCCTTGACCATCCGCACTTTGGCGGCGATGTCGGGAATGGCGGTGTCGGAGTGCGTGGCGCCGCCGGCGGTGCAGCCGATCTTCAGGTTGGATTCGCGCTTCATGATGCGCGCATCCTTCCAGCATTGGCGTGCTTATCTCAAGTGTAGAGATAGCCGACCGGATTACCGTCGAGGCGCAACGGCCGCACTTGCGTGCGCGCGATGATCTGGCCGCCCAGCCCGTCGATCGTGTCGCGCTGCTCGGGCGTCCATTTGCGCAGATTCTCCATGCCGTCGAGTAAGCCCAAGCGCAGCACTTGGCTGTCTTCGCCGAGTTCGACGAGCGTGGCGGCATTGGCGCCGGTGGTGACGACGTCGCCCGCCCCCAGCTCGATCGTCTTGCCGTCGGAATCCTTGAACGCCGCCGTGCCGCGGATCACGCGATACATCGCGACGGCCCCTTTGGCGAGGATCGCCGGGTCGGCATTCCCGCTCGACGACTTCGGCAGCAGCGAATGATCGCGCGGATCGGTCGCGATAATATGGCCGGTCACGAGATGCCCGCTTGGGCCTTCGATGCCGAGATCGCGGACATAGACCGGCGCGTTGGATTTGATCGACGTGCCGGCGGCGGGCAACGGCTTGTAGAGCGCATCGAGCGACAGCGCATCCTGCACCCAGAAATCCGCCCCTTTCGGCCGGTCGTGCAACGCGTGCCCGAACGCGGTGCGCGGCGTTTCGGCTTCGTTGACCGCGGCACTCGGCACGATCGTCGGATTGGGGAAGCTGGTCGGATCGGTGATGAAGGCTTCCAGGAATTTGCCCGAATAGCCCATCGTCATCGCATCGGGCACCGTCGATTGCGGCGTGGCGAGGTTCGCTTCGGTGTCGAGCCCCGACCATGTGTAGAACAACTGGCGATGCACGATGGCGCTTTGCAGCATCACCGCACCGGGCCCGACATAATGCAGCCGCCCGTCATAGTCGAAGGTGAACATCCCCGACGTCACCAGCACGAATTGGAATCCGCCCGGCGGCAAATGCATATGGAAATCGGTCGGGCCGGTATCGGGCCGATGGATCGGCAGATTGGTCGCGACCTCGTGCAGCAGAAAGCTTTCGTTGGTCGCGTGGAACCCGTTTTCCGCGCGGCTATAGAGCGCTTGCGGGCGATAGGTCGCGTTGTAGGGCGCGTCGCGATGGCGATCGACGACGACGAAAGCGCTTTTGTTCAAGTGCAGCTTTTCGCCGGTCGGGTGTTCGAGAGAGGCCAGTTTCGCAGCGTCGATAACCTGCATATTCATGGCGGTCTCCACGATTGGGATACCGTCATTGTGCAGTGCACAATCGCCCTGTGCAACGTCAAAGATTGTGCATTCTTTAGGAAATCGACGCCCAAATTTTAGAGCGGTGGCGTGCGTTTACTCGTTCGACAGGATCGTATTGCGCACCAGCGGGTAGATCTGTCCGGCCCAGCGCCGCCCGGCGAACACCCCGTAATGCCCCACGCCGGCTTGCATATAATGTTTTTTGCGGTAGGGGCGCAGCCCGTCGCACAGATCATGCGCGGCGACCGTCTGGCCGAGCGCGCAGATATCGTCGCGTTCGCCTTCGACGGTGAACAGCGCCGTGCGGCGGATCGCCTTGGTGTCGACCTTGCGGCCGCGCCATTTGAGCACGCGGCGCGCCAGTTCGTATTGCTGGAACACGCGCTCGACCGTTTCCAGATAGAACTCGGCCGTCAAATCCAGCACGGCGAAATACTCGTCGTAGAAATTCTTGATCGTGTTCGCCTGCTCGGTATCGCCGCGCGCGAGGGCGCGCAGCAGATCGGATTGCGCCTTCAAATGCCGCTCGGCATTCATGCTCATGAACGCGGTCAGCTGAAGGAAACCCGGATAGACGCGGCGCATGGCGCCCGCGAAACGCAGCGGCACATAGCTGATCAAGTTCCGTTCGAACCAGCTCATCGGTTTGCTGGTGGCGAGGTGATTGACCTTGGTGGGATTGATCCGGCAATCGATCGGCCCGGCCATCAGCGTCATGCTGGCGGGCTGGGCGGGATTGTCGTCCTCCGCCATGATCGCGGCGGCGGCCAGCGTCTGCACGCAAGGCTGGCACACGGCCAAAACATGCGAGCCGGGGCCCATTTTCTCGAGGAACTTGATGATGTGCTCGACATATTCGTCGAAGCCGAAGCGGCCGTTCCATACGCCCACGTCGCGGGCGTTCGCCCAGTCGGTGATATGCACGTCGTGATCGGGCAGCAGCACGCGCACCGTCTCGCGGAGCAGCGTGGCGAAATGGCCCGAGAGCGGGGCGACGACCAATACTTTCGGCTGAACGGGCGCGCCTTGCTTGACGAAGCGCAGCAGCGTGCCGAACGGCGTCGCCGCGACCTTCTCCTCGACGACCGGCACCATTTCGTTGCCGAGCATCACTTCGTCGATGCCGAAAGCGGGGCGGCGATGGCTCAATGCCGCGCGGCTCATCATCTCGCACAATGCCCCGGCCGCCCGCCAATTATCGGCGGTCTCGGTCTCCCCGAAGGAGAAGCCGCGCCCCGCCGCCGCCGCGAAAGCCCGCGCCGGGAGAAAGGAATCGGCAGCCGATTGATAAAGCGAGTAGAGCATCACGGCGATCGGCTCGAATTTTGCTTTCAGAATGGTCATGGCAAAAGCGCCCATGACCAGTACTCTGACCATCAGTAGCAAGAACTATTCCTCGTGGTCGTTGCGCGGCTGGCTGCTGTGCAAGATGGCCGGGCTGGAATTCACGGAGAAGGTCGCATCGTGGGACGATCCGTCCACCCGCGCCGAATTGCTGCTTTTATCGCCGTCTTTCCTGGTGCCGTGCCTGGAACATGGGCCGGTCAAGGTGTGGGACACGCTGGCGATCGCCGAATATCTGCACGAGGTGAAGCCGGAAGCCGGGCTGTGGCCCGCCGACCAAGCCGCGCGCGCCCATTGCCGCGCGATTTGCGGCGAAATGCATTCGGGTTTCGCGAATCTGCGCTCGGCGCTGCCAATGAATCTCAAAACCCGCCACGCGCAGTTCAAGGTCTGGGCGGGCGCGCAGGCGGATATCGAGCGCGTCACCGCGATCTGGCGCGAATGCCTGAAGCAATACGGCGGGCCCTATCTGTTCGGCAAGAAGCCGACGGCGGCGGACGCGATGTACGCGCCCGTCTGCACGCGCTTCGACACCTATAACGTGAAGCTCGATGCGGCGAGTGCCGGCTATCGCGACACGATGATGAAGTTTCCGCCTTTGGTGGAATGGATCGACGCGGCGAAGGCCGAACACGAGGAAGTCGAAGAACTCGACGTCGAGTTCTAGCGCTTCTCGTTCAGCATCGGGAAGCCGCGCTGGTGCCACACGGGGTAGGCGGGCGTCACATCGCTCGCCACTTCCAGCGCGGTCCGATGCTCGGCCGACAGGCTCCAGCCCACGGCGCCGAGATTGTCGAGCAACTGCTTCTCGTCGCGTGCACCAATGATCAGGGTCGAGATCGTCTTCTGCTGCAACAGCCAGTTCAACGCGATTTGCGGGATCGTCTTGCCCGTATCCTTCGCCACGGTGTCGAGCGCGTCGACGATGCGGAACAAACGCTCCTCCTCGTAGCGCGGGCCCGTCTCGGGAATTTGCGCCGCGCGCGTGCCCGCCGGAACGGGCTGGCCGCGCCGAATGCGACCCGTGAGCTTGCCCCAGCCCAGCGGGCTCCACACGACGGCACCCACGCCCTGGTCCTGGCCCAGCGGCATCAATTCCCATTCGTAGTCGCGATTGAGCAGCGAATAATAGGCCTGATGCGCCACGTAGCGCGGATAGCCGTAGCGGTCGGACGCGGCCAGCGACTTCATCAAATGCCAGCCCGAGAAATTCGAGCAGCCGAGATAGCGGATCTTGCCCGCCTTCACGAAGCCATCGAGCGTCGCCAGCGTTTCTTCGACCGGCGTGTTGTAGTCCTGGCCGTGCAGCTGAAAGAGATCGATATGATCGACCTGCAAGCGCTTCAGCGCCTTGTCGACCGCTTCGGTGAGATATTGGCGCGACGATCCGTAATCGTTGGGGCCGGGGCCGGTGGGGAAGGTCGCCTTGGTCGAGATCAGCACCTTGTCGCGCTTGCCCTTGATCGCCTTGCCGAGAATTTCCTCGGCGAGGCCGGCCGAGTAGCCCGACGCGCTGTCGAACATGGTGAGGCCGTGATCGAGGCAGATATCGACGAGGCGTGTGGCACCCGCCGCATCGGTCGAGCCCCAGGCTTTGAAGAAATCGTTGCCGCCGCCGAACGTGCCCGTGCCGAAGCTGAGGGCCGGCACGCGAAGACCCGAATGACCGAGACGACGATATTCCATAAGCCGATCCTCCCTGCGATTGCGGCGGTCACGATAACGAGGGCCAGGCGGGGCCCGCAATCACGCGCGGCGCAACTCAGGAATGCGCGTGACCGACTTTGAAATCGTTGCGGCCGGTGCGGTCCTGGCCTTTGAGCAGCCAGATCGGCCGGGTCGAGAAATCGACGCGGTAGCCGCTGGCGTCGCTCGGCTCGATGATGTCGCGCCCGAAGACCGACGAGCCCGGCATGTAGCGGATGGCCACGCCTGCGCGCCGTTTCGGGCTGCGATTGGGGTTGGAGCCGTGGATCGCATAGACGTCGTGCATCGACATTTGTCCGGCCTCGAGCTCGACGTCGACGGCGCGCGACGGATCGAAGCCGGGATCGGCGACGCGCTGGTTGAGCACCACGTCGTCGCGGTCCTCGCGCATATGCGCCAGCAATTCGCGCGACGCGTGCGAGCGCGGCACGATGCGCAGGCACCCGTTCTCGATCTTCGAATCGTCCAGCGCCACCCACACCGTGCAGGTCGCCAGCGGACGGATCGGCCAGTAATGCCCGTCCTGATGGAAGGGCACTTCCATGCCGTTGCCGCCGGGTTTGCAGAAAATCTGGCAGCCCCACAGAATCACATCGGAGCCGATCAATTGCGACACCGCCTCGACGATCGCGGGATCGCGCGCCATGTCCAGAAAATCGGCGCTGCCTTTGACGCCTTCGGCGTTCTTGCCCTCGATATGCGCGCTGACCAGCCGCTCGGGGCGAATGCCCGGATTCTCGGCGATCAAGCGGTCGAGAGTCGCGCGCAGACTTGCCAGCCGGGCGGGCGGCAGGCGCAAGCCCGGGATCACATAGCCTTCGCGGTTGTAATGCGAAATCTCGGCGTCGCTGAGCATCAGGTTTTGACGGAGCCGGAGGTCAGGTCCGCCGCCATGTAGCGGCGGAACGTGTAGTAGATCGCCGCCGGCGGCAGCGCGTAGATCACACCGGTGGTCATCAGCAACTCCCACGGCGAATCGTCGGCCGACAGGAAGGCGCCCAGCGCCACGGCCAGCGTCGTGTCCACGTCGCGCGACAACAGCAGGAAGGCGTAGAGATATTCGTTCCACGCCAGCAGCAGCGCATAGGTGCCCACGGCCACCATCGACGGCGCCATCAACGGCACGAAGACATGGCGGAACAATTGCGGCGCCGTCGCGCCGTCGACGATCGCGGCTTCGTCCAGTTCCAGCGGCAATTTGTCGGCCGCTTGTTTCAACACCCAAATCGCGTAGGGCGTGGCGATCGTCACCATCGCCAGGATCAGCGCCCATTGGGTGTTGATCAGGCGGTAGGTCGCCATCGCCTTGTACATCGGCAAAGCCAGGAACGCGGCGGGCACGAAATAGGTCAGCAGCGCCATGTTCATGATGATGCGCCCGCCGCGCACGCGCAGGCGGCTGATCGCGAAGGCCGCCGCCGTGGCGATGAACAGCGTGATCAAGCCGACCGCCAGGGCGATGATCAGCGAGTTCCACATCTGGTGCCAAAGATTGTTGAGGTAGTAGTGCTTCTGCTGGAAGACGAGCTCGAAGTTCCGAAGCGTCGGATCGTCGGGCCACAATTTGCCTTTGAACGCCGCTTCCTTGGGCGACAGCGCGAACAGCATCATGTGATAGAGCGGAATCGTCGTCCAAAGTAAGACGGGAATGCCGATCAGCAGCAGGCGGGCTTCGCCGAAGACTTTGCGCATTTCCCGGCTCCTACTTCGACAAGCGGCGCATCATGTAGACCATCATCGGCAGCATCACCGGCAGCGCGCAGATGATCGTCGCCATGGCGAGATCGACGCGGTCGAGCCGGATATAGCGGATGCCGAGCGTGGCCAGCACATGCGTAAGGTCGGCGGGGCCGCCGCCGGTGAGCAGATAGACGCTGTTGAAATCGCCCAGCGTGAAGAACATCGAAAGGATCGTGCAGGTCACGTAAAGCTGGCGCATCGACGGCCAGGTGATGTGCGCGAATTTCTGCGCGTTGGAGGCGCCGTCGATCGACGCGGCCTCGTATAGCTCCTTGGCGATGGCCAAGCGCCCGGCGAGCAGGATCAGCGTCCAGAACGGCAGCGACTTCCAGATATGGACGACCATCGACAGGCTCAGCGCCAGGATCGGGTCGTTGAGCCAATTCGGACCGTCTTCGAAGGTCAGATTGAAATAGACCTGGTTGATGACGCCCCATTCCGGATTCAGCATGAAGCGGAACGACAGGATCGTGGGGATCGACGGCACCGCCCAGGGCAGGATGAACAACAGCCCCAGGATGCGGATCCACCAGCGCGGGATGGCGAAGAAACCCGACAGCAGCAGCGCCACGAACATTTTCAGGTTCACGGCGATCAGCAGGAACAGCACCGTGTTCACCGCCGCGCGCAGGAAGATCGGGTCGTGGAAGATCTCGATATAGCTTTCGATATCGTGGCCGAGCCAGAAGCCGTACCCGACCGGATAGAGCACGAACACCGCGAACACGGCGAGATAGGGCGTCACCAAAAGCGTGCCCCACCATTGCCAGCCGCCGTCGTCCTTTTTGGGCGGCGCTGCGGCGGAAGCGATCGATACGGTGTTGGCGGCGGTGGTCATGGCGTCGCTCGCATCTGGAAAAAAGGCCTCCACCATCCTTGCGGATGGCGGAGGCCCCGCGTGTTCCGGCTTAGCCGGCGACTTGCTTGATGCGCGCGATCATTTCGTCGACCGCGCGATCGACCGGCCACTTTTCGCTAGCGACGCGGTTCATCGCCTTGGCCCAGACGTTTTCGTTGTTGAGGATCGTGAACTTCCAGTTCTTGGTGAACTCGAAGGGCACGGTGCCCGCGGCGAACTGCGCCTGCACCGCTTGGCGATGCTTGTCCGCGCGCCAGAACGCGGCTTGCTGCGCGTTCTTGGTGACCGGGAACCAGCGGCCCAGCGCGCCTTCCACGTACGGCGTCAGGTTTTCTTCCTGCAGCAGGAAGGCCACGAATTCCTTGGCGCGGTTCTTGTTGCGCGCTTCGGAGAACACGACGCCGGTCTTGACGGCGGCGCGGTAGACCATCGGCTGACCGTTCGGACGGTTCGGGAAGCCGGCGGTCGCGATGTTCTCTTCGTAGTTCTTCTTGGCTTCGGCGCGCTGCTCGGCGGTGAGCGACGCGTTGTTCATGTCGTCGAGCCACTTCGCCGCGATCGAGATGGTCGCGTTATGCGTCATCACGTTCGTGCGGTTGTGGAAGGCGACGTTGTTGTCGGGGTCCTTCCAGCTCGTCGCCGACGGCGGCACGCAGCCCTTGGCGTAGGGCGCCGTGTAGTCGGTCAGCGCGCTGATCAGGCCCTGGCGCACGTTGGGCTGATCGACCAGCAGCTTCCCGTCGTCCGCGACCAGCTTGACGCCGTAGGCGTCCATGAAGGTCAGGAACGAGTAGAAGGAGTCGGACGAGTCCACACCCATCGGCTGGCCGATGGCGAAACCGCGCGTGCCGGTGGCGCGGCGATAGCCGGGCTGCACCTTGTCGCACCAGAACGACCAGTACTCGGCCCAGTTATTCGGAATGTCGCTTTCCTTGAAGCCGGACTGGTTCAAAAGATCGCGCCAATACTGGACGTGCATCGTCTGCTGCTTCAGCGGGAAGGCGTAGTAAGCGCGCTTCTTCGCCACGTCGTTCCACAGCAAGGTCGTTTCGACCGTGTTGGGCGCGAAGGTGTTCAGCATCGGCGTGATGACGCTGCTGATGTCTTCCAGGCGGCCTTCGAAGGCCCATTTGCCGGTGACCTGGAAATCGTAGACGTCCGCATAGGCCACGTCCGGCACCGTGCGCGCGTCGAGTGCCGCGACGGTCTTCGGAATCATGTCCTGAATGGCGTATTGCGAAAGCTCGACCTTGACGCCGGTCTTGCCTTCGAATTTGCGGATCGCTTCGAACAACGCGTCGTCTTCGGCTTTGTAGAAGCCCTTCACCCACCAAACTTCGAGTTTTTCCTGCGCCGTCGCTGGCAAAGCGGCCGCGGCCAAAATACCCGCCGCAGCGGCGTATGCGAGAATACGCTTCATTCCATTTCCTCCCCTGTCGTCCGCGCATGTCGCGGTCCGGATACTCGTCCGAAACCGTCGATGGATGCGCGACGGCGAACTTATACATTCCGCCGCAACGGCATGTCGATCCAAAGTTTTTGGATTTGCGATCGTCGCCGCCATCTTTAAGCTCGGCTTAAGTAAATGCGTTTGGGAGGATCGGCCGATGCGGGTGAATGCTCAAAATTCCGTCAATTTTATCGCGGGGGTGGTGCGGTGAGTTTGGCCGATCGTCTTCATGCTTGCTTCGCGTCGGTCGTGCACGACGTGATGAAGGATATGGGCCTGCCGATTCGCGTTCTGCCGCGCAGTATCCTGGGTTTGGAGCCCTGGATGAAATGCGCGGGCCCTGTGTTCACGGTGCGCGGTCGGCCCGATCCCACGCTCGACAAACACACCTCGCTCTACGAATGGGCGGGCGTGTTGTCGAAATCGCCCGCGGGCCATGTCGTCGTCGTTCAACCGCAGGATGATGTGCGGGCCTTGTTCGGCGGCTTGTCCGCCGAGGCGCTGAAGAAAAAGGGCGTACGCGGGTATATCGTCGACGGCGGCTGCCGCGACATCCAGGCGATTTGCGACGAACGTTTTCCGGTCTTCGCGCGCTACGCGACGCCGATCGATATCGTCTGCGCGTGGCGGGCCGAAGCGTTCGGCGAGCCGATTTCGATCGGCTCTCATCAAGTTCTGCCCGACGACTATATCCTCGCCGATCGCGACGGGATCATTCTGGTGCCGCATGCACGGCTCGAAGAAGTCATCGCGGCGTCGGAAAAGAAAATGTCGACCGAAGGCGAAATGGTGAAGGCGATCCGCGCGGGCGAAGATCCGCAGGCCGCCTATCTGCGCTATCGGGTGTTTTGACAAGAAAAGGCCGGGTCCCTTGGCGGGGCCCGGCCCTTCGTTTTGCGATGGTCGCGAAGTTAGCGTGAAGCGCGGCTCAGTTCGCGGGCGGCGCTGTCGATCGCGTTGGCGACGTCGTCGGGCCGCGACAGGAACGGCACGTGCGACGCTTCGACCTCGATCGCCTTCGCCCCGATGCGCTGGGCCGTCTGGCGTTGCAGGCGCGGGTCGATCGCGTTGTCCTTGGTCGCGACGATGAACCAGCTCGGCTTGGCGCGCCACGCGGCGAGCGTGATCTTCGCGTCGAACGCCGCCATGGCGATCGGCACCTGGGAGTCGCGCAGGAAGGCGGCGTCGGCGTCGGTCGTGTCGCCGGCGAAGCCGATCTTGAACTTCTCCAGATTCACGAAGCCAAAGCCGTCTGCCTGGGGTTCGATCACGAACTCGGCCGGCGGCGGGATTTCCTTGAACTGACCGCCGGTCGTCTCGCCGGTGTCGGGCGCCAGTGCTGCGACATAGACGAGGCCCGCGACATTCGCGTCGGTGCCGACTTCGGTGATCACCGTGCCGCCATAGGAGTGGCCGACCAGAATGCTCGGGCCTTGCTGGCGCGCCAACACGCGGCGCGTGGCGGCCACGTCGTCGGCAAGCGAGGTCAGCGGGTTCTGCACGATCGTCACGCGATAGCCGCGCGCGGTCAGTCGGTCATAGACGCCGCGCCAGCCCGAACCGTCGGCGAACGCGCCATGGACGAGCACGACATTCTTCACGGCCTGGGTGTTCGCGACCGGCTGGGGCGATTGCGCGGCGGCCGAAGCGGTAACGCCGATCGCGGCGGCGGCGGCAATCAGGGTGGTGCGGATGTTGTTGGTCATGTTGGATCTCCTCTGGTTTGATCGTCAGGTGGGCAGTTAATTTGTTGCGATATCATTTATCGCGATAACCATTATCTCGCATATCGCCCGAACCCTTGTCAACCACTTATTTATCGCGATATATTTTATTGTGGATTGGGAGTGCGTTTTGCCGCTAGGAGATTGAAATGGCATCGGAAAAAGGGCCAGTTCCGCTCGACGACCAGCTTTGCTTCACGATCTATTCGGCGGAAATCGCGATTCAGCGGGCCTATCGCCCGCTCTTGGAAGGGCTCGGCCTGACCTATCCGCAATACCTCGTGCTCAATGTGCTGTGGGAAGCCGACAAGCAAACCGTCGGCGCGATCGCCACGCGGTTGATGCTGGAATCGAGCACGCTGACGCCGCTGTTGAAGCGTTTGGAAACGGCCGGCTTCGTGCGCCGCACGCGCAATCCCGCGAACGAACGCCAGGTCTTCATCGAATTGACGCCGGCGGGGCGCGAACTCAAAGCGCGCGCGGGTTGCTTGGGCGATGCGCTGCTGGCGGCGTCGGGCGAAACGCCGGCCTATTTGGGCGAGCTCAATGGCCTGGTCAAAAAACTGCGCGATGCGGTTCAGCGCAGCATGCCCGCACGCGAATAAAAAAAGCCGGGCGCCTTGCGGAGCCCGGCCTTCTCTTCGCGATATCGACGCGGGCGGTTAGGCCAGCGTGTAGGCGGTCTTAACCGTGGTGAAGAATTCGCGCGCGTAGCTGCCCTGTTCGCGCGAGCCGTAGCTCGAGCCCTTCCGGCCGCCGAACGGCACGTGATAGTCGACACCCGCCGTCGGCAGATTGACCATCACCATGCCCGCTTCGCTGTTACGCTTGAAATGCGTCGCATGCTTCAGGCTGGTCGTGCAGATGCCGGCCGACAGGCCGAACTCGGTGTCGTTCGCCACCGCCAGCGCTTCGTCATAGGTTTTGACGCGGATGACGTTGGCGACCGGCCCGAACACTTCCTCTCGCGAAATGCGCATCGCGTTGGTCGTTTCGGTGAACAACGCCGGCTGCAGATAGAAGCCGGGCGTTTCGCGGTTGAGGAGTTCCCCACCCCAAGCGAGCTTGGCGCCTTCCTTCTTGGCGATGTCGATATAGTCGAGATCGGTCTTGAGCTGGGAAGCATCGACGACCGGGCCGATATCCGTACCCGCCTTCATCGCGTCGTCGACCTTCAGCGCCTTCAGGCGTTCGACGACCGCCGCGACGAACTTGTCGTGAATACCTTCCTGAACGATCAAGCGCGACGAGGCCGTGCAACGCTGACCGGTCGAGAAGAACGCACCATTGACGGCGCATTCGACCGCGATGGCGAGATCCGCGTCGTCGAGCACGACCATCGGATTCTTGCCGCCCATTTCGAGCTGCACCTTCTTCATCGGGCGCGACGCGATGGCCGCCGCCGCGACGTTGCGGCCCGTGCCGACCGAGCCCGTGAAGGTGATCGCCGAGATGCCGGGATGTTCGAGGATGCGCTGACCCACGACCGAGCCGCGGCCCATGACGAGGTTCAGCACGCCGTTGGGCAGACCCGCGCGTTGCAGAATGTCAACCAGCGCCCAGGCGCTGCCCGGCGTCAGATCGGCGGGCTTTATGACCACGCAATTGCCGTAGGCAAGGGCGGGGGCCATCTTCCACGCCGGAATGGCGATGGGGAAGTTCCACGGCGTGATCATGCCGACGACGCCGACGGGCTCGCGCGTCATCTCCACGCCGATATTCGGGCGGATCGACGGCACGCTTTCGCCGCCGAAGCGCACGGTCTCGCCCGCGAAGAACGCCAGGATCTGGCCCGCGCGCGTCGCTTCGCCGATACCTTCGGCCTTGGTCTTGCCTTCTTCGCGCGACAGCAGCGTGCCCAGTTCCTCGCGGCGCGCCAGCACTTCGTCCGACGCTTTCTTCAGGATCTCGTAGCGAACCTGCGGATTCGAGCGGCTCCACGCCGGGAACGCGGCCTTGGCGGCGTCGACGGCGGCGTCGACGTCGGCGGCGGCCCCTTGCGCGTAGGTGCCGACGACTTCGTTGGTGTTGGACGGGTTGACGTCCTTACCTTCGTTGGCGCCGGCTTTCCACTCGCCGCCGATCAGATTCTTGCCGATGAAAGTCATGTCGATATTCTCCTGATTAACCCTTGAACAATCCGCGCACGGCAAGATTGCGATAGAGGTGGCTGATGCCGAACGTCCAAGGCGGCGCCTCGTTGGTCAGCGTCATGCGGTTGATGAGCGAGCCGAGCTTCGGCGTAGCGATCGTGGTCACGTCGCCGACCTTATGGGTGAAGCCCTGGCCGGGCGCGCCGCGATCCTGCGTGGGCGCGAACATCGTGCCCAGGAACAGGACCAAGCCGTCCGGATATTGGTGATTGGCGCTGATCGTTTGGCCCGCGATATCGGCGGGGTCGCGGCTGATCAGCTTGATCGACGAATTTCCTTCCATGCGGAAATTGTCCTGGCCCTGCACGACCAGCGACACGTCGCATTGGCGCACGTCGTCGAGCGTGTAGTTCGCGTCGAACAAGCGCAGGAACGGCCCGATCGAGCAGCTCGCGTTATTGTCCTTGGCCTTGCCCAGCAACAGGGCCGAGCGGCCTTCGACATCGCGCAGGTTCACGTCGTTGCCCAGCGTGGCGCCGATGATCTTGCCCGACGATGCGATCGCCAGCACGATTTCGGGCTCCGGGTTGTTCCAGCGCGACATCGGGTGCAGGCCGGCATAGGCGCCGATCCCGACCGCCGACATCGGCTGCGATTTGGTGAAAACTTCCGCGTCCGGCCCGATGCCGACTTCGAGATATTGGCTCCACGCGTTCTTGGCGACGAGCCAGTCCTTCAGCTTCGCGGCCTCGGCGGAGCCAGGCTTCAAGCGCGCCAAATCGCCGCCGACGAGGGCGAGCACTTCCGCGCGTGCGGCGGCCGCGAGTTCGGGTACGCCACGCGTGCGTTCTTCGATCACGCGCTCGAGCATCGAGGCGACGAAGGTGACGCCGGCGGCCTTGATCGACTGCACGTCGATCGGGGCGAGCAGCCAGGGCTTCTTGGGATCGCGGAAGGCTTCGTCCGAATTCGCCAGCAGATCGGCGACGCTGCCGACCGGGCTGCCCTTGGCGGCGCGCAACGCGGCGGCCGGGTCGGGCGTTTCGCACAAATCGCGCACGGTCGGGTAGGTCGCGGTGATGTCGATCGCCACACCATCGCGAATGGCGACGACGCTGGGCCCGCCCACGGCCGGCAGCCAAACGCGGCCGACGAGACTCGCGGTATCGGCGTCGGCCGGCAGCGCGGCGCTGAAATCCAATCGATTCATATGCTTCCCCCCAACTCGGCGCGGCGGATTTGCGGGCTCCGCCCTCGGCGCCGGGGGCACAAATTGGGTCCCTGAAGCCTGATATGTCAAGCGCTCGGCACGCGATATGAATATCTCGTCTGCTATGCTCGGTTTTCCTTGGGAGGCGGGTCGATGGCGTTGACGCGACGGGCTTTCGGAATGGGTGTTTTGGGCGCGGTTTCCGCCCCCGCCGTGGCGCAATCGAACGACGTCGAATTGCTGCTGGTGCTGCTCAACGACGGCTCAGGCTCGATCGATCCGGAGGAATACAAGCTTCAGCGCGAGGGTACTGCCGCCGCACTCGAACATCCGCGCGTGGTGCAGGCGATTATGGGCATGCGCACGGGCTCCATCGCGGTCGCCTATGGCGAATGGGGATCGCCAGGGGCGCCGAAGCTGATTTTGCCGTGGACGCGCATCGCCTCGGCGGCGGACGCCGAGGATTTCGCCGACAAGCTGGTCGCGGCCCCGCGCGAATTCCAATCCTACAACGCGATCGGCGACGCGCTGACGATGGCGACCGAATTGATCCGCGTCGCCCCGTTCCGCGCGCAACGCGCGACGATCGATCTCGCCGGCGACGGGCCCGATATGCGCAGCCACACGCCCGCCTCGGTCGCGCGCGACCGCGCGGTGGCGCTGGGCATCACCATCAACGCGCTGGCGATCCAGGCCGAAGGCTCGGGCCAAGCGCTGCGCACCGGCCCGCTGCGCGATTTCTACGAAGCCAACGTGATCGGCGGGCCGGGTGCCTTCGTGGCGACGGCGAAAGATCGCCAGGATTTCGCCTACGCGATCTTCAACAAGCTGATCCGCGAGATTTCCTAGGAAACGGCCACGGCCGTCATCATGCCCGTCGCCATATGATAAAGGTGATGGCAGTGCATGTACCAATCGCCTTGCTTGTCGAATTCGACGGCGATTGCCACGGAAACTTGCGGCGGCACGATCACCGTGTCGTGCATCGGCCCGGATAGGCGCTTGCCCGCGATTTCGACGATCTGGAAATGATGCCCGTGCAAATGCATGGGATGCATCATCATCGTCGGATTCATGAAGCGGAACTCGATCCGCTCGCCGCGCTTGACCGGGATGGGGGCCGCTTCGCCGTGAATGCGGTCGTTGATCGTCCAGCGATAATTCGGCCCTTCGCCCAGCATCATCGGCAGCACGCGATCGGCTTTGCGTTCCGCCAGCGGATCGCGCGCGCGCAAAATCGTATCGAGCGACAGATCGGTATGCGGCATCGCGTCGGCGCCGTCGTTCGCCTGTTTCGCGATCACGGCCCCGGACGTCGCCAGCACGATGCCGGTGCGCATTTTGGCCGCCTCGACCTGGGCGAAGATCGGGAAGGCGCCACCGCCCGCCGGAATTTCGACCAGTAGATCCAAACGCTGACCTTGCGCGATCGGGAAGCGCGTGCCCGAATGCGGCAGGCACGGCGTGCCGTCGACGGCGACGCAGGTCGCCAGCAACGCGCCCGTGTCGATGAAGAAGGCGGTCGCCGTGCCGCCATTGATGATGCGCAACCGCACGCGGCCGCGGCGCTCGACGCGCACGATCTCCGGATCGTCCAGCGTGCGGTCGTTGGCGAGATAGGCGTCGTAAGCCACGTCGTTGGCGTGCGGCATCATCGACATGCCGCCGCCGCTATGTCCGGCGTGGCCGCCGCCGGCCATGTTCCCCATCATGTTGCGCAGTCGCGTCATCACGCCGGGCGCATTGCTGCTCGGGGCGCCATGCATCGCGTGGCCGCCGCCGGCACCGCCGGTCAGGCCCATCAAAATCTCGTCGGGCGTTTTGAAGCTGAAATCGTGCAGCATCACGACCACGTCCTGCACGTCGCCCGCATCCTTCTCGCGCGCGATCATCGGGGCGGCGAGCAGCATTTGTTCGTGCAGCGTATGCGCGTGCATCCAATGCGAGCCGGGTGTGAGCTCGAAATCGTGACGATCGACGCCGCCGGGCGGGAGCGCGCCGCCATCGGTGCGCGCGCGATCTTGCGTCGCGTCCGCCTTGGTCTGGCCGTGCCAATGCAGGATCAAGCCGTCGTCGATGCGGTTTTCGACCGCGACCGTGAAGCGCTCGCCTTCATTGGCGAAGATGCCCGGCTTGCCGTTCGCATCGGTCAGGCCATAGACGCTGGCCAAGCGGCCGCGCACCGCGATCTGCCGCTTGGCGGCGATCAAACGGCGCGGGGTCTGGGCGAGAGCCGGAAAAAGCGGTGCGGCACTCGCCAGCGCGGTGCCGATCAGGAAGTCGCGACGTTTCATCTCACCCTCCAGCGACAGGAGGTAAGGTTACCTGTCGCTGGAAGGTCAAGATGCGGGCGTTACGGTAGTTCCGCCGGGCCCAGCGTTTTGCGCGTATAGCCTTCCGAGCAGAACGTGCCGCCCTGGAAACGTTCGGCGACCGGGCCGGTATCGGCCATGTCGACATCCTTGGCGTAGATCTCGGAATTGTCCTGCGGTTTGTAGCCGATCGCGTCCCAATGCTTCGACTTCCACCACGCTTGGGTGTTGGCCGAAATGCCCCACACCGCGCGGAAGCCGAGATTCTTGGTTTCCAGGCACGCGACGGTCAGACGCAGCAGATCGGGATAGGACAGCCACAGCGGCAGATTGCGCTTGTTGAGGGGCTTGGGCAGGCACGAGCCGATGCGCAAATGCGCGCTTTCAACGCCGTGCTTGTCGAACATCATACGGCCCAGCATTTCGCCGTAGCATTTCGACACGCCGTAATAGCCGTCGGGGCGGTGGGGCGCGTCTTCGTCGATGCGCTTGGTGCGCTCGGTGAAGCCCACGGTGTGGTTGGAACTCGCGACCACGACGCGGGCACCCTCGGCCTTCGCGGCTTCGAAGATGTGGTTCGTGCCGCGCAGATTGGCGTGCGCGATATCGTCGAAGCCCTGCTCGGTCGGGATCGCGCCGAAATGCACGATCGCCTTCACGCCCTTGGCCAGCGTTTTGACTTTCTCGAAATCGGCGACGTCGAGCAAATCGAAGGAAACGCCCTTCGGCAACTCGCCCTTGTAGGGCAGCTTGTCGCTCGCGCGGACTTTATAACCGCGCTCGGTCAGGCCCTGGGTCAGCACTTGGCCCAAGGCGCCGGCCGCACCGGTAATCAGAATCGGACGATCGTCGGACATATTTCGCAACTCCTCCCCTATGTGACGGGGACCATACACCGACGCGCATTGAATGGGCCACATCTGCCGTGTAGATTTTTGACCAAACAAACTCGGGAGATTCCGATGAAACGCGCCGCCGCGATCGCCGTCACTTGCGCTGCTTTGCTGGGTTGCCAGCAAGATGGCCAGCGCCCGGTGGTCAGCCTCGATCAGGCGCGTCAAATCACGGCGAATTTCCAGGGCCAAGGTTTCCAGCCGCCGCCGCGCACGATTTCGGATATCGCGGCGGTTCTCGATCAGCAGCGGCCCGATCCCGCGAAAGTCGCGACCTTGGTGGCGCAAGCCGACGCGCAGCCGCCCGCGGGGGCGAATGGTCTCGCGATGGCAGAATTCCTGATGGCGCGCGGCATGGCGGCGGGCGAGCTGGGCCGCAACGCGCAGCGCCTCGCCGATTTGCGCGAAGCCGCGCGCTTGGCCGTGCAAGCGGGGATGCCGAGCGGGCGCCTCACGCAAATCCAGCAGCAAGTGACCTTCGCCGAAATTTTCGGCGGCAGCCCGCGTGCAGCACTGGAGACCGCGCGCCAGCGCATCGCGGGCGCCCCCAATCCGGGCAACCGGATGAGCGCGCTGATGAACGTCGTCACCTGGGCGCCGATGCTGGGCGACCTGGCGGAGGCGCGCACGGCGTTGGCGCAGATGGAAAATACGCTCACCGAAATCCGCGCCAATCCGCGCTCGCCGATCTTCGTGGTGGAAAACAGCCAGGTCCTGCTCGCCCGTGCGCGCGCGTCGCTGGCGATGGAGGAAGGCCGTTTCGCCGACGCGGAGACGCAATTGCGCTTCGCCTTGACCGGCAATGAAAGGCTGGTCGCGGACGAGCCGCGCATCGCCGCGCAGGGCGGGCCGCCCGCCGGCACGTTCGCGAATCTGCAGCAGAATATGCGCGGCGAGCTGGCGCGCACGCTGATGCGCCAAGGCAGGTTGATGGAGGCGGAGGTCGAAATCCGCCGCGCGCTGCTGTCGCGGCTCGAGCGTTTCGGCCGCTATTCGCCCGAAACGCTGCAAACGCTCGGCAATTTCGCCGATATTTTGCTCGAACAAGGCCGCGCGGCGGAGGCCGAGCGGCTGGGCCGCGTCGCGCTGGCAAGTTTCGACACGATGAAATTCGATCCCGCGTCGCCGGGGCCGGTGCGCAATCTGCGCATCGTCGCGCGCGCGCAAAGCCAGCGCGAGGATTGGGACGGGGCGGCGCGGACCTACGCCGAGATCCGGACTCGCGCGGCGGGCAACGCGGATGTGTTGCGCGCGACGTTCGAGCGCAATCCGAACTGGGCGATGGTGGCGCTGCGCACCGGCGACGCGGGCGAAGCGCGCCGCGTGCTGACCGCGGTGGTCGAACGCAATTCGAGCGTGCTGGGCCCGCGCCATTGGGATACGGCGATGAGCCGCGGCATGCTGGGGGCGGCGATCCTCGCCCAGGGCGACGCGAACGCCGCACTGGCCGAGTTCGACGCCGCCTTGCCGGTATTGCTGCAATCCTCGCGGCAATCGGACGACGAGGAGAGCGGCTCGGCCGCGCGCGAATCGCAGACCAAGATGGTGTTCGAAGCGGCGATGGGCGCGCTGGCGCGTGTCGGCCGTGCGGGTGCCGCCGAGGAATCGTTCCGCCTGGCCGATGCGGTGCGCGGGGCCGGCGTGCAGCGCGCACTGGCGCAATCCTCGGCGCGCGCGGCGGCCGCCGATCCGGCTTTGGCCGATCTCGCGCGCCGCGAACAGGACACGCAGAAACAGATCGGCGCTTTGCAGGGACTGTTGACCAACGTGCTGGCCGCGGCCGAGCGCGACGACAACGCGGTGCGCGCCTTGCGCACGCAGATCGACACGCTGCGCGCCGCGCGCGCGGCGATCCGCCAGGAAATCGAGCGCCGCTTCCCGAGCTACGCGCAGTTGATCGATCCGCGCCCCGCGACGATCGAAGATACGCGCAAGGCGTTGCGGCCGGGCGAGGCGCTGATCGCGACCTATGTCGGGCGCCAGCAAAGTTTCGTCTGGGCCGTGCCCGCGTCGGGTGCCCCCGCTTTCGCCGCCGTGGGCAAGGGCCGCGCGCAAATCGCCGACGCGGTCGCCAGTCTTCGCAAGGCGCTGGATCCCAACGCCGCCACATTGGGCGACATTCCGGCCTTCGACGTGGCGCTGGCATCGTCGCTTTACGACGATCTGTTGAAGCCCGTCGAAGCGGGCTTCTCAGGCGCCAATTCGCTGCTGGTCGTGCCGCACGACGCGTTGGGTCAACTGCCCTTCGGCGTGTTGGTGACGCAAGCGACGGCGCTGGCCCCCGAACGCGCCAACGACGCGCTATTCGCCAATTACAAACAAGTGCCGTTCCTGATCCGCAAGGCGGCGATCACGCAATTGCCGTCGGTCGCGTCGCTCGCCACGTTGCGCGGGCTGCCCGTACCTCCCGCCAACCGCAAGGCGTTCGTCGGGTTCGGCGATCCGTGGTTCAATTCCGAACAGGCGGCCGAGGCGAAGACCGAGCAAGCGGCGCAAACGGCGCAACTCACGACGCGGGGGCTTCAAACGCGCGGGCTGAAGCTCGTGCGCCGCAACGCGCCCGCCACGCAAGGGGTGGACAGCGCCGAGCTTGGCTTGCTGCCGCGTTTGCCCGACACGGCCGACGAGGTGCGCGGCATCGCGATGGCGCTCAATGCCGACGCGGCTGACGTGATCCTGGGCGCCGCCGCCAACGAGAAGACGGTCAAGGCGATGGATCTGTCGGATCGCCGCGTGGTGATGTTCGCCACGCATGGCTTGATCCCCGGCGATTTGAACGGCCTGACGCAGCCCGCCTTGGCGCTGTCCGCGCCCAATGTCGCGGATGCTGACGGCGACGGGTTGCTGACGCTCGACGAAGTCCTCGCCTTGCGCCTCAACGCCGATTGGGTCGTGCTGTCGGCTTGCAACACCGCAACGGGCGACGGGGCGGGGGCGGAGGCCGTGTCGGGGCTGGGCCGCGCCTTCTTCTACGCCGGCACGCGCGCCTTGCTGGTGTCGAATTGGCCGGTGGAAACGACATCGGCGCGGGCGCTGACGACCGATCTGTTCGCCCGGCAGGCGCGCGACGCGAACCTCGCGCGCGCCGAAGCCCTGCGCCAGGCGATGGCCGGACTGATCGACGGGCCGGGGCTGGTCGATACGTCCTCCAATGCGACGGTCTTCGCCTATGCGCATCCGATCTTCTGGGCGCCGTTCACCCTGGTGGGCGATGGCGGCGGCACGGCGCGCCAGCAAGCGGCGGTCCGGTGATCTGTGACGGCGGTCATATCGCGCGGGCGGCAAAGTGTTAGACTAGGATCGTCGAAGTCGGGGGAATAGCGATGCGTCGTCTGTTGATCGCCGCTCTGTGCGTTCTGGGAAGCGGTGCGGCCTTCGCGCAGCAGGCGGCGCTGGTCGAGGATGCGAAGGGCAAGAATCTCGACGTCGATTTCATGGATTACGTCGATGCCGGGCGCGTCATCAAATTGGCGCCGGGCGACGAGCTTGTGCTCGGCTATTTGCGCTCGTGCTGGCGCGAGACGATCAAAGGCGGCACCGTCACGGTGGGGGCGGAGCAATCGACCGTCGAAGGCGGCAATGTACGCCGCGAGAAGGTCGAATGCGACGGCGGCAAAATGCGTTTGACGCAGGCGCAATCGGGCCAAGCCGGCGTGATGGTCTTCCGCGCCCCGCCGCGTCCCGCGCAAGGCCCCGCCGCCCCGCAAGCCACGCTCTATGGCTTGTCGCCCGTCCTCGACGTGAAGGGCGGGGGCACCGTCACGATCGAGCGCATCGATGCGCCGGGCGAGAAACTCACCGTCCAAGTCGCCGCCCAGCAATTGCAGCGCGGTGCGTTCCACGATCTCGCTAAGGCGGGCCAAACGCTGGTTGCGGGCGGCGTCTATCGCGCCTCGGCCGGGCCGGGGCGCGAAATCGTGTTCAAGGTCGATCCCGAGGCCAAGCCCGGCCAAGCGCCGGTCATCTCGCGCCTCTTGCGTCTTTAGGAAATGAAACGCCGCGATCTGGCCGCCGCCGCGCTCCTGGTCGCGGCCGCTTCGTTTTTCCCGCTGACACCGTGGGGCGAACGCGTCGCGGGCCTGTCGCTCGATGCCGCATTCGCGCTGCGCCACGCCGTCTTCGGGGCCGCGCGCGGGCCCGAGGATTCGCGAGTCGCGGTGATCGCGATCGACGAGGAAACGCATCGCACACCGCCTTTCGCCGATCTGCCGCAGGCGATGTGGACGCCGGAATTGGCGCCGGTATTGAACGCCGTGCTCGACGCCAACGCGAAGATCGTCGGCTTCGACGTGATCTTTCCGACCTCCGTCGAACGTCTCGTGCCCGGCTTCGAGCGCGATTTCCTGCGCAGCCTTCGCGCGGGCTCGCGCGAGGGCCGCGTGCTGCTCGGCAAGGTGCAGCATCAAACCCAGCCGATCCGCCCCTTTCCGGGGCAAAGTTTCGCGGTCGGCAACGCCGCGAATATCCGCGCGGTCAATCTGATCGCCGATGCCGACGACGCGATCCGTCGCGTGCCCTTGTACTTGGAGGCGGAGGAAGCGGGCGGCGGCACGCGTCGCGAGACGAGCTTCGCATTCGAAATCGCGTCGCGCCTCGCCGGGAAAACGCCGGATATCGCGGGCGTGCGCGACGGCGCGATGACGATCGACTTCACCGGCGGCGGGCGCGACGTGCCGATCTTCTCGCTCGCCGATCTGCGGGCCTGCGCGGCGAAGGGCGACGCGGAATTTTTTGCACGGCATTTCAAGGACAAGGCCGTGTTGATCGGCGCGGTGTTGGATGTCGAGGATCGCAAGATCACGTCCAAACGCTTTATCGCGGGGCCCGAGGGTGCGGGGGCGGGCCCACGCTGCGCGCTGGCGCCACGCGCCGATTTGGTGAAGGCGGATTTCACGCGCGAAGCGATCCCCGGCGTGTTGATCCACGCCGCCGCGATCGAGAATTTTTTGCGCGGGCGCGGGCTTGCCGATTTGTCGCCGCCACAGCGCGCGCTGGCCGTCGTGCCCGGCGTAATGCTCGCGGCTTTCGCGGCGCTGGCATTGCCGGCATCGCTGGCGGGTCTCGCCTTGTTGGGTATCGCAGCGACCTGGACGGCATTGGCGACCGTCGCGCTGCAAAGCGGCTTCGTGCTGCCCTGGCTCGATGGGCTGGCGGCGGCATTCGCGGCGGCGGCGCTGCTCGCGGGCTATCGCTTCGCCGTCGCCGACAAGGACAAACGCTTTTTGCGCCGCAGCTTCGCGCTGTATCTCGCCCCCGCCGTGATCGACAAGCTGGTCGCGGGCGACACGCCGCCGCAACTGGGCGGCGAGGAGCGCGAGGTCAGCGTGCTCTTTTCCGACGTCGCGGGCTTCACCGCGCTGTCCGAAGGACTCACGCCCGCCGAACTCGTCGCGACGATGAACGTCTATTTGTCGGCGATGACGGAGATCGTCGAAGCCAATGGCGGCTTCGTCGACAAATATATCGGCGACGCCATCGTCGCGGTGTTCGGCGCGCCGCTCGACGATCGGCAACATGCGCGCAATGCCGTGACGGCCGCCCTGCAATGCCAGGCGAAGCTTGCCGCGTTGAACGCCGATCCGGCCCAGCCCTTCAAGGGCAAGCGGCTAGGGGCGCGCATCGGCGTCAATACCGGCACGGCGCTGGTCGGCAATATCGGCTCGACGCGGCGCTTCAACTACACCGTGATGGGTGACACGGTGAATCTCGCCTCGCGGCTGGAAGGGGCGAACAAGTATTTCGGCTCCGCGATCATGGTGTCGGATGCCACGCGCGCCGCGTGCGGCGACGCCGGTATCGTCTGGCGCGAACTCGATCGCGTTCGCGTGAAGGGGCGCGCCGCTCCCGTCGCGATCCACGAGCCCTTGGCGCCAACGCAAAGCGAATTCGTCGCACCCTACGCGCGCGCCTTGGCGCTTTATCGCGCGCGCGATTTCACCGGCGCCAAGTCGGTTTTGTCGCCGCTCGCGACGCGCGACAAGGCGGCCGCATCGTTTCTAACGCGCATCGACGAAACGTTGGCCGATCCGCCGGATGCCGATTGGGATGCGGTCACGACTCTCGACGGGAAGTAAACGCCGCGTCGATCGCATCGCCCAGCGTCGCGACGCAAAAATCGATCTCGTCCGGCGTGGAATTATAGGGCGGGGCAAGCATCACGTGATCGCCGGATTTGCCGTCGATCGTGCCGCCCATCGCATAGATCAGCAGGCCGCGCGCGAAGGCTTCGCGCTTGATCGCGGCGTTGAGCTTGGCCGCGGCGGGGAAGGGCGTTTTCGTCGCGCGATCGGCGACCAGCTCGACCGCCCGGAACAGCCCGCGCCCGCGGATATCGCCGACATGCGCGTGATTGCCCAAGCGCTCGGTCAATCCCGTTTCGAGCCGCGCCCCCATCGCCGTCACGTTGGCGAGCAGGTTTTCGTCGCGGATCGTGCGTTGCACGGCGAGCGCCGCCGCGCAGGCCATCGGATGCCCCACATAAGTGTGGCCGTGCGCGAAGGCGCCCGAGCCGTTCTCGATCGCCTCGACGAGTCCGGGCGACACCAGAATGGCGCCGATCGGTTGCGCGCCGCCGCCGAGCCCTTTGGCGATCGCGACGATATCCGGACGGACGTTTTCGTTCTCGTAGGCGAAGAGCGTGCCGCAGCGGCCCATGCCGCTCATGACTTCGTCCAGGATCAGCAGAATGCCGTGGCGTTTGCAGATCGCATCGACGGCGGCGAGATAGCCGGGGACCGGCACGGTGCAGCCTTGCGTGGCGCCGCCGACCGTTTCGGCGACGAAGGCGAGGATCGTATCGCCGCCCAGCTCCGCGACCTTCGCCTCGAATTCGGCGGCCAGGCGTATGCCGTAAGCTTCGTCGCTCTCGTCGGGCGCTTTGTCGCGGTAGGCGTAGCACGGCGACACGAAATGCGCGTTGACGGGCAGCAGCGGGCCGAATAATTCGCGCCGTGCGGCGTTGCCGCCCACGCCCAGCGCGCCCAGCGTGTTGCCGTGATAGGATTGCCGCCGCGCGACGAAGTTCATGCGTTTGGATTGTCCGCGCTCGACCGCGACTTGGCGCGCGAGTTTGAGCGCCGCTTCCATCGCCTCCGATCCACCCGAGACGAAATAGGCTTTGCCCATCGCCGTCGGCGCCGCGTCGATCAGCAGGGACGCGAGATCCTCCATGGGCGCGTTGGAGAAGAACGACGTGTGCGCGTAGTCGAGCGCGTCGAGCTGCGCCTTCAACGCGGCGACGATTGCCGGGTGATTATGGCCGAGGCAGGAAACGGCCGCACCGCCCGAACCGTCGAAATAGCGGTTGCCGCTTTCGTCGAAAATATAACCGCCTTGCGCCTTGGCGGCGCGCGGGGGAACGGCTTTCGATCGGTGCAGTATTTTCGACCCTTGGGGCATGCGGACAATCTAACCCGGCCGCGCTAAAGTAAGGAATGGCTTGCCGAAAGCGAGGGTGGCGATGAATTGGAAGTGGCGCGCGCGGTTGCGCGATTGGGGCACGGTCGCGGCGGCGGTGGCGAAGGTCTATGGGCCGATCGCGCTGCTGATCGCGGCGGGGTTCTATGTCGCGTTCCGCTTCGTGGCACCGCCGCCGCCCACCACGTTGCGCTTCGCCGCCGGGGCCGAGGGCGGGTCCTATGTCGCCTTCGCCGAACGCTACGCGCAGATTTTGGCGCGCGACGGGGTGAAGCTCGAGATCGTCCGCACCGCCGGCGCGCTCGAAAACTTGCATATGCTGGGCGGCGGGGAGAACCGCGCCGACGCGGGTTTCGTGCAAGGCGGCGTGGGCTCGGAAGAAGGCTCGCCGGGTGTCGCCGTGCTCGCGACGGTGTTCCACGAGCCGGTCTGGCTGATGGTGCGTTCCGATCTGCGCGTGACCAAGCTTGCCGATATGCGCGGCCGGCGCATCGCGATCGGCCCGGAAGGCTCGGGCACGCAAATCCTCGCGCGGCAATTGCTGCGCGCCAACGGCTTCGATATGGCGAGCGACGTGCAGGCGGTCGCGATGGGGACGGGCGATGCGCTGGTGGCGCTGCGCGAACGGCGGATCGATGCGGCTTTCGCCGTGTCGGCGCGCCCGCCCGAAGGTCTCGCGGATATGCTGGCCGGCGGCCGCGCGCGCTTGATCGGCTTCCCGCGCCACGAAGCCTATAAGCATAACTTCCCGTTCCTCGCCTCGGTCGTGCTGCCGGGCGGTTCGCTCGATCTCGCGCGCGACGTGCCGAACGAAGACCTCGTGCTGCTCGCCCCCGTGGCGCAGCTCGCGGTGCGCGAGGATCTGCATCCGGCCCTGGTGCAATTGCTGTTCAAGGCGGCGAAGGAAGTGCATAGCCCGCGTCAGCTCTTCGCGCCGCCGGGCATGTTCCCGTCGCTCGACTATCTCGATTTCCCCGAACACGAGGATAGCGAGCGCCTGGTGCGGCGCGGGCCCGGCGTGCTCGTCGCCTATTTGCCGTTCTGGCTCGCCGTGCTGATCGAACGCACGCTGGTCATGCTGATCCCGCTGATCACGCTGATGATCCCGCTAATGCGCTTGGCGCCGCCGATCTATCGCTGGCAGATCCGGGGCAAGATCAATCGCTGGTACAAGCGGCTGCGCACGATCGAAGTGCGACTCCTGAGCGAATCCGATCCGACGGCCAGGGAATCCTGCCGTGCCGAGTTGTCGTCCATCGAAAAAGCGGTCGAATCGTTGAAGTTGCCGCATTCCTACGACGATGCGTTGTATCAATTGCGCATGCATGTGCGCTTCGTGCGCGAAAAAGTCGCGGGCGAGAAATAAGTCTCTTCCAGCGAAATCAACGACTTGACGGGGAAGGACAAGATTCGTCCGATAAAGTGTTCGGCATTAAGCTCCAGGTAAGCGTCTCGCCCTTAAATACGCGAAGAAAGCGCATGGCCGGGCCCCGTTCGAGGGGCTCCTCGCGACCACGGAGTCGAAGATGGACGATCTGCTGCGGGACTTCCTCACCGAGACCAACGAAAATCTCGGCATGCTCGATACGGAGCTCGTGAAGCTCGAGCAGAACCCGAACGATCCGGGTCTGGTTTCCAGCATTTTCCGCATGATGCACACGATCAAGGGCACGTGCGGCTTCTTGGGCCTGCCGCGCCTGGAAAAGGTCGCGCATGCCGGCGAGAACTTGCTCGACAAGATCCGCGACAAGGAATTGGTCGCCGACACCACGGCCGTCTCGCTGATTTTGGAATCGATCGACCGCATTAAAAGCCTGTTGTCGGTGCTCGAGCAGACGGAAGCCGAGCCCGAGGGCGAAGACGCCGACCTGATCCAGCGCTTGAACGATTTCGCCGCCGGCAAGGGGGCTGGCGCACCGGCACCCGTCGCCGCCACGCCGGTTCCCCTGCAGGCGCTCGCCTCGACGCCGGCGGAACCCGAACCCGACGAGCACGGTTTCGTGCCGGTCCCTGCGCACAAGACCGCCGCCGTCGCCGACGCCATCGCCGCCGATAAGGGCGGTGCCGCGCCCGCCGCACCGCCGCCGCCGGTTCCCGTCGCCGCCGCGCCCGCGCCCGCACCTGTCGCCGCCGCCAAGCCGCCTGTCGCGGCCGCGTCCGCTCCGCCGCCGGTGAAGGCGGAAACCGCCGAATCCGCCGTCGCCGCTTCGTCGATCCGCGTCAATGTCGACGTGCTCGAAAACCTGATGACGATGGTTTCCGAGCTCGTGCTGACCCGCAACCAGCTGCTCCAAATTCTGCGCTCGCAGAAGGACAGCGAGTTCGCCGCTCCGTTGCAGCGCCTCAACCACGTGACGTCGGAACTGCAGGAAGGCGTCATGAAGACGCGCATGCAGCCGATCGGGAACGCCTGGTCGAAGCTGCCGCGTTTGATCCGCGATCTCAGCCACGAACTGGGCAAGAAGATCGACCTGCTGATGCACGGTCAGGAGACCGAACTCGACCGCCAGGTTCTGGAGCTCATCAAGGATCCGCTGACCCATCTCGTGCGCAATTGCGCCGATCATGGGCTGGAGCCGCCGGACGAGCGCCGCGCCGCCGGCAAGCCCGAAACGGGCAAGGTGATCCTGAACGCCTTCCACGAAGGCGGCCATATCATCATCGAGATCAAGGACGACGGCCGCGGTCTCAACATCGACCGCATCAAGCAGAAGGCCGTGCAGAACGGCGTGGCGACGGAAGCCGAAGCCGCCGCGATGTCCGATCAGCAGGCGGCGCAATTCATCTTCGCCGCCGGCTTCTCGACGGCCGCCCAGGTCACCTCGGTCTCGGGCCGCGGCGTGGGCATGGACGTCGTGCGCACGAACATCGAAAAGATCGGCGGCACGGTCGAGCTCAAGTTCCAGCGCGGTAAGGGTACGGCCTTCGTCATCAAGATCCCGCTGACGCTGGCCATCGTGTCGGCGCTGATCGTCGAATGCTCGGGCGAGCGTTTCGCGATCCCGCAGATCAGCGTGCTCGAACTCGTGCGCGCGCACGGCAATTCGGAAACGACGGTCGAGCGCGTCAACGACGCGCCGTTCCTGCGCTTGCGCAACCGCCTGCTGCCGCTGGTGTCGTTGCACGACACGCTGCGCCTGGGCGATACGCGCACCATGGACGACGACAAGAGCTTCATCGTCGTCACGCAAGTCGGCAACTACACCTTCGGCATCATGGTCGACCGCGTGTTCGACACCGAGGAAATCGTGGTCAAGCCGGTGGCCCCGATCCTGCGCGACATTCCGATGTTCTCGGGCAACACGATCCTGGGCGACGGCTCGGTCATCATGATCCTCGATCCCAACGGGATCGCGGCGGGCTCGGGCGCTTCGGCGGCGACGATGTCGGAAGCCCAGGCCGACCAGGCCGCGACCGAAGTCGCGCGCAGCGAAGGCGAGCGCGTGGCGCTGCTGGTCTTCCGTGCGGGCGGTCAGGCCCCCAAGGCGGTACCGCTGTCGCTCATCGCGCGTTTGGAGGAAACCGACGCCGCGCAGATCGAATACTCCGACGGCAAGCCCGTGCTGCAGTATCGCGGCAAGCTGATGCCGCTGGTGACGATCGATCCGAGCTACGGCATCCGTTCGGAAGGCCGTCAGCCGATCCTGGTCTTCGCCGACCGCAACCGGAATATGGGTCTGCTGGTCGACGAGATCGTCGACATCGTCGAGGAACGCCTGTCGATCGAAATGAACAACGCGCGCCCCGGCATGGTCGGGTCGGCGATCATCTCGGGCAAGGCGACGGACGTCATCGACACCGCGCATTATCTGGCGCAGGCCTTCGGCGATTGGTTCGGCAAAGCGGACTCGCCGTTCGGCGCCCAGTCGCAGGCCCGCCGCCTGCTGCTGGTCGACGACAGCCCGTTCTTCCGCAACCTGCTTCAGCCGATCCTGCAAGTCGCCGGCTACGACGTGACGACGGCCGACACGGCCGCCCAAGCGTTGACGCTGTGCGAAAGCGGCCGCGAGTTCGACGTCATCGTTTCCGATATCGAGATGCCCGGCATGTCCGGCTTCGATTTCGCCGAGACGCTGCGCCGTTCGGACAAGTTCCGCGAAACGCCGATCCTGGCCTTGTCCTCGCACACGCATCCGGCCGATATCGACCGCGCGCGCCGCGTGGGCTTCACCGATTTCATTCCCAAGCTGGATCGCGAAGGCTTGCTCGCCTCGCTGTCCGAATTGGGCGGCCGTTCGGCGGCCGAGTGATCGAAGGGTAGACATCCATGTCCAATCTTCCCGCCATCGCCAACAAGCCCGGCGCCGTCGAAGTCGCGACCGCCGGCAGCGACTTCGTCACCATGACGGTCGCCGATCAGCTTTTCGGCATTCCCGTGCTGACCGTTCAGGACGTGCTCGGGCCCCAGCGCATCACGCGCGTTCCCATGGCGCCGCCGGAAGTCGCGGGGGCGCTGAATTTGCGCGGGCGCATCGTGACCGCGATCGACGTGCGCCGCCGTTTGGGCCTGCCCAAGCGCGAGGGCAATGCCGCCGGCATGAACGTCGTCGTCGATTTCAAGGGCGAGCTTTACGCCTTGATGGTCGACAACGTGGGCGAAGTTCTGTCGCTCTCGGCCGATTCATACGAGCGCAATCCCGCCACGCTCGACCCGCGCTGGCGCGAAGTTTCGGCGGGCATTTACCGCCTCAAAGGCAAGCTGTTGGTCGTGCTGGAAGTGTCCCGCCTGCTCGATCTCAAAATGAAGCGCGGCGCGGAAGCGGCTTGAGCCGCACTTGATCTAATGCCTATTCTCCCCCAACGGGGAGAACGGGCATGGCCAGCGTCGAGAATTTCGAGACCAACGGCGGTATCGCGATCGTCGAATTGCCGGGCGGCGATTCCGGCAAGGCGCGCCTCGTGTGGGGCGACGCGCTGTTCCACGCCGAATTTCCCGAAGCGCAAGGGGCGACCGGCGGCGGTCTGGGCGACGACGAAATCGCCCGCGCCAAGTTCGCCGCCGCCTTGAATCCGCTGGCGCTGGGCGCCACGGCCGCCATCGCCTGCGAAGGCGATTGGCTGTTCGGGCGCGACGTCGTCGGCGTTTTGCGCGCGGTGCGCACCGGGCCCTCGACTTTTTTGCTGAGCTTCCCCTTCGCCAGCAACGCGCTGGCCGACGCGATCGAAGCGCAGGTCGCCGAAGCGTTGGACGGGCTGCCGATCGCGCTGTCGATCTGCGCGGCCGACGGCGAAACGCCGGGCGAAATTCTGTGGATGAACGAATCCTTCCGCCAATTGATGGCGGGTTCGGATTTCGACCTGATGGGCACGGCGCTCGGCGCGCATTTCGCACTGCCCGGCACGTTCGCGACGTTGATGGCCGCGACGGGACCTCTTGTTCCGTGCGCCCCTTTCCCGACCGCGCTCAAAACGCTGGAAGGGCTGGTGACGCCGGTGATGGTGTCGGCAAAGCGCGTCGCGTTCCGTCGCCGGGCGGCCGCGATGATCTGCCTCGCCCGCGCGATCTGACGCGCGTTCTCAGATATTCATTTTCCGCGCGGCGGCTTCCAGCTCGTCGATCAGCTGCATGCCGGGCACGATTTCCGAGCGCACGAATTCCAGGCGCTTGTTGGGCCCGCCGCCGGCGGTCGGGAAGCGTTCGCGCCACAGCTGCATCTTGACCGCGAGGCCGCACAGCACGCCGCCCATCGAGCGGTGGTTGGAGAACACCAGATCCTTCATCTGCGCGAAGGAATTGGCGTTGATGTCCTTCCAGAAATCCGCGCTTTTTCGGTTGAAGGATTCGAAGCGGCCGGTCAGCGAGATGATCACGCCCGACAGCGAATCCTTCACCTTGTCGAGCATCTGCTTCGACAGGCGGTCGTGCTTGATCATCTGGTTTTCCTCGAGCGGCTTGATCCAGTCGAGGAAGCCCTGAACCTGCGGCACCACGGTGTCGAGGCAGGATTTGAAATAGGCGAGCGACAGATACGTGTCGCCGTAATCCTCCAGGAAGCGGGGGATTTCCGTCAGCGGGACGTTCAGCTTTTGCGACATCGCGCGCAGATTCTTGAGCGCGTCCTCCCGGTTGGGATTGGCGATCAGGCGCAGAATGTCGGAAACGTCGTTCACCTCGACATCGGTCCCGCCGTAGATCTGCTGGATCAGCGGGTGGGTGAACGCCTTCATATGCTCGGTCAGTTCGCGGCGCTTGCCTTCGGAAAGCTGCAGATCCTTCTTCTCGTCGACCGGCAGCTTCAATTGCCGCATGGCGAGGCGCAGCGTGTACACGTCGAAGGACGGCACGGTCGCCAGGTTCTGCAGGATCGGCATGTCCTTGCGCAGCTGCTCGCCGTAGCTCTGGAAGACCGAATGCAGCGTTTCGAGCGGGACTTGCGCCGATTTATGGCTCTGATCCTTGTAGAGCTCGATCACCGTATCCAGGCGCACGTTCTTGATCAGCCGCAAGCGGCGCAGGCCCGGCGTTTCCAGCGGAATGATGCGCAGCGGCAGGATATGGAGCGCGTCCTGGCTTTCGGCGTCGAATTCCTCTTCGCCGCCCGCCGCTGCGGCGGCGGGATCGGCCGGCGTCGAAGCGCCCGCGGGGGGCGCTTTGGGCGCTTCGGCGGCGCTGGGGGGGGCTGGATCAGACGGTGTCATATAAGAATGTTTAACGGGCTAGAGGCGAAGTTTCCACAGACACTTGACCGCACCCGGTAGCGCCTCGGAGCGGACATCAAGCTCATCCGAACAATTTGTCGATATCGTCCTGCGACGACGTCGCGCCGGCCGCGGCCGGCTCGGGCGCCGGGGCCTTTGCGGCCGGCGGGGCGGCTTTGGGGGCCGGGGGCGGCGTCGGTGCGGGTTCCGGCTTCGGATCGGCGGCGGGCGTATCGGCCATGGCGCCGGCCAGCAGCGCATCGATTTCGTCCTGGGTGCGGCCTTGACCGGGCATCGACGGGCCGTTCAGCAAGTGGCTGTCGTGGCGGCCGTCGGCGGCCGGGGCGGCGGCGGGTTTGACGCCCGACAGAGCGTCGGCCCCCCAAATCTCGACCATCGCGGCGACGCGCTGGTCGATATAGCGCAGCGTGTTGACGACTTTCGAAATGCGCTGGCCGGTGATGTCCTGGAACGAGCAGGCGGTGAAGATCTCCGTCGCCTGATCGGTCAGGATCTGGCCTTGCTCGGCGAGTTCGGCGGGCAGGGCGCCGGCGATTTCCATCACGCGCTCGGCGGCGTTCAGAATGTCGGACGTCGCGCGCTCGGTCGCCTGGACGATCTGGTCGAGCTCGCTGGTCGCGGTGACGATCCGGTTCGCCGAGGATTCGATCTTGGTGTCCTTCTCGTGAAGGGCCGCGATTTCCTGTTTCGCGGTCTGGATATGGGCGGCCATGCTTTGCAGCTCGGCGCGCAGCACTTCCAGGCTGGTCGCTTCCTTCTGCACCTCGAACTGGCGCAAGGTCCATTCGCGCAGCGACGACGCGATGCGCCGCGCTTCGTCCACCGCCACCAAACGCTGGCGCTGGTCGCGCATACGCAGGAAGGCGCGGCCGCGCGCGCTGTTTTGCAGCGCGTCTTCGATCGCGAAGTAGTCGTCGTCGGAAAGCTGGTTCTTCGGCATGGCGGATGGCCTGACAGGAGGTTCGGTGCGGCGGAATTATAGCGAAATCCGGCCGCCCCGGATGCGCCGTCCGGGGCGTGGACGGCGGTTCCAGTCCCCCATTAAACGCATGGCCCGGTTAAGAAAATCTTCAGGTCGATGAAGAAGGCTCGCAGCCGTTTTCGGATCGTGCGTTGCCCGGCGCCGGTCGTATTTCGCACCGCGATATGTGGGCCTTCAGCCTGCGCCTTGCACTTGCGCGGGCGGCCGGAATGTCATCAAATCGTAATCATAAGTCGCGATACGGGGGATCCGCCCCCGCGTCCTTCAGGGAGAGAGAGATGAACGCCCTTCGTTACGCCGCGTCCGCGGCAATCGTCGCCGCATTTCCGCTATTCGCCGGCGCCGCCCAGGCCCAAGGCTCGCTGACGCTTTATTGCTCGGTGCAAGAAGAATGGTGCCGCCCGATGGCGGCCAATTTCGAGCGCGAGACCGGCATCAAGGTCAATATGACCCGCAAATCCTCGGGCGAGACCTACGCGCAGATCAAGGCCGAAGCGCGCAACCCGCGCGGCGACGTGTGGTGGGGCGGCACGGGCGACCCGCATCTTCAGGCGGCCGAAGAAGGCCTGCTGGCCGAATACCGCTCGCCGGTCCTGAAGGACCTGCATGATTGGGCGGTGCGCCAGGCCGAGATTTCGAAGTACCGCACGGTCGGCATCTATTCGGGCGCGCTCGGCTATTCGTACAACACCCGCACGCTCGCGCAGAAGAACCTGCCCGAACCCAAGTGCTGGCGCGATCTCGCCCGCCCCGAATACAAGGGCGAAGTCCAGGTCGCGGACCCGAATTCGTCGGGCACGTCCTACACGATGCTGGCGACGCTGGTGCAGCTGTTCGGCGAAGAGCCGGCCTTCGCGTTCATGAAGCGCATGCACGCGAACGTGAACCAGTACACGCGTTCGGGTGCGGCCCCCGCGCGCGCCGCCGCGACCGGCGAATCGCTGATCGGCATCACCTTCTTGCACGACGCGGTGACGCAGGTCGTCGCGGGCGCCCCGGTGAAAATCGTGGCGCCGTGCGAGGGCACGGGCTTCGAGATCGGCTCGATGTCGATCATCAAGGGCACGCGCAACATGGCGAACGCCAAGAAGTTCTACGACTGGGCGCTGTCGCCCGCGGCCCAGGCGCTGGGTGCGGCGGCGAACTCGTTCCAGCTGCCGTCGAACAAGAATGCGGCGATTCCGCCGCAGGCGCCGCGCATGTCGGACATCCTGCTGATCGAGTACGACTTCGTGCGCTACGGCTCGGCTGCGGAACGCGAACGTCTGCTGTCGCGTTGGACGCGCGAAATCCGCTCGGGCTCGTAAGCCCGGCGGGCGCCGGGGGTGGGGCTTAAAGCCCCGCCGCCCGCGCCGTTTTGCTCAAATACCGGCGGCCCATCCGCGCATAAGTCAGCGGGTGGGCCTTCGCCGGATCCTGCTCCGCCTCGACGACCAGCCAGCCCGCATAGCCCGCGCGCTTCAGCTCGGCGAAAATCGGCGGATAATCGACCGACCCATCGCCCGGCACGGTGAACACGCCGTCCAGCACGCTGTCGAGGAACGAGCGCTTGTTGCGCTTGGCTTCCGCCAGCACGGCCGCGCGGATGTCCTTGCAATGGACATGCGCGACGCGCTTGGCGTATTTGCGCGCCAGCTTCAGCGGATCGCCGCCGGCATAGGTGAAATGGCCGGTGTCGAGCAGCAATTCGACCTCCGGCCCCGCCTTGGCCATCAGCGCGTCGATCTCGCTTTCCGTTTCGATCACCGTGCCCATGTGGTGGTGATAGGCAAGGCGCATACCTTTCGCGCGCAGCCGCTTGCCGACTTCCGTCATCCGGCTCGCCAGCAGATCCATTTCCGTGTCGGTCAGGCGGCGGCGCGAATCCAGCGACGCGGTTTTGTCGCCATGCACGCAGCCGGTGACTTCGGCATAGACCATGACCGGGCTGCCCATGGCCTTGAGCAGCGTCAGATGATCGTCCATCGCCGCCATTTCGGCGTCGACGTCGCGTTCCAGCAGGCGCGAGGAATACCAGCCCGAGACGATCTTGAGCTTGTGCTTGGCCATGATGGGGCCAAGCTTCGCCGCTTGGCGCGGGAATTTGTTCCCGAGCTCCACGCCGTCATAACCCGCTTCCTTGGCTTCCGTTAGGCAGGTTTCCAACGGCGTATCGCCGCCCAGCGACGGCATATCGTCGTTGGTCCAGGTCAGCGGGTTGATTCCGATCGGGCAGGGCATGGAACTCAGGCTCCCCGGCGCTGGGCGCGCCGCTTGTTGAGATAGGTTTGACGGTGACGGCGCGTGCGCGGCGCGTCGGGGACGGCGACGTCCCACCACGCCCCGCCTTCGCCCGTGCTGTGCTTGGCGTCGGTGTCGATGACGATCACCTGCGTCGTCTTGGCGCGCTTGGCGGCGCGCAAGGCGTCTTCGAGGCCCGCAAGGTCGTCGACCTTGGTGGCTTCCGCACCCAGCGCCAGCGCATGGACGGCGAAATCGACCGGCGGATGGTCGTCCGACAGGCGATTGTTGAACGGCGCCCCGCCGGTTGCGGCTTGCAAACGCGCGATACAGCCGAAGCCACGATTGTCGAGCACGACGATCGTCAGCTTGGCGCCGAGTGCGACCGACGTCGCGATCTCGGAATTCATCATCAGATACGAGCCGTCGCCGACCAGCACATAGACCTCGCGCTCGGGCGCCGCGAGCTTGGCGCCGAGGCCGCCCGCGATCTCGTAGCCCATGCACGAGAATCCGTATTCGAGGTGGTAGCTCGCCGAATCCTTGGCGCGCCACAGCTTGTGGAGTTCGCCCGGCAAACCGCCCGCCGCGCACAGCATCACATGCGGATGATCCATCGCGACGCGATTGACCACGCCCAGCACGGCGGCGTCGCTGGGAAGGCCCGGTTGCGGCGCGATCGCCTTGGCGGCGACGCGGTTCCAGGCGCGGGTTTCGCGCGCGGCCTTCGCGGTCCAGGCTTCGGGCGCTTTCCAGCGGCCGAGCTTGGCGTCGAGCGCCTTCACCCCTTCACGCGCATCGGCGACGAAGGGCAAGGCGCCGTGCTTGGCCGCGTCGAACGCACCGACATTCAACTGGATCAGCTTCAGCTTCGAATTGCGGAACACGGTGCGCGAGGCGGTCGGGAAATCGGCCAGCCGCGTGCCCACCGCCAGCACCACATCGGCTTCCGCCGCCAGCGCATTGGCGGCACCCGTGCCGGTCACGCCCAGCGCCCCGGCATTGGCAGGATGGTCCCAAGCGAGCGCGCCCTTACCAGCCTGCGTTTCCGCCGTGGGGATGCCGTGTTTGATCGCGAAATCGCCCAGCACGCGTTCGGCGCCCGAGAATTTCACGCCGCCGCCGACCAGGATCATCGGCTTCTTGGCACCCTTCAGCGTCGCGGCGGTTTGGGCGAGTTCGTCGATATCCGGCTGCGGGCGGCGAATGCGATGGATCCGCTCGGCGAAGAATTCCGGCGGGCAATCGAACGCTTCGGCCTGCACATCCTGCGGCAGGCAGATCACGGCGGGGCCGCAATCCGCCGGGTCGAGCAATACGCGCAATGCGGCGGGGGCGGAGACCAGAATTTGTTCGGGCCGCGTGATGCGATCCCAATACCGCGAGACGGGGCGGAACACGTCGTTGGCCGAAATCGCGGCATCGCCGAAATTCTCGACCTGCTGGAGCACGGGGTCCGGGCGGCGGTCGGCGAATACGTCGCCGGGCAGCAGCAGAACCGGCAGGCGGTTCACATGCGCCACGGCCGCGGCCGTGACCATGTTCGTTGCCCCCGGCCCGATCGAGGTGGTGCAGGCCATCATCCGGTTTCGCGCATGGGTCTTGGCGTAGGCGACCGCCGCCAGGGCCATCGCCTGTTCGTTATGGGCGCGCAACGTGGGCAAAACATTGCGATGGGCGTGCAAGGCCGGTCCCAACCCGGCGACGTTGCCGTGGCCGAAAATCGCGAACACCCCGCCGAACAGCGGCACGGTCTTGCCTTTCGCGTCGACGATTTTTTGCGCGGCCAGGAAGCGCACGAGCGCCTCGGCCGTGGTAAGACGCACACCCATCCGGTTCATCCCCAGCGACGATTGTTACAGACGATTGTTGTTGCGGTTTTGTGACATTGCGCGCTTATTTCCGGCCAAAGATCAAGAGGGAGAAACATGATCGAGTTCGCTCAGTTCGGTGCCGGTCGCATCGGCCGTATCCATGCCGCCGCCATCGCCGCTTCGGGCAAAGCGCGGTTGCGCTATGTCGTCGACGTCAACGCGAAGGCCGCCGCCGAGTTGGCCGCATCCTACGGCGCAAAGACCGTCGACACCAAGACCGCGATGAGCGATCCGAAGGTCGGCGCGGTGTTGATCGCGTCGTCGACCGATACGCATGCCGATCTCACCATCGCCGCCGCCAAGGCCGGCAAGGCGATTTTCTGCGAAAAGCCGATCGATCTGTCGCTGGCGCGCGTCGACGCGTGCTTGAAGGTCGTCAAGGCCGCCAAAGTGCCGATGCTGGTGGGTTTCAACCGCCGCTTCGACCCGAGCTTCGCGTCGCTGCATGCGCGTTTGCGCGCCGGTGAAATCGGCGACGTCGAGCAAGTCATCGTGTCGAGCCGCGATCCCGGCCTGCCGCCTTTCGAGTATCTGAAGGTCTCGGGCGGCCAGTTCCGCGACATGACGATCCATGATTTCGATATGGCGCGCTGGCTGCTGGGCGAAGAACCCAACGAAGTCTTCGCCTTCGGCTCGGCCCTGGTCGATCCGCGCGTGGCGAAGGCGGGCGATATCGACAGCGCGATGGTGCTGCTGCGCACGCGCAGCGGCAAAATGGCGCATATCAACAATTCGCGCCGGGCGAGCTACGGCTACGACCAGCGCATCGAGGTTCACGGCTCCAAGGGCCGCTTGATGGCGGGCAACCACACGCCGACGACGGTCGAGAAGGCCGATGCGTCGTCCGTATCGACCGACAAGCCGCTCTATTTCTTCCTGGAGCGTTACGCCGCCGCCTATCGCGCCGAGATGGACGCGTTCCTGACGGCGCTCACGACCAAGAAGAAGATGCCGGTCGGGGCCGATGACGGCCGCAAGGCGCTGGTGCTGGCGGAAGCGGCGTTGAAGTCGTCCAAGACCGGCAAACCGGTGAAGGTGAGCCTGTGAGGAGCCAGCGTCTCGACGGCAAAATCGTCGTCGTCACCGGTTCGACGCAAGGCCTGGGCGAACGCATCGCGCGCGATGCCGCCGCCGTGGGGGCGGCCGGCATCGTCGTGACGGGGCGCAACGCCCAGCGCGGCGAAGCGGTCGCGGCCGATATTTCCAGGACGGCACCCTGTCTTTTCGTCCAAGCCGAATTGGCCGACGAAAAACAGGTCCGCGCGGTGATGGAAAAGGCCGAAGCGAAGTTCGGCCGGATCGACGGGCTGGTGAATTCCGGCGCGCTCACCGATCGCGGCACGATCGAGAATACCTCGGTCGAACTCTGGGATCGTCTCTACGCCGTGAACGTGCGCGCGCCCTTCATCCTGACGCAGGAATTCGTGCGCCGGGCGAAAGCGCGCAAGGCCGGCGGCTCGATCGTCAACATCATCACGCGCTCGGCGCATGGCGGGCAGCCGTTTCTGACGGCGTATTCGTCGTCGAAGGGCGCGCTCGCGACGCTCACCAAGAACGTCGCCAACGCGGTGCGCTTCGACAAGATCCGCGTTAACGGCGTCAATATCGGCTGGATGGAAACGCCGGGCGAGCACGCGATTCAGGCGCGCGACGGCAATCCGCCCGACTGGCTGGAGAAGGCGTCGCCGAACCAGCCCTTCGGGCGCATCCTGTCGGTCGACGACGTATCGACGCTGGCGCTCTATCTTCTGTCGGATGCCAGCGACATGATGACCGGCTCCGTGATCGACTTCGACCAGAACGTGATGGGAGGCTACGACTGATGACCGCGCACGCCAAAGCGCCCAAAGGCGGGTTTCCCGCCGGGCTCACATCGGTCGCCACGAAGGAAACCAATGACGGGTTCGGCATCGATTTCGCGGTGTTGAAGCTGACGGCCGGCGAGACCTTCGAGGAAACCGCGGCTTGCGAAAGCGCCTATCTGCTGATGGCGGGCGAAGCGGAAATCCGTTTCGCCAACCGCGCCGAGGCCGCGTCGCGCGCGTCGCTGTTCGATGTGGGCCCGACCTGTCTGCATGTCGGCAAGGGCGAGCGCGTGGCGCTCGTCGCCAAGACCGACGCGGAGTTCACGCTGTATCGCTGCGCCAACGCCAAGTCGCTGCAAGCGCGCTATTTCCGCCCGTCCGACGTGCCCGACGAATATCGCGGCAAGGGCCATATCGGCGATCAGTGCTTGCGCAATGTGCGCACGATCTTCGACGCGTCGAACTCGTCGAAGGACGCGGAATTGGTGCTGGGCGAAGTCGTCACGCTGCCCGGCCGCTGGTCGTCCTACCCGCCGCATCATCATCCGCAGCCGGAGATCTATCACTATCGCTTCACCGAGAAGCAGGGCTACGGCCATGCCGAACTCGGCGAGACGGTGCTGAAGGTGCGCGACGGCGACACGGTGAAGATCGCCGACGGTCAGGACCACGCCCAAGCGGCGGCCCCCGGCTACGGCATGTATTACGCCTGGGTCATCCGGCATCTGCCGGACAACAAATACGGCGTACCCGAATTCACCGAAGAACATCGCTGGACGATGGCGAAGGACGCGAAGTACTGGCAACCCGAATGGTCAAAGTAAATCTTCCGCCGCAAGGGCGGCGTTTCGATCTGATCGCGATGGGCCGCGCGGCGGTCGATTTCTACGGCGCGCAGATCGGCGGCAGGCTCGAGGATATGTCGAGCTTCGCCAAATATCTCGGCGGTTCGGCGGCGAACACGGCCTATGGCCTCGCGCGCCTCGGCCATAAAGCCTCGATGCTGGTGCGCGTGGGCGACGAGCATATGGGCCGCTTCGTGCGCGAAACGCTGGCAGAGGCGGGCGTGGACGTTAGCCATGTCCGCACCGACAAGGACCGCTTGACCGGTCTGGTCGTGCTGGGCGTGAAGGATCGCGAGACGTTCCCGCTGATCTTCTATCGCGAGAATTGCGCCGACATGGCCGTCTCGGCCGAGGATTTCGACGCCGATTACATCGCCTCGGCGCGGGTGTTCCTGACCAACGGCACGCATTTCTCCGCCCCTTCGACCGCCGAAGCGGTCAAGACCGCGATCGCCTATGCGCGCAAGGCGGGCACCAAAACGGTGTTCGACGTCGATTACCGGCCGGTGCTGTGGGGCCTCGCGGGCAAAGGGCGGGGCGAAGATCGCTTCGTGCGTTCCGACGCGGTTTCCGCGCATTTGAAGGCGCTGGTGCCGTTGTTCGACGTGATCGTCGGCACCGAGGAGGAAATCCATATTTGCGGCGGCTCGACCGACACGCTGGAAGCGTTGCGCGCCATTCGCGCGATGAACGCGACCGCGACGATCGTGCTGAAGCTCGGTCCCAAGGGCGCGATGATTTTCGAAGGCGCCATTCCGGCCAAGCTCGACGACGGCGACTTCGCCGCCGGCGCGCCGGTCGAAACCTTCAACACGCTGGGGGCGGGCGACGCGTTCATGGCCGGCCTCATGTCCGGCTGGCTCGACGGCTTGTCGTGGGTCGACGCCGCCAAGCGCGGCAATGCGTGCGGCGCCATCGTCGTGTCGCGCCACGGCTGCGCGCCGGCGTGCCCCACGCGGCCGGAGCTCGATCTCTATTTCGCCAAGAAGACCGGCGTCTATCGCCTGCATGCGGACAAGGAGCTCGCGGTCCTGCATCGCAAGCTCACGCGCCGGCGCGAATGGCCCGAAGTGCTCGCCTTCGCGTTCGACCATCGCGTCCAGCTCGAAAAAATGGCCGACGAGGCGGGGGCGCCGCGCGAGCGTTTGTTCACGCTCAAGGAACATCTCGCCGACGTGGCGCTCGCCGTCGCAAAGGATACGCCGGGGGCGGGCGTGCTGATCGACGATCGCTGGGGCGAATCCGCCTTGTGGCGCGTCTCGGGTAAGGGCATCTGGATCGGCCGCCCGGTGGAGATGCCGGGCTCGCTGCCGCTCGATCTGCAGCACGGGCCGGATTCGGCGCTGGTGTTCCGCGATTGGCCGGAGGAGCATGTCGTCAAATGCCTGATGTTCTGGCATCCCGACGACGACGCGGCCGAGCGCCACGCGCAGGAGGAAACGATGGCCAAGGTCGTGCGCGCGGCGCATGGGCTGGGCCTGGAAATGATGATCGAGGTCATCGCCTCGCGCGGCCGGCGCAATTGGCCCGACGCGATCCCCGCGGCGGTCGAACGGCTTTACGATATCGGACTGGAACCCGATTGGTGGAAGCTGCCGCCGCCGATCACCGCAGCCGATTGGGATCGGCTGGAAGCGATCATCGACAAGCGCGATCCCTTGTGCCGGGGCGTGATGCTGCTGGGCCTCGACGCGCCCGAAGCCGACGTGACCGCCGGGTTCCGTCTGGCGCGCGGGCGCAAATGGGCGAAGGGCTTCGCCGTCGGCCGCACGGCCTTCTCGCGGCCCGCGCAAGCCTGGCTCGAGAACAAGATCGGCGACGCCGAATTGAAGCGCGACGTCGAAGCCGGCTATCGCCGCCTGATCGCGGCGTGGAAATCGTGATCTGATTTCCCTCCCCCCTTGTGGGGGAGGGAAGACGCGCAAGCGTCGGGTGGGGGGATCGCGCACCAGGCACCCCCACCCGCAGCTTCGCTGCGACCTCCCCCATCAAGGGGGAGGTTCGATTTTCAGATCTTCCCCGCCACGGCGGCGCGGAACACGGTTTCGAGGTCCTTGGCGGTGACGGGGCAGGGATTGCCGCCGGCCGACGGGTCTTTCTCCGCCATCGCGCCGATTTCGGCGGCGCGCGCGTCGTCCACGCCGATTTCCTTCAACGTGTGCGGGATCTTCAGCGCCGCGCGGAAATCGAGCGTCCATTTCAGCACGGCGTCGAAGCCGCCGCCCGGCAGGTCGAGCACGCGGGCGAGCAGGTTCATGCGGTCCGCGATCGCGGCCTTGTTGTGAACCATCACGTAAGGCAGCAGCACGGCATTCGTTAGGCCGTGATGCGTGTCGTAGACGGCGCCGATCGGATGGGCGAGCGCATGCACGCCGCCCAGGCCCTTTTGGAACGCGGCGGCCCCCATCGACGCGGCGGCGAGCATTTGCCCGCGCGCTTCGATGTCCTTGCCGTCCTTGAAGGCGCGCGGCAGATATTCCTTCACCAGCCGCATGCCTTCGAGCGCGATGCCTTCCGCCATCGGATGGAAGCCGGGCGCGCAATAGGCTTCGAAGCTGTGAACATAGGCGTCGATGCCGGTTGCGGCGGTGACGTGCGGCGGCAAGCCCACGGTCAATTCGGGATCGGAAATCACGATCCCCGGCATCATCTTCGGATGGAAGATGATCTTCTTCACATGCGTGGCTTCGTCGGTGATGACCGAGGCGCGGCCCACTTCCGATCCCGTGCCCGACGTCGTGGGCACGGCCACGACCGGCAGCATGCCGTCGGGATCGACGCGCTTGAACCAATCGCCGATATCCTCGAAATCCCACAAGGGGCGCGTCTGCTTCCACATCAGCGCGATCGCCTTGGCGGCGTCGAGCGCCGAGCCGCCGCCGAAGGCGATGACGCCGTCATGACCGCCCGCCTTCAACGCCGCGAGCCCGTCCTCGACATTGCGGCCCGTCGGGTTGCCCTTGACCTTGGCGAACAGTGCCGCTCCGGAAATCGCCAGCGCGTTCTTCACCATCGGCGCATTCGCCAAGCCTTCGTCGGTGACGAGCAGCGGCTTCTTGATGCCCAGGCGCGCCAGCGCCACGGGAAGTTCGGCGATGCGGCCCGGCCCCGCCCAAACGGTGGTCGGATAGTTCCAATTGCCTTTGACGGTCATGTTCGAGCCTAGATGTTCGTGCGGAGATGGAAGGATTTCGCGCGGGTCAGGTGGTCGTAGCCGAGCGTGGAGAGTGTGACGCCGCGCCCGGTGTTCTTGACGCCGGTCCAGGCGAGGGCCGGGTCGAGATAGTCGCAGCGATTCATGAAAACCGTGCCGGTTTCGATTTGGCGGCCGATGCGCGCGGCGGCTTCTTCGTCCGACGTCCAGAGCGCGGCGGTGAGGCCGAGATCGCTATCGTTCATCAGCGCGACGGCTTCGTCGTCCGATTTCACCTTCATGATGCCGATGACGGGGCCGAAGCTTTCCTCGTTCATCACGCGCATTTTATGCGTCACGTCGACCAGAACATGCGGCGCGAGATACGGCGTGCCTGCTTTATCGGCTGGGAAGTGCTTGGGATCGACCAGCGACTTGGCACCCTGTTTCACGGCTTCGGCGATCTGGCCGCGCACGAATTCGGCGGCGGAGGTCCGGACCATCGGGCCGAGATTCGTCGCCTTGTCGGTCGGGTTGCCGAGCTTGTAGGTCTTGGTCAGATCCACGAAGCCGTCGACGAACTTGTCGTACAGGCTTTCGTGCACGTAGATGCGTTCGATCCCGCAGCAGGACTGGCCCGAATTGAAGAAGGCGCCGTCGACGAGATTCTCGACCGCATGGGCGAGATTGGCGTCGGCGCGGACATAAGCGGGATCCTTGCCGCCGAGTTCGAGGCCCGCCCCGATGAAGCGTTCGCCGATCGCGCGTTGCACCGCCTTGCCGCCATCGACCGAGCCGGTGAAGCACACGTGATCGACGCGCGCATCGCCGATGATCTTGGCGGAGTCCGCGTGATCGGTGTGCAGGATCTGGAACACGCCCGCCGGCAAACCCGCCGCCTTGGCCGCCGCCGCGTAGCGTTCCGCGACCAGGGGCGTCTGGTGCGAATGCTTCAGCAGCACGACGTTGCCCGCGACCAAAGCGGGGACGATCGCGTTGACCGAGGTCAGCCACGGGTAATTCCAGGGTGCCACCACGAACACGAGCCCCAGCGGATCGCGGCTGATGAAGCGCGTGAAGCCGTCCCTCGCCTCGGGCTTCACGTCCGCCAGCGCTTGCGGGGCGATCGCCAGCATATGGCGCGCGCGGTCTTCGAAACCGCGCATTTCGCCCGGCGTCTGGCCGATCGGGCGGCCCATCTGCCAGGTGATTTCCTCGGCATTCGCGTCCTTGGTCGCCAGCACCGCCTCGACCAGCTTGGTCACGGCGGCGATGCGCGCAGCCAGCGGCGTTTGGGCCCAAGCCTTCTTGGCGGCATGTGCCGCGGCCAGGGCGGCTTCGATCGCCTTGCCGTCGGCCAAAGCGAGCGTGCGATAGGGTTTCCCGTCGACCGGGCTGACGATCGTGAATTCTTTGGTCATGTCAGATGATCTCGAAATAACGGGCGTGCTGCCAGTCGGTGATCGCCTTGTTGTATTCGCGCTGCTCCCAATCGCGGGTCGCGGCGTAATGCTCGACGAATTCGTCGCCGAACAGATCGCGCGCGACCTTGCTGGCGGCGAGGCGCGCGGCCGCGTCGCCCAAACTGCGGGGAAGGTTGTCCTTGGGGTTCGGCTCGACCGCGTAGGCGTTGCCTTCGACCGGCGGCGGCGGCTCGATCTTGTTCTCGATGCCCCAAAGTCCCGAGCCGATCGCGGCGGCGAAAGCGATGTAGGGATTGATGTCGGCGGCGGCCACGCGATATTCGACGCGCTGCGATTTCGGGCTGCCGGGGATCACGCGCAACGCCGTGGTGCGGTTTTCGACGCCCCACATCGACGCGGTCGGCGCCCAGAAACCGGGGATCAGGCGCGTGTAGCTGTTCACCGTGCACGCGACCATCGCCAGCAATTCGGGCATCAGACGCTGCTGCCCGCCGACGAACCAGCGCATCGTGTCGGACATCGAATGGGGCTTCTTGGCGTCGTGGAACACCGGATCGCCGTTCTTGTCCTTCAGCGACACATGCAAATGGCCCGACTGACCCGGCCAGTCATGCGACCATTTCGCCATGAACGTCACCATCTTGTTCTGACGTTCGGCGTAGATCTTGGTGAAGGTCTTGAACAGCGCGGCCTTGTCGGCGGAGGCGAGCGCGTCGTCGACCGTGATCGCGGCTTCCAGCACGCCCGCACCGGTTTCGGTGTGCAGACCTTCGAGTGCGACGTCCATCTTGCGCATCGTGTCGAGCAGGCCGTGATAGAACTCGGCATGCACGGAGCTGCGCAAAACGGAGTAGCCGTAGAAGCCCGGCGTGATGGTGCGCAGGTTCTTGTAGTGCTTCTCGCGCACCGAAAACGGCGTTTCGTCGAACACGAAGAATTCGAACTCCGCCGCCGACATGACCGAATAGCCCATGTCGGACGCGCGCTTCAGCACGCGGCGCAACGTGCCGCGCGGGCACACGCCTTCGGCCTTCTGCGCGAATTCGCCCAGAAACAGCACGGTCGACGGTTCCAGCGGCAATTCGCGGCACGTATCGGGCACCAAGCGCACGGGCGCATCGGGATAGGCCGTGTGCCAGCCCGTGTATTTGACGTTGTCGTAAAGCTGGTCGTTCGAATCCCAGCCCAGCACCACGTCGCAGAACCCGAAGCCGGATTTGAGCGCCGAGAGGAATTTTTCGCGCGACATGTATTTGCCGCGCATGATGCCGTCGACGTCGAAAACGCCGACCTTCACGTTGTCGATCGCGCGTTCGGCGATCAGCTCGGCCGCATCCTCGGCGGTTTTAACGGAACGTGTTTGCATGGAACGGAAGACTCCCCGGCGCCTGGTTCGATCGGCGCGCTGGGGAGAGAGAATGCCCGACCGGCCGCCGCCGGTCGAGGGGTGCCGTCACGAAGCGGTAACGATTCCTACTCGGCCGCCAGCGGGCGGTATTGGCGGCGCAGTTGCAGGCGCGTCCAAACCTCGTCCACCGCCACGACCAGCGCGTCCATGAGGCCGTCGTCATGGAACGGCGTGGCGGTGAAGCGCAGACGTTCCGTCCCGCGGGGCACGGTCGGGAAGTTGATCGGCTGCACATAGATGCCGTGGCGGGTGAGCAATTCGTCCGACGCCTGTTTGCAGGCGCGCGCATCGCCCACCATCAGCGGCACGATATGCGTGGCGGACGGCATGACCGGCAGATTGGCTTCGGCGAATTTGGCCTTGAGCCGCGCGGCACGCTCGGCCAGTTGCGCGCGTTCGACGGTCGAGGTTTTGAGATGCTCGATCGCGGCGCGGGCACCCGCGGCGATCACCGGCGGCATCGAGCTCGAGAAGATGAACCCCGGCGCATGGCTGCGCACCGCGTCGCACAGCGCTACGGTCGAGGCGATATAGCCGCCGACCACGCCGAAACCCTTGGCGAGCGTGCCTTGGATCACGTCCAGGCGCTGCATCGCGTTTTCACGCTCGGCCACACCCGCGCCACGCGCGCCATAAAGGCCGACCGCGTGAACCTCGTCGAGATAGGTCATCGCGTCGTATTGCTCTGCCAGATCGCAGAAGCGGTGGATCGGCGCCACGTCGCCATCCATCGAATAGACGCTTTCGAAAGCGATCAGCTTGGGATGCGAAGGCTCGATCGCCGCGAGCTGGCGTTCCAGATCGTCGGCGTCGTTGTGCTTGAAGATGCGCTTCTCCGCACCCGAATGCTTGATGCCCTCGATCATCGAGGCGTGGTTGAGCTCGTCCGACAGGATGACGAGGCCGGGCAGCAGCTTGCCGAAGGACGACAGCGTCGCCTCGTTGGCGTTGTAGCCCGAGGTGAAGATGAGGGCGGCCGGTTTGGCGTGCAGATCGGCGAGCGCTTGTTCGAGCAGGATATGCTGGTGGTTGGTGCCGGAGATGTTGCGCGTCCCGCCCGCACCGGCGCCGTTCGCCTCGACCGTCGCCTTCATCGCGGCGAGCACTTTGGGATGCTGGCCCATGCCGAGATAATCGTTGGAGCACCACACGATCACTTCGCGCATGCCTTCGGGCGAATGCCACGAGGCGCGCGGGAAGGCGCCGCAAATACGCTCCAGATCGGCGAAGACGCGATAGCGCCCTTCGGCCTTCAGCTTGTCGATCGATTGGGCGAACGCCCCGTCATAGTCGCGTCGCATCTTGCTGCTTGCTCCCGCCGGCCTTCCGGGGTTCACCCCGGAATGCGCCGGATATTCCCTTAAAATCCGTGCCGCCCGCTTTGATTCACGTCAACAGCCCTTTGGCCTGGATCGCGACCAAACCGTCGTCCAGTCCGCGCTTGAACCGGGCGAGCAGTTCGTCGATCTCGGCTTCGGTGATGATCAACGGCGGACACACGGCCACGCGATTGTCGAACAGCGGCCGCACGATCAAGCCGGCGTTCTCGCAGGCCTTGCCGACCAAGGCGGCGGCCGGCTGGGCGGGCTCGAAGAATGTCTTCGACGCCTTGTCCTTCACCAATTGCAGGGCGCCGATCAAGCCCATGCCCTGCATTTCGCCGACCAACGGATGCGATTCGAACGCTTTGAGACCCGCTTGCAGCCGGGGGCTCACGTCACGGACATGGCCGACGATGTCGCGCTCGGCGTAGATCTTCAGCGTTTCGATGGCGACGGCGGCGGGCACGGGGTGCGCCGTATAGGTATAGCCATGGCCGAACGTGCCGATCTTCTCCGACTGCTTGACCATCAAGTCCCAGATCGGCTCTGAAATCATCACCGCCGAAATCGGCAGATAGGCCGACGACAGCGCCTTCGCGCAGGTGATGATGTCGGGCTTCATATCGAAGCTTTGCGTGCCCCACATATTGCCCGTGCGGCCGAAGCCGCAGATCACTTCGTCGGCGACCAGCAGGATGTCGTATTTCTTCAGCACCGCCTGGATCTTGGGGAAATAGCCTTTGGGCGGCACGATCACGCCGCCGGCCCCCATGATCGGCTCGGCGAACATCGCGGCGATCGTCTCGGGATCTTCGGCCAGGATCAGTTTTTCCAGATCCTCGGCCAAGCGCGTGGCGAAGGCTTCTTCGCTTTCGCCGGGCAGCGCATGCTTAAAGTGATGCGGCGTTTGCGCGTAGGCGACCGGGAAAATCGGCAGATCGAAATCGCGCTGATTGGCGGGCAGGCGCGTGAGCGAGGCCGAGGCGATGGTGACGCCGTGATAGGCCTTGTCGCGCGACAGGATCTTTTTCTTGTTCGGCTTGCCGCGCGCGTTCGAGACGTACCAGACGAGCTTGATCGCCGTGTCGTTGGCTTCGGAGCCGGAGCCCGCGAACAGCACTTTCGACATCGGAACCGGGCTGATCTCCTTCAGCATCTCGGCGAGCACGATGCCCGGCTCGTGCGATTTACCGGCGAAAATATGGTAATAGGGCAATTCGCGCATCTGCTTGGCGGCGGCGTCGGCCAAGCGCTTCTCGTCGAAGCCCAGCGACGCGCACCATAAGCCCGCCATGCCTTCCAGATATTCCTTGCCGGTGTCGTCGGCGACGAACACGCCGCGCCCCTTCTCCATCACCAGCGGGCCGTCCGTCTGGAAGGCGCGCAGATTGGTGTAGGGGTGGACAAGGGCGGCGATATCGCGCGCGGCCAGCGAATTGCCGCGCGGGCGTTGATCGTTCATCAGACAAGGCTCCCGAATAGGGGGAAACTCTAGCGCAAGACACCGGGCTTTGTCGCGCGTTCCGGGGACGTTCGCAGCCGCTTAAGGTTAACGCCATGCGGCACGTCGCCGCGCGCCAAGATCGGTTTCATTTCCCTGACGGACGCGCTAACAAATGTGCATTCGGGCTGCGGCCCGGTTGTGGCACAAAAATCTGGCAAGGAAGTTGCCAGCCACGCCGGGCTTGCGATCCGGACGCTTCCGGGAGCCCCCGATCCCCGGACGCCGGCTGAACAGGACGGCGTCCAACAACTGAGGAGACCGAAATGGCCACCAAACTGGGCCGCATGGCCCGTCTCGCGTTCGCCGCGGGCGCCGTCGCCTTGCTGAGCGCCGCCGCGACCACCGCCGATGCGCGCACCTTCCGCATGTCCGTGTCGGGCGATGCGAATACGATGGACCCGCATTCGCAGAACGCGGGCAACGTGACGCTGCTGCTGCGTCAGATCTACGAGCCGCTGGTGTTCCGCGGCAAGAAACTGGAAATCGAGCCCGGCCTCGCCGCCTCGTGGCAGCAGCTGGAGCCGACGCGCTGGCGCTTCACGCTGCGCCCGAACGTGAAGTTCTCGAACGGCAACGCGTTCAACGCCGACGACGTCGTCTATTCGATCCAGCGTTCGCTGCACGAATTTTCGCAATACGGCATCTTCACCGACACGATCGGCGAAGCGGTCAAGGTCAACGACCTGACCGTCGATATCATCACCAAGATTCCCGATCCCGTTCTGATCGACAAGCTGACCCAGGTCTACATGATGGATCTGGAATGGTCGCAGGCGAACAACGCTACGCGTCCGCAGAACGTGCGCGGCCGCGAGGAAGCGTTCACGGGCCGCAACGCGATGGGCACGGGTCCGTTCGTCGTGCGCAGCCGCGAGCCGGACGTGCGCACGGTGCTGGCCCAGAATCCGAATTGGTGGAACAACGCGGCGCGCGAATCCAACGTGACGGAAATCGTGTTCCAGCCGATCGCCTCGGCCGCGACGCGCACGGCCGCTTTGCGCTCGGGCGAGATCGACTTCATCCTCGATCCGCCGGTTCAGGACGTGCCGCAGCTTCAGGCCGCGCAAGGCCTCAAGGTCGTGATCGGCCCCGAAGTGCGCACGATCTTCATGTCGTTCGACACCAGCCGCGACGAATTGCTCTATTCGTCGGTGAAGGGGCGCAACCCCTTCAAGGATATCCGCGTGCGCACGGCCATGTATCAGGCCATCAATATCGACGCGATCCACACCCGCGTCATGCGCGGCCAGTCGGTCAATACCGGCTCGCTCTACCCCGACGCGGTCAACGGCTATTCGAAGGCCGACGACAAGCGCTATCCCTTCGACCTTAACGCCGCGCGGCGCATGATGCGCGAAGCGGGCTATGCCGACGGGTTCGAAGTCACGCTCGACTGCCCGAACAACCGCTACATCAACGACGAAGCGATCTGCCAAGCGCTGGTCGCGATGTGGTCGCAGATCGGCATCAAGGTCAATCTGCTGGCGCAGCCGTTGGCGACCTACTTCCCCAAGATCCAGCGCGACGACACGTCGCTCTATTTGCTGGGCTGGGGTGTGCCGACCTACGATGCGCTCTATTCCTTGCAGGCGCTGCTGCGCACCAAGGACGGCCAGCCGGGCAACGGCACGTGGAACCACGGCCGCTTCTCCGATCCCGATTTCGACGCGCTGATCGACAAGATCAAGCTCGAAGTCAACGCGGATGCGCGCCGCGCGTTGATCGCGCAGGTCAACAAGCTCTATCACGACCGCATTCCGCATATCCCGCTGCACCACCAGGTGATCCCCTGGGCGATGCGTTCGAACATCGACGTCGTGCACCGCGCGGATAACCAGCTCGAAGTGAAGTGGGTGAAGGTCAACTGAGCCTTCGCCCGGAACCCCGGCGGCGATCCCGCCGCCGGGGCATTCGGGCACCAGCGCAAACATCATGATCGCATTCGTCATCCGCCGATTGCTCCAGGCCGTGCTCGTCATGCTGGCCGTCGGCTTCGTGGGCTTCTCGCTGTTCGCCTATGTCGGCGATCCCGTCTCCATCATGCTGGGGCAGGATTACACGCAGGAAGCCCGTCAGCGCCTGATCCAGGATCTCGGCCTCGATCAGCCGTTCTTCGTCCAATACGCGCGCTTCATCGCGGGCGCGGCGCAGGGCGAGTTCGGCATTTCCTACCGCCTCGCGCGGCCCGTATCGGAATTGCTGCTCGAACGCCTGCCCGCGACGCTGGAGCTTTCGCTGTGCGCGGCCGTACTTGCCCTCGCCGCCGGCGTACCGCTCGGCGTCTATTGCGGTCTCAACCGCGACGGCTGGCTCGCGCGTCTGCTGCTCAGCGTGTCGCTGATCGGCGTGTCGCTGCCGACCTTCCTGATCGGCATTCTGCTGATCCTGTTCTTCTCGGTCATCCTCGGCTGGCTGCCGTCCTTCGGGCGCGGCGACGTCGTGCAGCTCGGCGGCTGGTCGACGGGTTTCCTGACCCCCACGGGCTTGCGCGCGCTGATCCTGCCGTCGATCACGCTCGCCTTGTTCCAGCTCACCCTCATCATGCGCCTCGTGCGCTCGGAAATGCTCGAAGTGCTGCGCACCGATTACATCAAGTTCGCGCGCGCGCGCGGGCTTCGCAATCGCGCGATTAATTTCGGCCACGCGCTCAAGAACACGCTCGTCCCCGTCATCACGATCACCGGCTTGCAGCTGGGCGGCATCATCGCCTTCGCGATCGTGACGGAGACGGTGTTCCAGTGGCCCGGCATGGGCTTCCTGTTCATTCAATCGGTGCAGGCCGCCGACGTGCCGGTGATGGCCGCCTATCTGATGCTGATCGCCTTCTTCTTCGTGCTGATCAACCTGATCGTCGATCTGCTGTACTACCTCGTCGATCCGCGCCTGCGCATCGACAAGGGTGCGGCCGGCGGCCACGGCGGACATTGAGGATGGCCATGGATATCGTCCGCCGCGCGCTCGACTCCGATATTTTCTACAGCTTCCGCCGCTCGCCGGTGGTGGTGATCGCCGCGATCGTGACCATCGCGTTTTTCGCCGGTGCGGTGTTCGCGCCGCTGATCGCGCCGCAAAACCCGTTCGATCTGCGCCAGCTCAATCTGATGGACGCCTCGCTGCCGCCGGCATGGCTGCCCGACGGCATGCCCGAATATCCGCTGGGCACCGACACGCAAGGCCGCGACGTGCTGTCGACCATTCTGTTCGGCAGCCGCGTGTCGCTGCTGGTCGGCTTCCTGTCGGTGGTGTTCGCGATGGTGTTGGGCGTGGGGCTGGGCTTGGTCGCCGGCTATATGGGGGGTACTGTCGACGCGATCATCATGCGCGTCGCCGACGTGCAGCTTTCCTTCCCGGCGATCCTGATCGCGCTGTTGATCGACGGTGTCGCCCGCATCGTCATCCCGCGCGAATTGCATCACGAGATCGCGCTTTACGTGCTGATCCTCGCGATCGGCTTCTCGGGCTGGGTGCAATACGCGCGTACGGTGCGCGGTTCGTGCCTCGTGGAGAAAAGCAAGGAATACGTCCAGGCCGCGCGGGTGATCGGCCGCCATCCCGCCGCGATCATGTTCCAGCACGTATTGCCCAATGTGATGGGCCCGGTGCTGGTGATCGCGACGATCCATCTCGCCTTGGCGATCATCACCGAGGCGACGCTCTCGTTCCTGGGCGTGGGCGTGCCGCCGACCGAACCGTCGCTCGGCACGCTGATCCGCATCGGCAACAATTTCCTGTTCTCGGGCGAATGGTGGATCACCGTGTTCCCGGGGGCCGCACTCGTCATCATGGTGCTCGCCGTCAATCTGCTGGGCGATTGGCTGCGCGACGCCCTTAACCCGAAGCTGCGGTGACGCCATGACCCAGCCGCTTCTCGAAGTCAAAAATCTCCGGGTCGAGTTTCCCACGCGCCGCGGCACGCTGGTCGCGGTGGACGACGTTTCCTTCAATCTCGCCCCGGGCGAAGTGCTGGGCGTGGTGGGCGAATCCGGGGCCGGCAAATCGCTGACCGGGGCCGCGATCATCGGCCTGCTGGAACCGCCGGGCCGCGTGGCGGGCGGCGAGATCCGTCTGGGCGGCCAGCGCATCGACAATCTGCCTTACGAAAAGATGCGCCGCATCCGGGGCAAGGAGATCGGCGCGATCTTCCAGGACCCGCTGACTTCGCTCAACCCGCTCTACACGATCGGGCGGCAGCTCACCGAAACGATCCTGACGCATCTCGACGTGTCGGAAAGCGAAGCCCGCGATCGCGCGATCAAGCTGCTGCAGGAAGTCGGCATTCCGGCGGCCGAGCGGCGCATCGACCATTATCCGCATCAATTCTCCGGCGGCATGCGCCAGCGCGTGGTGATCGCGTTGGCCCTGTGCGCCAATCCGCGTTTGATCGTGGCGGACGAGCCGACGACGGCTTTGGACGTCTCGATCCAGGCGCAGATCATCACGCTTTTGAAGCGCCTGTGCCGCGATCACGGGGCTGCCGTCATGCTGGTCACGCACGATATGGGCGTGATCGCCGAAACGGCCGATCGCGTCGCGGTCATGTATGCGGGCCGCGTGGCGGAGATCGGACCGGTGCGCGACGTCATCAAGCGCGCCAAGCATCCCTACACCGAAGGTTTGATGGGCTCGATCCCCAAACTCGGCGGCGACGAAGCGAAGCTCGCCCAGATCGACGGGTCGATGCCGCGTTTGACGGCGATCCCGAAGGGCTGCGCCTTCAATCCGCGCTGCCCCAAAGTGTTCGGCCGCTGCCGCGAGGAACGCCCCGAACCCATCGCGGTGGGCGACACGAAAGTCGCCTGCTGGCTCTACGACGATGCGCACAAGGCGGCCGCCGAATGAACGCCGAAGCTCCCAAGAAACTCGTTGTCGCCAAAAGTCTCGCGCGCCATTTCGACGTGTCGAAGCCCTTGCTCAATCGCCTGATCGAGCGGTCGGGGCGCCAGATCCTGCGCGCCGTCGACGGGCTCGATTTCGATATCGCGCGCGGCGAAACGCTCAGCTTCGTCGGCGAATCCGGCTGCGGCAAATCGACGGTCGCGCGCCTCGTCGTCGGGCTCTACGGGCCCAGTGCGGGGTCGATCGAATTCGACGGCCAGAACATGGCGACGATCCCGTCGGCCGCCGAAGGCGCGCGCATCCGCAAGCGCTTCCAGATGATCTTCCAGGACCCTTACGCCAGCCTCAATCCGCGCTGGCGCGTGGGCAAGATCATCGCCGAGCCGATCGTCGTGCACGGGCTGATGTCCGACCCCGCGCAGATCAAAACCCGCGTGGGCGAATTGCTGCGCCAAGTGGGCTTGTCGCCGGCGGATGCGGAGAAATTCCCGCACGAATTTTCGGGCGGCCAGCGCCAGCGCATTTCCATCGCGCGCGCCTTGTCGTCGAACCCGGAATTCCTGGTCTGCGACGAGCCCACCTCGGCGCTCGACGTTTCGGTGCAGGCGCAGATCCTGAATCTGATGAAGCAGCTTCAGCGCGATCTGGGGCTCACCTATCTCTTCATCAGCCACAATCTCGCGGTCGTCTATTACATCTCCGACCGCGTCGGTGTGATGTATCTCGGCCGCTTGGTCGAGATCGGCGACAAGACGGCGATCTTCAACCGGCCGCAGCACCCCTATACGCGCATGCTGCTCGACGCGATCCCCGATCTCGACATGTCGGGCCGCCCGCGCACGCCGGTGGCGGGCGAGGTGCCCAACCCGATCAATCCGCCCACGGGCTGCGCCTTCCATCCGCGCTGCCCGTTCGCGAACGAGCGCTGCGCGGCCGAACGGCCGGTCTCGAAGCCGTCGCCGACCGGCACGATGGTCGCCTGCCACGGCATCGAAGAAGGCCGGATTCCCCCGGTCGTGCGCGATTACACGCCGCCGCCGGTGGTTTAAGCCCGCTATTCACCTTATCCACAGGCGCCCGATCCGACCCTCTGGCGCCGGGGGCCTCGGGTCCGCTACATCCTCGCGACTGACATTCCGGATTCGGAGCGAAGCACATGGCGGACGGTGGCGATACGGGCGGCATTGCGGCGGCGAAGCTGCGTTCTTTCGTCGAGCGCATCGAGCGGCTGGAAACCGAAAAGGCCGATCTTGGCGCCGATATCCGCGAGGTCTATGCCGAAGCCAAGGGCAACGGCTTCGACACGAAGATCATGCGTCAGGTGATCAAGCTGCGCAAAATGGAAGAGCCCGACCGCAAGGAACAGGACGAGCTGCTCGACCTCTACCGCCGCGCGCTGGAAGTCTGATCTTCGCGCGTCAGCGCCAGATCGCCATTTCGATTCCGTAACGATCCTTCGGCGCCTGTGCTGGCAGGCGCTCGGCCACACCTTTCGCGCGGCGCAAGGCGGTCAGGCACACGACCGCCGCGTCGATCACATCGTCCGGCGCCACCAGTTTGCGCGGGAATTGATCGAGCCATTCGGGCAAATCGCCGAAACCTTCCTTCGCCAGAAGGGCGAGGCGTTGGGCCCGGCCTTCGGCCGTTTTCTTCGCCGCACGCAAGGGTGCGCCCGCCAAGCGGCCGAAGCAGAGTTCCGGATGCGATTCGAAAATCGGGGCGTCGGGCCGCGCGCGTAGCAGCGCGTCGACCTCGCGCATTTTCGGGAACAGGTTCCAGGCCTGTTTCGACAGGCCGACATCGGCGGCCTTGCGGTTGCGCGTATTGGCGGCGGGATAATCCTTGGCGGCGAGTGCCCCCCGGCACGGGGCCGAGAACACGCACGACGCGCGGCCTGCGGGCCCCAAAATCGTGCGCGCGGCCTTCTCGCAGTCGCGCCCGCCGGGTAAGGCGTCGTCGGCGAAGCCCATCGGCATGTCGATCGCGATCCAGACGGGGCGCTCGGGCGCGTCCACGATTTCGGCGATCGTTTGGGCGAAGCGCGCGAAGCGATGCCCCGTCTTCGCATGACGGAAAACGGCGACCCAGCCGCCTTTGCAGCCATCGACCCCGGCGACGAACAAATCTATTCCGCCGCGACCAGGGCCGCCGCCGGATCGCGCAAGCGCGCGAGCAACGCTGCCTTATGCGCTTCGGCCTTGGCGATATGCTGTTCTTTGACCGGGCCGTAGCCGCGAATTTCCTCGGGGATCGAGGCGAGGCCGACGGCGGCTTCGTGTGTGGCGGGCGTGAGGCGCTCCAAAATTTCGGCGATCGTCGCTTCGTATTCGGCGATCAGGCGGCGCTCGGTTTTGCGTTCCTCGGTGCGGCCGAACGGATCGAACGCCGTACCGCGCAGAAATTTGAACTTCGCCAGCACGCTTAGCGCCGACAGCATCCACGGCCCGAAGGTTTTCTTGCGCGGGCGGCCGGTCGTGGCGTCGATCTCGCTCAACATCGGCGGGGCGAGGTTGAGTTCGATCTTGTAGTCGCCCTCGAATTGCCGGGCCAACGCCTTGCGGAAGGTGCCGTCGCTGTAAAGCCGCGCCACCTCGTACTCGTCCTTATAGGCGAGCAGCTTGGCGTAATAGCGCGCGACGGCGAGCGCCAAGCCCGTCCGGCCCGGCGTTTTCGCGGCCTCGGCGGCGGCGACTTTGCGCACGAGCGTCTCGTATTTGCGCGCCAGCGCTTCGTCCTGATAGCCAGCGAGATAGGGCAGGCGCGCGGCGATCACTTCGTCCAGCGTGCGCGCGAGTTTGCGTTCCGGCGGCAGCGTGGGCTTCGCCGCGTCGCGCACCTTGTCGATCTCGACGGCGGCGAGGCGGCCCCAATTGAAGGCGCGCTTGTTCGCGTCGACCGCGACTTGGTTGAGCTCGATCGCGCGCATCAGCGAGTCGAGGCCGAGCGGGATCGTGCCCTTCTGCCACGCATAGCCCAGCATGAACGGGTTGGTCGCGATCGAATCGCCCATCAACGCGGTCGCCAATTCGCTCGCCTCGACGAATTCGGCCGCCCCTTGGCCCAGCGCATGGGAGATCGCGGCCTTCATCCCGTCGGCGGGGAAGGCGAGATCGGGATTGCGCGTGAAATCGCCGGTCGGCGATTCATGCGTGTTGATCACGGCGCGGGTTTCGCCGACCCGAACCCGATCCAGCGTTTCAGCTCCGGCCGCGACCACCATGTCGCAGCCGAGCAGCAGCTTGGCTTCGCCCGCCGCGATGCGCACGGCGTGCAGATCGTTCGGATCGTCGGCGATGCGGATATGCGACAGCACCGCGCCGCCTTTCTGGGCGAGGCCCGCCATGTCGAGCGCCGACACGCCTTTGCCTTCCAGATGCGCGGCCATGCCGATCAACGCGCCGATGGTGACGACGCCCGTACCGCCCACGCCGGTCACGAGGATGCCGTAAGGCTCGGCGCTGCTCGGCAAGGCGGGGGCGGGCAACGCCGCGAACGGGTCGGCGCCGGATTCAAGCGCCTTGCTGCGCGGCTTGCGCACTTTGCCGCCCAGCACGTTGACGAAAGACGGGCAGAAGCCTTTGACGCAGGAGAAATCCTTGTTGCAGCTTGACTGGTCGATGGCGCGCTTGCGGCCGAACTCGGTTTCGACCGGCACGACCGACAGGCAATTCGATTGCACCGAGCAATCGCCGCAGCCTTCGCAGACCGCGTCGTTGATGAAGATGCGCTTGGCCGGGTCGGGATAGGTGCCGCGTTTGCGCCGGCGGCGCTTCTCGGCGGCGCAAGTCTGGTCGTGGATCAGCACGGTCACGCCGGCGGTGTCGCGCAATTCCTTCTGCACCGCGTCGAGCTCGTCGCGATGGCGGATTTCGACGCCGCCCGCGAAATCGGCTTGCCCGTATTTGTCGGGATCGTCGCTGGTCACGACGATGCGTTTCACGCCCTCGGCCGCGACCATTTGGGTGATGCGCGGCACGGTCAATTGCCCGTCATGCGGCTGGCCGCCCGTCATCGCGACCGCGTCGTTGAACAGCAGCTTGTAGGTGACGTTCACCTTGGCGGCGATGGCCGCGCGGATGGCGAGCGAGCCCGAATGGAAATAGGTGCCGTCGCCCAAATTCTGGAACACGTGCTTCGTATCGGTGAAGGGCGACTGGCCGATCCAGGGCGCACCCTCGCAGCCCATATTGGTGAAGGTGGTCGTCTCGCGATCCATCCACAGCGCCATGAAATGGCAGCCGATACCGGCCATCGCGCGGCTGCCTTCGGGCACTTTCGTGGACGTATTGTGCGGGCAGCCGGAGCAGAAATAGGGAATGCGCTTGAACGCATGGCCTTCGGGTGCTTGTTCCTGACGCTCCAGGAACGCCACGCGCTCGCGCATGCGCGGCGAATCGTAAAAGGGCTTCAGGCGCTCCGCGATCACCTTGGCGACCATCGCGGGCGTCAATTCGCCGGCCGAGGGCAGGATCCATTTGCCCTTCTCGTCGAATTTGCCGACGACGCGCGGGCGCACATCGGCGCGCCAATTATAGAGCTGCTCTTTGAGCTGATTCTCGATCAGCGCGCGCTTTTCCTCGACGACCAGAACCTCGTCGAGGCCCTCGGCGAAATGCCGCGCGCCCTCGCGCTCCAGTGGCCAAGGCATCGCGACCTTGTAAAGCCGCAAGCCGATTTGCGCGGCCAGCGCGTCGTCGATGCCGAGATCGTCGAGCGCTTGGCGCACATCGAGATAGCTCTTGCCCGTCGTCACGATACCGAAACGCGGTTTCGGGCTGTCGATGACGATCTTGTCGAGCTTGTTGGCGCGCGCGAAGGCCAGCGCCGCGTAGACTTTGTATTTCTGCAGGCGGTGTTCCTGCTCGATCCAATGATCGGGCCAGCGGATATGCAAGCCGCCCGGCGGCATTTCGAAATCCGTCGGCGTCACCATGTTCAGCCGGTGCGGGTCGATCAGCACGGAGGCGGACGAATCCGTCGTCTCGCCCGTGCATTTGAACGCGACCCAGCAGCCCGAATAGCGGCTCATCGCCCAGCCATAAAGGCCGAGATCGAGGAATTCCTGCACGCCCGACGGGTTCAGCACGGGCATCATCGCGGAGACGAATTCGTGTTCGGATTGATGCGCGAGGGTCGAGGATTTCGCCGCGTGGTCGTCGCCCGCCAAGACGAGCACGCCGCCATTGGGCGACGTGCCGGCGGCGTTGGCGTGTTTGAACACGTCGCCGCAGCGATCCACGCCCGGGCCCTTGCCGTACCACATGCCGAACACGCCGTCGTATTTGGCGCCGTCATACATGTTGACCTGCTGCGTGCCCCAGACGGCGGCGGCGGCCAATTCCTCGTTCACGCCCGGCGTGAAATGGATGTGGTGATCCTTCATGTGGCGGCGCGCCTGCCACATCGCCTGGTCGAGCCCGCCGAGCGGCGAGCCGCGATAACCCGACACGAAGCCCGCGGTGTTGAGCCCGGCCGCCAAATCGCGGCGGCGCTGCATGAAGGCGAGGCGCACCAACGCTTGCGTGCCCGTGAGATAGACGCGCCCCGATTGGGCGACGTATTTGTCGTCGAGTGTGACGTCGAGCAGCGGGCGCGCGGGGAGAGCCATCGCCATTCCATCCCTGGATCGCGCGGGGTAGTTCCCCCGCGTCGGAGGAAAGCGTAGCGGGTCGCGCCCGCGCTCTCAACGCCCGCCCGCATCGCCGCACCAGAAAGCAAGAAGCTTCCCGGTGCATGTGCGAAGAGGTTCCGGTTGTTGCCGCCCCGCAAGGGGGCGGCGCAACCTTCTTACGCGGCCTTCGCTTGCCGCTTAGCGATCAACTCCGCGATCACGTTGGCGATCAGCAAATGGCCGATCTCGCCCGCTTCCGTGCGGCCCATCGACAAGATCGATTCGGGGTGGAACTGCACCGCCGCGATCGGCAAACGCTTGTGGCGCACGGCCATGATCAGCCCAGCTTGCGTGCGCGCGACGATATCGAGTTCGCCATGCGGGAACGACGACGCGCGCGCATGCAGCGAGTGATAGGCGCCGACGGCGCAGGGGCTCGGCAAGCCCGCGAACAGCCCGGTGCCGTCATGCTCGATATCCCAGCGCTTGCCGTGGCGCGGCTCGGCCAGCACGTCCAACGCGCCGCCGAACGCTTCGACAGTACCTTGCAGGCCCAGGCAGACGCCGAACTGCGCGAGGCCGCGTTCGGCCAGCGCACGCACGAGAGCCGGAACGCCGAATTGCGCGGGCGTGCCCGGCCCCGGCGAATGCACGACCAGGTCGGGCTTCAGCGCCGCGATCGCGTCGGGCGTCAAACCGTGGCGATAGGTCGAAACATCGGCGCCGGTCTGGCGGAAATAATCCGCTAGCGTGTGGACGAAGCTGTCTTCGTTGTCGATCAGCACGATCCGCTGGCCTTGGCCCGGCAGCTTCTTCGCCGCTTCGCCGGCATTGGCGGCCGGCGGCGACAGCACGCGGAACAAGGCGCTCGCCTTGACGAAGGTTTCCTCGTTTTCCTCCATCCCGATCGAATCCCACACCAGAGTAGCGCCGACGCGATAGCGCGCGACCTGCTTCTTCTTTTCGTCCTCGGTCAGATGAACGGTGCGGATGGTGATGCCGGTGTTGACGTCGCCGTTGAACTGCAAGGCGCCGACGGCGCCGCCATACCAGCCGCGCGGGCTCGTCTCCATCGCTTCGACGATCTCGACCGCCCATTTCTTCGGGGCACCGGTCAGCGTCACCGCCCACATATGCGAGATGAACGCGTCGAGGCCCGTGACGTCGGGCCGCAAACGGCCTTCGACATGGTCGACCGTATGGAACAAGCCTTGATAGGCCTCGATCTGCCGCCGCCCGAGCAGTTTGACCGTGCCCGGCACGCAAATGCGCGATTTGTCGTTGCGGTCGACATCGGTGCACATCGTCAACTCGACTTCATCTTTTTCCGAGTTGATGAGCGCTTTCAACCGCTCGGCATCCTCCATCGCGTTGCGCCCGCGCCGCGCGGTGCCGGAGATCGGGCAGCTTTCCACCCGGTCGCCTTCGACGCGCACATACATTTCCGGGCTCGTGCCGACCAAGCGATCGGGCCCGAGCTGGAGATAGAATTCGAACGGGCTGGGGTTGACCTTCTTCAGCTTCGCGAACAGCGAGGACGGGGAGGCTTGGTAAAGCGCTTCGAAGCGGCGCGACAGCACGACTTCGAAGATGTCGCCCACGCGCATGCGCTCGCGCGCCACGTCAACCATCGCGGCGTATTGTTCGGCCGTCAGGTCCGACGTGATCTCCGGCTTCGCCTTCGGCTCGGCGTAGCGCCGGCGCGGGACGGGCGCCATGCAGGTGCGCGACTTGCCTTCGGTCGACACGCGCGCGCGCGCGAAATCGTAGTCGTAACGGAAGGCGGTTTCCTTGCGCCGGTCGACGATCAGCATCCGGTCGGGAATGAACAGATGCAAATCGCGCGTTTCGGCCGGGCGGTTCTGGCTCAGCTTGATCGGCTCGAACTGGAACAGCAGGTCGTAGCCGAACGCGCCGTAGAGCCCGATGAACCCGTCGGCGATGCCCTTGAACTCGGCGACCAAGCGGCGCAACGGCGAGAACAATGACGGTTGCTGACTGCGCTTTTCCTCCGGGAAGGGCCCGGCGGCGGCGATCGTCTCGATCCGGCGATAGCCGGGATCGCGCGCGACGATGCGCGCTTCGGCCATATCCTCGAAGATCGGATCGAGCAGATCGATCAGCACGATCCCGCGCTCGTTCAGCGCTTTCAGCTCCAGCTTGTTGCCGCCGCCGACGATCTCGACCGGCGGATCGGCGAAGCCGAACTCCCAGCGCGAATAGCGGCCGGGATAATCCACGCCGGACGAGAACAACCCGCCGCGCGTGCGGTCGAGTTTTTCGGCGAAGCCGTCGAGGGCGGTGTCGTAGGCCAGCGTGCGGCGCTGTCGAGTCAGCGTCAGGCCGGTGGGCGTGGTGAAGTCGTAACGCATCGCGGGAGTTCCTTGGAAACGGGGCGACCGGACGGAATCCCGCTAACGGGGATGCGCAAAACGGCCAATACGGGCGGAGAAAAGGGGAAAGGGTTGGCTGGCGCTCAGCGCCACCAACGGGACCAGCGGACGATACGGATCGCGCGCGGTTGCATGCCTTTCGGGAACTCCCCTTTAAGAGGAGGACACGCTAGCGGTCCTTGGTGCGCCTGTCCAGCGCGGGTTTTGGCGGGGCCAAGCGCGCGATGGCGAGATCGATGAAAACGCGCAGCTTGGCGGGGATTTGCAGGCCCGGCCCCGGCGGCGGGTACAACACGTTGATCGGGGCGGGCGGCGGCGCGAATTCGCCCAACACCTCGACAAGCTTGCCCGACGCGAGGGCCACGCGCGCTTGGTATTCGGGCAAGCGCGCGATGCCCGCCCCCGCGATCGCCGCCGCCAGAACCGCGGCGGGCGAGTCCGCGACGAAGCGCCCCGCGACGACGCGCTCGCGCAGTTTGCCGTTGCGGCGAAAGCGCCAGGCGGCCGTGCGGCCCACGCCGCGCCAGATCAAGCACTCGTGCCCGTCCAGTTCGTCGGGAACGCGCGGCTTGCCGGCCCGCGCGAGATAATCGGGCGCGGCGACGGTGAGAACCCGCGTTTCGCCCACGCGCCGCGCGACCAGCGTGCCCGGCGGCGGCACGCCGATGCGCAAACTCGCGTCGAACCCGCCGGCGATCGGATCGACGGCATGGTCGTCCAGCGTCAGATCGACCGACAAGGCGGGATGGGTCGCGATCAACTCCGCCGCCAGCGGGGCGACATGGATCGCGCCGAAGAGCGTGGGCGCGGTCAAACGCAGCGTGCCGGCGGGTCCGTCTTGCGTACCTTTCAGCGCGGCGCGCGCTTGCGCCAATTCCGCCAAGGCGCGTTGCGCGTGCGCCAAATAGCGCTGCCCCGCCTCGGTCAACGACAAGGCGCGGGTCGTGCGCCGCGCGAGCCGCGTGCCCAGCCGCGCTTCCAATGCCGCCAGCAAGCGGCTGGCGCGCGCCGGCCCCAGGCCCAATTCGCGCGCGGCCGGGGCCAGCGCGCCGCGTGCGGCAAGGGCGACGAAAAGCTCAAGCTCGGCGAGGCGGTCGGACATTCATGTCAAAATCAAGAGAATGAAACACGATCTTATCGATTTCGGATGACCCGCGACAGGCCCATGTTTCCCCAGCGGCGGCATCGGGCCGCCGAGGATGGAGGGCAAGATGGGACGGCATTACGGCGAACTGGCTTTCACGGACTCGGTCCGGCGCTTCCAGGCGGAAGACGGGTCGGCGCAATCCTATGCCCGCCAGCAGGCGAAGGGCGGGCGCGATACGGTGACGCCCGATCTGGCGGCGTTTCTGGCGCAGACGCGCTCGTTCTACATCGCCTCGGCGTCGGCCGATGGGCGGCCCTATATGCAGCATCGCGGCGGCCCGGCGGGCTTCCTGAAGCCGATCGACGAGAAGCATCTCGGTTTCGCCGAGTTCTCGGGCAACCGGCAATTCATCTCGCAAGGGAACTTCGCCGAGAACGACCGCGTGCTGATCTTCGTGCCCGATTACGCGCATCGCCGCCGTGTGAAAATCTGGGGCCGCGCGCGCATCGTGTCCGACGATCCGGCGCTGCTCGACCGGCTGACGGACCCGAACTATCCGGCCGCCCCGCAGCGCGCGATCGTGATCGAGATCGAGGCGTGGGACACGAACTGCCCGCAGCATATCCCCCAATTGTTGCCGGCCGAGGACGTGGCCGAGCTGGTGACGGGCCTGCGCACGCGCGTCGCCGATCTCGAAACGCGGTTGCGGCAAGCGGGCATCGATCCGGGCTAAGCTCGCCCTCGTGCGATTCCCTTGGGCCGATCGAACGGGACGGACCGTCCCGTTAAAACTCGTCATTTTCCTGGCGCTGTTCGTGCCGGGCTTGTGGGTCGCCTATGCGCTGGCGGCCGGCCAGCTCGGCGCGCAGCCCTTGAAGGCGGCGACGCGCGAGCTCGGCACGATGGGCTTGCGCCTTTTCATGCTGTCGCTCGCCGTGTCGCCGCTGCGCTCGCTGTGGCATTGGCCGACGGCCATGCTGATCCGCCGCATGCTGGGCGTGGGCGCCTTCGCCTATCTCGCGCTGCATTTCACGATGTATGTCGCGAGCCAAGGCTTCGTCCTTTCGACCGTCGCGTCGGAAATTGCGCTGCGCATTTACCTTACGATCGGCTTCGTCGCGTTGCTGGGCCTCGCGGCCTTGGCCGCGACCTCGACCGACGGGATGATCAAGCGCCTGGGCGGGAAGAACTGGCGCCGGCTGCACAAGCTCGCCTATCCGCTGGGCGTGCTGGCGATCGTGCATTTCTTCCTGCAAGCGCGCCTCGACGCGATCGACACCCAGATCACGGCGGGGCTGTTCGTCTGGGCGATGGCCTGGCGCGTCGCCAAAGCCCGGGGCCAAGCGGGCTGGGCGATCACGCTGGCGCTGGGAATCGCGGCGGCGTTGCTGGTGCCGCTGGCCGAGGCGGGGTTCATCGCCGTCAAGCTCGGCGCGCCGTTCTGGATGGTGTTCGCGGCCAATTTCGACCCCGAATTGGCGCCGCGCCCGGCCCATGTGATTTTGGGCTTCGTGGGTGCGGTTTGCGCCGTTGCTTTCGCGCGCGCGAGGCCATAGAAAACGGGCCCATGACCGTTCTCGTGACCGGAGCCGCCGGGTTCATCGGCTTCCACCTGTCCAAAGCGCTGATGGCGCGTGGCGAAGACGTGGTGGGCTTCGACAATTTCGATCCCTATTACGACGTGCGCCTGAAAGAGGCGCGCGCGGCCGAGCTTGGGAAGAACAAGAACTTCCGCATGGTGCGCGGCGAATTGGCCGCCGACGGCGCTTTCGCCGGCGTGCTGGCCGACAAGTCGATCGACCGTGTCGTGCATTTGGCCGCCCAAGCGGGCGTGCGCTACTCGCTGTCGCATCCGGAGGTCTATATCCGGACCAACATCATCGGCCATTTCAACGTCATCGAAGCGTGCCGCCAGCGCGGCGACATCAAGCATCTCGTTTATGCCTCGTCCTCGTCGGTCTATGGCGGCAACGAGAAACTGCCGTTCTCGGTCGACGACAAGATCGACAAGCCCGTGTCGCTCTATGCCGCCACCAAGGCCGCGAACGAGCTGGTCAGCCACGCCTATTCGCATCTGTTCGCCGTGCCGGCGACGGGCTTGCGCTTCTTCACCGTCTACGGCCCCTGGGGCCGGCCGGACATGTCGCTGTGGATTTTCACCAAGGCGATTTTGGAAGGCAAACCCATCCCGCTGTTCAACGGCGGCGAGATGCGGCGCGACTTTACCTATGTCGACGATATCGTCGCGGGCGTGATCGCCGCCCTCGATCGTCCGCCGGTCGCGGGCGACAGACAAGCCGCGCATCGCGTCTACAATCTCGGCAATCACCGCTCCGAACCGCTGATGCGTTTCGTCGAGCTGATCGAGCGCGCGACCAACCACAAAGCGATCCTCGACAAGCAACCGATGCAGCCCGGCGACGTGCGCGAAAGCTTCGCGGATATCGAAGCCTCGCGCCGCGATCTGGGCTTCGAGCCGAAAACCAAGATCGACGACGGCGTGCCGCGCTTCGTCGAATGGTTCCGCGCCTATAACGGCATTTGAGGGCGATCATGGAAAAGCGCTTCGATCCCAAAACGCTCGCACCCGAGATTTTCGACGCGCAAATCAAGCTCGGCATGGCGGTCAAGACCAGCGGCCTCGACCTCGCGCTGATCGAACTGGCGCAAGTCCGCGCGTCGCAGATCAATGGCTGCGCCTATTGCCTCATCCTGCACCTCGCCAATGCGCGCAAGGCCGGGGTGTCGCAGCGCAAGCTCGATCTGCTCGCCGCTTGGCGCGATACGCCCGATTTCGACGCGCGCGAACGCGCGGCGATCGCGTGGTCGGAAACGCTGACGCATATCTCGCATGGCGGCGTGCCGGACGAAGCCTATAAGGCCGTGCGCGAAGCGTTCAACGAGACGGAAATCGCGCAGCTCAGCTTCGCGATTGGCCTCATCAACGCCTGGAACCGCGTCATGGTCGCGGCCCAGGTTCCGCCTCCGTAAGGCGCTAGATTTTCATCGCCGCGATGCGCTGGACGATCGCGGGCTTGGGCGCGTCGACATAGCGATCCTCGAACGCGACGATCACGAATTGGTTCAGCGTGCGCGCGACCAGTTCGTTGGGGTCGAGCAGGAAATCGGGATTGTCGGGCTTGCCGTAGGCTTCGTTGCCGCGCGCGAAGGTCTCGTAGATCAGAATGCCGCCCGTACGGATCGCCGCGAACAGATCCGGAAAAAGTGGCCGGTGGAGATAATTCGTCACCACCGCGGCGTCGAAGATCTGGCCCTGGAGCGGCCAGGGCGAGCCGTCCTCCAGATCGGCCTGGATCGCCGTCACGCCGGGCAGGTGGGCGAGTGCGGAGATATCCTTATCGACCGCCACGACCTTGCGCCCGTGCCAGGCGAAATAGCGCGCATGGCGCCCGCCGCCGGCGGCGAGATCGAGAACCGTGCCGCCGGGTGCCACGAGCCCGGCATGGGCCTCCACCCAGGGCGAAACCTGCTGCAAAGCGTGATGGGGGTTCATTTTCCCTCTCTTGCATTTCCGGCGGGCGGGCGCCAAATAACATTCATGATCGTGTTCGACTTGCAGTGCCGCAAGAAACACCGGTTTCAAAGCTGGTTCAAGGACGGCGCGTCGTTCGACCGCCAGGCCAAGCGCGGCTTGGTCGAATGCCCCGTTTGCGGCGACGTGAAAATCGAAAAGGCGCTGATGGCGCCGCGTTTGGCCGGGACCAAGAAATCCCGCAAACGCGCCCCCGTGCCCGCCGAAGCGGTCGCGAACGAAGCCGCCACGCAAGTGGCCGCCGGCCCCGATCCGGCGACGGCGAAGGCGGCGGAGTTGCACAAGGAGCTCGCCAAATTGCGCGAGCATGTCGAAAAGAATTTCGAAAATGTCGGCGGCGATTTCGCCGAGCAAGCGCGCGCGATGCATTACGGCGAGCGCGAGCACAAGAACATCTACGGCGAGACGACCGACGAGCAAGCGCGCGAACTTGTTGAAGAGGGCGTGCCGGTCGCGCGTATCCCCTGGGTCCGGCGCAACGCCTGAATTAGCTACCTCACCCTGTGACCGTCAATGGACGCTCATGTCGAAGGGTGAGGCCTCATGGTTCGACACGGGCGTCCATTGACGGCCGCACCATGAGGTTCTTTACCGTTTCGCTTTGACCTCGATCGGCACGCCGGGCATGTGCTTGGTCGTCTTGATCGTCAGCGCCGATTTGACGGTCGAGACGTTGGGGGCCGCCGTCAGCTGCGTCGTTAGGAATTTTTCGTAAGCGTCCCAATCGGCCGCGACGACTTTCAACAGAAAGTCGGTCTCGCCGGTCAGCATGTGGCACTCGCGGACCATCGGCCACGAGTCGATCAGTTCGTGGAAAGCGCGCAGATCGGCTTCCGCCTGACTTTTGAGCGACACGGACGCAAACACCGTCACGCCATAGCCCAGCGCATGCGGGTCGATCTCCGCGTGGTAGCCACGGATGATCTTGGCTTCCTCCAGCACGCGCACGCGGCGCAGGCAGGGCGGGGCCGAGATGCCCGCGCGCTTGGCGAGGTCGACATTGGTCATCCGCCCGTCCTCCTGGAGGTCGTGGAGGATCTGGTGGTCGACGTCGTCGAGCTTGTGGCCGCGCATAATTACTGTCCGGTAACCTGGGTGAATTGAAATAATGTTAGCAATCGCCGGGCCACGCGCCTAGCCCTGTGTAAAAAAATTGCGCGAAACCCGGGCGGGGGGTAGGGACCGCACGCCATGACGAACCGCCCGCGTACCGCCTGGATCATCAGCCCCGGCCAAGTCGGCATGAAGGCCCAATGCCGGGGCCTCGCCGAGGCCTTGGGGCTCGACTACGAATTCAAAGACGTCAAATTCCGCTGGCCCTATCGCTGGCTGCCGGAACGTCTGCTCGCCGGCAATCCGTTCGATATGCTGGAAGCGAACAGCCCGCGCGTCGATCCGCCCTGGCCCGACATCGCGATCACGCTGGGTTCGCGCTGCGCGCCGATCGGTGTGGCGATGAAGCGCCGCTCGGGCGGCAAAGTCGTCGCGATCCATGTGCAGAAACCCAACGTGCCGCCCGAATGGCTCGATGCCGTCGTCTCGCCGTGGCATGACGGTTTGAAAGGCGCCAACGTCATCGAAACCGAGGCGGCGTTGCATTACGTGACGGCGGAGAAACTCAGCGCCGGCGCCGAGGAATGGCGCGCGTCGTTCGCACCGCTCAAGCGCCCGCTCGCGGGAATCATTCTCGGCGGGTCGAACGGGTTGCGGCGCTATCGCTTTTCCGACGAAGCCGTGGCGCGCATCGACGACAATATACGCAAGCTCGCCGCGTCGGGCGTCGGCTTGGCGCTGACCACGTCGCGCCGCACCGATGCGAATGCGCGCGCGAAGCTGGTGCGCAGCGTGCGCGAGCTCGGCGGCTTCGCGTATGACACCGAGGAAGGCGGGGCCAATCCCTATCTCGGCATTCTGGCGCTGGCCGATGCGCTGGTCGTGACCGAGGATTCGGTCTCGATGACCAGCGAAGCGCTCTCCACCGGAAAACCGGTGTTGGTCGCCGATTTGGACGGCAAATCCGGGCGAATCGCCGCCTTCCAGGCGGAAATGCGCCGCCAAGGCCGGACCCGCGCCTTCGAAGGGCGACTGGATGCTTGGAGCTACGATCCGCCCCGGGATACCGAACGCGCGGCCCTTGAAATCAAACGCCGATTTGGCTGGGGATAAGGATTCAAAATTTTCGCGGACCCGCTGGTCGGGCTATGGCATGCCTGCTAGGTTTGCGCTGTACGCATAGCGGAGTCCGATTCCATGCCCCAGACCCATCGCACCAAGGTTCTCATCATCGGGTCGGGCCCTGCCGGTTACACCGCCGCGATCTATGCGACCCGCGCCAATTTGTCGCCGATTCTGGTGCGCGGCATGCAGCCGGGCGGTCAGCTTTCGATCACCACCGATGTCGAGAATTTCCCCGGCTTCGAAAAGGCCATCCAAGGCCCGTGGCTGATGGAGCAGATGTACAAGCAGTGCGAGCATATCGGCACGCTGATCCTCGAGGATCTGATCGTCGATATCGACCTTTCGAAGCGCCCGTTCGTGGCGAAGGGCGATTCGGGCGATAGCTACATCGCCGACACGGTCGTGATCTGCACGGGCGCGCAAGCGCGCTGGCTCGGCATCGCGAGCGAGGACAAATTCCGCGGCGGCGGCGTTTCGGCTTGCGCGACCTGCGACGGCTTCTTCTTCCGCGGCAAGAAGGTCGCGGTCGTCGGCGGCGGCAACACGGCCGCCGAAGAAGCGCTCTACCTCACCAATCACGCCAGCAAGGTGACGCTGATCCATCGCCGCGACTCTCTGCGCGCGGAAAAGATGATGCAGGCGCGCCTGCTGAAAAATCCGAAGATCGAGATCATTTGGAACGCGGTGGTCGAGGAGATCGTGGGCGAGGATTCGCCGATCCCCGGCGGCGCCGCGACCGTGACCGGTTTGAAGCTGAAGGACACCGTGACCGGCGCATCGTCGTCGATCGCCGTCGACGGGCTGTTCGTGGCGATCGGCCATGTGCCGGCGACGTCGCTGTTCAAAGGCAAACTCGCGATGGATAGCGAGGGCTATTTGCTGACCAAGCCCGATTCCACCGCGACCGACGTGCCCGGCGTGTTCGCCGCGGGCGACGTGAAGGACAAAATCTTCCGCCAGGCGGTGACCGCCGCGGGGATGGGGTGCATGGCGGCCTTGGAGGCCGAGAAATTCCTCGCCCACGAGGAAGGCGCCCATCTCGCGGCCGCGCAATAAGGCGGAAGGGCAGGGAGCGACGTTCCGATGGACTGGGACAAACTAAGGGTGTTTCATGCGGTCGCCGAGGCGGGGTCGTTCACCCATGCCGGCGACAAGCTGAACCTGTCGCAATCGGCGGTCAGCCGGCAGATTTCGGGTCTGGAAGACTCGGTCTCGGCGCCGCTGTTCCACCGCCATGCGCGCGGCCTCATCCTCACCGAGCAGGGCGAGTTGCTGTACAACGCCGTGCGCGATGTTTTCGCCAAGCTCGCGATGGTCGAAACCCAACTCGCCGAGACGAAGGAGAAGCCGACGGGCCTGTTGCGCGTCACCGCGACGGTGGCGTTCGGTTCGGTGTGGCTGGCGCCACGCTTGGGCGAATTCCTCGACCAGTACAAAGACGTGCAGGTCGAGATGAAGCTCGACGATCGCGAACTCGATCTCGGCATGCGCGAGGCCGATTGCGCGATCCGCATGCATCCGCCCCGCCAGGGCGATTTGATCCAGCGCCATCTTCTGTCGGTGCATGTGCACGCTTACGCGAGCCAAGCCTATATCGACCGTCATGGCATGCCCAAGACGGCGACCGATCTCGATAAGCACAAGCTGATCGTCTATGGCGACGATCCCAACCCACCCTTCCCGAACGTGAACTGGCTGTTGGAGGCGGGCACCACCGGCGGGCGCAAGCGCAAGCCGACGTTGCGCGTGAACAACGTCTATGGCCTGTTGCGCGCGGTCGAAAGCGGCATCGGCATCGCCGGCTTCCCCGACTACATGGCCAACCAGTCGGAAAAGGCGGTCCGCATCCTGCCGGAGCTCGAGGGCCCGACCTACGAGGCGTATTTCGTTTATCCGGAGGAGCTTCGCAGTTCCAAGCGCATCGCGGTATTCCGCGATTACCTGGTGCAGAAGGTCGCCGAATCCCAGTTCTAATCGGTTACCGCCTAGGCGGTAGCGGGTTGTTCGTTGTGCGCTGCGGCGAAAATCGACGCGGTTTTTAGCGCTAAAAACGGCAAAAACGCTTTCTCTACGAATGGTTTAGATGGGCATGCGAAGCGCGCAGGCCTTCCATGCCATTTTTGCCATTTTTTCAAGCAGTTTAGTCCCTATGTTTGTCTTGTCGGTTTTGCGGCGCACCTAGCGCCCTTGCCGAAGGGCCCTCTCTTCGGAGCGGGCGGGGTTCTCTGAACCCTACGTCTCCCAGACGTGAAGCCTCCCTGTTCAACTCGCCCGGTGCATTGCACCGGGCGTTTTTTTTCAAGCACTTAGGGAAGGCGGCGTTCGGCTTGCGTGTCGAGCGGGTAACGGATGTGCTCTCCATGCATCGCCCATGCATCACAATTCCCAACTCGCGATCCAAAGCATGGCGATCAAGCGGCCACGACTTGGGCGCCGAATCGCTCGGCAAGTAGCTCCGCCGCGCGTCCGCCAACGGCTCCGCCGTCGTTCAGCGCTAGCCGCATGAGCGTTTCGATAGAGGCGGTGCGCGTGGCGGTGTCGTTCGCGTCGAGCCCTGTGCGTGCGGTCCAGAAGGCGGCTGCGGTGGTGATCGTCGGCATGATGTTGCTCCGTCGTGAAGGCGCCAATGGCGCGGTTGCGATGGAGCACACGGTGGGCGCGGCCGAGCGTGTCTGTCACGGCATATGATGACCAACATTGGGCCGTTGATCGCGTTCGTCTTTTGGCGCTGAAACCTACAGCACCCAACAATTCAGTGGTGTCGATCGGCTAAACGGACAGTCTCGATGCCTCGGCTACGTCGCGACGCGGGCGCTGAGCCTGGTGGGGCCAATGCTCAGCCAGCCATCCGCATACCCCATCAGCACGAACTCGGTGCGAGGCAGCTTGCGCGCGACGGCGCGCAGCGCTTGCAGATGTACGAGGACGGGTTGCGGCCAAGCGCCGACAAAGCCGATCTGTCCTGAATAGTCGGGCGTCGCGAATAGAAGGCTGTTGCCCTGGCCGGTGAGCTGGATGAGCGCCGCCTTGCGGCGGCCATAGGCAGGCAAGCACGTCTCACTTAGAAGCTGCGTGAGGTCAGAGCGCAACGCCGTCGCATAATGAAGGCCGGGCGGTGGGGGCATCGGCCGACGCTGACACAAGCCGCTGCCAGACCGCTAGGCGTGTGCGTAACCCCGTGATCTGCGTAGGGATGATCGAGGTCAGGCTCGACACCCCGCTTGATCGCCGCCGGCATGCCATGCCCAGACACCCGCCCCACCCCTCCGGGGGAGGGCGGACGCACGCGCGAAATTTGCTATCGGGCCGCCCGCCAAAATTCGCCAAACATCCGAAAATTTGGGATCGTCCTTTTTCGATACCCGAGACCGTAGGCGGAAGCCACATGCCAAGCTGGCCTGAGCCCGTAAATTTCTCTCGGGAGGAGTTAAGGCTCGCTCTGACAGAGGAGCGGGCTATGAAAAGCAAGCCGGTTCATGGAAGAGCGGATTATTGAAGTACTGAATCTGCAAGCAATCGGCGAGCCGTGTCGCCTGCGTGGGAACTGCGAGGCGGCTCTCTACAGCCGGAAAGCCAAGTATGAGGCGTTGACGATGCCGAAGGTTCGGCGGCTGAGGGCTCTTGAGGAGGAAAATCGAATGCTGAAGAAACTGCTGGCAAAAGCGATGCTGAACAGTGCCGCGACGAAGGAAGCTGCCTCGGGAAACTTCTGAAGTCTGCGGTAGGGCGTCGGTCGGCGCAGCACATATTGACGGCGCACGGATTGAGCCAGAACCGTGCTTGAGGGCTTCCGAACATGGACAGAGCGAACTTCAGCTGTCGGTCGATGCTGCCGGACGATACCGATCTCCGCGCCCGGATCTGCGTTCTGGGCGCTGAGCGGCGCTGGTTCAGCTATCGGGATGAAAAGGTGGTGAGGACTCTGGAGAGTGCGTGTGCCCGAAGCGGTTATCCAAAGACCATCTCCGTCGAGTTGGACTCCGAGTTAAAATCGCGCGATCTCGACCTGTGGGACTACACGCACTGCGTTGCATTCGACTTCAGTCGCCCTAGAAAGCCGACCGATAATGCGGTCATCGAGCTTCAACGGGTGCTTCCAGGTGGAATGCTTGAACGCGAACTGGTTCCCAATACTTGCAGGCGCGCTGAAAAAGATGGAGGATTGGCATAGGTAGTATAACAAAAATCGCCCTAATGGGGCGATCTAGCAAAAAGCACCTAGTAGTACTGTCTGGCTGTGATGACGTAGACGGCACGCCCTCGTGACGGACTCCGAAATCTCTGGCAGTCGGCGATCCAAAGTTCGGTCTCAGAGCAATGATGAACAGGATCTAGTTCAAATTGAATGATTTCATGCACTAGGACCGGAGGGCGACATGGATGCAGATCGCGACGACTTTCTAAGCTCCTATGTGAAGGAGTTGCGCGAAGGCAACGCTGCCGGGTTCATCGGTGCCGGAATGTCGAAGGCCGCTGGATTTGTCGACTGGGCTGGCCTTATGGCGCCGATCGCTAAAACGCTAGGCCTCGACGCGACGAAAGAACCGGACCTGGTTGCCCTCGCCCAGTACCACCTCAATGCCAATGCAGCCAACCGAAGCAAGCTAACTGAGCTTCTGATTGAGCAATTCGTCGATCTGCCAAAACCAACCCCGAACCACGAAATTCTGGCGCGGCTACCGATCCGGACGTTTTGGACGACCAATTACGATCGCTTGCTCGAGACCGCCCTCAAGGCCGCCGGGAAAAAGGTCGATTGCAAATATACCAATGAACACTTGGCGACTACCCGGCGCGGCCGTGACGTCATCGTCTATAAAATGCACGGTGATTCCGAGCATCCGGACAAAGCTATTCTCACAAAAGATGATTACGAAGGTTATCACGATAAGCACGCCCCCTTCATCACAGCTCTGGCGGGCGACCTTGTCGAGCAGACCTTTCTGTTCCTCGGTTTCAGCTTCACCGACCCCAATCTCGATTACGTGCTGTCGCGGATACGGGTCCGTTTCAGCAAGCATCAACGCCAACACTTCTATGTAACCAAGCGGCGAACACGCGCGCCCAAAGAACCCGTAGCGCTATTCGAATACGCAAAACAGAAGCAGCGCCACGTTATCGAGGATCTGAAGCGGTTCAACATCAAGACGATCCTGATCGATGACTTCTCGGAGTTACAGCGCCTTCTCGAGGCACTCGAGAACCGTCTACGCCGACGGACTGTCTTCATATCAGGAAGCGCCGCCGACTACGGACATGTGGGTCAAGCTGGCATCGAGGGCTTCCTCCGCGACCTCGCACATTGGCTTGTGATCAAGGACTTCCGCATTTCGAGCGGAGTCGGCCTCGGGATCGGCCCCGCCCTCATATCTGGAGCTATCCAGCAGATATATTCGACAGATCATCCCAATATCGAGCGCCAACTGATCTTGCGGCCGTTTCCTATCGGGATTACCGATCCTGAGCAGCGGACGAAGACATACGACCGTTATCGCGCGGAAATGATCGCCGACGCCGGCATCGCCATCTTCATCCTTGGCAACAAGGTAGACAGGGAAGGCGTTGTCAAATCCGAAGGTGTCCGACGAGAATTTGAAGAAGCAAAAAGACGCGGTCTGTACCTAATCCCCATTGGTGCTTTCGGTGGCATCGCAAAGGACTTGTGGGTCGAAGTCGAGGCAAATCTCGCTGAGTACTTCCCAAGACAAACTCAGGAGGTGAGACTGTTATTCCGTGTGCTCGGAGCCTCCTCGGATCCGAGCGCCATCCTCACCGCGCTAAAGAAGCTGATCGAGTTGCTTTCCGCAGAGTAACCGACGGCGCAGGAACTCGACGAGGAGGATATGCATGGCCTATCTCAAGACTAGTAATATGAAGGCTCGCGGCCGACTCGTCATCGAGCAACTGCAAAGGGAGAAAAAGGCCGTCCTTGCCGAAGCGACCCGCTTTGATCCCGACCAGACCTACGATGTGTTCTTGTCGCATTCCAGTCACGACAAAGAGCTAGTTCTCGGCGTCAAAAACCGCCTCGAAGGTGCGCGTTGCACAGTCTATGTCGATTGGATCGAAGATCGTGACCTTGATAGAACGGCAGTCACCCCGGAGAACGCAGACCGGTTGCGGCGACGGATGAGGAATTGTCGCTCGCTCGTCTATCTGGCAACGGACAGATCACTCCTGTCGAAATGGAGTATGTGGGAGATCGGCAATTTCGACGGCATGGCGCGTCCGATCGGTATATTGCCGGTCCTGGAAGACCGTGACAACAACGAGTTCGAGGGAGTCGAATTTCTCGGCCTCTACCCGACAATCGAACAACACCCAGCGGCTATTGAGGGAGGCTTCAATCTCGTCGTGCCGCTGCGTGATCGCGCCAAACTCAAAATTTGGGCGGCAGCGGGATCAAAACCCAATCGGTCTATGAGCAAGACGTAACTGCATTCTCCAAATCGAAGGATGACACATGGCGCGTAGAACCTTTTTTTCCTTCCATTATAAACCAGACGTGTGGCGGGCATGGAACGTTCGCAATTGCTGGGTCGTGAAACCACAAGAGCAAGAATATCGTGGCTTTTTCGATAGTAGCGTTTTCGAAGCGTCACAGAAAGAAGGCGATGACAACCTGAAAGCGTTTCTGCGCGATGGGCTGAATAATACATCTGTTACTTGCGTCCTTGCTGGCACCGAGACATGGTCGCGTCGATGGGTTAGATACGAAATCGTGCGGAGTGTCGTGAGAGGAAACGGCCTTCTGACAGTTTTTATTCACGGTGTGGAGAACCAAGAGCGCCAGACTGCCGCGCAGGGGCCGAACCCTTTGGCCCAGGTTGGGGTCTACAATGCTAACGGTAAAATCTATTTTGCCGAGTGGAAAGCGGGTAAGTGGATCAAGTACGAGGACTACACGCTCAGCGTCCCAGAAACTGATCTCTGGTTTTCTGCTCCAACAAGCACTGACGTTATACAGCTATCGCGCTACTGCGGGAGCTACGACTTCACGTTGGCTAATGGGCGCGAGAAAATCGGTGATTGGATAGAATTGGCGGCAAGTGACGCCGGGCGCTAACATTTTCCCGATAGATGAAAGTCCCGTAGCGCAGTAGTTCATTGGTCGCTGATTTTTCATGGTGACCAACGAAAGCATATCCACATCTCCCCCGTGACTCGCCAGAAACGCCGGTTCACTCGCGGCTGGATATAAGCAGGGCGCAATTGAGATTAAAGTCGGCGATAAGACGCACTGGATCGGGCGCGATCTTCGCGACTCGCTGCGCGAGTGGATGGTCAAATAATGCATGGCCGACGAAAATTTCCAGGCAGGTTGCTTGCTAGTGTCTGTTGCGAAAAGTTGGACTTGGGATCATTCAGAAGCCGGCCAGGCGCTTAACGTCGACGGTCTTCGAAAGGTGTTCGACCAAGAGGCAAGGGCGATTGAGAGTGAGAAGCCGCTCTTCGCAAAAGTGTCCGATCTGCGACCGCGACTCGTGAAGGAATAGCGTCAACGAGGCGCTATTTGGTGCTTCAGCCAGGGCAATATGCGTATGGCTCTCTTTACGAGAGCCGAAACCGTCGCCTGATCGCCAAGAAAAACATCGCGATCGATAGCGTGGTGAATGCACCGATCAATTTTAGAATAAGATTGCTCCACCACGAGGGCATGAGTACGACGCCTCGATCGCCGAAGACGCTAAATGGATTGAACACTGCGCCCCATGCCGCCGCCGTGGCGCGCGCCAGCCGCGCGCGCCAATCATCATCAAGAAATGCGGAGTACCAAGTCATGTGCAACTGATCGGCCATTGCGGAATCGTTCGCATGTTTCAAAAAATCTGGATCGAGCACAGGTCCGACAGTGAAGCCAAATGCAGTTCCTGTGGCGACTAGACCGAGCGCCCACAAGAGTGGGCGAGTCACCGATGTTCCGTAATCACTAGTTGCCCAATAGAGGAAGCTGACGAGGCGGGCAGCGCCAGGTTCTCGCCGATAGTTGAAATAGTGCTCGGCGCGCGCAAAGAAGCCTGCCGCCTCTGTATTCCCAACTTCTGTGAGCTGGTGGCGCAAGAATAGATACGCATTCGGTGTGGGCATCCGCGATGTCGGACCAGTAGGCACATATGTCTGGCGGTCAATTTCAAGATAGCCTCTGAATAGTTTTGTGGCTGGTTTCGGAGTTTCAAACGAAAGAACTCCGCCACCACTTATCGAACAATCGCCGAGAACAACGTCATTTTGAATTTCGAGTCTGCCGACCCAGCAATCCTTTAGAACAAGCCTTATGCTTCCGGTATCAAGTATTAGATTCCCGATGCGGCAATTTGAAAGCTCCAGGTTTGCGTGACGCACGCGGAGCGTGCCGATTTCGAGGCTATTTGCGCTATGAAATCTTCCATCGCGCACATCAACAACTGGATAAATTTTGTCTTTGGGCAGCTCTTCGAGACGCCAAAGAGGCTGATTGCCCTCTTCGACAACAATATTAAATGCGATAGCACCGCATTCTTGAAGATAGCTCCGTGCATGTTTTCGATAGGCTTGCGCAAGTTCTGGTCCATTTTGCCCTTGACTTCGGTTGCGGGTCTTTCCGGACCAAGTGCCAAAGTCTTCTAGTTTAACTACTCCACGACTTTCTTCGAGCTGCTTCATGGTGGCTTCCAGCCACGTCTCAAACGTCACATGCGGACGTGCGTCTTTTCGCCAGAATGCCAACTTGATCGGTTGCGCCATTGTTATCGTTCCGAATCAGTCGATACGAGTATCGTGGCTATAAATTCAAAAGTTGCAACTGTTCTATATGTTTCGGATAATGCGCTCAATGTTGCGTTCAAAATCAATACCAAAGGTCAAAAGCCGTCGTGGTCGCTCCGCTCGTGAGCAGATCGGCTATTGGCCGATCGAAAAGATCATTGCTTGGGTTGAGCGGTACGAGCAGGAAGGGAAGCTTGGCGACCCTTTCGACACAAGGAATGTGAAGCATAGCGAGCACTCAGCTGCAAGAATGGTTGCGCGTCGCCTCGTGACCATGCACCCAAACTTGAGCCGATGGAATGCTCGTGAAGGGCGCCCTGAAACCGAAGAGGAGACCGTCGAGCGTGTTAAGAAAGATGTGAGGAACATGCTTGCTAGGGCTGCCAGGGAAGGGATCAGGTCGCTTGCCTTGCCACCCCGCGATCGAAAGTCATTCATAGCCGTTAGAAGTTATTTGCTGTCGTTGACCAAGCCACAACGAGCGGTGCGTGCCAGCTCAAGGCGTGTAGCGAAAAGATAAGGCATTTCATAGCGTTCCTATTTTTTAGCCAAAGAATTCTCCTTCGCGTTTCAGACGTTCATTCTTGTGCGTGTAGCAGCACTTTTGCTGCGCATGTCGCGTGGCACTGTTGCCGCGCAATGAATGAGGCAACGCAATGGGACAGCGCAAGATCAAAGCCGCGAAGCAGGCTTCAAGCCACGTCCAGAAAGCCCAACAAGAGCCGATCATGGGCGCGGAATACGAGGGGCTCGGAAAGGCGGCCCGCCGGTTCGGCGTATCACGGATCACTCTCTGGCGCCGATACAAGGAAGGCGCTTTCGATGGACGGCGGATGGGCAATAAGACGCTCGTGCGTATTGCCGACGTTCGGCGATGGCTCGAGAGCTTGCCTACCAGCACGAACGCCGAAGCGGCCTGAGCCATGGCAATTCGCTTGTGGGCCGCGCTCTATTTGGGCGTGGATGCGACACGCCTTCGCGCGCAAGGCGTCCAGTGTCCGTATTCGACCGGCAATGTCGTCGTGCTGTCCGCAATGCGCGATGCCGTCGCTGATCTTTATCTTGAGAAAGCCAAGCTCCCCGTTCGGCAGGTTACGATAGTCATGCATGACGATGGTTGGGATCGTTCGGCTATCGATCTGCCGCCGTGCTTCAAGAAGCTGCGCTCGGGGAAGCTCGAACGCGCAGTCGTGGTTTTCGAGAGTTCTGCCGCCGCGAAGCGGTTCTCCGAGAGGTCGTTTTATGCGGGCGAGCGGCTCGCATGGCTCAAACGATGAGCGCGACCGAGACGCGAGGCACAATCGATTTCGACGGACTGAATGGCGCGTTGAAGATGAATGCCTTGGCCGTCGCGCGTCATTTGCTGCCGGGCGGATCGGTGCGGGGCCGTGAATACCAAGCTGCGCGTCGTGCGACCGGCGGAATGGGCGATAGCCTCTCCGTGAACTTGCAATCGGGCAAGTGGCAGCATGGCGCATCGGGGCACGCCGGAACCGATCTCCTCGGGCTTTGGGCCTACGTTCGCTTCGACACGGCAGACAAGGCGATGCGCGTTCAAGCCGCGCGCGAGGCGGTGGAGTGGCTCGGCAACCCTGTCGAGATTGTCCGGTCTGATGCGCCGGCCGCCAGCGCTGAGCGTGCAGCGTCCGAGGTCGTTACATCTGACGACGTAGCACGCCGTGCGCGGGCAGAGCGTCTGTGGCGCGAGAGCCGTCCCTTGCGAGGGTCTAAGGCCGAAATCTATCTGCGCGGACGCGGCCTTTGGCTTCCACCGGATGCCGACGCCGAACTGCGATATCTGCCGAAAGCATGGCATGGGCCTGGTCAGCATTTTCCCGCCATGATCGCGCGCGTGCGTCTTGCTGATGGTTCTTTTTCCGGAATTCACCAGACCTTCGTGGCGCTCGACGGCAAGGGCAAAGCGCCGGTCGATCCTGCGAAGAAGATGCTTGGCCCGGTGCGTGGTGGCGCTGTTCGCCTCGGCCCGGTGGCGCGCGCGATCGTCGTTTGTGAGGGGATCGAAACCGGGTTGGCGTTTATGAATGCGACCGGCCAGACGGTCTGGTGCGCGCTATCCGCCGGTGGGATCGCAGCGCTCGAGCTGCCGCCCGAAGTCGAAGAAGTGACGATTGCGGCCGATAACGACGCCAATAATGTTGGCTTGGATGCGGCGAACAAAGCCGCAGCGCGCTGGCACGCGGAGGGCCGCGCAACGTTCGTTGTGATGCCGCCAAAAGTCGGTTGGGACTTCGCCGATCTGATGGCTGAGCGGGGTGCCGATGCGGCCTTTGTGCGCGTGATGGAGGTTCGTGCGCGCTGGCAGCCTGAGCCGCTTAAGCCCACTTTGTCTCATTCCGCATATCTATCGCACGCGGCCGAGCCGACGTATCCGGATCGCTCGCGGCCACTCCAGGAAGTGCACGCGGCACTGGCGGATGATCTGGGGGAATTCTTCGTTCGCTCGCTGCGCTGGAACGACAACGGCGGTCCACCGCTTTGGTCAGATGGATTTCGCCCTTCGCATCACTATGACACTCCGGCGAAGGCGATCCGCGTGTCGGTGGGAGCTGGCAAGACGGAGAGCGCGTTGGATCACTTGGCGCGGCCCGAGTTCGCCGAGCGTCGGGTGTTCTATGGTGTGCCGACACACGCCACGGCCGCCGAGATTGTCGAGCGCGGCAACGCGCGTTCGCAGCGCCGAGAGCGTGAAACGGGAAAGCCGCATCCGCGCTTTCGCCCCCGCAAAGGGCGTGGCACCGAGTTCGCACCGGGCGAGCCGATGTGCCGTCGCTATGCGGTTGCGGCGCGGATTGAGGCGCTCGGCATGAGCGTCAATTCTGCGCTCTGCGCGCGCAAGGTTTTGGACGGCGGACGCGACGAGAGCGGAAACCCAACCAAGAAGGTCGTTTACTGTCCGCATCATCCGGGCGCGGGCGGTACTTGCCGGTATATCGAGCAGACCCAAGACGACGGGCCCGGCATCTATGTCGGTGCCACGAACCTGGCCTTCGTCAGAAAGTCGGGGCTGCCGAAGATGGACCTGACGGTCCTGGACGAAAGCTTCTGGCAGCAGTCATTGCGCGGCATCGGCAAGGATGGAGACGGGAAGGATGCTCGCGTTTTCGTGCCGCTACGGCGTCTAGACGAGGTGACGCCGATGAGGGGCGCGCCGGAATTGCTGGCAGATGCAGAAGCGGCGCGAGTGGCACTAGTGCGTGCCTTGGATGGCGTCGGGAAGCTCACGTTGAGCAGATTGCGTGCGGCCGGACTGACGCATGATCTGGCCGCCTCCGCTGCTGCTGCTTGGCTTTCGGAAGTCGAGTGGATCAATGTCGTGCCCAACGACGCTGACACTTCCATCGTTGAAAGGATCGACGCTTTCGAAAAATCCCTGGGCTTCGAGGCGCGCAAGTTTGCGCGCATGTGGTCGCTGCTTGCGGCGGAGCTGGAAGCCGTCGAGCTGCATCAGTCATCGCGTGACGATGTTCGATCTTTACGCCTGGAGCGAGGCGCCAAAGGTGCCGGTGGGCATCCCGAAGATCGCTTGAATCTTCAATGGTCGGAGGAACTGGTTGACGAAGTGCGGGGCAATCCCTTGCTCATGCTCGACGCGACCCTTGTGCCGGAAGTTGTCGAGCGCTTCTTTCCGCTAGGCGTCCAAATCGTCGAGTTTGAAGCGGCTTGGCCGAATGTCGAAGTCGTTCAGGCCCATGATGCGCCGTCGAGCAAGGGGAAGCTGGTGCCGACTTCCGGGCGCACGAAAGACGAGCGGACGGCCGATGCAAACCGGACGGATATCCGGACGCTGTTGGATCAGATCGGCGCTGCGCTCCCTGCGGACGGTCCGCGTGGGCTTCTCGTGTCTAACAAGTCCACTGTCGGGGCAATCCAGAAGCACGGCGGCGCTGGGCCAATCTTGGGTTTCGAGACTGCGCATTTCAATGCGGTGGCTGGCCGTGATGGCTGGCGCAAAACGCCGGTCCTTGTCGCGATCGGGCAGCCGGAGCCGAGTGCTCAAGACCTTGAGCGCACCACGGCTGCCTTGTTCTGGCAGGATCATCGTCCGGTCGCGTGGCTAGCCGAAGGGCAACGGCAGCGCCTGCCGGAGACCCACCGTGCGGTTCGGATGCGCGACGGGACCGCGCCACTATTGCCGGTCCGGCACCACCCCGATCCGCTTGCCGACGCGGCGTTAACCGCGATCCGCGAGGGGCAGCTTGTTCAGGCGATCGGTCGAGCGCGCCCGACCAATCGAACCCCGGATGCGCCGCTGACGATCCTGCTCCTCTCGCCTGTGGTTCTGCCGGTCCCGGTAGACAGGCTGGTGTCGTGGTCCGAGCTTGCGCCCGGCCCGATTGAGCGGGCGTGGCTGAGGGAGGCCAGGAAGGGCGGTGTGCTGCCTTTGGCCGCCAACTGGTTGGTCGCGCGCCACGGTGACTTATTCGGCTCGGATCGAACCGCTAAGCGCGCCCTAGCCGAGTTCGAGGCCCGGCAAAAGGGCCATTTCTCCTATAAGTACTTAATAGGAGGATTGGCCCTTTTAGAGGCCGAATACCGGCTTGAGGGCGCCCGCCGCTGGTCCCGAGCCCTGGTGAAGCCGGGACTTCACAATCCCCAGGATGCCCTTGCCTTGGCCGTAGGGGCGCCGCTCGCAGGCTTCCGGTGGGTGGGTGTCCCTAAAGCGTCCGAGCCGCCCACGGACTCGCCAGCGTCCCTTCGTGTCAATCCGGATTTTGCTGCCCCTACAGCTAATGCGCCGTCTCTTGCATCGGCTCCAGCGATCTCCGACGCGACGCCTCGGTTCCGTGAGGGAGATGCGCCCAGGACGGCTCCAGTGTCGCTCTGCGGGCGCTTGGTTCAAGGCGCTGGTGCAATCTCCCCGGCGGAGCTTGTCGTCCGCATCGGCCATGTTCATATCGAGGCATGGTTTGCCGAGGATGCTGCTGTGGCGAAATCGGCTCGGCTCGGTGGTGGCGGCTACCGCAAGATCGGACCCAGCGTGCTTGGCGATGGTGCAGTTTTCAACCAATCGGAGGATGTGCATATGAATGACGCAATCGAGCTTAGCGACGATGGACTCGAACTCGACGCCGAGGCGAACGAACTCAGCGCGTACATCAAGAGGGTTCACGACGCCGAGCGGCTCGTTGATGACGAGCGGGCCGAAATTGGCACCCGCATTGAGGCCGCGATTTGGATACTCGATGAAGTGCGGCACCAGCGCGGAGAGGATTGTCGATGAGTGACGTTCCCGCTATCGCAGACAATGACGCCAATTCTGATCGGATGACGCCGATGCAGGAGGCTTTCGTGGTTGCTTACACCACCGATCCTGGGGCCATCGGGAACGCGGCCGAAGCGGCGCGCCGAGCGGGATATTCCACTAGATCGGCGCGTGAGTTGGGCCGACGATTGGTTGACACGCCTCATGTGCGTGCAGCCATCGATCAGGCCAATCGCAACAAGATATCCGGGCCGATCGCGACGCTGGCAATCGATGTACTTGAAGGCATCTTGCGAGACCCCGATGCGTCCCGAAAGGATCGCGCGGCGGTCGCTTTCGGTTTGCTTGATCGCGGGGGCTTCGCTCCGGCAACAGCAGGCGAGCGAAAGGCAGCGGCGGAGGCACGCCAGCGCGACGCTAGCGGCCGTCTGTACAGCGATTACACGCCGGAAGAGCTGGACGCGGCTATTGCCCGCATCCTGTCGGCACAGCACCAGGGACCGGACAACGCCAAGGTCATCGAAGGCTCGGCGGTTGAGGCAAATGACAGTTAAGCGTTCGCGACTGCTTTGAAGGGTACGACGTTCTCCGCCGTCTCCGCTCCGACGAGCATCGAAACATGGTTCGCCCACGTCTCAAGGGCGTTGCGCTTTTCGGTGTCGTATCCATGCCGATTATAGACGGCTGCGACGCCCGAGATTTCACGCGGACTGTGGTTCAACACCTTCTCGATGACGTGCGGCGCGATCTTGAGGCGAGCCATCCCGCTCGCTGCCGTGCGTCGAAGATCGTGCAGCGTCCAACGATGAAGCGCCTTCACCTTCTTAGGGTCGTCGCCGCGCGCCGCCGCTTCTTCCCGCACAAGGCGGAGCATTTCGTCATCCAGCTTCTTCTTCGTCCTGACGAACTCCGATATGGAAGTTTCGCCTTCGTCCGTCGTGAACATGGGGGCCGATGGCCCGCTGTTAGCTAGCGTGGCGAGGATCGAGATTGCGAGCGGCGAGAGCGGCACGTTATGGGCTTTGCCGTTCTTCGCCGTCTCGGCAGGGATCAGCCAATTTTCGCCGTCGATGTCGCTGCGCTTCATCTTTGCCGTTTCGGTGCGCCGCTGACCCGTTAAGATCAATGTACGAATGAAGCCGCTGTAGACGGTGCTGAGCACGTCGGCCGCTTGCCAGATTAGGCGCAATTCATCGTCGGTCAAGACTCGATCGCGCGCCTTCTCCGGCGTCGGCTTCTCGATCCCGACACTTGGGTCCGCAACGATGTGGTCGCGGACGATGGCCCATTTGAACAACGTCTTTAGCGCCGCAAGAACGCGGTTCGCCTGCGTCGGCAGTCCATTGGCGCGCATTGAGTCGAGCAGCTTCAACACGTCGGCTCGAACAATGTCTCTCGCCGGCCGCTTTCCCCATGTCGGAATGACGTGCAGATTGAACAGGCGCCGCAGCTCACTCGCGCTCCGCAGGCCGTCCGGCAGCACCCGCTTGGTGAAATACAGATCGACGACATCGGTGAAGGTGATTGGCGCAACTGCTTGGCGCGCGGCCGTCTCCGCAGCTTCTAGGCGCCGTCGCTCAGAATTTGGGTCGATGCCTTGTTTGACCAGGGCGTGAATGCGTAGGGCTTCCTGGCGGGCGTCGTCGGCTTTGAGCGCGGTGGCGTCGCCGATGGTGAAGCGCCGAGGCTGGCCGTCGAGCCGATAGGTCGCGAAGTATGTCCGTGATCCCTTCGCGGTGATTCGGACGCCGAATCGCGGCGCCCTGTCGTCGAAAGTCTCGACTTGTCCGGATTGCGGTAGCACGCCCGCGCTGCGCACCCATCGATCCGTCAAAGTCACTTTTGCCGACATGCCGATCCCTCTCCATGCATCGTCCATGCATCACTGCCTCAAACTGGGAGATGATGCATAGGGAAACATTATGAATCGTGGCGATCATTTAATCCATATAAATCAGCATTATATTAGATTTCGTTTCACGGCATCTGAGACTTTGGGAAACGCCCTGAAACATATGTTACACGTCTCCCAGACGTGAAGCCTCCCTGTTCAACTCGCCCGGTGCATTGCACCGGGCGTTTTTTTTTGGTGCCGCCGCCGCCGGTCGATTAAACAATCGGCCATGGGGATTGGGCGAGGGGGAATTGCCGGACGGGCGGCGCTGTACTGTGCCGCAATCGCCACGGTCTTCGGCATTGCGGCCACAGTCGTCGCGACGTTGCAGCCCGACACGCCCAACCCGATCGGCTTCGGCCGCGCGCGCACGGCCTATTACCAAGCCGATCCGCATCGCTTCGACATGGTGTTTCTGGGCGACAGCCGGACCTATTGCGGCATCCACGCCGATTTGATCGATCCCTTGATCGGAAGGCGCTCGATCAATTTGTCGGCGTTCTCGCATTGGCTGCCCGCGCAGTATGCGCAGCTGCGCGACATCGCCGACGACATCGCGCCGGGGACCGTGGTCGTGCTGTCGGTCGGGCATCAGAATTTCGATCCGTCGCCTATCCAGCGCAGCTATCCGATCTCGCTCGCCAATGCGGCACGTCTTGTCGCGTTCGGGATTTCGCCGATCGAACTCGCCGACAATGTCGCCTGGGCGCATCGTCCGCAGCGTTTGACGGTCGAGCGCGGGGCGCTCCGCGATCGCGTTCTGGCGTTCGCGGGTTTGCGCGAAATGCCCGTGCCGATCGCCGCGATTCCGGGCCAAGCGAATATCGCCGCCGTGCCCGACGCGCTCGCGGCGCAAGCCGCGACGCTGCTCGGCGAATGGCGCGGCAAACCCGGTGTGGCCGATGCGCAAGTCACGATCGACGAAGGCAAAGTCACCTCCGTCGCGATCATCCGCACCGGTGGATCCTATTATCGCGTCGAAACCGATCCCGCCTATTTCCGCGTGCGGCAAACGCGCGCGAAGACCGATCCGGCGAATTTCGCCTGGTCGCCCGATCCGGTGCGCTTGCGCATTTTCGAAGCGATGCTCGAATTGCTGCGCGAACGCGGTATTGCGACCATCGTCAACGAAATGGAGGAGGCGCCGTATGTCTATGGCGGCGATGCGATGCGCGCGAAGTATCGCGCCGCGATGGATCGCCATATTCGGCCGCGCGTCGCCGCGCACGGGTTTCCTTATATGCGCGTCGATTTCGACCGGCTGAACGACGATGATTATTTTGACTACAACCATCTCAACAGCCGGGGCATCGAACGCTTCACCCCGATGCTGGCCGAGAAACTGCGCGGGCTGCTCTAAGCCATGCTGTTCAGCTCGGTCCAATACCTGCTGTTCTTCCTGGGCGTGCTCGCCGCGACCTGGATGCTGGTCGGCGCGCCGCGCTTGCGGCTCTGGGCGCTGCTGCTCGCGAGCTATTATTTCTACGCCAGCGAAAACGGCTGGCTGACGCTGCTGATCCTGGGCAGCACGCAATTCGACTATTGGGCGGCGAAAATGATCGCCGCCACAAGCGACACGCGGCGCAAGCGGCTCTGGCTCGCCGGCTCGATCGCGATCAATCTCGGTGTGCTCGGCTATTTCAAATATCTGGGCTTTCTCGCGCACACCGCGTCGCAACTCGCCGGAATGATCGGCTGGGAGCTCGGCTGGGTCGAAACCAAAGTGATGCTGCCGCTCGGCATCTCGTTCTACACGTTCGAAGCGATCAGCTACGTCGTCGACGTCTATCGCGGCGACATGAAGCCCGAGCGGCGCTGGCATCGTTTCGCGCTGTTCATCATGTTCTTCCCGCATCTGATCGCGGGCCCGATCGTGCGCGCATCGCAATTCCTGCATCAGCTCGACGAACGCCCGACCTTGGACGTGGCGAGATTCGAACGCGCATTGACGCTCGTGTTCCTCGGATTGTTCAAGAAGATCGTGATCGCCGATACGCTGGCGCCGATCGCCGACGCGGCCTTCGCCAATCCGGGCGGCCTCGACACGATCTCGGCCTGGACGGGCGTCTATGCTTTCGCGCTGCAGATCTATTTCGATTTCAGCGGCTATACCGACATCGCGCTGGGCAGTGCGTTGCTGCTCGGCATCAAGCTGCCGGCGAATTTCGATCTGCCCTATGCCGCCGTCAGCATCACCGATTTCTGGCGCCGCTGGCATCTGACGCTGTCGACCTGGCTGCGCGACTACGTCTATTTCCCGCTGGGCGGCAGCCGCATGGCCACGCGCTGGGGCACATCGCGCAATCTGCTGCTGACCATGTTGATCGCCGGGTTCTGGCACGGCGCGGGCTGGGGCTTCCTGCTGTGGGGCTTGCTGCACGGGCTGCTGCTGGCGGGCGAGCGCTTCTTGGGCGCCGATAAGGACGCCGCGCGACAGCGCGCGAACCCCACGCTCGGCTCGCTGCCGCGCCGGATCGCGGTCTTCCATCTCGTCGCGATTCTGTGGGTGTTCTTCCGCGCCGAGACTTTGGACACCGCCTTCGCGATCCTGGCGCAGTGCTTCGCCTGGAATATGGCGGGCAGCCCGTTGCGCCCGTTCGCGGCGGTCGCGATCCTCGTCGCGGCGACGCTGGCGATCCAGCTTGCGGCCGCGTGGAAGCCCTTCGGCCAGCGGATCGGCGAGATTCCCGTCCTCGCGCGCGCGGCGATCTACGGCGTCGCGGCCTTCGTGATCGTGATGTTCAACAGCGACGCACCGCCCGCCTTCATCTATTTCCGCTTCTGAGCGGCGCGACACGTCGTCGCAATTGCGCTGGATCAAGGCCGCGTGGGGCCCGGGCGGGCATGAAGCCCGGGTCATCCTCGCGAGGCTTCCGTCCGTCATGGCGTTTATCGATCTCGACGCGTTGCGCGCCGCGCCGCTGCACCGCGAACCTTTCGATCATTTCCTCGCGGCTGGCATCTTGCGCGAAGGGGCCGCCGAGGAAATCGAGCGCGATTTTCCCAAGCTTTCGGGAGCGGGGCTTTATCCCGCCGACGAGGCCGGCGGCGGGCCCGCCTTCCGCGCGCTGATCGATGAAATCCAAAGCCCGGAATTGCGCGCCGCTTACGCCGCGAAATTCGGCGTGGGTCTCGACGGGCGGCCCTTGATGGTCACGGTGCGCGCAAGGGCGCGCGCCAGCGACGGCAAGATCCACGTGGATTCCACGGCGAAATTCGTCACGTCGCTGCTTTATCTCAACCGGCCTTGGGCGAATGCGGGCGGGCGTTTGCGCTTCCTGCGCGGGCCCGGCGATATCGACGATTACATCGCCGAAGTGCCGCCCGATGCGGGCACGCTGGTCGCCTTCCGCCGCACCGAGAATTCCTGGCACGGCCATAAGCCCTTCGAAGGCGAGCGGCGCTACGTGATGTTCAACTGGATGACCGGCCGCGCGATCGCCGCGTGGGAAATCGCGCGCCATCGCGCCTCGGCTTTCGCCAAGCGTCTTCTATCCGGCGGCGAGGAGGCCGCGTGATCATGGAAGCTGTCGATATCTGCGCCGTGAAGATCGCCGATGCTTTCGCCGCCAGCCTCGCCTCGGCGCGGATCCGCGAAACGCCCTATCGCCATTGGCTGCTGACCGACGCGCTGCCGGACGAAACGCTCCACGCCCTCGCCGAATTGCCCGCCGCACCGGCCGAAATTGGCGACACGCAAGGCCGGCGCGAAACGCACAACTCAAGCCGCCGCTTTTTCGCACCCGGCGATTTGTGGGACGGCGCCTGCCAAGCGGTCGCGCGAAATTTCCAAGCGCCCGAGACGGTGGCGATGCTCGCCGAAACGACCGGCGCGCCGTTGGCGGGGGCGAGCCTGCGCATCGAATATTGCCAGGACACCGACGGGTTCTGGCTGGAGCCGCACACCGATATCGGCGCCAAGCTTTTCACCATGCTGGTCTATCTCGGCGACGATCCGGCGATGGGCACGGATATCTACGATGCCGAAAAGCGCCATCTGGGTGCGGCACCGTTCGGGCTGGGGCGCGGGCTGATTTTCGTGCCCGGCGACGACACGTGGCACGGCTTCGAAAAGCGCAAGATCGACGGGGTGCGCCGGTCGATCATCATCAACTACGTGAAGCCGGAATGGCGCTCGCGCCACGAGCTCGCTTTCGCCAACACCCCGGTTCTATTCCCGAATTAGGGATCATTGCTGCATTGCACAAAAGGCCTTTGACCTCCGCTTGGGGTAGAGGGATAGTGCCGACACCGGATGCGTGACCGAATTCGGGTGACCCTTCTTCGAATAGGGGCGCCCCGGTCATCCCCCGCCGGTGGAGCGAAACGTCCGATTCCCATTGTTTGGCGAGGGAGCCGGGCGAAATGCGTTACTTCCGACGTTTACATTCTTTCGATGCCGAGGCGCTGGCCGCACACCTCGTCGCGCTGGATTCGCGCGACCGGCGTTCGCGGTTCTCGGCCCCGGTCTCCGACCAAGCGATCCGCGCCTATGTGGCCGGCATCGATTGGCGGCGTGCGGCGATCGTCGGCTGCTTCGACGGCGCCAATCTGATCGGCACGGCCGAATTGCATCTGCCGGCCGCGGGCGATCTGTCGCGCGAGGGCGAATTCGCCGTCGCCGTGGCGCCCGGGTGGCGCGACGAAGGCTTGGGCAGCGAGCTTTTGCGCCGGACGATCGTGTTGGCGCGTAACCGAATGCTACGCAGGTTGCGGATGGTCTGTCTGCTCGACAACGGCCCGATGCGCCGCATCGCGCGCAAATTCGGCGGCGAGCTCGACATCACCGATGGCCAAGCCTGGGCCGATCTGCGCTTGCCGTTCCCCGATCCGGTCTCGCTCGCCAGCGAAGCCTACGAGGAGGGGATGGGCCTCGCCGCCGCGATGCAAACGCGGCACGGACTTGCGTTGGCCTAAACGCGCTTCAACGCGGCGTCGAGATTTTCGGCGAATTCGGCGGCACCGAAGCGCGGGCTCGCCCAAGCGGCACCGGCTTGGGCGAGACTTCGCGCGAACGCCGCATCGTCCATCACCCGCGCGATTTGATGGGCCAGCGCTGTACCGTCGCCGGGCGGATAAAGCAGGCCGGTCTTGCCGTCCTCGATCAATTCGCGCGTCCCGCCCGCGTCGCTCGCGATCACCGGCACGTTTGCGCGCAAAGCTTCGACCGTGACGCGGCCGAAAGCTTCGTTGCGCGACGTGACCAGCACGGCGTTGGCCTTCGCAAGCCTTGCGCCCAGATCGCGCACATGGCCGTGGAAATGCGTTTGCGCCGTCACGCCCCCGCCCTGCGCGGCGTCGCGCAAACGCGCAGTGTAGCCTTCGGCCCCTTCGCCGAAGAAATGCAGATGCGGGCGTTTGTTGTCGCGCGCCAGGATCGTCAATGCGGCGATCGCGTCGCCTTGGCCCTTTTGCGGATTGAGCGAGCCGGGCAAGGCAAGATGGAACGCGCCCGAAGGTTCGAGATCGGGCACGTTTGCCGCCGGTGTCGGATCGATCCGGTAATAGACACGGGCGATTTTCTCGCGGGGCATGAAGTCCGCGTATTTCGCCGCGACGGCGTCCGAATTGACGATGGCGAGCGCCGCCGTCCGGCGCATGATCGCCGCCGCCCATGAATCGCCGCCGGCGAATTCGAGGCCGTGATCCTCGCGGCCGAATTCGTGGATCCACCAAACATGTTTGAGCCCCGCGCGCTCGGCGGCAAGCGCCCCCACGCCCAGCACCATCGTGTTGGTGACGACGAGGTCGGGCTTGGCGTCGCGCATCGCAGCGGCGAGCGGTGCCGTCGCCCGCCACGTGCGCCAGCGCAAGCGCCAGCGCTTGCGGCCTTTGGTGCTGGCCCATAGCGGCAGATCGACGATGCGATGTTTGACGCCGAGTTTGTCGAGCCGCGCGATCATGCTGCCCGCATCGGGCATCCAGACTTCGGCGCTATGGCCGCGCGCGATCAGCGCTTCGATCCCCTCGACCATCGCCGAGGTCGCCCCGCCCAAATCGCCTTGGTGCGAGAGGAAGAGGAGCTTCACTAGAACCCGAACATGTGGTCGAGGCTGAAGCGCCCGTCGGTTTCGGCCAAACCGTGATAGCCGAACAGGCGGCAGGTCCGGTCGCGGATCAGCACATAGCCGCCGCCCGCCGCCTTGGCGATATCCGCCTTGCCGAAATGCTCGGACACGCGCCACAGCCGCGAACCCGAACACGGGATCGCCAGCGACGATTCCGCGATCTTCGTGCCGGTCGCGTCGTGCAGTTCCAGCACCGTCTCGGACGTTTTGCGCCACGGCGTCGAGGCCGGATAGATCAAATGGCAGAATGCGTCCTGCGCGTTCACGCCCAAGCTCAAGAACAACCGCGTCGTCAAACCCGGCGGGCGGCCGATATAGGATTGCGGCTCGTTCTTGAACACGAGGGCGGTGTTGAAGATATGGCTGCCGAAGCTCGTCTCGGCGGCATGCGCGACACCGGCCTTGCGCGCGTAGCGGAACAGCGCGTGGATCCAGCCGTCGCCGGCACCGCCATCGCGGAAATCGTAGGAAAGTTCGACATGGCCGTAGCCGCCGGCGAGATCGGCGGCGAGGGGCACTTCGCGCGCATGATCGCGCGAAAGATTGCCGAGGAATTCCTCGCGCGCCAATGCACCATCCTTGTCGTAGAAGCGCGCGATCAGCGGCAGCGTGCTTTGCCCGCGCGCCATCGGCGTCGGCAAAGCCACGCCCGTGAAATCGGCAAGCGGCAGGATCGGGGCGGGCAGGATGAAGCCCTTGCCGAAATCCGCCCCCAGCTTCGCGATATCCGCGTCGGGCTTCAAATCGCTGCGTTCGACATTCGCGTGCGCGACGTGGCGCTTGCCCGCGATCTCGACCTCGTAGCGCGGGCGCACGACGAATTTGCCCGCATCCATTTCGATCTGCTGCGGCCACGACAGCGACGGCAGCAACTCGCCCATATCGACCGCGCGCATGCCGAAGCCGGGGATGGGTGCGGCCATCGGCACCCACGCATCCGTGCCCATGCGCGCGAATTTCACGCCGTCGGTCGGGATCGGGCAGGAATGCGCGTTCTGCACCCATACGCGCACGCGCTCGCCCGCACGCGGCGCGGGAATGCCGGCATAGTAATCGGCGGGCCAGGGGTTGGCGTCGTGGGTACAGGTGATTTCGTCGTCACCCCAGAAATCCAGCGCGTATTTCAAAACATCGTGACCGGTCACGTCGATCATGTGAATGAACAACTGACCGACGAAATCGCCGAGACCGAAACGTTTGCGCACCTCGCGGCTGTCGATCGTGAAGGCCGACACGCCCGGCGCCAAGGTTTCGTCCCACGTCGCCATTTCCTTGCCGTCGGCATCGAACAGGCGGAACCACGCGCGCACGTTTTTCGCGCCATAGCCCGCCCAGTAATTGGCGCTGACCATGCGCGTGTGGCGCTTGGGCTCGTCGACGAACAGCACGAGATTCGTGACGAAATTATAGGTCGACAGATAGCGCTTCTTGTCGGTGATCAGCGCGTCGGGAATGCGCATCGCATCGAGCGTCGAAACGGCAACGCCGTCCGGCAGCCAGGGCTTGATCTGGGCGATCAACGGCTCGGCATCGAACGCCGCGACGAAGATGGATTTGGCGCCCGACGCGGCGATGCGCGAAACGGGTTGGACCTTCAGCCCCGCAACCTCGCGGCCGATATGGGCGTGGTTCTGGCCGTAGAGCCCGGCGATTTTAACGCCCGAGAAATCCTGCAAGGCGGACACGGCCGCCCAGGCGCCGAACGGATCGTAGATCGCGACGGGGCCTTGTGCCGCGAGCGCGGCCGCGAGTTTGCGGGCGGGCTCGACGGCCAACGGATGGCCGACCGCGCGGAACAGCGCGTCGCCGCCGGTGCGGTTGTCGAAGGTCTCGATCGGAAGGGCGCGCCGCGCCGTTTCCGGGCGGGCGGGGGAAGAGTCCGGCATGGCCCGGATATACGCCCGCCCGCCCGGATTCTCAATGCGTTAGGCCCAGAGCCGCTCGTCCTGGCGGTTGGTGTACAGGTCCGCCACGTAATCGGCGTAGCCGTTGAAAAGCTGCGTGGGCACGCGCTTGCCCGTGCCGATCACTTCCTCGCTCGCCTGGCTCCAGCGCGGATGCGCGACGCGCGGGTTCACGTTCGCCCAGAACCCGTACTCGCTGGCCTGAAGCTGTTCCCAGAACGTCTTCGGGCGCTGGTCCGTAAAGTTAAACCTTACGATCGATTTGACGCCCTTGAAGCCGTATTTCCACGGCGTAACCAGGCGCAACGGCGCCCCGTTCTGGCGCGGGATCGGCTTGCCATAGAGGCCGGTGGCGATGAAGGCGAGTTCGTTGGTCGCTTCGTCGATCGCCAGGCCTTCGGTATAGGGCCAGGGATACCAGCTCGCGCGCTGGCCGCTGGCGACCGACGGGTTTTGGAAGGTCTGCATCACGACGTATTTGGCGCTGGAAGTCGGCTTGCACCATTCGACGAATTGCTTCAGCGAAAAGCCGGACCACGGCACGGTCATCGCCCACGCTTCGACGCAGCGGAAGCGATAGACGCGTTCCTCCAGCGTCATCGCTTTCAAAATATCGTCGAAATCGACCGTGCGCGGCTGTTCGACCATGCCTTCGATGCGCACCTGCCAGGGGCGGATCGGCAATTTCTCGGCCGCGCGCCAGATGGTTTTCGAGGTGCCGAATTCGTAGAAATTGTTGAACGTCGTCGCGTCGTTCTCGGCCGAGAGTTCGCGATCGACGCGATAGCGCATGTTGCGCATCGCCGGATACATCCCCGCCGACGGATCTTCTTGGGCGATGGCGTTACGCCCGCCGCCGAGCAGACCGCCGGCGATCGCGCCAAGCCCTGCGCCTAGCGTGCGCCGGCGCGTCCACAAAGCTTCGGGGGTGGCATCGCGTTCGGGAATTTCCCAGCCGCGGGGGCGACGGATCAACATGGGTTTCGTCTCCGAATGAATCTGTCTCCGGCGTTTCGCTTTACGTAAGCCGGAAGTTACTAGATCGCGCCGTCGCGTGCTTTTTTGCGCAACTGTTCGACATGGCCGCGCACATTGGCCATATGGGGGTTGATCGCCAGGGCCTTTTCCAAGACCTCCAGCGCCTTGTCGGGGTGGTTTTGGCGCATCGCGATCAGGCCCAAGCCCGACAGCGCGCCGAAATGGCGCGGCTCCAGCTCCAAGGTCTTCTCGGCGTCTTTGCGCGACTCCTCCAGCCGGTCGAGCAGGAACAGCACGGTCGCGCGGCGGTTCCAGCCTTCGGCGTAATCGGGCTTCAGGCCCGTGATCGCATCGTAGATCGCGAAGGCGCCGAACATGTCGCCGCGATTTTGCGCGTCGAGGCCCAGTCGCATCAGCGAGTTGATCGCGCCATCGTCCGGCTCCAGCCACACGCGCCAGATGGCGTTTTCGTAGATCTGCGCCTCGCGCGCGTCGGCGGCGGCTTTCAGCTTTTCGAACAGCGGGTCGAGGCGCGCATCTTGCGCCGCGTCGGCCGGAACGGCGGCGAAGACGAGCATTACGGCGAGGGCCATCGCCCTACCGAGGTCCAGCATCGATGCCAAGCGCCCCGAAACACGCATGGGGGAAATCATGCGCGCCCGCCGGGCGGCTGTAAACTTGCATTTTCGGGCAGGCGAAGGTCTAACAAGGGGACATGTCCGCCGATAGCCATTTCGCCCGGGATTACACCGGCGCGCGGGAGAAATTCCTCGCCGCCGCGAAGCCCCATGCGACGCGCTACCGCGCCTTCCAGAACCCGTTGCGCGGGCCCCGGGGCGAACAGCTTTTCTGCGATGCCGTATGGTCGGGCCCGATGGTCGCCGACCGCGTGCTGGTGACGATTTCGGCCACGCACGGGATCGAAGGCTTCTGCGGCTCGGGCGCCCAAACCGCGTGGTACGCGACGGGGGCGTGGCGGGAAATCCCGCCGGACGTGGCGCAGCTTCATCTGCACGCGGTCAATCCGCACGGATTCGCCTGGCTGCGCCGGGTGAACGAGGACAATGTCGACCTCAACCGCAATTTCGTCGACCATATCCGGCCCTATCCCGAGAACCCGGCTTACGAGCGTTTGGCCCACGCGATTTGCCCGAACGAATGGAGCGAGGCGTCGCGCAAAGCCAGTGCCGCGATCCTTGCCGAGTTCGCCAAGCGTCACGGCGATTTCGCGCTGCAGGGCGCGATTTCGTCGGGGCAATTCACGCATCCCGACGGGGTGTTCTTCGGCGGTCATGCGCCGACATGGTCGCATCGCGTGATCCGCACATTGTTCGCCGATTGGCTGTATCTGTCCAAGCGCATCGGCATCGTCGATTTCCATACGGGGCTTGGGCCCCGCGGCTATGGCGAAATCATTTGCGGCCTGCCGCCCACGCATCCGGGCAGCAAGCTTTCGCAAGCGTGGTACGGCGCGGACCTCACGTCGCCCGAAATGGGCACGTCGACCTCGCCGCCCTTGCACGGCACGAACGGGGAAGGCTTCGCGCGGTTCCTGTCGCACGCCGCGTTCTCGCATGTGGCGCTCGAATACGGCACGCTGCCCGTGCCCGATGTGCTCGACGCGATCCGCGCCGATAATTGGCTGCATCTGCACGGCGATATCGCCGGCGAAGACAGCCGGCGCATCAAAACGCAAATGCGCGACGCTTTCGCGCCCGCCGACGCGGCGTGGCGCGATGCGGTGTGGAACCGTGCCGACGAAGTTCTGCGCAAGACCGCGTTCGGTCTGGCGTCCGCCTGATTTTTCTTTGACGGAGTAAAACCCATGTCGCTTCGCATCCAGCTCACCGACGCCCTCAAGGAATCGATGAAGGCCAAGGATCAGGTGCGTACCGACACCATCCGCATGGCGATCGCCGAAATGAAAAAGCGCGATATCGACGCGCGCGCACTCGGCAACGCGAACGGCATTCCCGATACTGAATTGCAGGCGGCGATTCAGAAGCTGATTTCCTCGCGCCGCGACGCGATCGTCATGTACGAGAAGGGCGCGCGGCCCGAACTGGTCGCGAAGGAGCAGGCGGAAATCGCCGTGCTCGAATCCTTCCTGCCCAAGCAGCTCGACGCCGCCGCGATCGAAGCCGCCGCCAAGGAAGAAATCGCCGCCGCCGGCGCGACGTCGGTCAAAGACATGGGCAAGGTGATGGGCGCCATGAAGGCGAAATTCACCGGCCAGATGGATCTGGGCCTCGCCTCCGCGACCGTCAAACGCCTGCTGGGCGGTTGATCAACCGGCCCACGGATCGACGACCGATACGCCGACGATCTCGGGAAAATCCTTGAGATTGCGCGTCGCCAAGATCAATCCGTGGGCGATCGCCGTCGCGGAAAAAATCTGATCGATACTGTCGAGCGTTATTCGCGCGGCGGCGGCGCGCCCCATGATCCGCGCCCAGTTGGCGAGGACGGCTTCGTCCACCGGTAAAATCCGATCGGCGTAACGCGCGCGCAAAATCGCGGCATTGCGTTCGACCTCCTGCGCGTACGGATCGCCCGAGGCTTCGAGCTTCACGACGCCCTTGCCGATTTCGGCGAAGGTGAAGGCGCTAAGATAGAGATCGGATTCTGGGCGGTCGGATATCCATTTCGCCAGTCGCGGATCGGGGCGACGCTTGAACAGATCGCTGACGACGTTGGTGTCGAGTAGCCAACCGTTCACGGCGTGAAGTCGATATCGCGCGGCGGCGCTTTATCGCGCTTCAGATCGAGTCGATCGAGGCCGAGCGACGACATGAATTCGACCAACGGCATCGCCGGTTTGGTCAGCCGCGCATAGGCTTCCGCCGACAACACAACCACTTCGCGCGATTTACGGCCGTCGCGCGGGTTCCGCACCACGCGCTGTGGGGCGTCGAGTGCGCGCTCGAACACTTCCGAGAAATGCGTTTTCGCGTCGCGGACGGTCCAAGCTTTGTCGGATTTGACGTTCTTCGCCATAGTGGTCACAGAGACTACAGATAAATCTATAGCCCGTCTACGCTACCGCTTGACGGGCCCACCCGCGAGGGGCCAAATCCGCCGCACGCCGCCCCGCAAGTCTGTGGAATACGGGGATAATTTCGGCGCTGCATGAAGGATTGGGCTCTGCGGCGATGGCGTTTCCCCCGGCTTTTCTCGAGGAGCTGCGCGCGAGGCTGACGCTGTCGAGCCTCGTCGGCCGGCGCACGCGCCTCGTCAAAGCCGGGCGCGAATACAAGGCGTGCTGCCCGTTCCATAACGAGAAGACGCCGTCCTTCTACGTCAACGACGACAAGCAATTCTTCCACTGTTTCGGCTGCGGCGCGCATGGCGACGTGATCGGCTTCACGATGCGCGCCGATCATCTGTCGTTCCCCGAAGCGATCGAGAAATTGGCGGGCGAGGCGGGGCTCGACGTGCCGCGCATGGGCCCGGCCGAGCGCGAAAAGGCGGAGCGCGCGAAGACGCTGGGCGACGCGGTCGAAGCGGCCTGCGTCTGGTATCAGGAAAAACTGCGCGCGCCCGAAGGCCGCGCGGCGCTGGCCTATCTGCACGGGCGCGGCTTGAGCGACGACACGATCGAGCGTTTCCGCTTGGGCTACGCGCCCGAAGGCTGGCGCAATCTCGCCGCCGCGCTGAAGCTGCGCGGCTTCGACGAGGCGATGCTGCTCGAAGCGGGCTTGATCGCGAAGCCCGAGGACCGGCCCGAGCCGTTCGACTTCTTCCGCAATCGCGTGATGTTCCCGATCACCGACCGGCGCGGGCGCGTCATCGCCTTCGGCGGGCGCGTGATGGACGATTCCAAGCCCAAATATCTCAACAGCCGCGACACGCCGTTGTTCCATAAACGCGGCAATCTCTACGCGCTCGACAAGGCGCGTTTGGGCGTGGGCGAACGCAAGGCGACGGCGCTCGTCGCCGAAGGCTATATGGATGTGATCGCGCTCCATCAGGCGGGGTTCGTGGGCGCGGTGGCACCGCTCGGCACGGCGTTGACCGAGGAACAGATGGAAGCGCTGTGGCGCATCCATCCCGAACCGGTCGTGTGCCTCGACGGCGACGCCGCCGGCCAGCGCGCGGCGTTGAAAGCCGCCGAGACCGCGTTGCCCTTGCTCAAACCCGGCCGCGCCTTGCGCTTTGCCGTGTTGCCGGCGGAGGACGATCCGGACTCGCTGATCAAGCGCGACGGGGCGGCGGCGTTCGAACGCTTGCTCGAACGCACCAAGGGCATCGACGACGTCGTTTGGGAAAGCGAGATCGCCAAAGGCCCGGTCGACACGCCCGACCGGCGCGCCACCCTCGACGCCGCGTTGCGTTCGCGCCTCGCGCGGATCGCCGACAAGACGGTCCAGAAAGCCTACGAGAACGAGTGGATTTGGGTCCGGTTGCGGCGCCTTGGCCGGCCGGAGCCGGTGCGGCCGCGCCTGGCGTACACGAATGCGCCCCGGCCGATGGGCAAAGGCGGGCGGCGCGACGCCGCCGGCCCTCGCGATTTCGGCCTGCGGACCGCCGGTAACCCCGACATCCTGGGGCGGCGCGCCCAGAAGCTGCTTCTGACCGCCGTGCTCCATCACCCGGAGTTGCTCTGGGAAAACGCGGAAGCCTTTGCGGAGATTGGGTTTTCCGACCCCGTGGCGGCGCGCTTGCGCGCGGCATTGCTGGATTGCGCGCATGAGGCCGCCGCCGCCCAGTCTCCGCTTGACTCGCAGGGCGTGATCGCCCACTTATCCGGCATGGGTTTGGCCGAGGAAGCGATGTCGCTGACGAAGCCAAGCTCTTACGAACACGGGGCTTTTGCCGGTCCGGGCGCGTCGCAAGACGAAGCGCGGGCGGGCTTTCGCTCCGTCTTGTCGTTGCTGGCGCGCCCGCGGATCGAAGAAGAGCTTCGTGAAGCTGCGCGCGCGGTCGCCGACGCCCCGGAGCCGGAATTGCTGGCGCGGGTCGATGCGCTGACCGCGATCTTGCGCGATTTGAACGCGCAAGGCGGCGGCGACGAAGACGACGCGTTCAGTGCGACGTGACGCGGTACGACGTAACGCGCGATGCGATGTTCATTCGGCGGAAATTGATCCGCCCCGAGGTCGAAGCCATATGACGTCCAAGGTTAAGCCCGTCCCCGCCGCCGTTCCCCCGCGCGACGAGGCCCCCGACGCGCCGCTCCTCGATGTCACTGCCGCCGCCGTCAAGAAGATGCTCGCCCGCGGGCGCGAGCGCGGCTACGTCACCTACGACGAAATCAACGCCGTTCTGCCGCCCGACCAAGTGTCGTCGGAGCAGATCGAAGACACGCTCGCGTTGCTGTCCGAGCAAGGCGTGAACGTCGTCGAGAGCGAAGACGCCGACGACGAAACCGCCGAAGCGCCCGCCGCCGAAGAAGGTGCTGAAGCCGAAGAAGGCGGCGAGCCCGTCGCCGCGAATCAAAAGGCGCCCGTCCCCGCCAAGGTCGGCGGCGAGGAAGCCGAAGAGGAAGAGGAAGAAACCGGCAAGCGCGGCAATATCGACGCGGATTCGATCGGCCGCACCGACGACCCCGTGCGCATGTATCTGCGCGAAATGGGCTCGATCGAATTGCTGAGCCGCGAAGGCGAAATCGCCATCGCCAAGCGCATCGAAGCCGGCCGCGAGAAGATGATCTCGGCGCTGTGCGAAAGCCCGCTGACGATGCGCGCGGTCGTGCATTGGCGCGACGCGCTGGTCGACGGCAAGATGCTGCTGCGCGACGTGATCGATCTCGACGCCACGAACGGCGGCGGACCCGGCGGTTCGGGCGTCGCCATCGTGCCGGGCATGCCGGTCGTGGGCGCGCCGCCGGCGGACGACGCCGAACCCGCCGAGGGTGCGGAGCCGGCCGAGGGTGCCGAACCCGCGGAAGGCGCCGAAGGCGGCGAAGCGCAGAACGCCGATGCGGGCGAGGAAAACGTCTCGCTCTCGGCGCTCGAACAGCAATTGAAGCCCGCCGTTCTCGAAAAGCTCGAGACGCTCGCCGCCGTCTACAAGCGCCAGTTCCGCATGCAGGAAAAGCGCATGGAAGCGCTGCATGCGGGCAAGGCGTTCAGCCCGGTTTCCGAGAAGCACTACCAGAAGCTCAAATCCGAGCTCATCGGGATGATGGGCGAGGTGCATCTCAACAATATCCGCATCGAGCAGCTGATGAATCAGCTGTACGACCTCAACCGCAAGCTCGTGCAGGCCGAAGGCCGCCTGCTGCGCTACGCGGAAGAATGCGGCGTGAAGCGCGACGAATTCCTGTCGAAGTATCACGGCAAGGAAGTCGACCCGCGCTGGTACGGGCGCGTGTCGCGCCTGACCGGCAAGGGCTGGAAGAAATTCACGGTCAAGTACAAGAACGAGGTCCAGCAGCTGCGCAAGGACGTGTCGGAAATCTCCGAACGTTCGGGCCTGCCGATCGCCGAGTTCAAGAAGACCGTCGCCCAGGTCCAGCAGGGCGAGCGCGAAGCCGCGCGCGCCAAGAAGGAAATGGTCGAGGCGAATCTCCGCCTCGTGATCTCGATCGCGAAGAAATACACGAATCGCGGCCTGCAATTCCTGGATCTCATCCAGGAAGGCAATATCGGCCTGATGAAGGCGGTCGATAAGTTCGAATACCGCCGCGGCTACAAGTTCTCGACCTACGCCACGTGGTGGATCCGCCAGGCGATCACGCGCTCGATCGCCGATCAGGCGCGCACGATCCGCATCCCCGTGCACATGATCGAGACGATCAACAAGCTGGTGCGCACCAGCCGCCAGATCCTGCACGAAATCGGCCGCGAGCCCACGCCGGAGGAATTGGCCGAGAAGCTCGGCATGCCGCTGGAAAAGGTCCGCAAGGTCCTGAAGATCGCCAAGGAGCCGATCTCCCTCGAAACGCCGATCGGCGACGAGGAAGATTCGCATCTGGGCGACTTCATCGAGGACAAGAACGCGGTCCTGCCGGTGGACGCGGCCATCCAGGCGAATCTGCGCGAAACCACGACGCGCGTGCTGGCGACGCTCACGCCGCGCGAAGAACGCGTGCTGCGCATGCGCTTCGGTATCGGCATGAACACGGACCACACGCTCGAAGAAGTGGGCCAGCAGTTCAATGTGACCCGCGAGCGTATCCGCCAGATCGAAGCCAAGGCGCTGCGCAAGCTCAAGCACCCCAGCCGCTCGCGCAAGCTGCGTTCGTTCCTCGATACGTAAGCCGCCTCTCGGCAACCTTCGCGACGCTGCCGGCGGGGCCGCTCTCGACTAGGTTGCGGTTTCCGCCGTGACGCCCTTATACTCCGGACCAAATCCGGGGAATCGGGGGCGTTATGGGGCGGCGGCTTCTTTCGATTTTTTGCGTCGCGGCGGTCGCCTTTCTGGGCGGCTGCGTCACGAAGCGGGAGACGCCGCTCACCGTCGTCGCACGTTCGACCCAAGAACTGCGCCCAGTCCATATCGTTTACTTGACGCGGCCGCCGCTGCCCACGCATTGGCGTGTCGAAAACACAAGCTCTGCCGACAGCGACGATTTGGTCCGTCGGGCGATTGCGGTGGAAGCCGCCTTCGCCGCCGAAGCGGCGTCCGAGTTGAAGCGGCTATTCGAAGCCGACGGTTTGTTTCGTTCTGTCGCCCTCGATAACGCGGCGCGCTTGGATATGAAGCCGCCGAGTCTGAGCCGCTATCTCGGATCGCGGCCTTCGCCGCCGGGCGAAGATGTGCTGTATGTCTATCCTGGCAGCTCCGGCGTTTCGTGCATGCAGATGGGCTTCGGTTTCTTGAGCTGTTCGGCGGCGCTCGAGATGCAAACGATCGTCTATCAGGGAACGCCGCGACGCATTGTTTGGGCAAGCTCCCAGACCGTTCGGGTTGAGGCGACGCCTGAGTCCGCCCGCGAAGGTTGGGCGAAATATTGGACGGAGCTTCGTGCGCGGATGGTGACCGAGGGCATCGTCATGCAGGGCAATGCAGCGCCGAAGGGGAGCTGAGCCGCCATGGGCGCCATCCGCCGAATCGCCGCCGTTGCGTTCGTCGTCGCCGCGGCCGCATTGCTCGCGAGTTGCGTGACGCGCAGTGGATCGATGGGGCCGATCAACAAGATCTCGCCGTCGCACCATGCGCGGCAAGCGCCGAGTTTCCCCGACGAGGCGATACTTGTTTTAGGACTTCGGTCGACAGGGCCGTCGCTCGGCGGCGAGACTTACCGTTATGCCGTCGCCGCGGTGGACGGAAGCCGAGTCGATGGCAAGGGCGTCAATATGTGGCGCTGGGGCTATTCTCCCAACGACTTGTGGTCCGGCTCGCCAGGCGGTGAATTGGTGGACTATCACGTCCTTCGCGTGCCGCCGGGGAACTACGTTCTGGCGTATGTCCAGCGCGGCGATACCCTGTTTCCGCTGGTTCGCGCGACGGGCGCGTCGCGTTCGACATTGCAAAACGCGTATAGCGGGCAGACGGTCCAGTGCCTGTCGATCGACATTCAAGGCGCACAGTCTACGATCGAGACGCCCTTCTTGAATGTGCGCGCCAACGAAGTCGTCTATGTCGGGGATTTGATCGTGAACTTCACCGATCCGCAGCGGCCCACCGTCGCACTCGGCGCGACGCCGGAAGGCGCGCGTAGAGTTTTGGCGAATTTCAAGGAGGCTCGCCCAATGACCGAACGCATCATGCGTCGCGTCGCCGGCGTCGGGGCGCGGCCCGTGCCGGGGAGCATCTCGCTGCCGGCTTTGCCGTCGCGCGTCCCGCCTTGCTAGCGCTTGATCACCGGTTGGCGGCGCGCGCCAAACCGGCTAAACCGGTGCGCCGGTTCCGGCGGGCCCGTAGTTCAGCGGTCAGAACGCGCCGCTCATAACGGTGTTGTCGCAGGTTCGAATCCTGCCGGGCCCACCGGAGCGGCATGCTTGCGCGCGGGGGCCAACCCGCGCCAAATAAGCCGAACGAAAATCCTGGGGGAATTCGCCATCATGTGGACGCCGTCCGAACGCTATCCAGATCCTTCCGTGCGCGTGCTCGATCCGCGCGGCGCGGGGCTCATCCCGATGAACGCCTCGGTCGAGCGGCTTTACACGGGTACACGCTGGTCGGAAGGCCCGGTCTGGTTCGGCGACGGGCATTATCTCGTGTGGTCGGACATCCCCAATAACCGCATGCTGCGCTGGACGGAAGAGACGGGGGCGGTATCGGAATTCCGCAAGCCGTCGAACTTCTCCAACGGCAACACGCGCGACCGGCAGGGTCGCCTGGTTTCCTGCGAACATTTCACCCGCCGCGTCACGCGCACCGAGTATGACGGCACGATCACCGTGCTGGCGGATAAGTTCGAGGGCAAGCGCCTGAACTCGCCCAACGACGTGGTCGTGAAGTCGGACGGCTCGGTGTGGTTCAGCGATCCGGCGTTCGGCATCCTGTCGGATTACGAAGGCGAACGGGCACCGAGCGAAGTCCCGATGGCGTTCTATCGGCTCGATCCGGCGACGGGCAAGCTGACGGTCGTCGCCGACGGCATGGACGGTCCCAACGGCCTGTGCTTCTCGCCCGACGAGAAATTGCTCTACGTGGTCGAGAGCGCTTCGCGCCCGCGCCGCACTTGGGTGTTCGACGTGGTCGGCGACAAGCTCGCCAACAAGCGCCCCTTCGCCGATTGCGGCGAACTGGGCACGCCCGACGGCTGGCGCTGCGACGAGCGCGGCAATGTGTGGGCCGGCTGGGGCATGGGCGAGGGGCTGGACGGCGTGCGCGTCTTCGCGCCCGACGGCACGCCGATCCTGCATATCGATCTGCCGGAACGTTGCGCCAATCTGTGCTTCGGCGGCAAGTATCACACCCGCCTGTTCATGGCGGCGAGCCACTCGCTCTATTCGGTCTATACGAGCGTGCGCGGCGTGACGACGGCCTGAGGCAGGACGAGCAGCGCCGCGAAGGCGAACATCCAGCAGCCGACGGCGATCAGCGCCGCGTAGAGCGCGAGCGTGCGGTAGGTTTCCCGCAGCACGCCGGCGATCACGCGCTGGGCGCGTTCGTCGGGCTTTTCACCGTCTTTGCGCAGCATGAACCAGGTTTCGGTGCGGCCGATATCCTGGCGATGCACCAGCGTGGCGCGCAAGCTGAGCACCATCGCCAGCAGCGTGGTCAGGATCGCGCCGCTTTTGAACGCGAGATAAGGCCACGCGGTGAGACCCGCCATCACGGTCGTCACCGCCAGCAAGAAGAACAGGCAGGCGCGGCCGACGGACGTCATCGCCGCCGCCTTGATATGGTCGAGCTCCCGCACGTCGTTTCTCGCGCAAGGCCGGGGGGTAGGGAGCGCCCAGCCTATCACCATCGGCCGCGCGCGGCCTAGGGCGCCACCGTCACGCGGCGACGAGATAGACCAGCCGCAGGATTCCCGGAACGGTCAGCACGAAGGCCGCTCCCGCCCAGATCCACAGCGACGCATTGGAATTGCGCAAGCCCGGCATGGCGCCTTCGGCCAAGCCCGCCGGCACGCCCGACAGCAGCAGCGTGGTCGTCGCGGTCAGCATCGACGCCGCGTAGAACAGCAGCGACGGATTTTCGGGCATCCATGTCGGGACCCAGATCGGCGCGAGCGCGATCGTGAGGTCCAGATAGGGCGAAAACATGCCGTTGACGGCCGACAGGCCCAGGATCAGCGCGAAAATCTGATGGCGTTCCATGGCGCCTTAGCCCCCCGCGCCGATCGGCGGCACCAAGCCCCAGCGCCACATGACGAGAAACGCGACGACGCGGATATGAAAGAGCCAGAACGCCGCGATCGGCGGCAGCATGAAGGGCCGCACGAAGGCCGGTGTAATGTAGCGCACCGCGATCAGCGCCCATTCCGTCAGCGCCACGAAGGCGCGCCAGATGTAATTCGTGGGCTGCATCGACGGCACGAAGAAGGCGAGCAGGAACCGGCCGACGCACGACCAGATGACGATCGCCAAACCGTAATTGACGATCCAGAAAATCGGGTAGTCGAGGAAGAAACCGGCGTCGCTCATCGTGTCCCGTGAATGCCGCAGCCGGCCGCTCTTGTCCATTCGAACAAACGCGGCCCAAAGAAAAAGGCGGGGTCCGAAGACCCCGCCCCAGGAAGATCCGCCCCGTCGCCGGGGCGGCTTGGTTGTTAGTCCTTCGCCGCCATGCCGGGGGCGAGTCTGACGTCGCCGGCCGGAACGCGGATCGAGTCGATGAAGTCCTGCATCTCGGGGCTCGCCTCGGCGGTGAACTTCTGCACGACCCATTGGGCGATGAACGCCGCCGGGATGCCGAAGATGCCGACCGAGATGTTGTTGATGCCCCAGATATAGGCGACCTGACGCCCGCGGATGTTCACGATCGTCACGGCGTCGCCGAGTGCGGCCTTCATGGCCGGCCCGTAGAACTCCGTGGTGACCAGGAAGAACATGCACACGCCGTAGCCGACCAGCATGCTGGCCACGCCCGACGCGTCGCCGGCCCGCTTCCACCAGATGCCGAGCACGAGGGCCGCGAACAGCCCCGACGCGGCGATGGAGAAGGCCCACGACACCAGGAACAGGATGTCCGCACCCAGCGTGCCCGAGACGTAAGCCGCGAGCACCGCCACGAAAGCCAGAAGCACGCGGCTGATGACCAGACGGCGCTTCGTGTCGGCGTTGGGGTCGATCATCTTGTAGTAGATGTCGTGCGAGAGCGCGTTGGCGATCGCCAGCAGCAGACCGTCGGCGGTCGACAACGCGGCCGCCAGACCGCCCGCGGCCACCAAGCCCGCGACCACATACGGCAGACCCGCGATTTCGGGGGTCGCCAACACGATCGCGTCCGGATGGATGCGGAACTCGGAGAGCTGCAGGATGCCGTCGCCGTTGCCGGTGACGCCGCGGCAGATCGGGAAGATCTCCGCCGCGTTGGCCGCGTCGCAGGCGCCGACCAGGGCGAGCCCCGGCTTGCCCCACGAGGCGATCCAGCTCGGCAGGGCCGAAATCGGCTGACCGATGATGTTCTGATACACCTCCAGCTTGGCGAAGGCCGCGTAGGCCGGCGCCGTGAAGTAGAGCAGGAAGATGAAGAACAGCGACCAGCCCACCGAGTCGCGGGCCTGACGGACCGACGGCGTGGTGAAGTAGCGCATCAGGATGTGCGGCAGCGAAGCGGTGCCGACCATGAGGCAGAGGATCAACGCGAAGAAGTTGATCGCCGACGTCATGTCGAACTCGCCGCGTGCGTTGGCGAAGGCCGCGACGTGACCCTTGGCCACGCCCAGCGTCTTCTCCAGGCCCGCGATCTGCTCGAGCGCCTTGCCGTACATCAGCTGCGGGATCGGCACGCCCGTGACCTGGGCCGACATGATGACGACCGGGATCAGGTACGCGATGATCAGGATGATGTACTGGGCGACCTGGGTCCACGTCACCGCCTTCATGCCGCCGAGCATCGAGCACACGAGAATGCCGATGAGGCCCACGAAGCACGCGACTTTGAAGTCCAAGCCCAGGAAGCGCGAGGTGATGATGCCCACGCCCACGATCTGCGCGACGACGTAAACGAACGACGCGGAGATCAGGACGATCACGGCGAGCGTGCGCGCCGCGTTGCCGCCGTAGCGGGCCCCGCAGAAATCGGGAACCGTGAACTGCCCGAATTTGCGCAGGTAAGGCGCCATCAGGATGGACACCAGCACGTAGCCGCCCGTCCAGCCGAGCACGAAGGCCAAGCCGTCGTAGCCGCCGAAATAGAGCGAACCCGCCATGCCGATGAACGAGGCGGCGGACATCCAATCCGCACCCGTGGCCATGCCGTTATACAGCGCCGGAACCGAGCGGCCCGCGACGTAGTATTCCGACACTTCCGCCGTGCGCGACAGAATGCCGATCAGCGCGTAGACGCCGATCGTGAGGAAGATGAACAGGTATCCGAGGATCTTGTCGGGCACCCCGAAGAATTCGAGGATGCCCAGGAAGATCACGAAACCCGCGAACGACCCGGTATAGATCGCGTAGATCTTGCCGAGGTTCTGGAGGAAGCTGCTGTTTGCGGCGGCGCCGGCCATTTTTATTCTCCTTGCCTTACTCGTCCGACACGCCGAACTCTTCGTCGATCTTGTTCTGGGCCGAAGCGTTCCAGAAGCAAAGGACGACGAACGCGACCAGGGACCCTTGCGCGGCCATGTAGAAGCCGAGCGGGAAGCCCAGAACGCGGATCTCGTTCAGCGAGAGCGCGAAAAAGTGGACGACGAAGCTGAAAAAGAACCACAAGGCCAGGATCGTCCACATCAGTTTGGACGTCTTGCCCCAGTAGGCCTGCATTTCCTCTTGGGATAGTTTTTTGCTCATTCGACCTCTCCGTGGCGACCGTTGGGCGAAAGCCGTCGGCCGCCGAATGTGTCAATGGATGGCACATCGTGTCAGGTCCGGTTCAGCCGCTCCCGATACCGCTTGCGCGGCATGTGGATCGATCGTCCGAAAAGGAAGACTGAGAGAGCGAGTCCAGACCTGTCGTTTGACGCACTACCGGCGCCATTGAAGACCCTGATAGCATGAGGCTCGGCAAACGCACAACCTGGATGGTAATTTCCGGGGGAAATATCTAAATACCGCAAACGGACGGACGCCCATGTTGACCGCTTTGATCAGACGATTTCGCCCCTTGCCGATCGTCGACCCTTCGGAGTTGCGTCGCTTCATTAGCGGTGAGGCGTCGTATTTGACGCAGCGCGCGGTGTATGAGTTTTCGCGCAATACCCTTGCTTGGTTCGGGCAACATTATTTTGCGAATCAAGGCTTTGTGACCGTCTACGCCAAGTGCCGGTGGGAGGCGTTCGGGCTGCTCGGGATCGATATGACGGCGCTGGCGCTGGGGCGCATGGTGGCGACCCCGGCCGGGCTTGCGAGCCGCGCGGCCTTGGCCACCCGGATGGCCGAGGTCTACGCATCCGCGCTACACGAATACCCCGCGCCGGAGCATCGGCCGGATGGCTGGGGTGATCTCTTGGCCGAGTGCAAAATGCGACTCGAAGCGATCGAAGGGCCGCTCGACCCCATCAAATTGGCCAAGCCGACCGCCAAGCGGGTGTTCGAATTGCTGCCGGTCTACAGCAAGAACAAGTCGGAGGATCACAAAGTGGTCCGCAACGCTTTCGACTTCGGATTGATCGCCTATTACGACCGCTTGCGCAAACGCGTTCCGCCGGAAGCGGCGGTGCAAGCGCTACTCGACGGCGCGCCGGTCGATCGCGAATTGGAACTGCGCGCGGTGTGAAAAAGAAAAGGGCCGCTTCGGGTGAACGAAGCGGCCCCCAGGTAGGTCGGGTGGAGGTCGAACTCAGCCCGACGATTCCTTCGTGAAGATGTCCTTGTCCTTGTTCTCGGGCACGAACAGCGTGCCGATGACCAAGGTCATGCCCGCGATGACGATCGGGTACCACAGGCCGTAATAGACATCGCCTGTCTGCGCGATCATCGCGAACGACGTGGCCGGCAGAAGCCCGCCGAACCAGCCGTTGCCGATGTGATAGGGCAGCGACATCCCGGTGTAGCGGATGCGGGTGGGGAACAGCTCCACCAGTGCGGCCGCGATCGGCCCGTAGACCATCGTGACCAGGATCACGAGATAGGTGAGCAGCAGCACGAGCACGAAGGCCTTGCCCGTCAACGCGTCGAAGAAGCCGCTAAGCTTCACGATGTCGGGGTTGGCGACACCGGGCATCGGGTAGCCGGCCTTGGCCAGCGCCGCGTTGACCGCCGTGGTGAACGCCGCCGGGACGGCGCGCGCCGCGTCGCCCGACAGTTTCGCCGTGTCGTAGGCTTCGATTTCGGATTCACCGATCACGATCTTGGCGACCGAGCCGGCCGGGGCGGGCTCGTTTTTGTAGTTCACCGAACCGCGCGCGAGCAGCGCCTTGGCGTTGTCGCACGAGTTGGTGAATTTCGACGTGCCCGTCGGATTGAACTGGAACGAGCAATCCGCCGGATCGGCCTTGATCACCACATGCACTTCCTGTTGCGCCTTGTGGAGCATCGGGTTGGCGTACTCGGTGATCGCCTTGAACACCGGGAAGTACGTCACGATCGCGAGCGCGCAACCGGCCATGATGATGACCTTGCGGCCGATGCGATCCGACAACGCGCCGAACACGACGAAGCCGCCGGTCCCCAAGATCAGCGACCAGGCGATCAGCACGTTGGCCGTCCACGCGTCGATCCGCAGAATGCTCTGCAGGAAGAACAGCGCGTAGAACTGGCCCGTGTACCACACGACCGCTTGACCGGCGGTGAGGCCGAGCAAGGCGAGCAGCGCGAACTTGGCGTTCTTCCACTGGCCGAAGGCTTCCGACAGCGGCGCCTTCGAATGCGAGCCTTCCTCCTTCATCTTCTTGAAGGCCGGGCTCTCCTCCATCTGCATGCGGATATAGACGGAGATCGCCAGCAGGAAGATCGAGATCAGGAACGGAATGCGCCAGCCCCAGGCCGCGAAGGCTTGTTCGCCCATCCAGCTGCGCACGAACAGAATGACGACCAGCGACAGCAGCAGGCCCAGCGTGGCGGTCGTCTGAATCCAGCTGGTGAAATAGCCGCGACGGCCATGCGGCGCATGTTCGGCGACGTAGACGACCGCACCGCCATATTCGCCGCCCAGGGCGAGACCCTGGAGCATGCGAAGTGCAATCAGCGCGATGGGGGCGATCCAACCGATCGTTTCGTAGCCGGGCAAGCAGCCGACCAGGAAGGTCGACGAGCCCATGATCAGGATGGTCATGAGGAAGGTGTATTTACGGCCGACCATGTCGCCCAGGCGGCCGAACACCAGCGCGCCAAAGGGGCGAACCAGGAAGCCCGCCGCGAAGGCGAGCAGCGCGAACACGTTGCGCGTGGCTTCCGGGAAGGACGAGAAGAACTGCGCGCCGATGATCGCCGCCAGCGAACCGTAAAGATAGAAATCGTACCATTCGAATACGGTACCTGCGGACGAGGCGAGGATGACCCGCTTCTCTTCCTGCGTCATCGGGCGCGCGCGCGCGCTTTCGGCCATCATGTCAGCCATCGTCGAAAGCCCTCCCAAAAAACTTGTTTGATGTCGCTTTGCGTGCTGGTCGTGACGAGCAACCAGGGTCTTGCGTTGCTTTGTGGCTGAACCCAGAATGCGTTGGTATGTCACTAAGTTACGGTCGGTGACGGTGGTAATACAGTGACGAACAGGGAAATATAGCAAAACTACGTAGTCGACTTGGCCAATTCTAGAAGGCGGAACTGCCCAAGATGACGTCCCGTTACTCGATCGCTCTCGATCTGTTCCTGCGCCCGGCGCGCGACGCGCTGCGCGACGTGCCGATCCTGCCCGCGACCGCCCCTGTGCGCGCGGCGTTGGGGGCGATGGCGGAAAGCGGATCGTCGATCGCTTTGGCGGTGGACGGCGCGGGACGCTTGGCCGGATTGCTGACCGAGCGCGACGCGGTCACGCGCATCGCGTTCAAGATGGATCCGGCGACACCGCTCGCCACGGCGATGACGCCCAACCCGGAAACGGCCCCGCCTGACGAGCCGCTGTATCGCGTCGTCGCCATGCTGCGCCGGCGCGGCTTCCGTCATGTGCCGGTGGTCGATGCGGACGGCGCGCCGCTGGGCGTGATCGGCCGCGCCGACGCGCTCGCCGCCGTTTCGGCGCGGCTGCTGGGCGAACTCGACGTGCTCGGCCGCCTGGGGCACGGGCTCGACGATCATATCGCCGCCAAGCGCGCGCAAGCCGCCTTCGCGCGCGCGTTGCTCGACGACGGTTTGCCCGCGCCCGACATTCAGCGCGCGATCAGCGAGATCAACCGCGACATCCATCGCGATCTGCTCGACGCGGCGATCGCGCAAACGGGCCAGGCCCCGCCGGTACCTTTCACGTTGTTGATCATGGGCTCGGGCGGGCGCGGCGAAAGCTTCCTGTCGCCCGATCAGGACAACGGCTTCCTGATCGACGACTATCCCGACGACGCGCATAACGCGATCGATTCGTGGTTCGTCGATGTCGCGACGCGTTTCACGCTGTCGCTCGACAAGGCGGGGTTCGAGCTGTGCAAGGGCAACGTCATGGCGACCAATCCGCTGTGGCGCAAAACGCGCACGCAATGGCGCGACCAGATCGCGCTGTGGCTGCGCCGCCGTTCGCCCGCGGCGTTGCTCTACGCCGATATCTTTTTCGATTTCGCGCCCGCCTGGGGCGATCCGGCCCCGGCGCTGGAATTGCGCGCGATGGTCGCCGAAGCGTTGAAGCGCGAGCGTGGCTTCCTGCACGCGCTATTGTCGGGCGATCGGCGCTTGGGCGTCGCGATCGGTTTGTTCGGCGGCCTCAAAACCACGGGGGCGGGCGAACATGCGGGCGAGATCGATTTGAAGCTGCACGGCACGATGCCGCTGGTCGCTTCCGCGCGCTTTTGGGCGCTAGCGCAAGGCGTGGAAGCGACGGGCACGCGCGAGCGCCTAGCCGCGTTGCGCGCGCTGGGCGTGGTGAAGGACGACGAGGCCGGCGAGCTGGCCGACGCGTTCGACGCGGTGACGTTCGTGCTGTTGCGCGGGCAATTGACCGATATCGACAACGGCAAGGCGCCCGACAATTACGTGCGGCCCGACGAACTCGGCAAACGCGAACGCGCGCGGTTGATCGATGCGTTGAAGGCGATCGACCGTTTCGCCGCGCGTACGCGCGCCGAATTCACCGGGCGATTGATCTAGCGGCCAAACGAAGCTCCAGCGCCATGTTCGACGCTTCGACCAGCTCGTCGTAATCGTCGATGCCGCGCAGCGCGCAAACTTCCAGCAGCCGCGCGAAGACGCGCGCGGTGGCGTGCGCGTCGTCCAGCGCCGAATGCCGGCGGCCGATCTCGATCCGCAGCAAAGCGGCGAGCCCGTCCAAGCTGTGATCGTGAAGTTCGGGGTAGAGATGGCGCGCGATCAGCAGCGTGTCGAACGGCGGGTGGTCGAATTCGATCCCCGCCTCGGCGCCTGCGCGCTTCAGGAAGGCGAGGTCGAACGCCGCGTTATGCGCGACCAGCACGGATTCGCGGGCGAAGCCGGCGAACAGCTTCGCCGCGTCGCCCGCAGCGGGTGCCCCCGCCACCGCCGTATCGTCGATGCCGTGGATCGCCGTATTGGCCTTCGGGATCGGGCGGCCGGGATCGACCAGCGTGGCGAAACATTGCCCGTCCAGGCTTTCCGCCCCGCGCGTGCGGACCGCACCGATCGACACGATCCGATCGTTTTTGGTGTCGAGGCCCGTCGTCTCCAGATCGAACACCACGAAGGTGAGGGCGGCGAGCTTGCGTTTGCCTTCGGCCCCGCCGGCGGGCGTCAACCGGGCGAGCGCCGGGTCGAAAAACTCGGGGCGGGGCGCACGCGGCGGCGGCGGCGGGGTATTCGCGGTCAGCCGCGCGATTTCCATTTCCCGCGCGGCGAAGGCGGCGCGCAAGGGCCGGACCACCGCGCGGCGCAAGAAGAAATGGAATATCGCCAAAGCCGTGCCGATACCGGCGAGGGCGGCGATCCCGATCCCGGGGATTCCCGCCCCCTCGGGCCCGCGCGAAGCCGCCCAATAAAGCAGGACGAACGCCGCCAAGCCGCCGACCACGGCGGCGAGCGTTCCGGCGAAAGGCGGTCGGTCGCGCGTTTCCATTTCGATTAGGATAGGCCCTGGCGGGATGCCGCACGAGATATTATATCACCCGGATGACCGATACCGACGCCAAGACCTGGACCCCGCTGCCGATCTCCGTACTCACCGGCTTTTTGGGCAGCGGCAAGACCACGCTGCTGACCAAGCTGCTGCGACATCCCGGCATGGCCGACACGGCCGTGATCATCAACGAGTTCGGGGAGATCGGGCTCGACGATTTGCTGGTCCAGGGCGAGCTGTTGGAGCATGTCGATCCCGGCCAGCAGACGCAGTTCGTGAAAATGAACGCGGGCTGCCTGTGCTGCACCGTGCGCGGCGACTTGGAAGTCGCGTTGCGCGATCTTTATCTGAAGCGCGTGCGCAAGCAGATCCCGGATTTCAAACGCGTCGTGATCGAAACGACCGGTCTTGCCGATCCCGCCCCGATCCTGCACACGCTGATGGACGATCCGGTCCTCGCGGCCTATTACCGCCTCGACGGCGTGGTGACGACGGTCGATGCGGTCAATGCGATGGACCAGCTCGACAAGGAAAAGGAAAGCGTCAAGCAGGCCGCGGTCGCCGATCGTTTGCTGATCACCAAGGTCGATCTCGCCAAGCCGCGCGAATTGATGCGATTGCGCGCGCGCCTGCACGACATCAATCCCGGCGCGCCGCTGTTCGAGGTGAGCCACGGCGATATCGATCCCTCGTTGATCCTGGAAGCCGGGCTCTACAATCCGGAAACCAAATCCGCCGATGTGCGCCGCTGGCTGAACGAAGAAGCCTATGCCCATGGCCACAGCCATGGCGATCATCACCACCACCATGCGCATGACCACGATCATGATCATCACCATCACCATGATCACGACCATGGGCACGATCATCATGGGCACGATCACGGGCATCACCACCATCACGACGACGTGAACCGCCACGACGACCGCATCCGCGCCTATTGCATCGTCATCGACAAGCCGATGGACTGGGATGTGGTCGCGGGCTGGCTCGGCTCGCTCGCCCAAAGCCGGGGCCCCGATCTGCTGCGCATGAAGGGCATCGTCAACGTCGCGGGCGAGGACACGCCGATCGCCGTGCATGGCGTGCAGCATCTTTTCCACCCGCCCGCGCGCGTGCCCCGCTGGCCCGACGAAGACCGCCGGTCGAAATTCGTCTTCATCGTGCGGGAAATCCCGCGCAAGGAGATCGAAGACTCTCTGGCGCGCTTCCAGGACGAGGCCGAAAAACGCGCCGTTCTGGCCGCCCGGACCTAAGTTTTCGGCTTAAAACCCCGCTCTTTCGCCCGCCGCCGCCGCCGTGCTATCCCGGCGGCCCGAACGCGCATTCATTTTCGAAGGACCGCCCCTTATGGCCGCATATCAATACATCTACGTCATGAAGGGCATGTCGAAGATCTTCCCCGGCGGGAAGAAGATCATGGACGATATTTGGCTGTCCTTCCTGCCCGGCGCCAAGATCGGCGTGCTCGGTCTCAACGGTGCGGGTAAGTCGACGCTGCTGAAGATCATGGCCGGCCGCGACAAGGACGCGGGCGGCGAGCATTTCCTGGCCGAGGGCGCGACCTGCGGCTATCTCGAACAGGAACCGCAGCTCGATCCCAAGAAGACCGTCGCCGAAAACGTCATGGAAGGCCTCGGGCCGCTCAAGACGATGGTCGACCGGTTCGAGGAAGTGTCGAACAAGCTGGGCGAAGTCACCGACGACGACGAGATGAACGCGCTGCTCGCCGAACAGGCGGAGCTGCAGGAAAAGATCGACGCCGCCGACGCGTGGGATCTGAGCCGCACGATCGAAATCGCGATGGATGCACTTCGTTGCCCGCCGGGCGACGCGGCCGTGACGAATCTGTCGGGCGGCGAGCGCCGCCGCGTGGCGTTGTGCCGCTTGCTGCTGCAGAAGCCCGATCTGCTGCTGCTCGACGAACCGACCAACCACCTCGACGCGGAATCGGTCGCGTGGCTCGAACGCTTCCTGCACGATTATCCGGGCTGCGTCGTCGCCGTGACCCACGACCGCTACTTCCTCGACAACGTCGCGGGCTGGATCCTGGAACTCGATCGCGGCAAGGGCATTCCCTGGGAAGGCAATTACTCCTCGTGGCTGGAGCAGAAGCAAAAGCGCCTCGTGCTCGAAGCCAAGGAAGAAACGAACCGCCAGAAGACGCTGGAGCGCGAGCTCGAGTGGATCCGGCAAAGCCCGCGCGCCCGCCAAGCCAAGAACAAGGCGCGTATCGCGGCCTACGACGCGCTGGTCGCGGAGGAACGCGATCGCGCGCCCGAAAGCGTGCAGATCTCGATCGCGCCCGGCCCGCGTTTGGGCAACACCGTGATCAACGCCGAGGAGCTCACCAAGGGCTTCGGCGACCAGTTGCTGATCGACAAATTGTCGTTCCGCATGCCGGCTGGCGGCATCGTCGGCATCATCGGCCCCAACGGTGCCGGTAAGACGACGCTGTTCAAGATGATCAACGGTCTCGAGAAGCCCGATTCCGGCAAGCTCATCGTCGGCGAGACGGTGAAGCTCGGCTATGTCGATCAAAGCCGCGACACGCTCGACGCCAACAAGACCGTGTGGGAGGAAATCTCCGGCGGCGACGACGTTCTGGAAATCGGCGGGCGCAAAGTGCCCAGCCGCGCCTATGTCGCGTCGTTCAATTTCAAGGGCACGGACCAGCAGAAGAAGGTCGGCGTGTTGTCGGGCGGCGAGCGCAATCGCGTGCAGCTCGCCAAGATGCTGAAGGCGGGGTCCAACCTGCTGATGCTCGACGAACCGACCAACGATCTCGACGTCGATACGCTGCGCGCGCTCGAAGAAGCGCTGCTCGGCTATTCGGGCTGCGTCATGGTGGTCAGCCACGATCGCTGGTTCTTGGATCGCATCGCGACCCATATCCTCGCCTTCGAAGGCGATAGCCAGGTCGTGTGGTTCGAAGGGAACTATCAGGATTACGAAGCGGATCGTAAGCGCCGACTGGGGGCCGACGCCGACCAGCCGCATCGCATCAAGTACAAGCCGCTGACGCGCAGCTAAGCGGCGCGCCATCGCTACACACAAAAACGGCGCCCGAAAGGGCGCCGTTTTTCGTTGCCGGATCGGCGGGCGATCAGCCGCGCGCGGGCGTGGCCTTGACCTTGTCGCGCAGCAGCTCGATCAGCGGGCCGACGCGGCCGCCGTTGCGCTGGACGGTGGCGTTGAAATCGTCGCGTTGCGTGATCGCCATGCTCACGCCCTCGATCACCACGTCGATGATCTTCCAATTTCCGCCGTCCGGCGCCAAGCGCCAGTCGATGCGGATCGGCTCGCCCTGCGTGCGCACGAAATGCGTGCCGACGGCCGCTTCGCCGTCTTCGAGCGGGCGCGAACCGACGACGCGGATCGTCTCGCCGCCGTAATCGGCGAAGCGCGTGGCGTAGGTCGCGACGATGAAATCCTCGAACGCCGAAAGATAGGCTTCGCGGTCGGCCGCGTTGGCGGTGCGCCAGGCGTTGCCCAGCGCGAAGCGGCCGATCTTCGGCACGTCGAAGCTTTCGGTGAACAGCGTGCGGAAGCGTTTGGTGCGCTCGCTCGCGTCGATGTCGCGCGTGGTCAGACCTTCGATGGCGCGTTGGGCCAAGCGTTCGATGAATTGCGCCGCGGCGGGCACTTGATTGCCGGGGCTTTGCGCCAGCGCGAAGCCGGGCAGCGCGCAAAACGCTGCGGCGGCGATCAGGAAATGCCGGCGGTGCATCGAAGCGGCGTCCGTTCGCGCCCGCGCCGTTACTGGCGCGAGGCGTCGGCGCGCGCCGGCGCCGGCGTATCGTCGGCGTCGGACATGCGCGGCATGGGCATCGCTTCCCCGCCCGCATCGTTGCGGATCGCGGCGCGGCGGCGGTCGGTGTAGACGCGGCGGATCGTCGCGTAATAGTCGGTCGAATTGCGCTTCAGATCCTCGAGCGTCTGCCAGTTGCGCTGACGCGTGTCGATGCCGGTGGCGGCGCCGCGCGCGTAAGGCACCCAGTCCAGCTTGTCGGAACGGTTGGCGGCGAAATTCACCGGATCGAGGAACGAGTCGACCGCGAAGCCCAGCGTGTCGCGCACGTTCGACGGGCCGAAGACCGGCAGCATGATGTAGGGGCCTTCGCCCGCACCCCAGACCGCGAAGGTCTGGCCCGCGTCTTCCTCATGCGCGGGGAAACCCATATGGGCGGCGGGATCGAACGTGCCGAAGAAGCCGAGCAGCGTGTTGATGAAGAAGCGCGCGATCGACGTGCCGAAGCGCTGGCCTTCGCCTTGCGCGGCGTCGTTCACGGCGACCCAGGGGGTCTTCAGATTGGCGAGGAAATTGTGCGTGCCTTCGCGCGCGCGATCGGGCAGCACGCCGTACCAGGCGGCCAAAGGCTTCAACGCGATTTCGTCGAGGAAGATATTGACCTCGAAGATGCCGCGATTGACGTACTCGAACGGGTCGTCGATATCCGTCGATTGCTGCGCTTGCTGACGCGGTGCAAGCGCTTCTTCGGCGAGGGCCGCGGTCGACAACGTGCCGACGATGGCGGCCGACAAAGCGATGTGCCGAACGAAGCGGGGGAGCGTGCAGGACATTTCGACGACTCGTTCCTTATGGACTCTACGCACTCGTTAAGGCGATTCGCATGCGGCCCGAAGCGGATACACGATTCGCGATCTCCGTCGCTATATCGGCTTCGACCGAAGCCCGAAGAGCAACGAATAGCACGCGGGAATGGGCGCCCCGATTCCTCAACTCACGCAAATAGCTATCACATGGCCTTCTGGGAGGGTAGGCAACCGGCATGCATACCCACAAAGGTATGCGGGATGTTGCGGTCCGGTCACAGTTTCACATTCGGCCTGACGATATGGAATAAAATGTATCTTGAAAGATATAAAGATACCTTTATAAAGATTTGATTATGGCACGGTCACTGGATACCGTTCTGGAAGGATTACGCGCCGCCGCCGAACCAACCCGGCTGCGGCTGATGGCGTTGTGCGCCGAGGGCGAACTGACCGTCAGCGAATTGGTCCAGATTCTGGGCCAAAGCCAGCCGCGCGTGTCCCGGCATTTGAAGCTGCTTTGCGATGCCGGGCTGTTGGACCGTTTGCCGGAAGGCGGCTGGGTTTTCTATCGGCTGGCCGAAGGCGGCAAGGCGAACGGCCTGGTCCGCCAGATCGCCGACATGATCCCCAAGGCCGACCCGCAGCTGTCGCGCGATCGCGATGGCTTGATCGCCGTGCGCGCCGCGCGCGCGACGTTGGCGGGCGAATATTTCGCGGCGAACGCCGAACGCTGGGACGAGATCCGCTCGCTGCATGTCGACGACGCGGAAGTCGAAAAGCGGCTGCTCGCCTTGATGCCGCCGGCGAAGATCGCGGGCGAATTGCTGGATATCGGCACGGGTACTGGCCGCGTGCTCGAACTGTTCGGCCGCCACGGCGTGAAGGGCATCGGCATCGACTCCTCGGTCGATATGCTGCGCGTCGCGCGCGCCAATCTCGCCAAAGCGAATCTGCCGAACGCTTACGTCCGCCAAGGCGACATGTATCGCCTGCCGTGGGACGAGCCGGTGTTCGGCGCGGTGGTGATCCACCAAGTCCTGCATTTCGCCGACGATCCCGCCGCCGTGCTGGCGGAAGCCGCGCGCGTGCTCGCGCCCGGCGGGCGCCTTGTCGTCGTCGATTTCGCGCCCCATGCGCAAGACGAACTGCGCGCGCGCCACGCGCATCGCCGTTTGGGTTTCGCCGATTCCGAAATGCGCGCTTGGCTGACGGCCGCCGGTCTCGTCCCCGCCGATCCCGTCGCCTTGCCGGGCCATCCGCTCACCGTTTGTCTCTGGGCCGCCGACCGGCCCCTTTCCTGAGGAAACCCCCATGTCGCCGCGTCTGTTCGGTTCCGCACCGGGCCACAAGCTGAACATCTCCTTCGAGTTCTTCCCGCCGAAGAACGAGGAGATGGAGAAGACGTTGTGGGCCTCGGTCGAACGTCTCGCCCCGCTGGCGCCGCGCTTCGTTTCGGTCACCTATGGGGCCGGCGGCACCACGCGCGAACGCACGCACGCGACCGTCAAGCGTCTGGTGCAGGAAACCAAGTTGAAGCCGGCGGCGCATCTCACCTGCGTTTCGGCGACGCGCGAAGAAATCGACGATGTCGTGCGCGCCTATTGGGACGCGGGCGTGCGGCATATTGTGGCTCTTCGAGGTGACCCGCCGGCGGGGGCCGCGAAATACGCGCCGCATCCCGGCGGCTACGCCTATGCCAACGATCTGATCGCGGGCATCAAGAAGATCGGCGATTTCGAAATCTCGGTCGGCGCGTACCCGGAAAAGCACCCGGACTCGCCGGACCCGGAAAAGGACATCGACTTCCTGAAAGCGAAGCTGGATGCGGGTGCGACGCGCGCCATCACGCAGTATTTCTTCGATGCGGAAGTCTATCTGCGCTATCGCGACAAGGTCGCCGCGCGCGGGATCACGGCGGAGATCGTGCCCGGCATTCTGCCGGTCACGAATTTCGCCCAGGTCGTGAAATTCTCCAAAATGTGCGGCGCTTCGGTGCCCGCATGGCTCGCACATTTGTTCGAAGGCTTGGACGGCGATCCCGATACGCGCCGTTTGGTCGCTGCGATGGTCGCGGCGGAACAATGCCGCCGCTTGCAGGAACACGGCGTGGATTCGTTCCACTTCTACACGCTGAACCGCGCCGATCTTGCCTATTCGATCTGCCATATACTGGGCCTGCGCCCGGCGGCATGAGGATTCATCCATGACCCGCAGCGAAAAAGCCGCGCTCTTCCGCAAGCTCGCGTCGGAACGCATTCTGGTGAAGGACGGGCCCTATGGCTCGATGATCCAGACCTATAAGCTCGACGAAGACGGCTTCCGCGCCGGCCGCAGCTTCAACATGGATCAGAAGGGCAATAACGACCTTCTGAACCTGACGCGGCCGGAAGTGGTCTCGGAAATCTGCCAAGCCTATGTCGATGCGGGTGCCGATCTGCTGGCGACGAATTCGTTCAACGCCAACCGCATCAGCCAGGCCGATTACGGCATCCAGACGATGGCGAAGGAAATCGCGACGGCTTCGGCGCGCGTGATCCGCAACGTGGTCGACGCGGCGATGGCCAAGAACCCGGCCAAGCCGCTCTTCGTCGTCGGCGCTTTGGGCCCGACGAACAAAACGCTGTCGATCAGCCCGGACGTCAACAATCCGGGCTATCGCGCCGTGTCGTTCGAGGAAATGCGCGATACCTATCGCGAGCAGATCGAAGGCTTGCTCGACGGCGGCGCCGATTTCATCGCCGTCGAAACCGTGTTCGACTCGCTGAACGCCAAGGCGGCGCTCGTCGCTTGCGCCGATGCGGGCGAAGCGCGCGGCGAGGAAATCCCGGTGATGTGCTCCTTCACCCTCACCGATATGGCCGGACGTAATCTCTCCGGCCAGACGGTCGAAGCGTTCTGGAATTCGGTGCGCCATGCGCGGCCGCTGACGATGGGCATGAATTGCTCGTTCGGGGCGACCGAACTGCATCCTTACGTCGGCGACATCCAATCGCGCGCCGATACGCTGATCTGCGTTTATCCGAACGCCGGCCTGCCCAACGACATGGGCGCTTACGACGAGCCGCCGGAAATGACCGGGCGCCTTGTCGGCGTATGGGCGCGCAACGGCTGGATCAACGTCGTCGGCGGCTGCTGCGGCACGACGCCCGCGCATATTCAAGCGATCGCGCAATCGGTCGCCGGGGTGAAGCCCCGCGAAATCCCGAAAATCGGCGCGCGTTTGCGGCTCGCCGGCATGGAAGCGGCGAATTTCTGACATGACCGACGCATCGAACCCCCAGCAAGTCGCCACCTTCGTCAATGTCGGCGAGCGCACCAACGTCACCGGCTCGGCCGCGTTCAAGAAGCTGATCCTCGCGGGCGATTACGCCAAAGCCGTGGATGTCGCGCGCCAGCAGGTCGAAGCGGGCGCGCAAGTCATCGACGTCAATATGGACGAAGGCTTGCTCGACGCCGAAAAGGCGATGGAGACGTTCCTGAAGCTGATCGCGGCGGAGCCCGATATCAGCCGCGTGCCCGTGATGATCGACAGCTCCAAATGGTCGGTCATCGAAGCGGGGCTCAAATGCGTCGCCGGCAAGCCGATCGTCAATTCGATTTCGCTGAAGGAAGGCGAGGAAGCCTTCTTCCATCACGCCAAGCTCGTGCGCCGCTACGGGGCCGCCGTCGTCGTCATGGCGTTCGACGAGAAGGGCCAAGCCGACACCCAGAAGCGCAAGGTCGAAATCTGCGAGCGCGCCTATAAGCTGCTGACCGAGAAGATCGGCTTTCCGGCCGAAGACATCATCTTCGATCCGAATATTTTCGCGGTCGCGACGGGCATCGAGGAACACGACAATTACGGCGTCGACTTCATCGAGGCGACGAAGGAAATCAAGCGCCGCTGCCCGCATGTCCATATCTCGGGCGGCGTGTCGAACCTGTCGTTCAGCTTCCGCGGCAACGAGCCCGTGCGCCGCGCGATGCATTCGGTGTTCCTCTATCACGCCATCAAGGCGGGGATGGATATGGGCATCGTCAACGCCGGTCAGCTCGACGTTTACGACGCAATCCCGGCGGAGCTGCGCGACGCATGCGAGGACGTGATCCTCAACCGCCGCAAGGATTCGACCGAGCGGATGCTGGCGCTGGCGCCCAAATACAAAAAGACCGGCGACGTGGTGGACGCCGCCGATCTGGAATGGCGCACCTGGCCGGTGATCAAGCGCATCGAGCATGCGCTGGTGAAGGGCATCGACCAATATGTGGTCGAGGATACGGAAGAAGCGCGTAAGCAGGCCGCCAAACCGATCGAAGTGATCGAAGGCCCGCTGATGGACGGCATGAACGTCGTCGGCGATCTGTTCGGGGCGGGCAAGATGTTCCTGCCGCAGGTCGTCAAATCCGCGCGGGTGATGAAGAAGGCGGTCGCGCATCTCATCCCCTTCATCGAAGCGGAAAAGACGGCAGACTCGCGCTCCAAGGGCAAGATCGTCATGGCGACGGTCAAGGGCGACGTCCACGATATCGGCAAGAACATCGTCGGCGTCGTGCTTCAGTGCAACAACTACGAAGTCGTCGATCTGGGCGTGATGGTGCCTGTACAAGACATTCTGAAGGCCGCGAACGAGAACAAGGCCGATATCATCGGCCTCTCCGGCCTCATCACGCCGTCGCTCGACGAGATGGTGACGGTCGCCGAGGAGATGAAGCGCACGGGTCTCAAAATCCCGCTGCTGATCGGCGGCGCCACCACGTCGAAAACGCATACGGCCTTGCGCATTGCGCCGCGTTACGACGGGCCGACCGTGCATGTGCTCGACGCGTCGCGCGCCGTGGGCGTGTGCTCGGCCTTGCTGTCGGATACGCAAGCGGACGGCTTCAACGCCGATGTGCGCGCGGAGTACGAGCGTATCCGCATCGAGCGCGCGGGCGGGGCCAAGGACAATCTGGTGCCGCTCGCCGAAGCGCGCGCCAACGGGCTGAAGATCGACTGGGCGAAATACGAAATGCCCAAGCCGAAATTCCTGGGTACCCGCGCGTTCGAGGATTATCCGCTGGCCGAACTTGTCGAGCGCATCGATTGGACGCCGTTCTTCCGCGCCTGGGAACTCGCCGGCACCTATCCCGCGATCCTCGACGACGCGAAAGTGGGCGAAAGCGCACGCCATCTGTTCGACGATGCCAAGCGCATGCTCGATCGCATCGTCAAAGAGAAATGGCTGGTCGCCAAGGGCGTGGTCGGCTTCTGGCCGTGCAAGCGCATCGGCGACGATGTGGCGATCTATGCCGATGAGGACCGCGTCGAGGAAATCTCGCGGCTCTATTTCCTGCGTCAGCAGATCGGCAAGCGCGCCGACCGGCCGAATATGTGCCTCGCGGATTTCGTGTCGCCCGATGCCGATTATATCGGCGGCTTCGCGGTGACGGCGGGCCACGATATCGAAGCGCATCTCGCGCGCTTCAAGGCGGCGCACGACGATTACTCGGATATTCTGCTGAAGGCGCTGGCCGATCGCTTGGCCGAAGCCTTCGCCGAGCGGATGCACGAGCGCGTGCGCAAGGAATTCTGGGGCTACGCGGCGGACGAGACACTCTCCAACGCCGATCTCATCGCCGAGAATTATCGTGGGATTCGCCCCGCACCCGGCTATCCCGCGTGCCCGGATCACAGCCAGAAGCCCGAGCTGTTCCGCTTGCTCGACGCGCAGCACAAGGCGCGCATGAAGCTGACGGAGAGCTTCGCGATGCTGCCGACGGCCTCGGTCTCCGGCTATTACTTCGCGCATCCGCAAGCGTCGTATTTCGGCGTCGCGCGGATCGGCAAGGACCAAGTCGCCGAATTCGCGCATCGCCGCGGTGTCGACGTGGCGCAAGCGGAGAAGTGGCTGCGCCCCAATCTCGGCTACGAGAGCTGATCAGGCGAACAGCTTGAACGGGTCCTTCGCGGCTTTTTTGTCGAGCGGCGCGAACAGGTTCAGCACCATGCGCATCGGATCGTCCTCGTCCGGCTTGGGCAAGGCGAGCGCCTTGCCGGCGTCGAAGAAATTCGCGAGCTGATCGGACGACGCGCCCTGGCCCGCGATATAGCGTTCCGACACGACCGACAGCGACACGCGCGTGTAGTTGAGCGAGAAGCTTTTCCCGTCGGCCGAGGCGGAGAGCGACAGGCTTTCGATCTCCAGCGAGAAGCTGACGCGCTCGCCCGCCGCGAATCCCATCGGCACGCGCGGCGCGTCGAAAGCTTGCGCGCTCGCGTCGGCTGCCAGGCGCTTTTGCAGATCGCCCATCAGGCGGTTCAGCGTGTCGGCCGAAGCGCCCATGCCTTGCAGCGTGTCGATCGCGGTGGCGGCGGCTTGGCGCGCGGCGCGGAAAAGCGCGTTGCCGAAGGCCTTGGCGTCGTCGAAATCGGCGCGCAAACGGCCGGCCAGCGCGTCGCCTTTGGCTTTGGCGTCGGCAATACCTTGCGCGAAATCCGCGGCTTGGCCGGTCAAAGCGGTGGTGCCGGAATTGCCGTTCGCGCCGAAATAGGGCGAGGCGCGCAAGGCGGCATTGAGGCCCGAAAGTGTGTCGAACATGGCGGTTCTCCGCGAGAGTTCAGACGGTTAGGCCCGTTTCACGAGCCTTTAGCTAAAATTGTTTATATCACCCTTGGGGTGCGCCGTCAATGGCAGCTCATGGCTTTATTGAACTGACAACTTTTGGACTCTTATATTTTTCTATCTTAATATCTGAGAGAGAAGTCTTCAAAAAAGAGACCGAGGTGATTTTATGCCGAAGGGTGGTCGTTCAACTGAGAGTGACATCGCTGCCGTGATTTTGGAAATCGCGCGCGATCAAACAAATGGTGTTGCGTCATTTCGTCGGATCAGGGCCGAACTGCCTGATCGCTACGATCTAACCGCAGGCGATCTTGCTCCTTCAACCACACGGCATGGTGAGCGCATGTGGGAACAGCAGATGCGCAACATCAAATCTCACGATAAAGAGGACGACAACTTTATTTTTAAGGGGCTACTCATTCACGTCCCTAGAGTCGGCTACAAAATCACTGACCTCGGGAGGAGATACTTGGATACTTAAGAGACTTATATCATCCGAACTTGTTTCGATATCCAGGCTTAAGCCACTTTAACTCTGTTCTGTTTGGGGCGTCTTTGTCCCAAACAAACCAAGCATACGCGGTCGTACCTGTGCCTTTTGGCTCTACTCCGGACGGGTAGAAGGTGATCCGCTCACTAAACACCCAAACTCGGCTGGGCGGGCTATTCGCAAAAATCGTGTTGGCGCGATTTGCACCTTCAAGAAAAGCAAGGCGCAGCAGTAGCGCAAATTTCTTCTTGGCCAATTTGAGGCCCGTCGCAACGAATCCTTCGGCGCAGTTGTAAGGCGGATTGGTAACGATGTTGTCGGCTTTCGACTTTGCATGCAGAAAGTCTAAGCCCGCCTCGCCAAATCCACGGTCGTATAGGTCGCTGCTCCTTACTTTTGACGATGCTTTGCTTAGAACGCGCGACATAGAGCCGTCGCCGCACGCGCATTCCCAAATTTCCCCCTTGAACACCTCATTTTCGATAAGGGCATGCGTTGCCCATTTGGGCGTGGGGAAAAAATCGGGGCCGGAAAGATCGGCGAAACGCTTAAGCGCCGGCTTATAGGAGCCATTGAGGTTATAGGTCGTATCCATGTCTAAAAATTAATTGAATCAATTAATTAGTAAAGCTCGAATACGCGAATCAGTTGAGTCACTTAGTCGTGTGCGTACTCCGACTCGCCGTCAACCCTTCGCCGCGCGGGTGTAAAGCTTCCAGGCGAGGCTGGGGACGATATAGATCGGGAACTGCGCCGCCGCGATGAACAGCAGGATTTCGGGCGGCGTGGGCGGCGGCAGGATGGCGATCAGCAGCGCGTTGTTGCGAAAGCCCGTCGCCACCGCCATCGTTCCGGCGGTGCGGATCCCTTTGCGCCAGAAGATCAGCGCCGAGCCGATCTGCAGCCCCAAATTCAGCGCGAAGGCCGCGATCACGAACGCGGCGAGGCGCCATGGCTCGGCGAACGCGATGGCGGCGATGCCGTCCATCACCGCGACGGCGAACACGATCATCAGCAACACGCCGATGCCTTCGAGGACTTTGGCGTTCGCTTGCAGCCGCGCTTCGCCCAGCACGCGCCGCACGAGGTAAGCGGCGATCGCCGTGCCCGCGATGATGCCGACCGAGCGCAGCAGGAATTCGCCGGTCGTGACGTCCCCGAGATTCAAACCCGCCAATGCCGCGACGAGCGGAATCGTCAGCGCCGCGATCATCGTGCCGCCCAGCACGGTGACGAGGGCAAGCCCCGCATCGAGCCCGACCACGGCCGCGAACATCGCCCCGAACAGCAAGGGCGGGGCGGCGGAACTGACGGTCAGCGCGTCGTGCAGATCGCGCGGCAGGCCGAGTGCTGCGCCGATCGCCAAGGTGATGAAGGGCACGGCGAGCAGCGCCCAGACCCAGGCGAAGCCCAGCATCGGCAAACGCCCGAACGCCGCGCCGATCGACGACGGCGACACACGCAGCATCGAGGCGAGCAGGATCAGCACGACCGACGGCGACAGGATCGGCTTCAGCGCGGCGGCGAGATCGGGCAGCAAAATGCCGATCGCGAGGCCCGACGGCATCGCCCAGCGCGCATGACGTGCGAGAAAGTCGAGAAAGCCCAGAAAGCCCAGAATGATCTTTTCCTTGCCCGGAACGGCCGGGGCCGCCAAAGCTACAGGGCAAGGCAAGCGGAGGCAAAGCGTTGAATTTTCCGACCCCGTTCGACCGCCATTCGGAACGCGTGCGCCCGGAATGGATCGACTTCAACGGCCACATGAACGTCGCCTATTACGTCGTCGTGTTCGACAACGCGGTCGATGTGCTGTTCGAAGCGCTCGGCCTTGGCCGCGATTGGCGTATCGCTTCCGGGCGCTCGCATTTCGCCGTCGAGGCGCATATCCGCTACCTGGGCGAAGTGAAGCTTGGCGCGTTGCTGTCGGTCGAAACGCGGCTGTTGGGGGCGGACGCCAAGCGGCTCCACCATTTCCACATCATGCGCAACGCCGAGACCGGCGCCGTCGCCGCGACGTTCGAGGTCATGTCGCTGGTGATCGATATGGCGACGCGCAAGGCGGGCTCGATGGCGCCCGACGATCTGAAACGTGCACTGGATGCCGTCGCGGCGCATGCGGCGCTGCCTTTGCCCGACGGGGTCGGCCGCGCGGTGGCGATGAAGCGTTAAGGTGCCCGCTTCAGATTGAGCTGATCGAGCCGGTCGACCGAGCGCAGGGTCTGGCGCTGGATTCGGCCTTCGCGCTGCACGTCGAACTCGACCTGCGTGCCCGCCGGACCTTGCGCCCACAGCCCGCGATAGAATTCGACCAGTGTTGGCGTCGCCTTGCCTTTGATGCCGGCGATCGTGTCGCCGCGCGACATACCGCCACGCTCCGCCGGGCCGCCGGGTGTGACGCGCGCGACGATCAAGCCCTGCGGCGTTTCCTCCAGCGTCATGCCGGTCCACGGGCGGCGCGGCGTCATCGCGCGGCCTTCGGCGATCATGTCCGCGAAAATGGGTTCGAGCACGTCGATCGGCACGAACACATTGCCGGGTACACGCGGGCCTTCGCCGCTGCCGCGCGCGCCGCTCGCGTCGTTGACGATCAGCGAGCCCACGCCGATCAACCGGCCGCGCGCGTCGAGCAGTGCTGCGCCGCTCCATAACGGATGCGGCGGCACGGTGAAGATCGCGCTGTCGAGCATGTATTCCCAATTGCCCGCGAAGGGCCGGCGGGAGATGACGCGCGCGGGTGCGGCGTTGTCCACGCCGCCGAAGGGTACGACCAGCACCGCGTCGCCCGCTTTCACATCCTCCGCGTTTCGCGCCAAGGCCACGGGCCTGGCCGCGCGGGCCGCGATGCGCGAGCGCAGCAGTCCCAAGCCGGTGTCGTGGTCATAGGCGACGATCTCCGCTTCCGCGACCGAACCGTCGGGCAATTCCACGTCGGCGCGCTCGGCCTCGACCATCAAATAGCCGACGGTCAGCATCAAGCCGCTCGAATCGATCAAAATGGCCGAGCCTTCGCGCTCGCGCCCCAAACCGGTCGCGGTGCGCGCATCGGCGGGCACATAGGCTTTGAAGCGCATCACCGGCTCGACGATGGTTTCGAGCGATTGCGCATGGCCCGAAAACGGGGCGGCGAAGGCGAGGAGAGCGGCCAAGACGGCCGCGCGGACCGGGGGGAATGGCATACGAAAGAGCATGGGCCTTTCCGGCCGCGCCGCCAAGTCCCCCCGTGCGATTTCGTATGCTATGAGGGCGCCGATGGTCGAGATCGTTCCCGAGTCGTTGCCGCCCTATCTGCGCGGATTGAACCCGCCCCAGCTCGATGCCGTGCGCACGCTGGACGGCCCGCTGCTGGTGCTGGCCGGGGCGGGGACGGGCAAAACCCGCGTCCTGACCACGCGAATCGCCCATCTTCTGGTTCAGCGCAAGGCGTTCCCCGGCCAGGTTCTGGCGGTGACCTTCACCAACAAAGCCGCCGCCCAGATGCGCGAACGTGTCGCCGCGATCATCGGCGAAACGGCGGAGGGCATGTGGCTGGGCACGTTCCACGCGCTCGCCGCGCGCATCCTGCGCCGCCATGCGGAACTCGCGGGCCTTAAAAGCAATTTCACGATCCTCGATCAGGACGACCAGATCCGGCTGATCAAGCAATTGCTCCAGGCCGAAGGGATCGACGACAAGCGCTGGCCCGCGCGCGTGGTGCATGGCGTGATCGAGCGCTGGAAGGATCGCGGCCTCTCGCCCCAGCGCGTGACGGCCGAGGCGGCGTCGGAAGTCGCCAACGGCCGCGCGGTCGAGATCTACGCGATGTATCAGGAGCGTTTGAAGACGCTCAACGCCGTCGATTTCGGCGATCTGCTGTTGCACACGCTGACGATCTTCCAGAACGACGCGTCGGTGCTGGCCGAGTATCACCGCAAGTTCAAATACATCTTGGTCGACGAGTATCAGGACACGAACGTCGCGCAGTATTTGTGGCTGCGCATTCTGGCCCAAGGGCATCGCAATATCTGCTGCGTGGGCGACGACGACCAGTCGATCTATGGCTGGCGCGGCGCCGAGGTCGGAAACATTCTCCGTTTCGAACAGGATTTCCCCGGCGCCAAGGTCGTGCGGCTCGAACAGAATTATCGCTCGACCGAACATATCCTGTCGGCCGCATCGTCGCTGATCGCGCATAATCGCGGGCGCCTGGGCAAGACGTTGTGGACCGCCGACAAGGGCGGCGAGAAAGTCGTCGTCAAGCCGGTGTGGGACGGCGAGGAAGAAGCGCGTTTCGTGGGCGAGGAGATCGAAGCCCATCAACGCGCCAAAGTGCCGCTGTCGCAGATCGCCGTCTTGGTGCGCGCGGGCTTTCAAACGCGCGAATTCGAAGAACGCTTCGTCACGCTGGGTCTTCCGTATCGCGTCGTCGGGGGCCCGCGCTTCTACGAACGCCAGGAAATCCGCGACGCGATCGCCTATCTGCGCGTGACCGTGCAGCCGGACGACGATCTGGCGTTCGAGCGGATCGTCAACACGCCCAAGCGCGGCTTGGGCGACGCGGCGTTGCGCGTGTTGCGCGGCCTCGCCTCGGCGCGGCGCATTTCGCTGCATGCGGCGTCGCAGGAGATCATCGGCACCGACGAATTGAAGCCGGCACCACGCCGCGCCTTGACGCGATTGATCGAGGATTTCACGCGCTGGCGCGCGGCGCTGGACGGCGAAGCGCATGCCGATCTCGTCCGCACGATTCTCGACGAAAGCGGCTACACCGCGATGTGGCAGATGGACAAAAGCCCCGAAGCGCCGGGCCGCCTCGAAAACTTGAAGGAGCTCGTCGCCGCGATCGAGGAATTCGACACGCTGCCGGCGTTCCTCGAACATGTCTCGCTGGTGATGGAGAATGTCGAGAAAGCGTCGGAAGAGATGGCGAGCTTGATGACGCTGCACGCCGCCAAGGGGCTGGAATTCGACGTGGTGTTCTTGCCGGGGTGGGAGGAAGGCTTGTTCCCCCATCCGCGCGCGTTGGACGAGAAGGGCGAGGAAGGTCTCGAAGAAGAGCGCCGATTGGCGCATGTGGGCCTCACGCGCGCGCGCAAGCACGCCTACGTCACCTTCGCCGCCAACCGGCGCATCTACAACACTTGGCAATCCTCGATCCCGTCGAGATTCGTGGCGGAATTGCCCGGCTCGGATGTCGATGTGAAGGCCGAAACGGGGCTATGGGGCTCCGGTCCCGATTTCGCCGAGGATCCCTTCGCGCGAAACCCCCGCAGTTTCGGCCGGACGCGCGCGCCGTTGATCGAAGGCAAGGCGACGCGGTTGGGCGAACGCGCGGCGCCGGATTTCGTGCCCGGCATGCGCGTGTTCCACGAGAAATTCGGCTATGGTCGCGTGGTCGCGGCCGATGCGGGCAAACTCGAAATCGAGTTCGAGCATACCGGCCCCAAAAAGGTCATGGACAGTTTCGTTCGGAAGGCGTGAGGCGATGGCCACTCTCTGGCGTTTGGTGCTGATCGGCGATGCGGTCTCGCAAGAGGCCTATGTGCGCACGCTCGAAGAAGAAGCGGGCGCCGTCACCGCGTTCGAAACATCGCCCCAAGGGCCGTGGCGCATCGAAGCCTATTTCGAGACGAAGCCCGATCTCGGGCGTCTCGCCCCGCCGATCATCGCGGCGGCGAAGGAACTGCGCCGCCCGGTGCCCACGCTGGAAGTCGACGAACTTCCGGAGCGCGATTGGCTCGCCGAGAACCGCGCGTCGTTTCCGCCGCTGAAGATCGGGCGCTTCTTCGTCTATGGCAGCCATATCGCCGACAAACCGCCCGCCGGTGCGTGGTCGGTGGCGCTGGACGCGTCGATCGCCTTCGGCTCGGGCGAACACGCGACGACCAAAGGCTGCCTTGCGGCGATCGAGGCGATCGCCAAGCGCCGCCGTATCCGCAACGTGCTCGACCTTGGTACGGGCTCCGGCATTCTCGCGATCGGGGCGGTGCGCAGCGGTGCCAAGCGCGTGCTGGCTTCGGATATCGACGTCGCCTCGGCCGATCTCGCGCGGATCAACATGCGCGACAACGGTGTGGCACGCCGCGTGAAAGTCGTCGCGGCGAACGGCTTCGCGAAATTGCCGCCGACGCGGCGCCGCTTCGATCTGTCGATCGCGAATATTCTGGCACGGCCGTTGACGCAGCTCGCCACACCCTTGTCGCGCAGCGTGAAGCCGGGCGGCAATCTCGTGCTTTCGGGTTTGCTGGCCGAACAGGAGACCTGGGTGTTGCGCGCCTATCTGGCGCGCGGCCTCACCTTCGTGGGCCGCGCCAAGGCGGGGCCGGATACGGCCGGCTGGCGCACGCTGGTCTTGAAGCGCCGCCGCTAACCTTCCCCACGATTTATGGACCGGCCTCGCCCTTCGACAAGCTCAGGGTGAGGCCTAATAAAAGACCTCATGGTGAGCCTGTCGAACCATGAGGTCGTGGCTCAGCCTTCGTTGCGATATTCGGCGAGGTCTTCGAAGAATTTCGCGAAGGCGGCTTTGGGCTCGAGCCCCGTCGCCTGTTCGAAGCGCACGGCTTGTTCGAAGCTCAAATTCCGCACGGGCGCGAACAGATTGTCGAACACGGTCAGGAAATCGGCCTTGGTGAACTGCGCCACGTCGTGGCCGTCGCCGAGATTGACGTATTTGTTCGGCGCCAGGCTGATCGAGGTCTGCTTGTGCTGCATGATCTTGAACAGCCAATCGCGGCGCGTTTCGAAGCGCTTGAAGGCTTGCGCGATCTTCACCAGCACTTGCCAGAAAATCGTCTCGGCGCGCGGGTCGCGATAGAAATCGTCCCAGGTGAAGCTTTCGCCCAGCGTCGCGCGCAACTCCTCGACGATATCGGCGCACGAATCGTTCCATTCCTGCTCGGTCTCGCCGACCAGCGAATGGACGAAGAAAAAGAAGTTGTGCAGCATGCCGCGATCGAGCTGCTGCGATTGGAAGAAATCCGACAGCGGATGCACGACCAAGCGGCCGAAGGCGTTGACGCGGCGGTTCTGGTTCTGCGCCTCGACGATCGTGTTGACGATCTGCCCGAACACGGCGCGATAGAAATTGTCCATCTCGCCCGATTGCTTCATCGCGTCGGCGATTTTTGCGATGTCGTCGGCGGTCACGTGCCCGCCGTTACGGTCGGCGGCCTCCTCGGCCGTCGCGACGAACGCGTCGAGCATCGTGACCACGGCGTGGCGGATTTGAAGCGGGCCTTTGGCGAACATGACGGCGCAAAAATTAGCGCGTCCCTTCGCGCAATGCTTGGTTAAAATGCGGCCGATGAAACGTAAATCCATCGCAATTCTTGCGGTCGCAGCGGCGGCCGCCGGCGGCACCGCACTCTGGGACCGCACCGATATGACGCCGCGCGATTTCGCGCCCGGCGAATGCCATGCCGTGGACGGCGACACGATCGATTGCGGCGGGCGGCGTATTCGCATCGTCAATATCGACGCGCCCGAACTGCACGGGGCTTGCCCCGCCGAGATCCAGGCGGCCGAGCGCGCCAAGCTGGCGGCGCTGATCGCGATGGAAACCGCGACCGTGCGCGTGGTGCCGGAAAGGGGCCGCGACAAATATGGCCGCACGCTCGCCCATGTCGCGATCGACGGGCGCGATCTGGGCGATACGCTGGTATCGCAAAATCTCGCCCGGCCTTATTCGGGCGGTGCACGCAAAGGCTGGTGCCCCGGTTAAGGGGCGGGCTGGAACGAATCCGCGCGCGCCAGACGCCACGCATCGGCGAAGCGCTTGTCGCGCGTCCCGCGCAGCAATTCGCCGCTTTCCAATTCGGGATATAGCTCGGCGAAGCTGCCGACTTCGTGATCGGCCAAGCGGCGGAAGAAATGCGCGCGGCGGAATTGGCCGGGATGGTCGAGGCCCGCGGCGGCGACCAATTCGGCCAGCGCATGCAAAGTCTGTTTGTGGAAGCTGCGCACGCGCTCGGATTTATCGGGCACGTCCAACGCGCGGGCGCGCGTCGGGTCTTGCGTCGCGACACCGGTCGGGCAGCGATCGGTGTGGCAGCTTTGCGATTGGATGCAGCCCAGCGCGAACATGAAGCCGCGCGCCGAATTGCACCAATCCGCCCCCAACGCCATCGCGCGCGCCACGTCGAAGGCCGAGGCGATTTTGCCCGAAGCGCCCACACGGATATGTTCGCGCACGCCGATTCCGACCAGCGCGTTGTGGACGAAGTCGAGGCCTTCGCGCAACGGCGTGCCCAGATGGTCGAGGAATTCGAGCGGGGCGGCACCTGTACCCCCTTCCTTGCCGTCGACGACGATGAAGTCGGGCAGGATGCCGGTTTCGAGCATCGCCTTGCAGATCGCCAGAAACTCCCAGCGATGGCCGATGCAGAGTTTGAACCCGGCGGGTTTGCCGCCCGACAAACGCCGCATCTCGCCGATGAATTTCATCATCTCGATCGGTGTCGCGAAGGCCGAGTGGCTGGCGGGCGAGATGCAATCGACACCCATCGGAATGCCGCGCGTGATCGAGATTTCCTCGCTGACCTTCGCCGCCGGCAACACGCCGCCATGGCCGGGTTTGGCACCCTGGCTCATTTTCAGCTCGACCATTTTGATCTGCGGGTGTTTCGCGGTCTCCGCGAATTTCTCGGGCGAGAAACTGCCGTCGGCGTTGCGGGCGCCGAAATAGCCCGAGCCCAGTTCCCAGATGATGTCGCCGCCGTTCTCGCGGTGATAGGGGCTGAAGCCGCCTTCGCCGGTATCGTGCGCGAAGCCGCCGAGCTTCGCGCCTTTGTTCAGCGCCAGGATCGCGTTTGACGACAGCGAGCCGAAGCTCATCGCCGAGATATTGAAGACCGAGGCGGAATAGGCGTTCTCGGTGCCGGGGGCCCCGACGCGCACGCGGAAATCGTCGCCGTTCAACGGACGCGGGGCGACCGAATGGTGCAGCCATTCGTAGCCTTCGGCGTAGACGTCGTATTGCGTGCCGAAGGGGCGCTTGTCGAGCACCGCCTTGGCGCGCTGATAGACGACCGCGCGCTTGTCGCGGCTGAACGGCATGCCGGTCTTTTCGTCTTCGAAGAAATACTGGCGCATCTCCGGCCGGATTTCTTCGAGCAGGAAGCGCAAATGCGCCGCGATGGGGTAGTTGCGCAGGATCGCGTGGCGGCGCTGGGTCAAATCCCGCCAGCCGAGCAGCGCCAAACCGCCGGTGGCGGCCAGCGCGATCCCTTCGACCCAGCCGAAAGACCCGCTGGCCGCGACATAGATCGCGACGGCGGCGAACAGCAGATTGGCGAGGGTCAGGCAGATATAGCGGGGCGCGAAGGCGAGCGACAACGCGGACATGAATTTCTCCCGGCCGGATTTCTTGCGGCGAAGCATACAGATTCGCGGTCCAAAGGGGAAAAGACGGTATTTTTGCGCTGCGGCGAAAGCTTGGCTTCAGCTTCGTATGGCTTATGGGCGGCGGAGGTTGTTATGCCCGCCCAGAAAGCGACTTTAGGCCCGATTTTGCTGCTCGGCCCCTGCGGGGGGATCGACGAGGCACTGGCGATTTTCGGCCATACCGCGTTGCGCGCCGCCAGCGCGACCGGCGCGCTCGCCAATGCCGGCGATCCCGATACGCGCTTCGCCATTATCGATGCCGGCGTGCCGATCGCCGAGGCGGTCAAGTTTCTCGATGGGCTGGCGGCGATTCGCCCCCATGCGGCCGCCGTGCTGGCCTTGCCGCCGGGTGCGGACTCGTCCGACCGGCTGTATCTCGACCATGCGCGCGCCATCGGCGCCGCCGCGATCCTGATGCCGGGGTCCGATCCCGCCGCGCTGCTGACGGCACTGGCGAAGAAGGGCTATGGCGCCATGCATCGCACGCGCCGCGCGATGATCGTCGACGACACCGCCACGGTGCGCGAGATATTCCGGACCATGCTCGCGAAAGCGGGCTTCGACGTCTTCGCGTTCGAGACGTTCGACGCGGCGCTGGAATCGCCCGAAGCGGTCGCGATCGACCTTGCGGTGCTGGACATCTTCATGCCCGGCATCAGCGGGATCGAAGCGATCCGCGTGGTGCGGCGCGGCTGGCGCGGCACGAAGATCATGGCTGTCTCCGCCGGGCTCGAAGGCCGGATGGAAGCGTCTACGACGCTGCAGGCCGCCGACCGTCTTGGCGCCGACCGGATCCTGTCCAAGCCCGTCGATGGCGCCAGGCTGATTTCGACCGCCCAGGAACTCGTCGGCGCCTCGATTTCCCGCGCGGCCTAAGCCAAAATCTTCGCGCGTTTGGGATCGACGGCGGCACCATCGATGCGCGACGCCGCGTGGCGCTTCGTGAAGGATTCGATCTCCCAATCGCGATGATGGGCTTCGTCGGCGGGGACATAGCCGAACAAGATGCCCTTGCCGATCGTGTGGCCCCAGCCGCCGGACGACGCCGTGCCCAGCGTCTTGCCGCCGCGCAGGATCGTCTCGCCGCCGTAAAGCTGCACGGGCGAGTCGACCGTCAGCACGATCAGCTTGCGCTTCACGCCTTCGGCTTTGGCTTTTTCGAGCGCCGCGCGGCCGATGAAGTCGGATTTCTTGCCGAGTGCGACGCAGAAGCCCAAGCCCGCTTCGTAGGGCGTGTAGTCCGGCGTGATGTCCGCGCCCCAATAGAGATAGCGTTTTTCGAGACGCAAAGACTCGATCGCGCGATAACCGGCATTGGCGACGCCGAATTCGGCACCGGCCGCTTGCAGCAGCTCATACACATGCGCCGCGTATTCGACCGGCATATGCAGTTCCCAGCCGAGCTCGCCCAGATACGTCACGCGCAACGCCAGCACGGGCGCGAAGCCAATACGGATTTCCTGCGCGGTCATATAGGGGAACGCCGCGTTCGACACATCGCCATCCGCGACCTTCGCCAGAATGTCGCGCGAGCGGGGCCCGCCGAGATTGATCACGGCGCGCGCCGACGTAACGTCGGTCAGCGTGACCGAGCCGTCGCGCGGCAGGTTCTTTTCGATCCAGGCGCGGTCGCGCACGCCGAAGGCGCTGCCCGTGACCATGTAGAAGCGGTTCTCGTCGAGACGTGCGAACGTCAAATCCGCCTCGATTCCGCCGCGCGAATTGCACAGCTGCGTATAGACCAAGCTGCCCGCCGGCTTGTCGATTTCGTTGGCGGCGAGGCGCTGCACGGCCGCGAAGGCGCCAGGCCCCGTGATCTCGAATTTCGAGAACGAGGATTGGTCGATCATCACGGCGCTTGTCCGCGCGGCCTTGCACTCGGCCGCGATGGCGGCGAACCAATTCGGGCGCGATTCGAAAGACGGTTTGTCGACGGCTTCGGTCCCTTGCGGGGCGAACCAGTTGGCGCGCTCCCAGCCGAAGCGCGAGCCGAACACGGCGCCCTGCGCTTTCAGCTTGTCGTACAACGGGCTGCGCCGCCCGCCGCGCGCGGATTCGAGTTCCTCGACCGGGTAATGGATCTGGTAATAGCGCCAATAGGCATCGACGCTGCGCTCGGCCAGATACTTGGCCGACATATGATGCTTGCCGAAGCGGCGCACGTCGAACGCCCACAAATCCATCGACGGCTCGCCCGCGACGATCCATTCGGCCATCGCCTTGCCCGCACCGCCCGACGCCGCGATGCCCGAGGTGAAGCCGCACGCGACATAGAAATTGTCGCGCTCGGGGGCGAGGCCGAGGATCGGCTCGCCGTCGGGCGAAATCGGAATCGGGCCGTTGATGACGGTGCGGATGCCGATCTCGTTCAGGATCGGCAAGCGTTCGGCCGCCGGCAGCACGAAGGCTTCCAGGCGTTCCTGGTTGGGCGGCAGCAATTCGCGCCCGAAATCGAAATTCATGCCGCCCGCCCCGAAGGTCGGCGTGCCTTGCTCCCAGCCGCCGATGGCGAGCGCGCCAGGTTCGGGCTTCAGATAGAAGATGTTGTCGGGGTCGCGCAACGTCGGCAGGCCCTTGGGCATGTCGTCGCGCTTTTCGGTGATGAGATATTGGTGCTCGACCGCACCGGCGGGCACCGATACGCCCGCGAATTTCGCCACGTCGCGCGCCCAAATGCCGGCGGCGTTGACCACGATCTCGCAGGCGATTTCGCCCTTGTCGGTGCGGACCGACGTGATGCGCCGGTCTTTCGACCCGAAGCCGGTGACGCGGATGCCTTCGATGAATTTGACGCCGCCCTTCTTGGCGCCGCGCGCATAGGCTTGCGTCAGGCTCGACGGATCGACCGAGCCGTCATTCGGCACCCACACGGCGCCGACCACACCCTTGGGATCGATCAGCGGGAATTTGTCGACGGCTTCTTTGACCGACAGCGTATGCAGCTCGAAATCGAAGCTGCGCGCGGTCGTCGCCATGCGCTTCAACTCCGACCAGCGTTCTTCGGACGAGGCGAGGCGCAAGGAGCCGACTGGTTTCCATTCGACCGCTTGGCCGGTTTCTTCCTCCAGCGTCGCGTAGAGGCGCGCCGAGTACTGCATCAGGCGCGTGAGGTTGCGCTTGGAGCGCAACTGCCCGACGAGACCCGCCGCATGCCAGGTCGACCCGTGCGTCAACGCCGCTTTTTCGAGAACCACGACATCGCGTTCGCCGAGCTTGGCGAGGTGATAGGCGATCGAGCAGCCGATCGCACCGCCGCCGATGACGACGATGCGGGCCTGCGCTGGAATGTCAGCCACGCATTTCTCCCAGATACCAATCGACGAAATGCGCCACGTTCCGTTCGCGCAAGGTGGAGTAGGGGCCGGGCTCGTAAGCGGGCGAGGAAATGCCGGCCTGCTGGTTTTCGCAGATCACCCAATCTTGGGAATTCGTCGCGTCCCACATTTCCAGAAGGCGCGGGAGTTCGTAGTCCTTGCCTTCCACCGCGTCCTTGTCGACCAGCCAATAGCCGCGCACGAGGGTTTCGTTCGCCGAGATCGGCGTGAGGCGTGCGGCACACGCATAGTCGCAATTGGTGTGCTGCCAGAAATTCGGGAACACCGTGCAGCGCAGCGTGCCGCTGTCCCATTCCTTCACGTCGCCCATCAGACGCGAGACGGGCTTGCCGTCCAGCGATTGGGTGACGAAACCTTCCTTCAGCGGCGTGCGATGGCAGCGCCAATTCTTGCCGGTCATGTTGGAGCTAGCGTCGCCGGTGTCGTAGCCCAGCTTGGCGAAGCGTTCGTTGGCCTTGGCGACGATCGCTTCGATCGCCGGCAGCAAGGCGGGATCCATCACCGCGCGGTCGCGTTCGACGTCGTAAGCGGTGAGGTTATATTCCGCGTGGTTGGTCGGGCAGTGGTAGCACTCGCGGTTGTTCTCGAACACGACCTTCCAATTCGCCTTCACGCGATATTCGGCCTGATGCGCGATCTTCACGCGATGCAGCGCGTGCGGCTTCATCTTGCGGCCGATGGTTTCGATCGCCTCGGAAAAGTCCGGCGGATTTTCGGCGATCGAGAAGAACAGCAAGCCGCCCGCATCGGCGACCGCGACCTGCTTCAAGCCGAGCTCGGATTTCGGCACGCCGAATTCCTTGGCGGTGTCGAGCAGCAACGCGCCGTCGAGCCCGTAACTCCATTTGTGATAGGGGCAGGCGAGCACGGAGCTATGGCCGTGGCCTTCCAGGCAAATGCGCGAGCCGCGATGGCGGCACACATTGTGGAAGCCGCGCACTTTCATGTCGCGCCCGCGCGCGAATATGATTTCCGCACCCGCGACCGTGTAGACGAACCAATCGCCGGGATTGGGAATCTCGAACCCGTAGCCCGCGAACAGCCAATGCTTGCGGTGGATCTTCGCCATGTCGGCGGCGAAGGCTTCGGGCGAGGTGTAGAGCGCTTGGGGCAGCGAGCGCCCCGGTTGATAGGCCGCCAATGCGGCCATGACAGCAGGCGTCGGCGCCTGCGGCGTCGTTCCGTCCATTCGTGTAAGCCCCCTATTATTGCAGTTATGTTACCACGCGCGGTGGTTTCCACAATATCGCGTCGGGGTGACGGTTCCGTTTAGGCGGGGGCGGCCAACACCCGGAATTCGAAGGTTTGGCGCGGTACGAAGCCCAGGCGCTCATAAAGCGCGCGGGCCCCGGGATTGTCGGCGTAAAGATGCAGGAACGGCCGCTCGCCGCGCGCGGCGATGCTGACCATCAGCGCTTTGACCAGCGCCTTGGCGTGGCCGCGGCCCTGGAGATCGGGATGGACGCAGACGGCGCTGATCTCGGTGAATCCCTCGGGGCGCATGCGTTCGCCCGCCATGGCGGCGAGCCGCCCGTCGATGCGTATCCCGATATAGCGGCCGAGTTCATGGGTGCGCGCGAAGAAGGGGCCGGGCTTGGTCAGCGCGGTCAATTCCAGCATCGCGGGGATGTCGGCGACGCCCAGGGTCACGGGTGCGAAGCCCGGCTCGACCTCGGCCGGGATTGTCGCGATCATCTGCATGACTTTGGCGGCGACTTTGACGTCGAGCCTAGCAACCGGGGCGGGCGCGCCAATATCGGGGTAGAGCAAAGCGACCGGGCCGAGTTTGGCGAAGTCGCGCAGCTCGTCATGCGCCGCTGGCGTCTCCGCGTGGAACGCGGCGAAGGGCGCGATCGCGGCGGGGTAGCGCGAAACGAAACGCGCGTTCAGCGCCAAGGGCGCATGCGAGGTTTTCAGCGCCGTCAGGATGGGCGTGTCGAGGGCCGCAATTTGCGCCGCCGAGAGACCGAAATCGGGCATGGCGTCGTCTCCCGCAAAGGCGGCGCTGGTGCCGGGTGAGGGGATCGAACCCCCGACCTTCGGTTTACAAAACCGCTGCACTACCGCTGTGCTAACCCGGCATCCCGCGTCGACGAGGGGCGTTGTGCCGTATCCGCCGGCCCCGTGTAAAGCCCCGAGCACCCGGCTTGTCTTTTGACGCCCCCATCGCCACTTATAGGGGCGCCCCCGGCGGCCGAAAGGAATAGTCACGTGGTTCAATTGTCCATTCTCGAGCTTGGCCGCGTCCGGCAGGGCTCCGACCGTCGTGCGGCGTTGGACGATGCGCGCGCTTTGGCCCAGCACGCCGAGACCTGGGGCTATAAGCGCATCTGGGTCGCCGAGCATCACAACATGCCGTCGGTCAGCACGGCCGCGACATCGGTGGTGATCGCCCATATCGCGGCGGGCACGAAAACGATCCGCGTGGGGGCGGGCGGGATCATGCTGCCCAACCACGCGCCCTATGTGATCGCCGAGCAATTCGGCACGCTGGAAACGCTTTTTCCGGGCCGTATCGATTTGGGTCTGGGCCGTGCACCGGGTACGGATCAGATGACCTTGCGCGCGTTGCGGCGCGATCCCGAAAGTGCGGAGACTTTCCCGCAAGACGTGCTCGAACTTCAGGCCTTCCTCGGCCCCGTCCAGCCGGGCCAGCGGATCGAGGCGGTCCCGGGGGCCGGCACCAACGTGCCGCTGTGGATTCTGGGATCGAGCCTCTACGGCGCGCAATTGGCCGCCGAGCTGGGCTTGCCGTTCGGCTTCGCCTCGCATTTCGCGCCGCAGATGCTGGATCGGGCGCTGGAAATCTATCGCGCGCGTTTTAAGCCGTCCGAGAATTTGGCGAAGCCCTATGCGCTGGTCGGCGTGAATATCTTCGCCGCCGACAGCGACGCGGAGGCGCGCTATCTGGCGACGTCGAAGCAGATGTCGGTCGCCGACATGTTCCGGGGCGTGCGCCAGCCGACCAAGCCGCCGATCGACGATATCGAGACCTATTGGACGCCGCAGGAGAAAGCGCACGCCATGCAGATGCTCGGTGCCAGCATCACCGGCGGGCCGGAAACGGTGCGACAGGGCATCGACGCGTTCGTCGCGCGCACGCAAGCCGACGAATTGATGATCGTCTCCGACATGTTCGATTTCGCCAAACGTCTGCGGTCTTTCGAGATCATCGCCGACGTGATGCAGAAAACGCGCGCGGCGGCGTAGTTCAACCGCGCAATTTTGCGCGGATCTCGGCGAGCAGGCGTTCCCGCTCGGCGGGGGCGAGGCGGTGATAGAGCTGGCAGGTCTCCGTGCGCCCGTAAGGCCCAGTGAGGACGAGCTGGACACGCTCGCCCCGGAATTCGTTGCGCGGGCCGCGGTCGGTGCGCGTTGTTTCGCGCGCCTCGGTAAACTCAGTCAGCGCGATCGTCCTTCCGCCCGTGCCGCAGCGAAGCGTGGTTCCTGTCAACGACACTTCGCGCGAAAGCAGGCCAAAGCCCAAGACCAAGCCGCCGCCCGCGATCAGCAAACCGGCGATCCATATCGACGCCGCACCCCGCAGCAACGCGATGCCGCCGGCGATAGCGGCGAGCCCGAACGCCCCCGCCGCCAGCCGTGCCGCCAGCGATGTCGCGTAGAAGACGAGGGGGGCGTCGCTCATGCCCATCAGTCTGGCGGGCCCTTGCGCGCGCCGCAATACCGCCTTGCATGCGTTGCCGTGGGGACTGCGTTGGTTTAATTCAAACCTATGGAAGCCCTGGCAAAAACTTCTCTGCCGCGCGTCGATCTGGCGCGTTTCCCCACGCCCGTCGAGGAGGCACCCCGCCTTGCCGCCGCGATCGGCGCGGCGTCGCTGCGGGTCAAACGCGAAGATCTGGCCGGGGCCGCGTTCGGCGGCAACAAGCTGCGCCAGATCGAGTTGATCCTGGGCGATGCCAAAGCCAAGGGCGCGGATATGGTGATTTCCACCGCCGCCGCGCAATCGAATTTCTGCCGCGCGCTGTCGGGCTCGGCCGCCAAGATCGGCTTGGGTTGCGCGCTGTTGTTGCGCGGCAAACCCGGCACGCCCCGCATCGGCAATCTGCTGCTCGATCACGTCTTCGGCGCGGAGGTGAGCTTCACCGACCTCACCGATCCGTGGGACCCGGCGATCCGCGCCAAGCTCGACGAGATCGCGGACGTGGCGCGCGCCAAGGGCCGCAAGCCGCTGATCGTGCAATTGACCGGCGATACGGCGGGCTTGGGTGTTGCCGCTTGGGCGCAAGGGGCGGACGAAATTCTGGCCCAAGGCGGCGATACGGCGACGCATATGGTCGTCGCGTGCGGCTCGTCTTTGACGCTCGCCGGCTTGGCGCTCGGCTTCAAACATCGCGGGCTTGGCCCGCGCCTTGTCGGCGTATCGGTGCAGCAACCGGCATCGCGCTTGCGGCCGTGGATCGTCGATGTCGCGGCGCGCGGGGCGGCGGTGCTGGGCATTTCCACGCATCTGGCCGAAAACGATTTCGACATGATCGAGATGACCGGCCCCGGCTATGGCGTGCCGTCGTCCGACTCCATCGCCGCCGTGCGGCTTGCGGGCCGCATGCAGGGCTTGGTGCTCGATCCCGTCTATAGCGGCAAGGCGATGGCGGGTTTGATCGCAGGTCTGGCCGACGGGCGCATTCCCAAGAGCGCCGATGTCCTATTCCTCCATTCGGGCGGCGCGCCCGGCCTGTTCGTCCACGCGTCCGTCTTCGAAGGTGAAGCATGAGCGGTCCCGCCGAACTCGATATCCCGCTCGACCGGCCCGGCCGGGTTTTCGGCGCGATGCGCCTGCCGTGGTCGCATGACGAATCCGCTTACGGTCAGATCGTCATTCCGGTGATCGTGATCAACGGCGCCCCCGGCCCGACTTTGCTGGCGACGGCGGGCGTGCATGGCGACGAATACGAAGGTCAGGTGGCGCTATCCGACCTCGCGCGCGATATCGAGCCCACGTCGCTGCGCGGGCGTTTGATCATCGTGCCCGCCGCGAACGCGCCCGCCGCCGCGATCGGGCGGCGCACCTCGCCGGTCGATGGCGGCAATCTCGCGCGCGTCTTTCCGGGCAAGGGCGACGGCGGGCCGACCGCGCAGATCGCCGAAGGCATCACGCGCCTGCTGCTGCCGGAAGCCGATTTCGTGATCGACATGCATTCGGGCGGCCGCACGCTCGAATACATGCCCTGCGCCTGGGCGCGATTGCCGGCGGACAAGGATTTGCGCGCACGCACGCTCGACGCGTTGATCGCGTTCGGGGCCCCCGATGCGGGCGTGGTCGCCAAGCCGCAAGCCATCGGCACGTTTCTCGCCGCCGCGCAATCGGCGGGCAAGGTCGCGATCTCGGCGGAGCTGGGCGGGGCGGGCAGCTTGACGCCCTATTCGTTGAGCGTGGCGCGCGACGGGATCGCGCGGTTCTTGGCTTTCGCCGGATTGACCGTGCCCAAGCCCCTCGCCAAGCAAGTGCGCTTGCTGGCGGTGGAGCCGCGCCATTTCGTGCGGTCGCCCGGACGGGGCTTGTTCGAGCCCGCGACGTCGCTGGGCCAAAGCGTGGCGGCGGGCGATATCGCGGGGCGCTTGCACGATATGGAGCGGCCGGACCGGGCGCCCGAAACGATCCGTTTCGAAGCGCCCGGCATCGTGATGTGCCGGCGCGTGCCGGCGCGGACCGAGGCGGGCGACGTCGTCACCCATCTCGGCCAGCCCAGCACGCGCGAGGCGCTGCTTTAACCCTGCAACAGGCGCTGCGTGCGCCGCGTCAGGTCGTCCATTGCCGCGCGCGGCGTCTTCATGCCCAGGATGGCGGCTTCCGCCTCCTCCTTGAACAGATCGGCCGCGCGCTGTGCGTTGTCGAAGGCGGGCATCGGCACGCGGGCGACGCGCAGGACTTTGCGCTCCTCCTCAGCGAAGGGCAGCTTTTCCTTGATGCGCGCATCGTCGTAGGTCGAGTTGCGCACCGGGCCGTTGCCGTTCAGCGCGGCCTTCAGCGTCGAATCCTTCGACAGCATTTGGCGCATCAAACCCCAGGCCAGTTCCTTGTTCTTGGTGTTCTTGGGGATCGCCATGCCCCAGAACTCGACCTTCGCGGGCGCCACTTCGAACTTGCTGGCGTAGTCGCGCGAGATCGGAATCGTCGTCGTCTTGAACTTGCCGGGGAACTGCGAGCGCGCGGGATCGTTGTAGATCGAGTTGCGGCCCATCGAGTTGATGACCATCGCGGCACGCCCGGTCTGCATCCACACGTTCACATCTTCGGTGCTGATCGAGGCGAAATTGCGCGGAAAAGCGCCGGCGACGAACAGATCGCGCAGCAGCGTGATCGCGTTCACCATCGGCGCTTCGTTGGCGACGACGCGCATATCCGGCGTGATGAACTCGCCGTCCCACGCGCGCGCGATGTCGATGACGTTGGGATAGGTCACGCCCGGCAGCACCAAGCCGACGACCGGCTGGTTGTTACGCGTCCAGCTCGTGCGCTTGGCGAATTCGGCGAGGTCTTCGATGGTCTTGGGCGCGCCCGACAACCCACGCTCCTGGAAGAATTCCTCGTTGTAATGCATGCCCGACGACGCATGGCGGAACGGCAAGCCGTAGAGCTTGTCCTGCACCGTCAGGCCCTTGAGCATGCCCGGAAACACGTCGGCGCGATCTTCGATCGGCGCTTGGCGCATGAAATCGTCCAGCGGCTCGAACAGGCTCGCGATGCGCGGGGTCGCTTGCGTGTTCAGGATGAAGCCGACATCGACCGCCCCTTCGGCGAGCGAGGCTTCGCGGAACAGGCGTTCCTGCAACGGGCCGGTGTCGAACGTCACCCATTCGACGTCGACGCGGTTTTCCTTGGCCCACGCCTCGATGATGTCGCCGCCTTGGCCGGCGGTGACGGTCTTGTGAACGCGATGGCCGAACACGTTCAGGCGGCGCGTGGCTTGGGCATGGACGGCGGGGGCGGCCAATACGGCGGCCGTCCCGGCGAGCAGCGTGCGGCGGGTGATACGCATGGCGGTCACTCCTTCAGGGTCAAGGTGAAAAGAACTTTCGCCGACGCGCCCTTGGGCAGATCGGCGACGACGCGCAAGAAATTGCCGAAATTCGTCAGGCGCGCATGCGCGATGGCGCCTTCCTTGGCGGGGAATTTGAGCTTCGTGCCTTCGTCCACCCAACGCATGCCGTCGGGCGAGATCTGCACGCGGGCCTTGGCCGTGCCGGGCTTGCCCTTCACCGCACCCAGGCAGCGCAGCCACACGATGGCTTCGCCGGCCCAGCCGCATTCATAAGGCTCGCTCGCCGCTTTGCCCGACCACACTTCGTTGCGCGAGACGACGGCGGTGACGCATTGGCGCATCATGCGAATTCTCCCGAAAGGCAGACGGAGTCGAGATAGAACAAGGCGCGCTTGTCGCTATCCGCTTCGGCGAAGAAGCAAATATTCAGCATGCACCACAAATTCCGCATCGCCGGCATCACGATCGGGTCGACGCCCGACATGTCCCATTGCCGGTCGTTGCACTGAAGCGAGATCGCCCGCATCGTGCGCAGATCGAAATCGTAGCGCACATAGTGCCAATTCACCTTGGTCGGGATCTCGTTGTAGCAGAGCTTCTGCTCGCCGTTTTTGAGATCCTCCCAATCGGTGGGAGCGAGGTGGTAGTGCGTGACGGTCTTGCCTTCCGTACCCAGCGGCAGCACCGCGGTGGTGCGCGACTTGGTTTGCCATTTCTGCAGATGTTCGCCGTCGAGCGCGTTGAGGAAGCGCACATGCGGCATGACCCGCGTGCCGCCCTTCTCGAAGCCGGTTTGCAGATCGTAGAGGAAGCCGATCGAGCGCACGTCGGTTTCGGACAGGCGGAGCTCGTTCGCCTCGGGCTTGAAGGTGAAATAGAATTCAAGGCGGATCGGCCCCGGCTCGCGGAAGGTGAGGCGCTTCAGCGCCACGTTCTGGGCACCCCGCTTCGGCCGAGTCTGGATCTTCAGCGCGTAATTGCCGTCGAAGGATCCGTGCGTGCCGGAATCCCAGTTCGCCAGATTGGAAAGCTGCGGATGCGTGTGCTGGGCATAGCCCGCCAGCATCGAATCCAGCGTGTGTTCGTAGTTGCCGACGAGCTGGGTATAGCCGCAGAAGCCGTCGTCGAAATCGTCGAACGAAATGATCCGGCTCATCGGCGAAAAGCGCGAGAGCTTGGGATTCGCCAGACGCATCGCGGTCAGCGTGTCCATAACCTATCCTTTCGTGGCGCCGGCGGTGAGGCCGGCGATGAGGTATTTCTGGGCGAGCAGGACGAAGATCAGCACGGGTACGAGCTGCACCGTGGTGGCGGCGAACAACACGCCCCATTCCACGCCGTCGACCGCACCGGTCATTTCCGACAGCACCAGCGGGGCGGTTTTGGCGGCGGAGGTCGTGAAGATGAAGGCGAACAGGAACTCGTTCCACGCGTAGACGAAGACGAACACGCCGACCGCGATCATGCCTTGCGCCGACAAGGGCAGGATCACGCGCCAGAACACCGACCACACGCCGGCCCCGTCGACCATCGCGGCTTCGTCCAATTCGCGCGGGATCTGATCGACGAAGGCCTTCAGGATCATCGTGCCCATCGACACGAAGAACGTGGCGTAGAGGATGATCAGGATCAGATGCGTGTCGTTGAGGCGCAGCGCGTTGACCAGCGGGAACAGCGGCAGCGTCACCACGATCGGCGGGAACAGGCGCACGAAGATCATGAAGAACGCCGAGCCCGCCAGATACGGGTTGCGCTTGCGCGAGTAGACGTAGCCCGCCATCGCGCTGACGATCACCGCCAGCGCCGTGGCGCCGAGTGTCACGATCAGCGAATTCCCCAGCGTGCGGAAGAAATCGGGCCAGCGCAGCCACAGCCCCGCATAATTCGCGAAAGTGGGCGTAAACGCCCAGGTCGGCGGAAAGATGAAAATATCGCGCGCCGGTTTGAACGACGACAGCACGACCAGCGCGATCGGGAACGCCGACCAGAAGGCGATGGCGAGCAGCGCCAGGCCGCGCAGGGCCTTGATGTAAAGCGGCCTACGCATCTGTCAGCGTCCGCTTGTAGAGCGAGCGCAGATAGGGAATGGCGAGCAGGATCGAACCCGCCACCATCAGCCACCCGGTCGCCGAGGCGATGCCGAACTCGTTGTAGCGGAACGCTTCTTGATAGAGATACACGGCCAGCACTTCGGTCGAGCGCGCCGGGCCACCGCCGGTGACAAGCCACACTTCGGAGAACATGCGGAACGCGAAGATGTAGCGGAACAGCACCGCGACCAGGATCGCGGGCATGAGTACGGGCACGGTGATGTGGACGAATTGCTTCCAGGGCGAGGCACCATCGATGCGCGCGGCCTCGTAAAGATCTGCCGGAATGGCAAGGCGTGCGGCGTACAGGATCAGGAAGGTGAAGGGCAGATGCAGCCACACCGACAGCGCGCAGACGACCGCCAGACCATGGGCGGGGACGACCGACCATTCGATGGTCGGCAGGCCGAGGGCCGTGAGGGTTTGGCTGACCATGCCGATCGACGGATCGAGCATGAAGCGCCACATGACGACGGCTGCGACTTCCGAAATCGCATAGGGGGCAAGGACGATGGAGATCATCGTCTTGCGGAAGGGGATGCCGGTCGCGAAGAGCAGCGCCATCGCCATGCCCAGCGCCAATTCGACATAGACGACGATGTTGATGACGATCGCGGTGTTGACGAAAGCGCGCCAGAAATAGGGATCGGTCAGCACCTCGACGTAATTGCGAAGCCCGACGAATTTGGGCGCCACGCCGAAGCTCGATTCGTTCAGCGACAGCCAGAACACGTATATCGACGGCAGGAAGATCGTCGCGATCAGCAACGCCTGCACCGGCACGATCATCGCCAGATGCATCGGATGCAGGCGGTTGGGATTGCCGGGCGCGTTCATAGCCCGAGCCCCCCATCGACGGGGATTTCCGCACCGTTGATATAGGCGCACGCATCGCCGCACAAAGCGACCGCGATGTCGGCGCAATCGTCCGGCTGCCCCAAGCGCCCCGCCGGAATACGCGCGATCACGTTCGCTTTGAACGCCGGATCGGCGAGCTTGACGACGTTGCGGTCGGTTTCGATGGCGCCGGGGCGCAGCGTATTGAACGTGACGCCATTGCGCGCCGCGTGCCGCGCCAGCGTGCGCATCATCGACGTCTGCGCCGCTTTGGTCGCGGTGTAGATGATCGCGTCCGGATTGGGATGGATTTCCTGCACCGAGCCGATGGCGATGACGCGGCCCCAGCCCTGCGCTTCCATCGGCGGGACGGCGAGAGTCAGCAAGCGCAAACTCGCGGCGATATTCACGTCCAACTGCATGCGCGTCGCCGCGTCGGTGAGTTTCGCGTGTCCTTCGCGGATCTCGGCCGAGGCGCACAGGATCAAGATGTCGATCCCGCCCATCTTTTGGCGCGCGGCGGCGAACAGCGCATCGGCCGCCCCCGCTTGGCCCAGATCATTGGCGAGGAAGCCGGCGAAGCCGGTGCCCATCTCCGCGTCGACATCGGGCGCGGGGGCGAGGCCGTGCAGAAAGATTTTCGCGCCCGCCGAGGCAAGGCCGCGCGCGATCGCCCGGCCGATCCCTTGGGTCGAGCCGGTGATCAACGCGCGCTTGCCGCGCAGTGTTTGCGCGATGTCGTTCACAACATCCCGCGCACGCGCCGTGCGGCGTCTTCCATCGCGCGCGCGGCGGGTTTCATGCCCAGCACGGCGGCTTGGCTTTCCTCGACGAACACGTCGTGGGCGCGGGCTTGGTTGTCGAAGGCCGGCAGATGGATGCGCGCGGTCTTCAACGCCACAGCTTCCGCCGCCGCATAAGGCAGCATCGACGCGAAGGCCGGGTCGGCATAGGTCGAGACGCGCACCGGCCCGTTGCCGTTGCGCGCCTGGGCCAGCGTGCCCGCCTTCGACGATAGCGCGCGGATCAAATCCCACGCCGCGCGCTTGTTCTTCGAATTGCGCGGAATGGCGAAGGACCAATATTCGGTGGTCGAGGCGTAGGGCGTTTTGCCCGCGAGTGCCGCCGTCATCGGCATGACCGAGGCTTTGATCTTGCCCGGATAGCGCGACAGGGCGGGATCGTTGTAGCTGACGAGACGCGCGTACGGGTTGATCGTCATCGCGGCCCGGCCTTGCTGCATCCAGGTCGTGATTTCCTCGTTGTTCACGGTGGCGAAATTGCGCGGAATGGCGCCGGCCTTGAACAACTCGGCCAACGCCTCCATCGGCTTGACCATCGACGGCAGGTCGGCCGTCACCTTCATGTCGCCGGTCATGTAATCGCCGTCGAAGGCGCGCGCGACGGACAGGAAGTTCGACGCGAACACGGCCGTGAAGGCAAGGCCGTAGACTTGCGTGCCGTCGGGGCGCGTGAAGGTCAGTTTCTTCGCCGCCTCGACGAATTCCTCGAAACTGGCGGGCACTTTGACCCCGCGTTCCTCGAACAAGGCTTCGTTGTAGACCAGCGCGTTGGTCGCGTGGCGCATCGGGATCGCGTGCAAGGCGCCATCCAGGCGCATCGGCGCGACGAGGCCCGCCGAGATATCGTCGAAATCCTCGATCGGCGCTTCGCGCTGGAAAGCGTCGAGCGGTTCAAACAGGCGCAGATTGCGCGGCACCGCGCGGCCGTTGAGCAGATAGGCGAGGTCGAACGCCGTTTCCGGCAGCGTCAATTCGCGCAGCAAACGCTCGTTGATCGCGTTGACGTCGCCCAGCGTCACCCAATTGATGTCGAAGCCGGAGGCTTGACGCCACGCCGCCGTGGCGTCGCCGCCCGGACCGGTCGTGGCGACATTCTGATGCACGCGATGGCCAAACGCGGTCAGCGTTTTGGCTTGGGCGATGGCGGGCAGGGCGGCGCTGCCGATGATCGCGGCACTTCCGGCAAGGAAGGCGCGGCGGCGAAGGATTGGAGCGTCGGTGTTCATGTGCGTCTCCTCCCGAAATTTTTCTGGGTTAGCTCGCGCGATACTTGGCGAGCATTTTTCGATCGACGTCGACGCCGAGGCCCGGTGCTGTGGGCACGTCGAGCATGCCGTCCTTCAACATCGCGCGCTCGCCGACGATCGGATGCGTCAACGCATCGCGCAGCGGATTGTCGAACACCATGCATTCGTAGATGCGGAAGGCCGGCATCGCGCTGGCGAGGTGCAGGCTGGCGGCGGCGCAAACCGCCCCCGACCAGCCGACATGCGGCGCGTAGCCGACATTGTGCGCGAAAGCGAGTTCGGCGATGCGGCGCGTTTCGGTGATGCCGCCGGCGCGCGCGACGTCGGGCTGGATCAGATCGACGAGGCGTTCGGCGACCAGATCGCGCGCCTGCCACACGGTGAAATCGCTTTCGCCCGCCGCCATCGGGCAATAGCCGAGGGAACGCAGGCGGCGATAACCGGCGATATCTTCCGGCACGATCGGTTCTTCGAACCAGCGATAGCCGTTGTCGCGCAAGGCGGCCGCGACTTCGATCGCCTCGTCGACCGTATAGGCCCAGTTGGAATCGACGAACAGCGCCGCACGGCCGTTGGCGACTTTCGCAAGCTGGGCGATGCGCGCCTTGGCGCGCGCGACCGGCGCGCCGATCTTCACCTTGATCGTCTTGAAACCATGCGCGATTGCGGCCTCGGTTTCCTCCGCCGCACCGTTGTCGTCGGTCCAATTGATCGACGAGGCATAGGCTTCGATGCGCGGGCGCGACATGCCGCCCAGCAGGCGGAACACCGGTTCGCCCGCGCGCTTGCCCGCGATATCCCACAGCGCGATATCGACGCCCGCGATCGCTTCCAGCAGCATGCCGCCGGAACGTCCCGTGAGGATGCGGCGCATCTTGTGATGCAACGCGGCGATGTCGCGCGAATCCTGGCCGATCAGCAGCGGGGCCAGAAGCTTCTCGACGATCGCGGCATAAGCGGGCGAGCCCGTGCGGCCCAAGCATTCGCCCCAGCCGACGATGCCGTCGGCGGTTTCGACTTCGACGATGACGAGTTCGATTTCCGGGAAGGCGCGCTGGCCGGTCGTCTGCGTCTTGGGCAGCACGCATTTCAACGGATGCGCGACGACGCGCGCGATGGCGTTGGAAGCCAAGATGACGATCCCTCCCGATGGCGCCTGACGCAGGCGTAGTTTTCCAGATTATGGAGGGCGGTTTTCGGCTTGGCTACGTAGTTTTACGAACATGGCGGCGTTTGCGCGTAGTGCGCGGGCGCGGCCCTTCATGCATGCGCTGCTCGGCCAGGCTGTCCTTCACCCGGCGTAGTTTCTCGTGCAGCGGTTCGCCCATCGCAAGGCCGACACCGGTCACCAGAATGTCGATGACCAGATTATGCGCGATGCGGCTGACCATCGGGGCGGTCAGTTCGGTGTTCTCCTGTGCCGCGACATGCACGACGACATGGGCGTGGCGGGCCAGCGGGCTGTCGCGCCGCGTGATCGCGATGACTTGTGCGCCCGCTTGGGCCGCGACTTCCGCCGTGCGCACGATGTCTTTGACAGCACCCGTATGTGAAAAACAGAGCGCCACGGTGCCGGGGCCGGTCGCGGCCGCTGACATGGTTTGCAGATGCCCGTCGAGATAGGCGATGGCCGGAATGCCGTAGCGCATGAATTTCTGTTGCGCGTCGAAAGCCAAGCCGTTGGCGGGGCCGACGCCGTAGCAATCCAAGCGCTTGGCCTTGGCGATGATGTCGATCGCGCGGCGGATGGCCCCGGCGTCGAGCGTGGCGCGCAATTCGTTGATCGCGAAGACGGTCGAATCCAGCACCTTGGTCGCGACCACGTCCAGCGCGTCGCCCGGTGCGATTTCGCGATGCAGATAGGGCAGGCCGCGCACCAGGCTTTGCGCGACGCGCAGTTTGAACTCCGGATAGCCGCGCAAGCCCAAGGCCCGCACGACCCGTAGCACGGTGGGCTCGCTGACCTTGGCGGCGGCGGCCAGCGTCTTCATCGGCATGCGGGTGATATCGTCGGGATGGTCGAGCGTTCGGTCGGCCACCCGGCGTTCGGCCGGGGCCAAACGGTCGCGCAGCCCCGCCAGCCGTTCCAGAATATTGTCCATCGCGAAGGGGAGCTTACACCAATCGCAAAGCTTAAAGATTGGACAGGTCTCTGCCCGGATGGTGTGCGGGCACCGCCGGGCGCCGGTTACCGGCCGCGTGCGACACGGCTCTTGCGGAAAGTTTCCGGGCCGGTCACAAATTTGCAACGGAGGCGCCATAACCTCCCCCGCGCGTTCCGGCTCTGCCGGAGGCGTGAGGAGACCCATCAATAAACCGGCCCACCCAAAATCAGGCGAGGCGAGACATGAACGAGACCTTCCACCGCGGCTTACGGCCGCTGGCGATTACGGCCACGGCCATCGCGGCCCTGGCGACCGGCATCGCGACGGCGGACGCGCAACAGCGCACGCGCATCACGGTCTACACCGCGGTCGAGAACGAACAGCTTCAGCCGTTCAAAGAAGCGTTCGAGAAGGCCACGCCGGATGTCGAGATCGCGTGGGTTCGCGATTCGACCGGCACGATCACCGCGCGCTTCCTGGCGGAAAAGGACAATCCCCGCGCCGACGCGTTCTGGGGCTTGGCTGTTTCCTCGCTGCTCAATTTCGAGAAGCAGGGTCTGCTCGAAGAATACGTGTCGCCCAACGTCGCGACGTTGAAGCCCAGCTTCAAGGACGAGACCGCGCCGATCACCTGGCACGGCATGGACGCTTACGCGGCGTCGATCTGCTACAACTCGGCGATCGCCAAGCAGCGCAGCCTGCCGGCGATCACCAAGTGGGAAGATCTCACCAACCCGGCCTTCAAGGGCGCGATCGTGATGCCGAACCCGGCTTCGTCGGGCACGGGCTATCTGACCGTTTCGTCCTGGATCGCGATCATGGGCGAGGCCAAGGCTTGGGAATTCATGACCAAGCTGCATGAAAACGTCGCCGTCTATACGCATTCGGGCTCGGCCCCGTGCGTGCAGGCCGCGCGCGGCGAAGCGGTGCTCGGCATCTCGTTCGACATGCGCGCCGCCCAGGAAAAGACCAAGGGCGCGCCGCTGACGCTCGTGGCGCCGACGGACGGCGTGGGCTGGGAAATGGAAGCCTCGGCCATCGTCAAGGGCACGAAGAATCTCGCGGCGGCCAAGAAGCTGATGGACTACTCCGCCAGCAAGGCCGCGAACGAGCTCTATTCGAAGTACTACAACATCGTTGCCCATAACGACGTGAAGGGCAACGCGCCGAACTATCCGGTCGAAACCGAAAGCCGTCTGATCAAGGCGGATTTCGCCGGGATCGCCGATATGCGCGATCGCGTGCTGGCCGAATGGACCAAGCGCTTCGACAGCAAGTCCGCGCCGCGCTAAGCGTGAAGGCGGTATGATACGCCGGGGTGGCGGAGGGAACTCCGCCACCCCGCTTCGTTGAAAAGAGTCCGGTATTCGAAATGGCCCATCTGGCGGTCGACAAGCTCAGCAAGTCCTTCGGCGCTTTTCACGCGGTGCGCGAAGCGAGTTTCACGGTGGCGCAAGGCGAGTTCGTCTGCCTTCTCGGGCCTTCGGGCTGCGGCAAGACCACGCTGCTGCGCATGATCGCCGGGCTCGAAACGGCCACATCGGGCCGCATCGTCCAGAACGGCGTCGACATCACGAATTTCCCGCCGTCCAAGCGCGATTTCGGCATCGTCTTCCAAAGCTACGCGCTGTTCCCGAATCTGACGGTGTTCGACAACGTCGCTTACGGTCTGCGCTCCAAAGGCTCCTTGCGCGCCGATACGCGCGCACGGGTCGAGGAATTGCTGAATCTCGTCGGCCTGCCCGGCGAGACCAAGAAATATCCCGCCCAGCTTTCCGGCGGACAGCAGCAGCGCGTCGCACTCGCGCGCGCCCTCGCCATTCAACCGGGTTTGCTGTTGCTCGACGAGCCGCTTTCCGCGCTCGATGCGCGTGTGCGCCAGCATCTGCGCCACGAGATCCGCTCGCTGCAGCGCCGCCTGGGCGTCACCACCATCATGGTGACGCATGATCAGGAAGAAGGCCTCACCATGGCCGACCGGATCGCGGTGATGAATGCGGGACAGATCGAGCAATTCGCCGCGCCGCACGAGTTGTACGCGCGGCCCGCCACGCCGTTCGTGGCGGATTTCGTCGGCACGACGAATTTCATGCCCGCGACGTTCGTGGCGCCGGGCAAGGTCGCGGCGGGCGGGCGCGAACTCGCGGCCGATACGCCAAGCGGGCTCGCGGCCGGCGCCAAGCTGCGCCTCTGCGTGCGGCCCGAGGATATTCTGGTGCGCAACGTCGCGGAAAGTGCGGCCAACCGCATCGACGTGTCGGTCGACGAACTCATCTTCATGGGCGCTTTCAGCCGCGCGAAACTGGGCGTGGCGGGCGGTGTGGCGTTGCAAGCCGATTTCTCCGCCAATCTGCTGCGCGACGTGGGCGTGCGCGAAGGCTCGCGCCTGACCGTCGCCTTGCCGCCCGATCGTTTGCGCGTTTTCGCGGACTGACATTCCTTTGCGCACCCGTCTCGACACCGACGCGCTTTTGCAACGCCTCGCCCTGCTGGGCGTGGTCGTTTACCTCGCCGTTTTCCTGGCGCTGCCGCTCGGCACGCTGTTCGAGAAAAGCTTCCGCGACCAGACCGGGGCCTGGGTCGGCCTCGCCAATTGGCTGCGTTATATGGAAACGCCGTCGCTGGTCGCGTCGCTGTGGAACACGATTTGGGTTTCGCTGCTCGCGACCGCGATCGTGGTGCCGCTCGCTTTCGTCTACGCCTATGCGCTCACGCGCACGACGATGCGCTTGCGCGGGGTTTTCCGCGCGATCGGCCTGCTGCCGATCTTGGCGCCTTCGCTGCTCTCGGCGATTTCGTTGATCTATCTGTTCGGTAATCAGGGCTTCGCGCGCTGGGTGCTGATGGGCAACAGCGTCTACGGGCCCATCGGCATCGTGATCGCGCAGGTCTTCTACTGCTTCCCGCACGCGTTCCTGATCCTCGCGACCGCCTTGTCGATCGCCGACAAGCGCCATTACGAAGCGGCGGAAGTGCTGGGCGCTTCCAACGCGCGCATCTTCCTGACCGTCACGCTGCCCGGCGTCAAATACGGTCTGGTCAGCGCGTTCTTCGTCGTGTTCACGATGGTCGCGACCGATTTCGGCATTCCCAAGGTGATCGGCGGGCGCTTCAACGTGCTGGCGACCGACATCTACAAGCAGGTCGTCGGCCAGCAGAATTTCGAAATGGGCGCCGTGGTCGGCATGGTGCTGCTGCTGCCCGCGTGCTTGGCCTTCGCCGCCGACCGCTGGGTCGCGCGCCGGCAAGTGGCGCTGTTGACCGCGCGCGCCGTGCCGTACGAGCCGCAAGCCAGCGCGATGCGCGATTGGCTGCTCTTCGCCTTCTGCACGGCGATCGCCTTGTGCATCCTGACGCTGCTGGGCATCGCCGCGTGGGCGAGCTTCATCCAGTATTGGCCCTGGAACCTGACGCTGACATGGCGTCACTACATCTTCTCCAACGCCGACGCGTCGGGCTGGAGCGCCTATTTCAACACGCTGCAAATGGCCGCGTTGGTCGCGACTTTCGGCACCTTCGTCATCGCCTTCGGCGCGTGGCTCGTCGAAAAGACCAAGGGGGCGGAAATCCTGCGCGGCATCGTGCAGTTCCTGGCGATGATCCCGCTGGCCGTCCCCGGCCTCGTGCTCGGCATCGCCTATATCTTCTTCTTCAACAAGCCCGGCAATCCGCTGGGCTTCCTTTACGGCACGATCGGCATCCTGGCGCTCAACACGATCACGCATTTCTATACGGTGGCCCATCTGACCGCGCTGCAAGCGCTCAAACAGATGGACCCGGAATTCGAAAGCGTGTCGGCGTCGCTGAAGGTCTCGGTCTGGCGCACGGCGTGGAAGGTGACGCTGCCAGTCGTTTCGCCCGCGATGCTCGACGTGTGGTTCTACATGTTCGTCAACGCGATGACGACCGTGTCCGCCGTCGTGTTCCTCTACGGGCCGTTCTCGAAACTCGCCTCGGTCTCGATCATCAATATGGACGAAGCCGGCTTCACCGCCTCGGCCGCCGGCATGGGCATCGTGATCGTGCTGACCTCGGGCTTCGCCAAAATCCTCCAATCGCTGCTGGCCGCGTATCTGGCCAAGCGCACCCAGGCGTGGCGCACGCGATGAGCGTGCTGCCCGCGAAGACGAAAGCCGTCCTGTTCGACAAGGACGGCACGCTGGTCGATTTCGACCGCACTTGGGCCGGTACGATGATGGCGGGGGCGCTGCATTTCGCCGACGGCGACCGCGCCAAGGCCGAAATGCTGTGCGAAGCGGTGGGCTGGGACAAAGCGCGCGGCACCTTCGCGCCCGACGCGTTCTTCGCTAACAATCCCAATGCCGCGATCGCCGAACGCTGGGCCGCGTTGCTGGGCCGCAAAAGCTCGGCGCACGATGCGGGCCGCCTCGACGCGATCTTCGCCAAGGCGATCCTCGCCTCGGTCTCGCCGCTCGGCGATTTGAAGGGCGTGGTTGGCCGCTTGCGCGCGCGCGGATTGAAACTCGGCGTCGCCACCAACGATTCGCGCGTCTCGACCGAGCAGCAATTGATGGCGCTGGGTATCGGCGAATGCTTCCAGTTCGTCTCGGGCTATGACGGGCCATGCGCGCCCAAGCCGAACCCGGAAGCGGTGTTCGAGTTCGCGCGCCTCGCGCGCTGCAAGCCGGACGAGATCGTCGTGGTCGGCGATTCCGACAACGACATGAATCTCGCCCGCGCGGGCGGGGCCTACGCCATCGCCGTGGCCGCTGACGCCGAGCACCGCGCGCTGCTGGCGCGCCGCGCCGACGCGACAATCGCCTCGATCGACGAGCTCGAGTGAGTTATTCCGCCGCGTATTTCTTCTCGGCGTCCCAATAGGCGGGGAAGCCGACCGCTTCCTGCAATTCGGGGAAGGTGATCGCCGGCGGCAGCTTCGTATCGTCGCCCACCTTTAACGCGCCGAACGTCGCGCGCATCGCCTGGATGATCGCGGCGAGGGCGATGACCGGATAAACCGCCAAGCGATAGCCGATTGCCTCCAATTCCTGGGGCGGCAGAACCGGCGTCTTACCCTGATGCACCATATTGGCGAGGCACGGGCGCGGGATCGACGCGCAGAAGCGCTTCATCTCGTCGATATTCTCGGGCGCTTCCAGGAAGATGATGTCGGCACCCTCGTCGACGAAATCCTTGCAGCGCGCCAGCGCGTCGTCGAAGCCGTTGACCGCGCGCGCATCGGTACGCGCCAGGATCAGGATATCGCCAACGCCCGCCGAACGCAGCGCATCGCGCGTTTCGCACGCCGCGCGGATTTTCATCTTCGCTTCGTTGCGGCCGACGACCTGCTTGCCCTTGGTGTGGCCGCATTTCTTGGGGCTGACTTGATCCTCCAGCATGATCGCGGCGGCCCCGGCGCGCGCGTATTCCTCGACCGTGCGGCGCACGTTCAATGCGTTGCCCCAGCCCGTGTCGCCATCGCCCAGGACCGGCACCGCGCCGGCGGCGGCCACGCAAGCGCGCAACGTGTCGAGCATTTCCGACATCGAGATCAGCCCGGTGTCGGGCTGGCCCAGGCGCGCGGCCGACACCGCGAAGCCCGACATGAACATGACTTCGTGCCCGGCCTCGCGCACCAGCTTGGCCGACAGCCCGTCGAACACGCCCGGCATCACCGCGAGGCGCTTCTCCGCCAAACGCGCGCGCAAAACATCGGCCTTGTTGATCAGCGTGGTGGGCATGTTCCAACTCCCCGAAAACCCTATTTCGGGGAGGAACTTAGCGCCCCGCCTCGGCGCAGGCCAGCCTTGCGGGCGCTTGACCCCGGGCGCGGGCTCGCCTACCTAAACGCCCATGGCGATACGCGAAATCCTGGTCGCTCCCGACCCCAAGCTGAAGATCAAAGCCCGCCGCGTCGAGACCTTCGACGACGCGCTGCGCAAGCTGCTCGACGACATGGTCGAGACGATGTACGCGGCCAAGGGTATCGGCTTGGCCGCGCCCCAAATCGGCGTGCCGCTGCGCGCGATCGTCATGGATCTCGCGCGCGACGAAGAGCCGGCGAGCCCGCGCAAATTCCTCAATCCCGAGATCGTCTGGGAATCGGACGAGGAAGTGCCGTGCGAGGAAGGCTGTCTGTCCGTGCCCGGCCAATACGCCGAGGTGACGCGCCCCGCGCAATGCCGCGTGCGCTATCAGGACGAGAACGGCGTGCGCCACGAGATCGATTGCGACGGGTTGCTCGCCGTGTGCATCCAGCACGAGATGGACCATCTCGAAGGCGTGTTGTTCGTCGACCATCTGTCGACGCTCAAGCGCAATATGATCCTGCGCAAAGTCGCCAAGGCCCGTCGCGAAAAGGCTTCTTGAGCCGTGCCGGCGATGCGCCTCGCCTTCATGGGCACGCCCGATTTCGCGGTCGGGGCGCTCGATGCGTTGGCGAAGGCCGGCCACGAGATCGTCGCTGTCTATACCCAGCCGCCGCGCCCCGCCGGGCGGGGCCAGCGCGAACAGCGTTCGCCCGTGCATGAGAAAGCCGTGGCGCTCGGCATTCAAGTGCGACATCCGACCTCGCTCAAATCGCCGGACGAGCAGGCGGCGTTCGCGGGTTTGGTGCTCGATATCGCCGTGGTCGCCGCCTATGGCTTGATCCTGCCCAAGGCGATTTTGGAAGCGCCGCGCCTTGGCTGCCTCAATATCCACGCCTCGTTGCTGCCGCGCTGGCGCGGGGCGGCGCCGATCCAGCGCGCGATCGAAGCGGGCGATGCGGTCACGGGCATCACCATCATGCAGATGGATGCCGGGCTCGATACCGGCGCCATGCTGCTCAAGGCGCAAATCCCGATCGGGCCCGACACGACCGGCGGCAAATTGCACGACGAACTCGCGGCGATCGGCGCCAAGGCGATCGTCGATGCGCTTGCGCGGCTCGACGATCTGCGCCCCGAGAAACAGCCCGAAGCGGGTGTGACCTACGCCAAGAAACTCGACAAGGCGGAGGCGAAGCTCGATTGGACGCTGACCGCCGACGAACTCGACCGGCGTATTCGCGCTTTCGATCCCTTTCCGGGTACATGGTTCGAGGCGAAGGGCGAGCGCATCAAGGTGCTCGCGGCGAAAAAGGTCGACGGCAAAGGCGCGCCCGGCATGGTACTGGCCTCGCCGCCGGTCGTGGCCTGCGGCGACGGCGCGTTGGCGCTCACGCGGCTTCAGCGCGCGGGCGGCAAGCCGATGGATGCGGCCGCCTTCGCGAACGGCTTCGATCTGCCGCCCGGCACGGTGCTGTAGCGATGCCGCGCTACAAGCTGATCCTCGAATACGACGGCGGCGGTTTCGTCGGCTGGCAGCGCCAGCCCAACGGGCCGTCGGTGCAGGAAGCGCTGGAAGCCGCGTTCCCGAAATTCTGCGGCCATGCGGTCGAAGTCGCGGCCGCCGGGCGCACCGATGCGGGCGTGCATGCGCTGGGGCAAGTGGCGCATGTCGATCTCGAGCGCGACTGGGACCCGCTGAAAATTCGCGACGCGCTGAATTGGCATTTGCAGCCCGCCGGCGTCGCGGCGATCGACGTGGCGGAAGTGCCGCCCGATTTTCATGCGCGGTTTTCGGCGGTGAAGCGCGCCTATCTCTATCGCATTTCCGACCGCCGCGCGCGGCCGGTGCTGGAGGCGGGCCGCGTGTGGCATGTGCCCCATCGCCTGGACGCCGAGGCGATGCATGTCGCTGCGCAAGTGCTGGTCGGCCACCATGATTTCACGTCCTTCCGCGCGACCGAGTGTCAGGCGAAAAGCCCCGAAAAGACGCTCGATCGCCTGGACGTGCGCCGGGTGGGCGACGAAATCGAAATCACGACCGAGGCGCGCTCGTTCCTTCACCACCAAGTCCGCAACATGGCGGGGACGCTCAAAATGGTGGGTGAGGGCAAATGGTCGGCGCAGGATGTCGCCGATGCGCTGGCCGCGCGCGACCGTTCCGCCGCCGGCCCGACCGCGCCCGCCGAAGGTCTCTATCTCGTGCGCGTGGGCTACTAGACGCGGCCGATCGCCGCGACCGGGCCGCCGCCATCGGGGCCTTGATGTTCCGCGCCACCCGAGACGAACAGCCGCGTATCGCCGATGGCACCCGCCAGCACGCCGCCGACCAAGGCGCGCGCATGGCGTGTGGCGTTGATATCGCTATCGTCCCACATAATATGGCGCCGCCCGCGGATATTGCCGGTGCGCGGCGGTTCGGCTTTGGCGAGCACGGCGACGAGGCGTTTGCGGGCCGCGTCGTCGAGTTGGCCCTTGCCCTCGATCCCGAGATCGCCGAGGGCCGCCCACAACGCCGGCGCGTCGATGCCGTCCTTCATCACGCGATGCGAGATCGCAAAATCGCCCGACCATTTGTCGGAATTGCCCAGCACCATGATCTCGTTGCGCAGCAACTCGATCCCGGCCGACGTGCTGGCGACACCCGAATGCTGGGCCCAATCGCGGCACACGGCATCGTCTTCGGGCGGCGCAGAAATCTCGCCCAGTGCTAGCGCGACGCCCAGTGCCGAAGCGCCGCGCGAATAGCCCATCGATTCGTAGGTGTCGTGCGTCACGACATCGGCGCCCGCGATGCGCTCGGCCGTCAACAGCGGGCATTTGATCTGGACGTAATGCACGTCCTTCGCGTCCGAAATGCCCGCTTGCTTCATCGCGTCGCGCACCGCTTGCGCGGTCGCTTCGATCTGCGCGCGCCGGCCCAGTTCCGTCGCGGCGAAATCGCGGGTGAAGCCGGTTCCCATCGCCAAACGCTTGGCGCCCGGTTTGGGCGGTGTCACGTCGTCCGCCGTCGCGAAGACCAGCATATGCGGATTGAGCCCGCCTTCCGTGCCGCCGGACATGACCAGCGCCACGCGTTTGCCGACTTGTTCGGGCGTTTCGCCGGTCGCGGCCGCGATGGCGAGTTTCATGCCCAGTGTGGCGTAGCCGCGCGTGAAATCGTTCACGCAGCCATTGCCCTCGGTCTTGCCCAGGATCGCGACGATGCGCTTGGGATCGAGCGAGCCGTCGGCGAAGGCGGCGGACAGCGCCGCGCAATCCTCGGGGCCCCGCATCGAAAAGTCCCGGACGATCGCGCGCATGGTGCTTCCTTTCAGGTGTAGAGCCGTTCGACGATCCGCGACTGGGTCAGGCTCAACGCCAGATCCATCGCGACCAAAACCAACGCGGGCAGCGGCTCGACCCGCAACGCCACCCGCGCGATCTTGAAATGGATCGCGATCGCGATCGACACGACCGCGACGGACACGACGAAAAGCAAGCCCGGTGCCAGATCGAGGTCGTAGAGCAGGGCCGCCGGAAAATAGAGCGCCATCTGCAGCACGTTCGCCCAGTTATAGGCGGCGATGTAATCGTACCAATCGCGCGTATGGCCCAAACGCTGGCTGTAGAGATGCGAGACGACGGGAAACAGCGTCCAGCCGACGATATAGGCGAGCGGCTCGATCACCAGCATTTCGGCCGGATCGGGATCGATCCCCATCGAGTCGAAACGCTGGCCGGTAAGGTAAGCGTAGGGTGCCAGGACCAGCAGCGCCGGAATCACGAAAGACGCGATCAGCCCCGCGTTGGTCGCGTGACCGAGCTTCGCGACCCCGCCGCGATCGCCCCGCAGGATGTCGGCGACACCCGACAGCGGCGCGATCAAAGCGGGCAGGGCCATCGCGTCAGGCCCAGCGCGCAGCGGGGGCGGCGAAAAACGCCTCGAGCATGCGCTCGTAGATCGAGGCGAGGCTGACGATATCGGCCACGGCGCAACGCTCGTCGGTCTTGTGCATCGTGCGCCCGACCAGACCGAACTCGATCACTTTCCAATGGCGCGAGATGAAACGCGCGTCGGACGTGCCGCCGGTCGTCGACAAAGCGGGTTTGCGGCCGAGCACGGCCTGGATCGCATCCGACACGAGGTCGGAAAGCGGGCCCGGCGGCGTGATGAAGGATTCGCCCGACACGCGATAGGTGCGGTCGATCTTGCCGCCCAACGCCGCGATGCGCGCATCGATCCACTCGATCAGCGATTTCGACGAATGGATGTCGTTGAAGCGGATATTGATCCGTGCCTTGGCCTGCTGCGGGATCAGGTTCTCGGTCGGGTTGCCGACATCGATCGTCGTCACTTGCAGCGAGGACGGCTGGAAATGCGCGTTGCCCGCGTCCAGCGGCTTGGCGGTCAAATCCGCCAGCAGTGCGATCAGCGGGTGGATGGGGTTGTCGGCGAGATGCGGGTACGCGACATGGCCTTGCTGGCCGTGCGCGAGCAGATTGATGTTCACCGAGCCGCGCCGGCCGATCTTGGCCATATCGCCGAGCGTCGTTTCGTTCGTCGGCTCGCCGACGAGGCAGATATCGGCCTTCTCGCCCTTGGACTTCATCCAATCGAGCATCTTGACCGTGCCGTTGATCGCCGGGCCTTCTTCGTCGCCCGTGATCAGGAACGAGATCGAGCCCGGGATCTTGCCGCCGTTCTTGGCGGCGAAGGACGCGGCGGCACAGGCGAACGCGGCGATGGCGCTTTTCATATCGACCGCACCGCGGCCATAGAGATAGCCGTCGATGATCTCCGCGCCGAAGGGATCGACCGTCCAGCCTTTCAATTCGCCGGTCGGCACCACATCCGTGTGCCCCGCGAATTGGAAATGCGGACCGCCGGTGCCGATGCGCGCATAGAGATTGTCGATATCCGGCGTGCCGGCATCGCTGAATTTCAGCCGATGGCAGTCATAGCCGAGCGGCTTCAGAAACGCTTCGAGCGTGCCGAGCGCGCCGTCGTCGGCGGGCGTCACCGATTGGCGGCGGATCAGCGCCTGGGCGAATTCGACGGGATCGTGCGCCGCCATCGTCAGTCGCGCAGCAACTGGTTGATCGCGGTCTTGGCGCGCGTCTGCGCGTCCACGCGCTTCACGATCACCGCGCAATAGGTCGACGGGCCCGGCGTGCCGTCGGGCAGCGGCTTGCCGGGCAGATTGCCGGGCACCACGACCGAATAGGCGGGCACGCGGCCGATGAAGACCTCGCCCGTCGCGCGATCGACGATCTTGGTCGAGGCACCAATGAACACGCCCATCGACAGCACCGCGCCTTCTTCGACGACCACGCCTTCGACGACTTCCGAACGCGCGCCGATGAAGCAATTGTCTTCGATGATCACGGGGCCAGCCTGCAAGGGCTCGAGCACGCCACCGATGCCGACACCGCCGGAGAGATGCACGTTCTTGCCGATCTGCGCGCAGGAGCCGACGGTCGCCCAGGTGTCGACCATCGTGCCGCTATCGACATAGGCGCCGATATTGACGAAGGACGGCATCAGCACGACGCCGGACGCGATGAAGGCCGCGCGGCGCACGGTGCAATTGGGTACTGCGCGGAAACCGGCCTTGCGGAACTTCGCTTCGTCCCAGCCGTCGAACTTGGACGGCACCTTGTCCCACCACACGCCTTGCGAACCGGGGCCGTGGGCGATCAGCGCGTTGTCGTTCAGGCGGAACGACAGCAGGACCGCCTTTTTCAGCCACTGATTCACGACCCAGTTACCGCCGGTCTTCTCGGCCACGCGGAACGTCCCCGAATCGAGACCCGCCAAAGCGGTTTCCACCGCGTCGCGCACGGCGCCCTTGGTCGTGAAACCAAGTGTATCGCGGTCGTCCCAAGCCTTGTCGATGGTCGCGGCGAGATCGGCGGTCATGGTCGATTTTCCGTCGTTTTGAGGGGATTAAAACCGGCCGGAAGATGCGGGGGCGAGGGCGCGCTGTCAATGTTTGCCGCAAGCCTTTTCCGCGCTAAGGTCGCGCCCTTCGAGGAGCGAATTTTTGAACGCCAACGCCAAGGAATCCGGGAGAGTTCCGCCGATCGCGGCCGAGTCGACCCCGGCGATGGCGTCGCCCTACGACCGCTTGGTCGCGCATTGGCCCGGCCCTGCGGCGCGGCTGGCGCAAAACGGCGCGGTGCTGGGGGCCAATGCCGCCGCCAAGGCGATGCTGGCGGAGTTTTCCGCGCGCACCGGCGATCTTTCCGCCTTGGCCGCCGAAATCTCCGGGGGCGGGGCCTCGCGCCTGGATACGGTTGTCGTCCCCGGCGCGGCCGCACCCGTAACGCTCGATGTGAGCTTGGTCCCGGCGGGCGATACGGTGCTGATCTTGGCGCGCGATGTCAGCCTTGCGGCCAATATGCGCAATGCGCTGGCGGACTCGCGCAAGCGCTACAAGGATATCGTCGAAATCTCCTCCGATTTCGCGTGGGAAACGGATGCCGACGGCGCCTTCGCTTTCGTCTCGCCGCAGGGCGCGCTGGGCTGGCGTGCCGACGATCTGCTGGGCCGCAAGCCCACGGTCTTCGCGCATGTCGAAGGCGACGAATCGGTCGCCGAACCGTTCCTCACCCAAGCGCCGATCGAACAAACCGAAATCTGGCTGCGCCGTGCGGACGGGTCGGACGCATGCGTGCAGATTTCGGCGCTGCCCTTGTTCGCGCCCGACGGGCGCTGGAAGGGTGCACGCGGTCTCGCCCGCGACGTGACCGAGGCGCGCGAGCGCGAAGCCGAACTGGCCGAGGCGCGCAACCGCGAACGCCTGATCGCGCATGTCGTGCGCGCCGTGCGCGACGAAGTGGAAGCCAAAGCGCTGTTGACCGCCGCCGCGACCGAAACCGCGCGCGCCTTGGGGGCGGGCTGCGCGATTTGGCGCGTGACCGACGACATGGACGGCGTTTCGCAGTTCGTATCGGGCGCGCAGTTCGGCGGCAAATTCCCCGAGGATATGGATATCGAGCGGCGCTTCGCGGCCAAACTGCGCCTCGACCGGCCGGAAACCGAAGGGGCGGATGCGCTGGTCGAGTTGCGCTCCAAGGGCGGCCGCGCCCTCGTGGCGCCGACCGCGTTCCGCCGGCGCATCAACGGGCTGGTGGCGCTGTTCCGCGATCCTTTCGCCGACGATTGGACCGATGCCGAGCGCGACGTGCTGGCGGAGATCGCCGCACAGCTCGGCATCGCGCATGCCCAGCTCGACCATATCGAAGCGCTGGATCGTCAAGCCTCGACCGACGCGCTGACCGGCTTGCTCAATCGCCGCCGCTTCGTGTCGGAATTGGAAGCGCGCATCGCCGCGTGCAAGCGCAGCGGCGTGCCCGGCGCGTTGATCTATGTCGATCTCGACAATTTCAAGGCGGTGAACGATATCCTCGGCCATCAAGCCGGCGACACGGCGTTGAAGCAGGTCGCGCGCACCTTGCGCAAGGCGACGCGCATCAACGATCTGGTGGCGCGCTTGGGCGGCGACGAATTCGCGCTGTGGCTCGACCAGACCGATCTCGACGGCGCCGTCGCCAAAGCCAAACACATCCTCGACATGCGCAGCGAATTGCTGGGCGTGTCGGCGAGCCCCGAAAAGCCGCTCGGCTTCTCCGCCGGCGTGGCGCTGCACGATCCCGCGAAGCCCGAAACCGTGGACGAATTGCTCGTCCGCGGCGACGGCGCGATGTACGACGTCAAACGCAAAGGCAAGGGGACCTACGCGGTGGCGCTCGACGCCGCCCCGGCGTCGCCCCCGAAGAACTGATCCGCACATGGACCATTCCGAATACGAATCCGCGAAACGCATGCTGAACGATCCGGACGTTTTCGTCCGGACGAATTTGGCCAAGCGCACCGATTTGCGGCCCGAGCTGCTTTATTACCTGACCGACGACAACGCGCCGGAAGTGCGCCAAGCGCTCGCCGACAATTCCGCCCTGCCCTGGCAGGCGGATATGAAGCTTGCCGGCGACCGCAGCGAAGACGTGCGCGTGGGCCTTGCGGGCAAGGTCCAGCGCGTATTGCCGGGCTTGAAGCCGGGCGAGCAGGACGCGGCACGCCAGCACATCATGCAGACGCTGGAAGTGCTGGCGAAGGATACGGCCGCGCGCGTGCGCGGCGTGGTCGCCGCCACGCTGAAGGATGTCGCCGACGCGCCGGCCGACCTCGTCAAAAAGCTGGCGCAGGACGCCGAGCTCGCCGTCGCCGCCCCGGTTCTGCAGTTCTCGCCGCTGCTGACCGAAGAAGATCTGATCGAGATCGTCAAAGGCCGCTTCGCCGAAGGGGCGACCGCGATCGTCGCGCGGCGCGAAGGCGTTACCGAACGCCTGTCCGACGCGATCGTGGCGAGCGACGATACCGATGCGGTGGCGACCTTGCTCGCCAACAATTCCGCGCAGATCCGCGAGGAAACGCTCGACCTCGTTCTGGAAAAAGCGCCGTCGCGTCCGTCCTGGCATGGGCCCTTGGTCGACCGGCCGAAATTGCCGAACCGCATGGCGCTGAAGATCGCGGCCTTCGTCGCCGAAGCCTTCGCGCAGCGTTTGGCGGCACGCCCCGATCTCGATCCCGCGACGCGCGAAGCCGTCACGGCCGAAGTGCGCAAGCGCATCGCCGAAGCGGCCGATGCGGGCGAGGACGGCGCAAGCGGTCCGGCGGCGCGCAAGCGCCCGGTCGCCGATCCCGATTGGGCCAAGGGCGGCGAGGGCGAAGCGCCGGGCGAAACGGTCGGCGACAAGGTCAAGCGCCTGCGCCGGGAAAAGAAGCTCGACGACGCGGCGATCATCGCGGCCGCGCAAGGCGGCGAAAAGCTGTTCGTCAAACTGGCGCTCGCCGAACTTGCCGCGATCCGCGCCGACGCGGTCGACAAGATTTTGACCGCGCGTTCGGCCAAGGGCGTGATCGCGCTGTGCTGGAAGGCGAAGCTCAAGCTCGCCACCGCCGTCTCGATCCAGCAGCGCACGCTGTCGCTGCCGCCCAAAAGCGTGCTCAACCAGCCCAAATGGGACGGCTGGCCGCTGACGGAAGAAGAGCTGAAATGGCAGCTCGAATTCTTCGGGGCGTAATCGGCGCCGATCTCGGCGGCACCAAATTGCGGATCGTGCGTTTCGACGGCGATACGCGCGAGGTGCGGATTTTGCCGACCGGACCGGGGCTACGCCCGGCCGATATCGAAGCGGCTTTGCCGGATACGGCGGCTCTCGGCCTTGCCGTGCCGGGGCTGGTGGAAGACGGCGCGATCGTCGCCTGCAATGTTTTGCCGGGGATCGTCGGCTGGCGGCCGCGCGTGGGCACGCTGCTGAACGACGCGCAGGCGGCGTTGGTCGCGGATATGGAGGATCCGCCCGCCGGGACCACGGCCGCGATCGTGATGGCGGGAACGGCAATCGGTGCGGCGATCGCGATCGACGGGCGGTCTTATGGCGGCGCGCACGGCTTCGCGGGCGAGCTTGGCTATATGCCCATGGACGGCGGCACGTTGGACGATAAAGCGGGCGGTGCGGCGATTTTGCGCGCCTGCGGCTGCGATGCGCCGGCCCTTGCGGCACGGCTGGCGGCGGGCGACGGCGCCGCGATCGCGGCGGTGCGCGACGCGGGTGCCGCTTTGGGGGCGGGGCTTGCGACGCTCGCGAACTTGATCGATCCGGCGCGGGTCACGCTGGCCGGCGGAACGTGCGCGTGGCCCGGTTATGTCGATGCGGCACGCGCGGCGTTCGCCGAATTCACGCTCGCCCCCATCGCGGCGCGCTGCGAGTTGCGCCTCTCGCCCTGGGGGGCGGATATCGTCGCGCGTGGTGCTGCGATCAGCGCAGAAACTCGTACCACACGATAAGGGCGACGATCGCGGCGGCGACGGCCCAGCCCAAGGCGCTCGCGTAGCGGCGGAACCAGCGCTCCAGCACCGAGCCTTGGTGCTTCAGAAGCCACGCCATCGCGTAGAACTGAATCCCGCGCGCGAACACGGAGGCGACGAAGAAGGGCAGCAGCGGATATTGCGCGAGGCCCGCGCCGATCGTGACGATCTTGAACGGAATGGGCGTGAGGCCTTTGCCCGCGATCAGCCAGAAGCCCCATTCGGCGAACAATGCGCGGAAGGCTTCGAGGTGGTGGGCATAACCGTATTTCTCGACCAGCCACATCCCCACCGTCTCGAACAGCAGATCGCCGATCGCGTAGCCGAGAAACGCGCCGACGACCGACGCCACGGTGCACAGCGTCGCGAACCAATAGGCGCGCGCGCGATCGGCCATGATCAGCGCCGCCAGGAACGGGTGCGGCGGGATCGGGAAGAACGAGGAATCGGCGAAGGAGATCGCCGCCATCACGGCGGGCGCATGACGCGTGCGTGCGGCGGCGATCGTCCAATCGTAGAGGCGTTCGAGCAAGTCGGCCGGCGTTCGGTTACGCGTCGCCGACGATCATCGTGCCCACACCCTTGTCGGTGAAGACCTCGAGCAGGATCGAGTGGCGCACGCGGCCATCCATGATGATGGCCCCCTTCACGCCTTGATCGACCGCAAGCAGGCAGGTCTCGACCTTCGGGATCATACCGCCCGAGATCGTGCCGTCCTCGATCAGGCTGCGCACCTTGGCGGCCGACAGGCCCGTCAGCAGGTTCTTTTCCTTGTCGAGCACGCCCTTCACGTCGGTCAGCAGCAGCAGGCGTTCGGCCTTCATCGCGCCCGCGATGGCGCCCGCCACCGTGTCGGCGTTGATGTTGAAGGTCTCGCCGTTTTCGCCCACGCCGATCGGGGCGACGACCGGAATGATGTCCGACTTCGCGAAATTATGCAGGAAGTCGGCGTCGATCTTGTAGGGATCGCCGACGAAGCCGAGATCGAGCACGCGCTCGATATTCGAATCCGGGTCCTTCTTGGTGCGCGTCACTTTGCGCGCGACCATGAAATTCGCGTCCTTGCCGGAAAGCCCCACGGCCTTGCCGCCCGCGCGATTGATCGTCGCGACGATTTCCTTGTTGATGGCGCCCGACAGCACCATTTCGACGATTTCCACCGTCGCGGCATCGGTCACGCGCAAGCCGTCGATGAATTCGCTTTTGACCTTCAGGCGTTCCAGCATCTTGGCGATCTGCGGGCCGCCGCCATGCACGACGATCGGGTTGACGCCGACCTGCTTCAGCAGCACCACGTCGCGCGCGAAATCGTTCGCGACCTTCTCGTCGCCCATCGCGTGGCCGCCGTATTTCACGACGATCGTCTGCCCGGCATAGCGCTTCATATAGGGCAGCGCTTCGGACAGCATGCGCGCGGTCATATGCGGATCGGCTGGGGCGGTCGTTTCCATGGTCTTTTCCGTCGTTGTCGGACGCGGGGTTTATAGCGTTTTCAAGCGGGCTTCGCGAGGGAGGCCAATTCGCAGCGCAATTGCTCGATCCCGATATTCTTCTCCGACGATGTCGGAACGATGACGGGATGCGCCGCCGGGCGCTTGGCGATTTCCTCGGCGCACTCGGCGATGCGTTGCTTGAGGCCGGAGGTGCCCAGCGCGTCGCATTTGGTCAGCACCAACTGCCAATTGACCGCCGCGGTATCGAGCAGCTTGAAGACCTCGCGGTCGCTTTCCTTGATGCCGTGGCGCGCATCGACCAGCACGAGCGCGCGGCGCAGGGTCGGCCGGCCTTTGAGGTAGCGGCCGATCAGCTCGCTCCACAGGATTTTGGTGCCTTTGGACACGGCCGCGTAGCCGTAGCCGGGCATGTCGACCAGCGACAGCCGGTCGGACAGGCTGAAGAAATTGAGCTGCTGCGTGCGGCCGGGATGCTTCGACACGCGCGCGGTGTTGCCGCGATTGGTCAGCGCGTTGATGAGGCTGGATTTGCCCACGTTCGAGCGGCCGGCCAGCGCCACTTCGGGCAGCTTGGGCGGCAACACGGCGTCAAGCGTCGCGGCCCCGGCGAGAAATTCGCAGGGGCCGACGAACAGCTTGCGCGCCGCCTCGATCGCTTCGGGGGTCAGGCTTTCGCCTTGCCCGGCGGGGCCAGCGGCGTCCCCTCCAGGCGTTTCATGATCAGCCATTGTTGCGCGATCGAAAGGGTGTTGTTGACGGCCCAGTAGATCACCAGGCCCGCCGGGAACGAAGCCAGCATGACCGTGAAGATGAACGGCAGGGCCAGGAAGATCTTCGCCTGGATGGGGTCGACGGGCTGCGGATTCAGCTTCTGCTGCAGGAACATCGTGATGCCCATGATGATGGGCCACACGCCGATATGCAGCATCTGCGGCACCGCGTAGGGCAGCAGGCCGAACAGATTGAACAGCGAGGTCGGGTCCTGCGCCGACAGATCGTGGATCCAGCCGTAGAAGGGCGCGTGACGCATTTCGATCGTCACGAACAGCACCTTGTATAGCGCGAAGAACACCGGGATCTGAATCAGGATCGGCAAGCAGCCCGACAGCGGATTGGCGCCCGCGCGTTTGTAGAGCTGCATCATCTCCTGGCTCATGCGCTGGCGATCCTCGCCGTACTTCTCCTTCAGCTTCTCCATCTCGGGCTGGAGCAGCTTCATCTTCGCCATCGAGCGGTACGACTTGTTGGCGAGCGGGAAGAACAGGATCTTGATCGCCACCGTGAACAGGATGATCGCGACGCCGAAATTGCCGATGAAGCGATAGAGAATGTCCAGCGCCAGGAACATCGGCTTGGTCATGAAGTAGAACCAGCCGAAATCGATCGCGCGGTCGAACAGCGGAATGGCGTGACGCTCGGCGTAGCTGTCGAGCAGATGCACTTCCTTGGCGCCGGCGAACAGGCGCGACGTCGATTCCGCCGTCTGGCCCGGCGCCACGGTGGCGGCCGGCCCCAGGTAATCGACCTGATAGCGGTCCGCGCCGCCCGCCAGCGTATGCGTGAAGCGCGCCTTCACGTCGGCCTTTTGATCGGGGATCAGCGAGACCAGCCAATATTTGTCGACGATGCCGAGCCAGCCGCCGCGGCTGTCATAGGCGATCGCCTTCTTGTCGCGCAGATCGGCGTAGCTCGGCTCCTGGAGCTTCTCGTTGAACACGCCGATCGGGCCTTCGTGCAGAATGTAATAGCCGCCCAGATGCGGCGTGCCGAAACGGCTGGCGAGCGAGAAGGGATGCAAGCTGACGGGGGCGGCGCCGTTATTGGTCACGCGCTCGTCGATGCGGAACAGATAGGTGTCGTCGATCGAGATTTTGCGCTCGAAGCGCAAGCCTTGGCCGTTATCCCAGGACAGCGTCACGGGCGTGGCCGGCGTCAGTTTGTCGCGATCGGCGGTCCAGCGCGTGTCGGCGCCCGGCAACGCGGGCGTGCCGCCCGCGGCGACCCAGCCGAATTCGGCGAAATAGGTGTCGGCCGCACCGCGCGGCGACAGCAGTACGACGGGCGGCGAATCCTTTTCGACCGTCTGGCGGTAATTGACGAGCTTCAGATCGTCGATGACGCCGCCTTGCAGCAGGATCGAGCCCGACACGCCGGGGCCTTCGATCGTCACGCGCGGACCTTGCGCGATCACGCTGGCGCGATCGGGGTTCGGCGCGTTGGCGAGGCCGGCGATGACCGAGCCCGGTGCTGGTGCCGCCCCCGGGGCGGACGGCGCGTTCGAACCTTGGACGGTTTCCGCACTCGCCAGACGCTCGGCTTCCGCCGCGCGCTGCTTTTGGATGCGCGGCTGATTCCACAGCATCTCGAAGCCGAGCACGATGGCGATCGACACGATGATCGCGACCCAGAGGTTTTTATTGTCCAGCTGCATGGGTGGGAACGAGTCCTAGAAATTCGGCGGCGACGATGAACGGGGCGGCACGGGATCGAACCCGAACCCGCCCCAGGGATGGCAACGGCAAATGCGGCGCGCGGCAAGATAGCTGCCGCGCAGCGCGCCGTGTTCGGCCAGCGCTTGGCGCGCATAGTCCGAGCAGCTCGGCAGATAACGGCAATTTGCGCCCAAAATCGGGCGCAGCGTCCATTGATAGACGACGACGAGCGCGTCGAGAAGCCGCGCGATCATGGCGCCTTCCTTTGCGGGCCCGCGGCGAGCTTGGCGAGTGCACGCTCGAAATCCGCGATCAGGCGCGGGAAGGGCAAATCGCCGGTTTCCGCGCGCGCGATGGCGACGTAGTCCCAGCCCGCTTGGCCCTTGTTGGCGAGGGCGATCCGTGCGGCTTCCTTCAAACGGCGGCGCGCGCGATTGCGCACGACGGCATTGCCGATTTTGCGCGTCGCGGTGAAGCCAAGGCCGATGACGGGATCGTCGTCGGCGCGCTTCATCCCTTGCAGGACCAAGCCGTCGACGGCGTATTTACGACGCGCACCCGCCACCGCGAGGAATTGCGGGCGGGTTTTCAGGCGTCGAGAAGGGAAATTCGCCGGCGTCTGGGACATAGGAATGCGTACCCCACCGCCGGATCGGGAAACCGGCCGTGCGGCCGGGCGGCCCTTAGGCCGACAGGCGCTTGCGGCCCTTGCTGCGGCGGCGCTGCAAAACCTTGCGGCCGCCGACCGTGGCCATACGCGAACGGAAACCGTGCCGGCGCTTGCGGACGAGCTTGCTGGGCTGATAAGTGCGCTTCACGGGTCGAACTCCAAAGGTAATCCGGTCGAAATCGAGGGGGCGTTATACGGGACCACCCGCCCCTCGTCAATCGACCGATTGCATCCCTGGAAATCCGGAAATTAACAACCGTTTCCAGGTGTTTAGGGGTAACTTGGATGCCCCGAACCGCGAATTAGCTGGGAATGACGCCCCTGTCCAGCCCCAACCCGACACCTCTCTGGCGCCGACTCTTGCCCTTGGCGGCTTTGCTGGGGGCAGGGGGGCTTGTTTTCGCCTTGGGCCTCGACCGGTATTTGAGCTTCGACGTGCTGGCCGAGAATCGCGCGCGGCTGCTTGCTTGGACCGCCGAGCATGGCGCGCTGGCCATCGCCCTCTACGTGCTCGCCTATATCGGCGTCGTCGCGTTGTCGCTGCCCGGCGGCGTGGTTGCCACACTGACCGGCGGATTTCTGTTCGGCACGCTGGTGGGCGGCATCGCGACCGTGTTCGCGGCGACGATCGGCGCGTGCCTGCTGTTCTTGATCGCGCGCACGGCGCTGGGCGAAGCCTTGCGCGCCAAGGCGGGCCCGGCCTTGCGCAAGCTCGAAGCCGGCTTTCAGGACAACGCGCTGTCCTATCTGCTGGTGCTGCGGCTCGTGCCGCTGTTCCCGTTCTTCCTGGTGAATCTCGCCCCGGCGTTTCTGGGCGTGTCGTTGCGGACCTACGCGATCGGCACGTTTTTCGGCATCATGCCGGGCACGTTCGTTTTCGCCTCGGTCGGGGCGGGGCTGGGCGCGGTGTTCGACCAAGGCGGGCGGCCGGATTTGGGAATCATCTTCGCCCCCCAAGTGTTGCTGCCGTTGCTGGGTCTTGCCGCGCTGGCGCTTGTCCCGGTGGTCTACCGCAAAATTTCGAAAGGCCATCCATGAACGATTTCGACATCGGCGTGATCGGGGCGGGCTCCGGCGGGTTGTCGGTCGCGGCGGGGGCGTCGCAGCTCGGCCTCAACGTCGCGCTGTTCGAGGCGCACGAAATGGGCGGCGATTGCTTGAATTTCGGCTGCGTGCCGTCGAAGGCGCTGATCGCGGCGGCCGAGGCCGCGCAAGCCGTGCGCAAGGCCGATCGCTTCGGCATCGTCGTGCCCGGCGGCTTCACCGTCGACTACGCCAAGGTGAAGGCGCATGTGAAATCCGCCATCGCCGCGATCGCACCGCATGATTCGCAAGCGCGTTTCGAAGGGCTGGGCGTCACCGTCATCCGCGCGCATGCGTCCTTCGTGGGCCAGCGCGAAGTGGAAGCGGGCGGCAAGCGCTACACCGCGCGCAAATGGGTGATCGCGACCGGCAGCCGTGCCGCGCGCCCGCCGATTCCGGGCCTGGCCGATATTCCCTATCTCACCAACGAAACGATCTTCGATCTCGATGTGGCGCCATCGCATCTCGTGGTGATCGGCGGCGGCGCGATCGGCTGCGAAATCGCGCATGCCTATGCGCGGCTGGGCACCTCGGTCACGCTGCTGGAGGCGGGGCCGAGCATTCTGGCGAAGGAAGATCCCGAAGCCGCGGCCTATGTGCGCGACGCGCTGATCCGCGACGGCGTTTATCTGCGCGAGAATATCGGTGTCGTGGGCGCGGAAGCGCCCGGCACGCTGGTGCTCGCCGATGGGAACCGGATCGACGCGAGCCATGTCCTGGTCGCCGCCGGCCGCGTGCCGAATGTCGACGGGCTCGGCCTCGACGCCGCCGGGATCGCCTATACGCCCAAGGGCATTTCGGTCGATGCGCGTTTGCGCACGTCGAACCGCGACGTGCTGGCGATCGGCGACTGCGCGGGCGGACCGCAATTCACCCATGTCGCGGGCTGGCAGGCCGGCATCGCGATCAAAAATCTCTGCTTCCGGATTCCGGCGAAGGCCGATTTCCGCGCCATTCCGCGCGCGACCTATACCGATCCCGAATTGGCGCATGTCGGCATGACCGAAGCGGAAGCGAAGGCGGCGGGGATCGAGTTCCGCCTCGCGCGCTGGTCGTTCCACGAAAACGATCGCGCGACCGCGCAAGGCGGGGCGCAGGGCATGGCGAAGATCGTCGCCGACAAAAAGGGCCGCGTGATCGGTGCCACGATCGTCGGGCCCCATGCCGGCGAACTGATCCATGCTTGGACGATCGCGGTCGAGAAGCGCCTGACGCTCGCCGCGATGGCGGGCACGATCGTGCCCTATCCCACGCTCGGCGAGGTCGGCAAACGCGCGGCGAGTTCGTCTTTCGCGCCGCGGCTGTTCGGGCCCCGCACGCGCAAGCTGGTGCGCTTCCTGTTCCGCTTGCCGATCTGAGATGCGCCGGCGCGTTTTCATCGCCGGTGCCGCCGTTTTTCCGGGAGTTGCCATGGCCGCCCCCGCCGCCGAAGCCTGGGAACGGTGGCGCGCACACGATCCGGCATCGACGCGCCGCGTCGATCATGGCGCGTGGACAGCACTGCTCGCCCGTCATCGCAGCATGGGGGCCGACGGAATTGCGCGCTTCGACTACGCGATACTCGCGGCCGATGCGGGCGATCGTGCGGCGCTCGCCGCGTATCTCGCCGCACTGGCGGCGATGCCGGTATCGACGCTGGCGCGCGCCGAACAGATGGCGTTCTGGATCAACCTCTACAACGCGCTGACGATCGACGTTGTGATCCGCCATTGGCCGGTCGACAGCATCCGCGACATTCGCATTTCGCCGGGTTGGTTCGCCGCCGGTCCGTGGGGGCGCAAGTTGATCGCGGTCGAAGGCGAGGACGTCTCGCTCGACGACATCGAACACCGGATTTTGCGCCCGCTCTGGAATGATCCGCGCGTGCATTACGCGGTCAATTGCGCGTCGCTTGGCTGCCCCGATCTCGCGGCCGAAGCCTATACTGGCGATGCGCTGGACGCGCAGCTCGAGCGCGCCGCCATCGGCTTCGTCAACCATCCGCGCGGCGCGCGGATCGACGCGGGCCGCTTGCGCGTGTCGTCCATCTACGAATGGTTCAAGGCCGATTTCGGCGGCGACGATGCGGGCGTGATCGCGCATTTGCGCCGCTATGCCGGCCCCGATTTAGCGCGTGCCCTCGCCGGCGTGACCCGCATTGCGGGCCATGCCTACGATTGGACGATCAATCGAGCGCCAGGGTAAGCGCCTTCAGATAGGCGCTTTCGGGCAGATGCGGATGCAGCGGGTGATCGGCGGCGGCCCCCGCCACGCGCAGGATGCGCGCATTACGCCCAGCTTCCGAGACGCCGCGCGCCACTTCCTCGGCGAAGGGGCCGGGCTCGATATTGTGCGAGCACGAGGCGACGAACAGAATGCCGCCGGGGGCGACCAGCCGCGCGGCGGCGCGTGCGAGCTTGCGATAGCCCTTCAACGCCATCGGCACGTCCTTGCGCGACTTGGCGAAGGCCGGCGGGTCGGCGGAAACGACGTCGTAGACCGTGCCCGCGCGCGCTTGCGCGTCGAGGAACTCGAACGCGTCGGCTTTCTCGAACGCGCATTGCGCGGTCACGCCATTCGCGTCGGCCGCCAGCTTGGCGAGATCGAGGGCCGTCTGCGACCGGTCGACCAGCTTGACGTTCGTAGCGCCGCGCTTGGCCGCCAGCACGCCGAACCCGCCCGCGTAGCAATAGACGTCGAGCACGCGCTTGCCCGCACAGAGATTGGCGAGGAAGGCGCGATTGTCGCGCTGATCGAAGAACCAGCCGGTCTTCTGGCCTTCGCGCGGATCGGCGAAAACCGTGGCGCCGCTTTCCTGGATTTGCAGCGGCGCATCCAATGCGGCCCCGCGCACGAATTCCGACGCGGCCAAGCCTTCGAGCTGGCGTGCCGCAGAGTCGTCGCGCACGACGATGCGCACCGGCGCGAGTTCCTTCTCCAAAGCCTCGAACAGCGCGTCGCCCAATTTCTCGATGCCGGCGGCGTTGCGCTGCACGACCAGCGTGTCGCCGTAACGATCGACGATCAGGCCGGGCAAGCCGTCGGCCTCGGCATGGATCAGGCGGTAATTGCCGCCCGGATAAAGCAACTCACGCAAATCGCGCGCGCGGGCGATGTGCCGCGCGATCCAGGCCGCGTCGATCGTCGCGCTCGCATCGCGATCGATGATGCGCGCGGCGATCAGCGTGTGCGGATTGAACATCGCTATACCCAAAGCCTCGCCATGCGAGGCTTCGAGCCGCACGAGACTGCCGCGCGCCAGCGCTTTGGCGGCGTTGTCCATCTGGATCTCGTTGGAGAACGCCCAAGGATGGCCCATGCGCAAGCGCTTGTGGCGCTGCGGCTGCAGGCGCACGACGGGAAGGTCGGTCATATGAACTTTCGAGTGCGGATCAGGCGTCGCGCTTGCGCGTCGGGAACGTCGACGATTGCGGCCAGATCATTTCCAAGCCGATCGGCTGATCGGTCGGCAGTTTGCGCAGGATGGCCTTGAGGCCGATCGCGTCCGCGTAGCGCTCGGCTTCCGAATCCGCATGGACGCGGATGCGCTTGCGCGTCGCCCCCGGCAGGCGGTCGAACGCCGTGCGCGCGAGTTCGAAGTTGAACGCGTTCTCGTCGTCGGCCGCCGTGCGCACCGCGCGCGCGACGTGATGATCGGGGCCCAGCAATTCCGAAACCGATTTCGACAGAATGAAAATCGCGCGCACGCGGGCCTGATCGCGGCCACGGGGTGCGGCGGAAAAACGGGGCTCGGCCATCGGTCGTCGTCGCCTTCCTGCGGGACGGGTTTCCCCGTCAGTGGAGTTCGGCGCGGAGCTTCTGACGCAGCGTGTCGATCGGCACTTTGCGACCGTCGAGATTGACGCACCAGAACGTCCAGCCGTTGCAGGCGGGTGCGCCCATGACGGCCGCCCCCACCCGATGGATCGATCCGCGGTGGTCGCCGGTGGCGCTGGAGGAGACCAGCGTCCCGTCGGCCTTCACGCGGGCGGTCCAACGGCCGCTAATGTCGCTTAGGACTTCGCCCGACCGCAAGAGGCCGCGTTCGACCAGCCAGCCGAAGGGGATGCGCGGCTCCTCGCGCTTGGGCGTGGAGGCGAGGAAGTCCGGATCGTCCGGAATCACGTCCCGAATGCGCTTTTCCGCGGCTTGGACGTAGGTCCGGTCGCGTTCCAGGCCGATGAATTTCCGGCCCAAACGCTTGGCGACGGCGCCGGTCGTGCCGGTGCCGAAGAAGGGGTCCAAAATCGTGTCGCCGGGGCGCGAGGACGACAAAACCGCCCGGTAGACCAGGGACTCGGGCTTTTGGGTCGGGTGGGCCTTCTTGCCGTCGGCCCCCTTCAGGCGTTCCGACCCGCTGCAAATCGGCAGCAGCCAATCCGAGCGCATCTGAAGTTCCTCGTTCAGCGCCTTCATGGCTTCGTAGTTGAAGACGTATTTGGATTTTTCCGATTTGGCCGCCCAGATCATCGTCTCGTGCGCGTTGGTGAAGCGCCGGCCGCGGAAATTCGGCATCGGATTGGTCTTGCGCCAGACCACGTCGTTCAGGATCCAGAACCCCATATCCTGCAACGTGGCGCCGACGCGGAAGATGTTGTGGTAGCTGCCGATGACCCAGATCGCGCCATCGGGCTTCAGCGCGCGGCGCACGCCGGCAAGCCAGGCGCGGCTGAACTCGTCATAGGCGCGGAAATCGCCGATCTTGTCCCAATCGTCGTCGACGGCGTCGACCTTGGTGTTGTTGGGACGAACGAGTTCGCCCTTCAACATCAGGTTATAGGGCGGGTCGGCGAAGACCATATCGACCGAGGCTTCCGGCAGCGCCTTCAGCAGTTCGATGCAATCGCCAATGGCGATATGACCTTCGGGGAATTCGATGCGGGGCGTGTGTTTCGACATGGGGCGCATCCTGATTCGGCCCGAGTCGAACGGTCAACAGATAAACGAATCAAAGGCTTAAGCTGCCCTGGGCAAGGGGTGCGAAACTCAATCGGTGGTGGGGTGTGGGCCCCTTGGCCACAATAGATTCGATATGCGTTGCGGAACCGTAACCCTTGTTCGACGCCCAGCCGTAATCGGGATAGCGGCGCGACAACAAGTTCATGATCCGATCTCGTACCACCTTGGCGCAGATCGATGCGGCGGCGATCGAGAGACTCTTGGCGTCGCCGCCGATCACGCATTCATGCGGCAGCGTCAGCGCTTTGGGCGCGCGGTTGCCGTCGATCAACGCGGCGTCGGGCCGGGTTTTGAGGCGTGCCAGCGCGCGTAACATCGCCAAATGCGTCGCCCCGAGAATATTGATCCGGTCGATTTCATGGACGCTGGCGGCACCCAGCGCGAAATCCAGCGTGCCGACCAAACGCTGCGCGCGGATCTCGGCGAAGGCTTTGTCGCGCGCGGCGGCACTCAGCTTTTTGGAATCGTCGATCAAGCCCGACAAGGCGCGTGGCAATTTGTCGGTCCGGAAGACGAGGGCGGCCGCGACCACGGGGCCGGCGAGGGGGCCGCGCCCCGCCTCGTCCACCCCGGCCACCAGCCCGCCGATCCGCCGCTCCCGGCTCAAATCCGGCATCCCATCATCCTGTAAAACATAGCGATTCAGGAATTCTTTCTAGCATTTTGACCGGGGCTCGCGCGCCCTATATAAGAAGCGCCATTCGGACAATCCGGGATGGTTCCGATGTTTCCCTACCCAAAGGGAAACAGCCTGATACGCGCGCGCGCTCGGGCCGGAACGCTAGAGAGATGGAGAGACTGTCATGTCGCTGTTGATGCCCAAGGCCACCGCCGTGTGGCTGGTCGAGAACACCGCGCTGAGCTTCGAACAGATCGCCGATTTCTGCGGCATGCACGCGCTCGAAATCCAGGGCATCGCGGACGGCGAAGTCGCGGTGGGCATCGTCGGTCTCGACCCGATCGCCAACAACCAGGTCACGCGCGAAGAGATCGAGCGCTGCGAGAAGGACCCGGAAGCGCGTCTGGTCATGCTTAAGATCGATCTGCCCACGCCCGTGCAGCGCACGAAGGGTGCGCGATACACGCCGGTCTCCAAGCGCCAGGATCGCCCGGCGGCGATCGCGTGGCTGCTGCGCCACCATCCGGAATTGGCCGACGCGCAGGTCGGCCGCTTGGTCGGCACGACCAAGCCGACGATCCAGAAGATCCGCGATCGCACCCATTTCGATATGGCGAATATCAAGCCGACCAACCCGGTCGTGCTGGGCCTGTGCAGCCAAGACGCGCTCGACGAAGCGTTGGGCCGTGCGGCCCGCGCCGCCGATCGCGCGCGCAAGGAACAGGAACGCGCCGCGCGCCGTGCGGCCAAGGCCGCCGCCGCCCCGGCGGAAGCCAGCGACGCCGAGCAGGACGCGTAAGTCTAAAAGCGAACGCCGAAACGAAAAACCCCGGATGGAAGTCCGGGGTTTTTTTGTTCGCGGGGATGCGTGGTAATCTGCCGATATGCGCAATGCGAATTCCATCGGTACCCGGGGCAGGAAGTCCGCCGCGCGACGCGATCGTCCGCGCGCGACGTCGGGAAAGACCGGGACGCGCGATGCCGCGCGTATTCGCCGTTTGCGTCAAGCCGTCGAACGGCTCCAGGCCAAGACGCAAACCAGCGGCGTGGCGATGACCAGCGCCGACCACGCGACCAGTCTCCACGAAGATTGATGCGCGTTGGCGTGTTGGACGCATATTGCAAACTGCGCCTCTGAACGAGGCTAATACATTTTCGAGCTGCCGCCTCAATAAATTCGAGCCATGTAGTCCAAAGTCGCTTGGTGCGCTGCGAAATAATTGAATTTATTGAAGATCGATCAATTTTATGATTTCGTTGCTGATGGGCTGGATGCTTGAGTTATCTCATCTTCGGTGACGTGCCGTGCCGAGTGAATTGGATTGGGCCGTACTCTCTGAAAAATTGGGCGCGCTTAAGGCATCTCTGGGACTCAGAAGTCACAGAGATGCGTTTCCTTACTTAATGATTGGAAATCTTCTTGGCTTAACCAAGGAGGATATCTCCGATTGTCTATCCGATCATGGGGGTGATCGAGGTGTCGATGGGATTTATTTCAGTGAGAGTGAAGGGGATTGCACGCTTCATATATTCAATTTCAAATATTACGATGAGTTTAATAAGAGAAAGAATTTTTCAGGAAAAGAGGCTGACAAAATAATCACCTTGGTTGGCGATTTGAACGCACGGAAACGCACGCTCTTTGACGGTTGCCCGCCGCAGCTTCGTGAAAAAATCCATTACGTGCTCGATCGAATAACAGACCCCTCATTTTCAATGCGGGTCTATTTTTGCAGCAATGGAGATAAATTCCTTCCGTCCGAGCGAGTTCGGGTCGAAGAATGTAGTCGTAGGAACCGACATTTCACATTTCTAGAACTCGATGCTGGCGACATTGTCGCAAAGTTGATTCGTCCGATATCATCGAACTCCTATAAGAAGTGCCAACTTTACTCTGATCAGCATTTTGAGCGCTCTGATGGCGGCTCAGCCAGTGTTGTCGCTACAGTTCAGGCGTCCGAGTTTCTTCGCCTGATCGCAGACGAGCGCTCCCCTAGCTCAATTGACCCATCGGTCTTTGACGACAATATTCGGCTCTATCTAGGACGGAAAAACTCCGTGAATGCGCAGATTCTTGAGACCGCAATGGGAAATGCGCGTCGAAAGTTTTGGTATATGAACAATGGCATCACAATAGTTTGCAAAGACTATCGCTACAGTCCCGAGATTAATTCCCCAGAGATTCGGATCGATGGGTTTCAGATTGTGAATGGTGGCCAGACTAGCCACGCTCTTTTTGAGGCAATGCAGAATGATCCTCAGGGGTTAAAAGATGTCTTTGTACTGCTGCGAATTCATAGAACCCAAGACGATCAGACAAAGATTGAAATTGCAGAAGCAACCAATAATCAGACACGAATTAATTCTAGAGACCTTAAATCTAATGACCTTATACAAAAGAAGTTAGAGATCGGATTGCGATCGTTAGGCTACTGGTACGAACGCAAGAAAGGTCAACATGCAGAGCGAGAAGCCGATTTGAGGATCGACGCCCTTCGGGCGGGCCAACTAATGTTAGCTTATTATTCTGGATTGCCCGAGAAATCCAAAATCGTGTCAAACGAGATATTCGGAGAACTTTACGCTGACGTATTCTCTGACCAAATTACACCCCAGCATATTGTGACTGTTGTTAAGTTGGCTGCTGATGTTGAAGAAACACGATTGCTTGCGAAACGCCAATCAAGGGACAAGCTGACCGATTCTGAGGATAATGAGTTTTTGATCGAGGGGTATTTTCACGTTCTTTTTGCTTTGAAGTTGATTTGCTCGAGAGAGCGCTTGAATCTTCATGAGTATGACGCTGTAAAGCGTCATTTGCCGGGCGCTATGAAGGTTGTGCAAACAATTTCGAGAGACTATCGGTCAATTTCATTCTATCGATTTTTTCGCTCAACAAATGCGCGAAACAAAATTTTTGAAAAGATCACAGGCGAAATTGGACGCGGTGGGCAGCGTGAGTTCCCGTTCCCAGAGCCACCTCCCTAATGTTGCCTATGCCTTCACCGGCACCGTGTAATTCAGCGGCATGCGGCCGCCGTCGATATAGACGATCTGGCCGGTCATGTAGCTCGACCGCTTCGACGCGAGGAACAGCGCGAGATCGGCGACTTCTTCCGGTTCGCCCAAGCGGCCCATCGGCGTGCGGCTCATGATCTTTTCCTTGGCCGCCGCGGAGGACAGCACGGCTTTGCGCGCGAGTTCCGTCGCGATCGTGCCGGGCCCGATCGCGTTGACGCGGATGCCGTGGTTCACCAGTTCCAGCGCCATCACGCGCGTCAGCTGATTGATGCCGCCCTTCGACACGTTGTAGGCGGCAAGCCCCGGGATCGCGAGCACGGCGTTGACCGAGCTCATATTGACGATGGCGCCCTTGGTCTTCGATTTGACCATCAGCTTGGCGGCGGCTTGCGCGACCAGGAACGAACCCTTCAGGTTCACGCGGATCACGCGGTCGAAATCGTTCTCGGTCATGTCGAGGAACGGCACGGACGGCGCGATCCCCGCATTGTTGATCAGCACGTCCAAACGTTTGTGTTTGCGCGCGACCGCTTCGATCAAGGCGGCGGCTTGCTTCGCGTCGCCCACGTCGCAGGCGACGAATTCGGCCTTCAGCTTGCGCGCGGCCTTGGAGCCCGCATCGGCATTCGCGTCGGCGATCCAAACCTTGGCGCCTTCCTTCGCGAAGGCGGCGGCGCAGGCATAGCCGATACCGTTGGCACCGCCGGTGACGAGGACGATCTTGTTCTTGAATTCGGACATGAAGCTCACAGCGTTCCTTGGGAAGAAGCATCCTTGGCGTAGCCGAGCGGCTTCAGCGAGTCCAGGATTTCGCCCAGGATCGTCGGATCGTCGATCGTCGCGGGTTGTTTGAATGCCTGGCTGTCGGCGATTTTCTGCATCGTGCCGCGCAGGATTTTGCCCGAGCGCGTCTTGGGCAGGCGCTTGACGATCACCGCCTGTTTGAACGCCGCGACCGGGCCGATCTTGTCGCGTACCAGGGCGACGATCTCGGTCACGATCTCCGCATCCGGCCGGTTGACGCCCGCCTTCAATACGACGAAGCCGAGCGGCACTTGACCCTTCAACTCGTCGGCGACGCCGATCACCGCGCATTCGGCGACGTCCTTGTGGCCGGCCAGAACTTCTTCCATCTGGCCGGTCGACAAGCGATGGCCCGCGACGTTGATCACGTCGTCGACGCGCGTCATCACATAGACGTAACCGTCTTCGTCGATATAGCCCGCGTCGCCGGTTTTGTAATAGCCGGGATACTCGGCGAGATAGGAATCGACATAGCGCTTCTCGGCGTTCCATAGCGTCGGGAACGTGCCCGGCGGCAGCGGCAGTTTGCCCGCGAGCGCCCCGATCTCGCCGGTCTTCAGCGGATGACCGTCCGCACCGAGCACTTGGATGTCCCAGCCCGGTGTGGGCTTGGTGGGCGAGCCCGGTTTGATCTTGAAGCGCTCCAGCCCCAGCGGATTGGCGCAGATCGCCCAGCCGGTTTCGGTCTGCCACCAATGATCGACCGTCGGGCGGTTCAGCTTCGCCATCGCCCATTCGAGCGTGGGCGGATCGCAGCGTTCGCCCGCCAGGAACAGATATTTGAATTTCGACAGATCGTATTTGCCGATCAACGCGCCCTCGGGGTCTTCCTTGCGGATCGCGCGAAACGCAGTCGGCGCCGTGAACAGCGTCTTCACGCCGTGCTGCTGGATGATGCGCCAATAGACGCCCGCGTCCGGCGTGCCCACCGGCTTGCCCTCGAACAGCACGCTCGTGCAGCCCTGCAGCAGCGGGCCGTAGCAGATGTAAGAATGGCCGACGACCCAGCCGACATCCGACGCCGCCCAGAACACCTCGCCCGGCGCGGTGTCGTAGATGGCGCTCATCGAATATTTGAGCGCCACGGCGTGGCCGCCATTGTCGCGCACCACGCCCTTGGGCTGGCCGGTGGTGCCCGAGGTGTAGAGGATGTAAAGCGGATCGGTCGCCAGCACGGGCACGCAATCGGCCGGCGTTGCGGCGTTTTCCGCTTCCATCCAATCCTGATCGCGGCCGGGGACCAGATCGCAGGCGAGCTGCGAGCGCTGGAAGATCAAGCAAGCCGCCGGCTTGTGCCGCGCGATCGCGATGGCGCCGTCGAGCAGCGGCTTATAGGGCAGGGTCTTCGCGCCTTCGATGCCGCAGGACGCGCTGACGATCACCTTGGGCGTGCAATCGTCGATGCGCACGGCCAATTCGTTGGCGGCGAAGCCGCCGAACACGACCGAATGCACCGCGCCGAGCCGCGCGCAGGCCAGCATCGCAATCAGCGCTTCGGGGATCATCGGCATATAGACGATGACCCGGTCGCCGCGCGCCACACCCTTGGCTTTGAGCGCACCCGCGAAGGCCGCGATACGCTTTTGCATCTCGGCGTAGGTGAAACTGCGGATCGTGTTGGTGACGGGGGAATCGTAGATCACCGCGACGCGGCCGCCATGCCCGGCGGCGACATGCCGGTCGATCGCGTTCCAGCACGTGTTCATCTCGCCGCCCGCGAACCAGCGCTGGACCGGCCGGGAATCGTCGAGCACGCGATCCCATTTTTTGGTCCAATCGATGCCTTGCGCGATTTCGGCCCAGAAACCTTCCGGGTCCTTGCGCGAGCGGGCGTGAATCTCGGCGTAGTTCGGCATGGCACTCCCTGTCTCTTTATTGACCGGAAATGTGCCCCCCTTGGCGCCGCATTGGAAGGGGCGGCATAACGCGCCCCCCTGCGCCGCTTTGCCTCAGGCCAAAGCGGCCTTCAACGCGTCCAATCGGACCGGTTTGGGCAGGATTTCGGTGCGCACGCCCTTGACCGCCGCCAGCCGCGCGGCTGCGGTCATGTAGTTGGGATCGTAACCGCTGCTCAGCAGCACGCGGCCCGAATAACCGCGCGCGGCGACCGCGCCCAGAACCTCGATCCCGTCCATGCCGGGCATGACGATATCGAGGACCAGAATCTCCGGCGCGAAGTCGCGCACCAGATCGGCGCAAACCGTCGGGTCGCCGGTTTCGCGCACCTCGAACCCCATCGATTCCGCGGCGCGCCTTATATAGGCGCGGAACTCCGGCTCGTCGTCGCAAACGACAAGGCGGCGCGCGGCGGTCATGCGGTTCGCCCGTGCGGATCGAGGGCGCCCGCGATCGCCTCGGCGAGCAGGGCTTTGGTGAAGGGCTTCTGGAGGAAGGCGTGGCCGTCGGCGACGATTTTGTCGCGCGATTCGCCGCCTTCGGCATAGCCCGACATATAGACGACCGGCATCGCCGGATAAAGTTTGCGCGCCGCCGCCGCGATCGCGGTTCCATCCATGTTGCCGGGCATCATGATGTCGGTCAGCAGCAGTGCCGGCGCCGGTCCTTGCTCGAGCCGCGCCAAGGCCTGGGGTCCGTCGCCCGCGACCTCCACGCCGTAGCCGAGCGACCGGAGCTGCGCGGCGACCAGCTTGCAGATATCGGGATTGTCGTCGACGACGAGAATGCTTTGGCCGGCGCCGCGCGCGCGCACTTCCGACGGCGCGGCACCCGCGGCGTCGCGACGATCGATCTGATGGCGGGGCAGATAGATCGTCACCGTCGTGCCCCGGCCGGGCTCGCTATAGATGGTCGCGTGGCCGCCCGATTGCTTGGCGAAGCCATAGACCATGCTGAGGCCAAGGCCGCTGCCTTTGCCCACGCCCTTGGTCGTGAAGAAGGGTTCGAAGGCGCGCGCCGCGATCTCCGGCGGCATACCGGCGCCGGTATCGGTAACGGAGATGGCTTCGTAGATCCCCGGCGTCACATCGGCGCGCAGACCGGCGTAATCCGCGTCGAGTTCGACACGCCGTGTCGCGACCGTCAATCGTCCGCCGCCCGGCATCGCGTCGCGCGCGTTGACGGCGAGATTCAGCAGCGCGCTTTCGAGCTGGGCGGGATCGGCGGTCACGCCGCCGACATCGGGCGACAGGCGAACATCGACCTCGATATTGACGCCGAGCGTGCGTTTGAGCAGCGTCGTAAGATTATCGACCAGCGCGTTGGGATCGACATGGCGCGGTTGCAGCGTTTGGCGCCGGGAAAACGCGAGCAATCGGCGCGTCAATTCGGCGCCGCGATTGGCGGCGTGGATCGCGGTGTCGAGCATTTCCGCCGCGTCTTCGGTTTCGCCCGCGCGCAACAGGTCGAGATTGCCGATGATCACGGCCAGAAGATTGTTGAAGTCGTGAGCGATGCCGCCGGTCAATTGGCCGACCGCTTCCATCTTCTGCGCCTGGGCGAGCTGGCTTTGCGATTCGAGCAAATTCGCCACGTCCGCCTTGCGCTGCGTGATATCGCGCGCCGTCACCACGGCGCCGACGATCGCACCGTTCCGGTCGCGGATCGGGGCGGTGTTGTAGCTGCCGATCCATGTCTCGCCGGTATCGATACGGCGGACGCGATGTTCGATGTCCGACGCGGCTTCGCCGGCAAGCGCACGTCCCAGCGGACGGCGTTCCGGGGGAAGCGGCGCGCCGTCTTCGTCGAGCACATCGACGTGCTTCATGAATTCGGCTTGGGTCGGCGGGAACGTCTGTCCCTCGCCGAAACGATGGAAGCGCCGGAATGCATCGTTGATGTGGACGAAGCGGCTTTCGGCATCGGCGATGCAGATCGACTCGGACATCGCGCCCAGTGCCGCTTCCAGGCGCGCGCGCACGCTTTCTGCGTCGATGCGCGCGGCGTCAGATCGCGCGACGGCTTCGCGCAACGCCCGCTCGGCGCGTTTTCGTTCGGTGATGTCGGTGAAGCTTGCCAGTACGCCGCCTTCGAGCGGCGTGCCGGAAAACAGCATCTCGCGGCGCATGCCGTCCTTGCAGACGATCGCAACTTCCACCGGTTCGGCGAATCCGTCCCGGCGCACGCCGTCCAGATGTGTGGCCACGCGCGCGGAAATCTCGGCGCGATCGGCGTCGGGCGGATAGGCGCGGGCGCGCCATTCGTCGAGGGTGCGGATATCGCCTTCGGCATAGCCGAACACGTCGGTGAAAGTCCGGTTCAGCGCCGCGACGTTGCCTTGCGAATCGATCAGCGCCTTGGGCAAGGGCGAGCGGTCGAACATCAAGCGGAAGCGTTCCTCGCTGTCGCGCAGCGATGCGACCGCGAACTGGCGCTGGCGTGCCGACCACACCGTCAAGGTGCCGATGGCGCACATCAGCAAGGCCGCCACAGCCAGAACCGTCAGGAAGCGCCGCCGCTGCTGCTCCGCCAGTTCGTCGATCGCGGCCAGTTTCTCGACGTCGAGTCGTTCGGCGCGATCGTCCAAAGCGCGGTAGGCGGCGCGAAGTTCGATCGCTTCGCGCGTGCCTGCGTCCGGCGCGAACGAAGCAGATAGCGCGACGAAGAAGGCTTCGAATGCGACGCCGATTTCGGCGGCGGCGTCGGGGTGTGCCCGGGACAAAGCCGTCAACTCGCGCTGCGCTTGGCGCAACAGCGCTTCCGCCTGCTCGCGCTGAAATGCGCCGGGCAATAGCGTGGCGCCGCGAATGCCTTCGATCCCCTTGGCGAGATCGAGCCGCGCTTGGCGCAACTCGCCGACCACGTTCGTCGCTTCGCGCAAGGCGCGCTGGTTGGTGAGATGCAGCGTCACCACGGCCGCGCAGATCAGAATCGACGACAGGATCGTCGCTGCCGTCCAGGCGGCGACCGAGTTCCGTGTCCGTTCCGAGCGCGGCGCCGTCATCGGGCAAGCACCGCGCGAAGGGTTATGTCGCCGGGCAGATCCGCCCTTTCGAAGCCGAGCGGCGCGATCGCCCGCAGATGCGCGCCGTCGCGCAGGACCTCGCCGAGCGCCCGGTTCCACGCGTCGCGCAATGCCGTTTCGTCGCGTCGGAACGCGGTGGCGACATAGGCTTCGCCGCCGCCGTCTTCGATCGCGATCGCATCGGTTTCGGGGTCGCGTGCGGCCCAGTAGCGCACCGTGGGCAGGGACAGCGCCAGCGCATCCGCCGCCCGCGCGCCGACGGCCGACATCGCGTAACCGGCGTCCGGCAGTTTTAACACGCGGCCCGGCGGCAGCCCGAGCCCCAGCAAACGCTTCTCCTCGACCGAGCCAGCGACGACCGCGACGCGTAGATTCGGCCGCGCGATTAGATCGGCGTAGGAACGCAGATTGGCCGGATTGCCGGCCGGGATCAGCAATCCGTCACGCACGCGCAATTCGGGCTCGGAGAATGCGACGCGTGCGGCGCGCTCGCGCGTCACGAACAGCCCCGCGGCGATCGCTTCGAACCGTCCGGACTCCAGATCGCCGATCAAACTGCCGAATTCCGTTTGCACCCATTCGACGCGTAAGCCCAGCTTCGCGGCGACTTGGCGCGCCGTTGCCGGCGACACGCCGGTGACCGCACCATCGGCAATGAAGGCGTAGGGCGCTTCGACCGCATAACCCACGCGGATGACGCCGCTGGCGCGCGCGCGCGATAGCGCGTCGTTGCCCGGGCGCATCGCAATGAACGCCGCCGCCGCCAATATGACGGCCGCTATGACGATCAAAAGCCATCGGGTCCGGACGCGAGATGCCATTGAGTCTCCGTGCTGTTGGCGCGCGAAGATCGCCCTATCAAAGATCATCCATAGTGGAGGTTAATTGGTCCTGAATCCGCGCGCGATTGCGCGTAATGCCGCCGTTCTGTGTCCGTGCGGCACATTCTCGGACTGGGCGCGTCGTGCGCGGTCCGGCCCTTGGCCGGGGGCGGCGTCGAAACTCATTGCCAAGACGCTGGCCGGGATCGAAGAATCCCGGCCCCAAAAGGTTGAGGAGTCGGCAATGGCGGCGAAAAAGAAAAAAGCGGTGGCGAAGGCGAAGCCGTCCAAATGGGAGGCCGATCTGGGGCGCAACGCCGCGAATTACGAGCCGCTTTCTCCCATTACCTTCCTGTCGCGCGCCGCCGCGACCTGGCCCAAGCGCTTGGCCGTCGCCCACGGCAAAATTCGCCGCAACTGGGCCGAAACCCATGCGCGCTGCCGGCGCTTGGCGTCGGCGTTGTCGAAAGCCGGGATCAAGCGCGGCGATACGGTCGCGTTGATGGCGCCGAATATCCCGGCGGCTTACGAAGCCGCGTTCGGCGTGCCGATGGCCGGTGCCGTGCTCAACGCGATGAATATCCGCCTCGACGCCGACACGATCGCCTTCATGCTCGATCATGGCGAGACGAAGCTGATCCTGACCGACACGGAATTCGCCCCCACGATCGAAAAGGCGCTGGCCAAGACCAAGCGCAAGATCATCGTCGTCGATATCGACGATCCCGAAGGCCCCGGCGGCAAGCGCTTGGGCAAGATCGAGTACGAGGCGTTCGTCGCCGGCGGCGATATCGATTTCAAGCCGCTGAAAATCCGCGACGAGTGGGATGCGCTGGCGTTGAACTACACCTCGGGCACCACCGGCAACCCGAAGGGCGTCGTCTATCACCATCGCGGCGCCTATTTGAACGCCGTCGGCAACGTGATGGTTTGGAACCTGGCGCATCATCCGGTCTATCTGTGGACGCTGCCGATGTTCCACTGCAACGGCTGGTGCTTCCCCTGGACGATCGCGGCGATGGCCGGCACGAATGTGTGCCTGCGCCGCATCGACGCGCCGCATATCTTCGGTGCCATCAAGAACGAGGGGGTCACGCATATGTGCGGGGCGCCCATCGTGATGAACATGCTGATCAACGCGCCCGAGGAAATGCGCGGCGGGGCCACGCATACGGTCGCGATCATGACGGCGGCGGCACCCCCGCCGCCGACCGTGATCGCGAAGATGGAACGCATGGGCTTCCACATCACCCATGTCTACGGCTTGACCGAAGTCTACGGGCCCGCCGTCGTCTGCGCGTGGCACGACGAATGGGATGCGCTGCCGGCGGACGACAAGGCGGTGATGAAATCCCGCCAAGGCGTGCGCTACCCGGTGCTGGAAGGCTTGATGGTCGCCGACGAGAAGACGCTGAAGCCCGTTCCGTCCGACGGCACGACGATGGGCGAAGTCTTCATGCGCGGCAATATCGTCATGAAGGGCTATCTCAAAAATCCCGACGCGACGGCCAAGTCGTTCAAGGGCGGCTGGTTCCACACCGGCGATCTGGGCGTGATGCACCCCAACGGCTATATCGAGCTTAAAGACCGCTCGAAGGACATCATCATCTCCGGCGGCGAGAACATTTCGACGATCGAGGTGGAGGGGGCGCTCTATAAGCATCCCGACGTGCTCGAAGCCGCCGTGGTGGCGCGCCCCGATGAAAAATGGGGCGAAACGCCTTGCGCCTTCGTCACTTTACGTGACGGATCGAAGACCTCTGCCGAAGAATTAATCGCCTTCGCCCGCAAGCATCTCGCCGGCTACAAGGCGCCGCGCACGATCGTGTTCGGGCCGCTGCCGAAGACGAGCACGGGAAAAATTCAAAAGTTCGTGCTGCGCGAAAAGGCGAAAGCGCTATAGTCGGACATGGCCGACCAACTCCGAAAATACGCAACAAATTCTATGGTTTTCCGCGAAGGCGAGACCGGCGACTACGCTTGTCTCGTGCGCAGCGGTCAGTTCGAATTGTTCAAGGGGACGGGCGACGAGAAAGCCGTGCTCGCCACAACCGGGCCGGGAACCGTGTTCGGCGAACTCGCTTTGATCGATAAGGGCCATCGCATGGCTTCGGCGCGCTGCGTGGAATCGGGCGAGCTGATGCTGATCGACCGCGCGCGGTTTCTCACCAAGCTCGCCGCGCTCTCGCCCGGCCAGCGCGGCGTCTACAACGAATTGCTCGGCTTCGTGCGCGAGACGCCGGTCTACACGCCGCCGCGCTACGGCGATCCCGAGCCGGTGATGACCGACAAGGCCAAGCGCGTGCAGACCGTGCTGCCGCAAATCGAAATGGCGAAGTTGCTCGAGACGGGCGACAATTTCCTCGACGTGCTGACGAAAATGCTCGTGCATTACGCCAAACGGCGTCTGCCGCCGCCCGGCTAAGCGCGCTCCGGCCGGCGATGGACCAGCTCCGCAAGTACCAACAAGGTGCGGTTGTTTTTCGCGAGGGCGAATCCGCCGACTACGCGTGCCTTGTGCGGACCGGCAAATTCGAGATCTTCAAAGTCGGTCCGAAAGACGAGGCGCATATCGCCTATGCCGTGCAGGGCGCCGTCTTCGGCGAATTGGCGTTGATCGACGGCGGCAAGCGCATGGCGGCGGCGCGCTGCGTCGAGGAAGGGCATCTGGCGCTGATCGACCGGCAGCGTTTCCTCGCCAAACTCAAAGCGCTCACCCCGCTTCAGCGGAAACTCTTCGACGAACTTCTCGCCTTCGTGCGCGAGGCGCCGATCTGGACGCCCGAGATCCAGGCGGGCGATCGGATGACGCGCATCATCGGCTTGGTGCCGCAGATCGAGGAGCGCAAGGCGCTGGCGACGGGCGACACGTTCCTCGACGTGCTCGCCAAAATGCTGGTGCACTACGCCAAGCGCCGTTTGCCGCCATCGGGCTGAGCGTCTTCCGGAAAACGAAACGGCGCCCGGGAAACCCGAGCGCCGCTTGTGAAGATCGCCGAAAGACTCTTACGCGGAAGCTTTCGACCGGCTCAGTGATCGAGCCGGTTGAGCTCGTCCTTGATTCGAAGTTTCTCCTTCTTCATCTGGGCGATGGTCATGGCGCTGGGAAGCGGGCGGGCTTCCTCGCGGCCGAGATCTTCGTCGAGCTTGGCGTGTTTGGCTTGCAGCGATCGAATGCGTTCGGATATCGGCATTGCCTTACCTCCTGCATCTAGGACGCGACCTTCACATCAAGAATCCTACGCCCATCGACCGAATGCGACAAGCGCAAGCGCGTCCGAAAATTTGTCGCAGCGTCGACGAATTTTTTACGTGTTCCGCGAACGCGTTGATGCGGCGGACATCTTGCGCGCCTCGGCAAGAATCTTGCGCGCTTGCCGCGTCGCAAAAGCGCTATCCAATAACGTCGAAAGCGGCGCGATCGTGTCGCGAATGGGATCGGAATGCGTCGAACCCGATTTCGACGAAGCCGCCAACGAGTCGAGTTCGGCTTTCTCGGCGGCCAATTCCAGGCGTTTGATCGCTTCGCGTATTTCTTCCCAGCCGTCGCGGCCTTTCATCGCGCGGCGTAAATTCCGCAGCGGGATCACGGCGTCGTGCTGCCAGGCTTTGGACAGACGCCGCCATTTGGCGAGCGGGGCGGGGCCATAGCCGCGAAGCCCATGCCACAGCACGGCCAGAAGCAACGGTATATCGGCCCCGTGGCGATCTTGCAGGGCGAGGCAGGCTTGGGCGACGCCCGGCCGCGCATAAAGGGTCAGGCAAAACGCCCAAAGATCGGATTTTCTCGTTTTCCGTCCCGGCTTTGCTATATTTCGAGTCATATGGACGACCCGGTCTTCGAAGACATTCGCCGCCAGATCGCGGAGTTGCGCGTCGAGCACCGCGACTTGGACGACGTGATCGCCCGCGTGCTGGAACATCCGCCGGTCGACATGCTGCAGGTCCAGCGGCTGAAGAAGCGCAAATTGTCGCTGAAGGACCAAATCACGCGGCTGGAAAGCCGGCTGTTGCCCGACATCATCGCCTGAGCGTTCGCGCTCAAGGCGTGCGCGCCGCTTTCTTGCGCGCGTACATTTCCTTGTCCGCACTTTCCAGCAATCGCGCGATGTCGTCGCCGCCGCGGAACGTATAGACACCCCACGCGACCGAGGCTTGGATCCGTGCACCCCGCCAATCGAGCGGCGTGTCTTGCACCACGCCCGCGAGTTGCTGGGCCTTCTCCTCGGCCTGCGGCTGATCGGTGTAGACCAGGATCACGCCGAATTCGTCGCCGCCCAAACGGCCGACGATGTCGGTGTCGCGCACGTTCTGCATCAGCAGCCGCGCGATATGGGCGAGCAACGCGTCGCCCGCCGCGTGGCCGTGGGTGTCGTTGACGCCCTTCAAGCCGTTCGCGTCGAAATAGACGAGGCTGGAGGCCTGGTCGTAGCGCTCGGCGAAGCTTTGCATGCGGCCAAGCTCGCGCACGAAGGCGCGGCGGTTGAACACCGGCACGAGGCTGTCCTGGTCGGCCAAGCGTTCCAGATGCGCGGCGCGCGCACTGGCCTGGACCAGTTCTTTGCGCAGCTTGTCGACCTCGCCCATCAGCTTGACGATCGCGTCGCGGACCTTGGGCGTGAACTCCGCCTCCGGAATGCCCATCACCAGGGCGATATCCTTGGGGTCGCGCGTGCGCGCGACACCGGCGGCGGGGCCGGCGGCGTTCGTCCTTGCCGGTGCTTCCGCCCGCCGGATCGGGGTGGTGCCCGCGATGGCACCGCTGCGTGTCGGGTCCGTGATCTTCATGTCCCGGGGCCTGCTTAACACGAATCGGCCCGGCGGTGCAGGCGCTTGGCGCAAGGGGGGTGCGTCTCTATACTGCGCCGCTTTCCGGCGTATAGGAGCGAAGCGGTTATGGCCAGAAAGCCTGCGGTCGGCGTCATCATGGGCAGCCAATCGGATTGGGAGACGATGCGCCACGCGGTCGATGCGTTGACGGCGCTGGGCGTCTCGCACGAAGTGCGGATCGTCTCCGCCCATCGCACCCCGGATCGGCTCGTCGCCTACGCAAAAACCGCCGCGGGGCGCGGCCTGCAATGCATCGTGGCCGGGGCCGGCGGAGCCGCCCATCTGCCCGGCATGGCCGCCGCGATGACCCGCCTGCCGGTGTTCGGCGTGCCGGTCGAATCGCGCACGCTGCAAGGCCTCGATTCGCTGCTGTCGATCGCCCAGATGCCCGCCGGCATTCCGGTCGGCACGCTCGCCATCGGCAAGGCCGGGGCGACCAATGCGGGCTTGCTCGCCGCCGCCGTGGTCGCGTTGCAGGAGCCGAAAGTCGCCAAGGCGCTCGACGCCTATCGCGGCGCGCAAACCGCCAAGGTCGGCAAGGCGCCGGTCGATGTCGCCCCCGCCCCCAAGAAGGCGAAGAAGCGCAAATGAGCCGCCCTCTGCCGCCGGGTTCCACGCTCGGCATTCTGGGCAACGGCCAGCTCGGCCGGATGACGGCCCAGGCCGCGTCGCGCCTGGGCTATCGCACGCATTGCTTCGGGCCGGAAAAGAACAGCCCCGCCGAACAAGTCTGTACCGTCTCGACGATCGGCGATTATCGCGACGAAGCGGCGTTGGCGAAGTTCTTCGCCGCGTGCGACGCGGTGACCTACGAATTCGAGAATATCCCGGTCGAAGCGCTCGCGCGCGTCGCGAAGAAGGCGAAGGGCAAGCTGCGCCCGTCGGTCGAGATCCTGTCGATCTGCCAAGACCGTATCGCCGAGAAGAGCTTCCTCAATTCCATCGGCATCGCGACCGCGCCGTGGCACGCGGTCGAATCCGCCGACGAATTGGTCGTGGCGCTGGCCGCCGTGGGCACGCCGTCGATCCTCAAAACCGCGCGCATGGGTTACGACGGCAAGGGCCAGCGCAAGGTGCTGAAACCGGCCGACGCCGCGAAGGCCTTCGCCGAATTCGGCGGGGCCGAATGCGTGCTTGAAGGCTTCGTGAAATTCGAGCGCGAGATTTCCGTCGTCGTTGCGCGCGATCTGTCGGGCAAAGTCCGCGCTTACGTGCCCGTCGAGAACGAACACAAGCATCACATCCTGGATGTGACGGTGGCACCCGCGCGCCTTCCCGCCGCGACAGCCAAGAAGGCGCTGGCGATGGCCGCGAAGATCGCGCGCAAGCTCGAACTCGTCGGCGTGCTGGCGGTGGAGATGTTCCTGTCGAAAGGCGGCGAGATCCGCGTCAACGAGCTTGCCCCGCGCCCGCATAATTCCGGGCATTGGACGATCGATGCGTGCGTCACCTCGCAATTCGAACAGGCGGCACGCGCCGCGCTAGGCTTGCCGCTGGGCGATCCCACGCGCCACTCGGACGCGAAGATGAAAAACCTGATCGGCGCCGAGGCCAACGAATGGGCCAAGATCGCGGCTGACCCCAAGGCGAAGCTGCATCTCTACGGCAAGGCCGAAGCCCGCCCGGGCCGCAAAATGGGCCACGTCACCTGGATTTATCCGAAGAAGAGAAAGTGAGCGTCAGCTCGCCTTCTTGAAGCGCGCGAAGATCGGCTTCAGCGGCGAAGCGGCGGCTTCGAGCTTCGTCTTGATCCCGCCGAAAGCCTTGGGTAGCGCCATCACATTGGCGATGCGCCGGTCGAGGAAGTTCCAGGTATCGGCCTGGAATTCCGACTTATCTTCCAGCCAATAGAGCAGCGTGGCCGAGTAGACGCCGCCCGCCAGCGCACGCTTGGTGTAGTAGTTGAAATCCGTGGCGCGGTCGCCGGCCGCGTACCAGACCGCATCGACTGTCGCCCAGCCGGTGCGCAAGGAAACCGGCACGTTCTGCGGCATGGCGAGCAAGGCCAGCGCCCGGCGCACGGCTTCGCGATGCAAGGCGAGCGGTTCGAGGCGCAAGCGGATCGCGCGCGCGATCTTGTCGCGGATTTTGAGGCTGCGGAACGCGTCGCCCTCCGCCTCGATCGCGGCGAGCATCGCTTGATCGGCCATCTTGGTCCAATGCGCGATCGCGTCGATCGCCCCGCCGGGGAACACGCGCAGCGCCGTCGCGTCCGGATAACCCGCTTCGCGCGCGGCCGTCGCCAGCACGGCGCTTGTCCAGCCGTCGAACGGCACATGCGGCAAAGCGGCTTCGACGATGCGGTCGCGGGCTTCGTTACGATCGAAGGGCATGGGAACCTCCTTCACGAAATCTGGCGTTTGCGCATTTCCTCGACGAAGCCGAGTTCGCCGAGATCGTCCATGCGCTGGGGATAGAGAATACCATCGAGATGGTCGCATTCGTGCTGCACAACGCGGGCGTGGAATCCCGCCGCCTCGCGCTCGAAGCGCTTGCCGTCGAGGTCGTAGCCCGCATAACGCAAACGGCGATAGCGCGGCACGTTGCCGGTCATGCCGGGCACCGACAGGCAGCCCTCGAAGCCCTTGTCCATCTCGTCGCCCAGCGGCGTGAGCTCGGGGTTGATCAGCACGGTGAGGTCCACGGGCTCGTCGCCCGGAATATCGGTGCAGCGTTCCTTGCGCACGAAGAACACGACGATGCGTAAGGGGATATGCACCTGCGGGGCGGCAAGGCCGGTCCCCGGCGCGTCGATCATGGTTTCGACCATGTCTTCGACGATCGCGCGGATTTCGGGTGCCGTCGGGTCGGCGACGGGCTCGGCGGGGCGGGCGAGGACCGGATGCCCCATGCGCGCGATCTTCAAAATGGCCATAACCGGGAAGATAGGGCCCCGGAAGCCCCTCGAAAAGCCCGCTAAATCGGGTATTTGCGCGGGGAGAAGGTTCGTGTTATATCCGCGCCCTCGAATGGAAAACCCGATTCCGGGGCGACCGTTCGTTCGGCTCAACCCTTTGATTTGATTAAGAAAGGAGCCAGGGGCTCCCCGTGCAAGTTATCGTCCGCGACAACAATGTCGATCAGGCCCTCCGCGCGCTCAAGAAGAAGATGCAGCGCGAAGGCATTTTCCGCGAGATGAAGCTGCGCCGTCACTTCGAGAAACCCTCGGAGAAGAAGGCGCGCGAAAAGGCGGAGGCGGTGCGCCGTCTGCGCAAGCTGCAGCGTAAGCGCTTGGAGCGCGAAGGCTACTAAGCCTTCTGCTGCGGGTTCGAGCCGAACCTGACACGAGATCAAACCGCCGTGAGGGCTTTCCCTCGCGGCGGTTTTTCTTTGCGCTAAGCTCTCCCCAAAACGGGGGGAGTCGCGAAGCGCATGGACGAACAAATCGCCGATATCGTCGTGGTCGGGGGCGGCTCGGCGGGGTGCGTGGCGGCCGCGCGCCTCTCCGACGATCCCACGCTGTCGGTCGTGCTGCTCGAAGCGGGGCCGCGCGACAACGACCCGATGATCGCGATCCCCGCGGGCTACGCCCGCATCTTCGTCGATGGACGTTACGAGCCGGGTTTCGCCACGCAGCCCGAGCCCCATCTCGACAATCGCGAAATCGGCTGGCCGCGCGGGCGCGTGCTCGGCGGGTCGGGCTCGGTCAACGGCCTCGTCTATCTGCGAGGCTCGCCGCACGATTACGATCGCTGGGCGCAAGCGGGTGCACGCGGTTGGAGTTACGCGGACGTCGCGCCGATCTTCAAAGGCCTCGAAGCCTGGCAGGGCGAACCCTCCGAGGCTCGCGGTAGCGACGGCCCGATCGAAGTGCGCGAGCCGCGCAAGCTCTCGGCCGCGTGCCAAGCCTTCATCGACAGCGCGGTGAAGGCGGGCTTGCCGCGCTTTCGCGACGTCAACGATGGCGGCCCGATCGAGGGCGTGGGCCCCGTGCAGATGAACATCGCGGGGCGATTCCGCGCCTCGCCCGCGCGCGCGTTTTTGAAGCCGCTGCGCCATCGTCCGAATTTGCGGATCGTCACGGGCGCGCGCGCCTTGCGCATCGTGTTCGAGGGCAAACGCGCCGTCGCGATCGAAACGCCGCGCGGGATTTTTCGGGCGCGCAAGGAAATCGTGATTTCGGCGGGTGCGATTGAAACGCCGCAGATCTTGATGCTGTCGGGTGTGGGCGATGCGGCGCATCTGGCGCAGCACGGCATCGCGTGCGTGGCGCATGCGCCCGAGGTCGGGCGGAATTTGCAGGATCATTTGATCGGCAAATTCATTTTCCGCGTCAAACCCTGCGGCACGTTGAACGAACTGCTCGCCAGTCCCTTGGGCTGGCTCAAAATGGGCTGGGATTGGCTCGCCCATGCCTCGGGCCCGCTGACGGTTAGTGCGGGCGAGGCGACGGCGTTCCTGAAAACATCGCCCGATCTGGAGGAGCCCGACGCGCAATTGCTGTTCGTCAATTTCGCGACGTTCAAATTCGCCGACGGCTTGCTGCCCGTGCCCTCGGTCATGGTCAATTACGGGCCGTGCCGTTCGGAAAGCCGTGGCCATATCGAACTCGCCGGGACGGACCCCTATGCGCGGCCGGTGATCCGCGCGAACTACCTGTCCGACGCGCGGGACATGGACACGATGGTCGGGGCCGCGCGTTTCTGCCGGCGGATCTTCGAGCATGCGCCGTTCCGCGATCTGCTCGAAGAAGAGCTGCGCCCCGGCAAGCTCGGCGACGACGCGATTCGCGAAAGCATCGCCAAGACCGCGAGCACGGTCTATCACCCGTGCGGCACGGCGCGGATGGGATCGGACGCGCGCGCGGTGGTCGATCCGGAATTGCGCGTGCGCGGCGTGGAAGGTTTGCGTGTGGCCGACGCCAGCGTATTCCCGCTGATCCCGTCGTCGAACATACAGCCCGCCGCGTTGATGGTCGGCGCGCGCGCGGCGGAATTCATCAAGTGGGAAGTTCGCTGACGATCCGTGCGTCGTGCCCCGCCGCGCGGGCCTTGCGCGCGAAATTTTCGTCGGCGGTGACGAGCGGCACTTTCGCCGCGATCGCGGCGGCGAGATAGCGGCAATCCTGCGCCGAATGATCGAGTGCTATCGCCAGATCGAGCGTGAGTCGCGCTTCCTCGTCGGTTTCGGGAAGAGTATGCACAGCGCCAAAAATCTCGACGATCGCTTCGCGCGCCCTCAACGCAGAAATCTCGCGCGACTTGACCAAGCGCCGCAACACATTGGCGACTTCGGCGACGGCGATCCCGGGCGCGCCGACTTGCCGGCGTCCGACGAGGGCGATCACGATCGTTGAGCCGGGTTCATCGACGGAAAGTTTGACGAGCGCGCTCGCGTCGATGACGTAGTCGATCATCGTGAATCGCGGTCTTCGCGGATCATCTGCAAGGTTGAGGGGCCGGTATAGGGACCCATCTCCTTGCGTATCCCGGCGAGTTTGGCCAAGGCCTCGCGTTTGCGCTTTTCGCGCGCCTGATCGTCCAGCGCATCGCGCACGGTTTCGTTCAGCGACTTGCCGGTCTTTTCGGCCTGGTGCTTGAACGCGGCGATCGTCTCTTCCGAAACGCCCCGGATATGGAGATTGGGCATCGTTCGCTCCAAGTGATATCATTATATGATATCAAAAATGATATCACTTTCAAGCTCCTGATCCGCAAACGAAAACCGCCGCCGGAGGGGTTCCGGCGGCGGCTGTATTCGTCAGCGATTTGCGGCGCTTAGTGCGATCCGCCGCCCGCCGCTTTGACGATGTCCTCGACCACCTTCTTGGCGTCGCCGAACAGCATCATCGTGTTGTCGCGGAAGAACAGCTCGTTCTCCACGCCCGCATAGCCCGAGGCCATCGAGCGCTTGATGAACAGCACCGTCTTCGCCTTTTCGACGTCGAGGATCGGCATGCCGAAGATCGGGCTTTTCGGATCGGTCTTGGCCGCCGGGTTGGTCACGTCGTTGGCGCCGATGACGAAGGCGACGTCGGCTTGGGCGAAGTCGCGGTTGATGTCGTCGAGCTCGAACACCTCGTCATAGGGCACGTTGGCTTCGGCCAGCAGCACGTTCATGTGGCCGGGCATACGGCCCGCGACGGGATGGATCGCGTAGCGGACGGTCACACCTTCCTTCTTCAGCGTGTCGGCCATTTCGCGAAGGGCGTGCTGCGCCTGCGCGACCGCCATGCCGTAGCCGGGGACGATGATGACCGAGCTCGCGTTCTTCATGATGAACACGGCGTCGTCGGCCGAGCCCTGCTTGACCGGGCGTTGTTCCTTCGCCGCCCCGCCGCCGGCGGAAGCACCCGCCGCGTCGGTGCCGAAGCCGCCGAGGATCACGTTGAAGATCGAGCGGTTCATCCCCTTGCACATGACATAGGAGAGGATGGCGCCCGACGAGCCGACCAGCGCGCCGGTGACGATCAACAGCGAGTTCTGCAGCGTGAAGCCGATGCCGCACGCCGCCCAGCCCGAATAGGAGTTGAGCATCGAGACGACGACGGGCATGTCCGCGCCGCCGATCGGCAGGATCAGCAGGAAGCCCAGGGCCAGCGACAGCGCGACCAGCGTCCAGAATGCGACCGGGCTGCCGGTCATCGACAGCCACACGATGTTCGCGACGATCAGGATGCCGAGCAACGCGTTGAACGGATGCTGCATCGGGAATTGGAGCGGCGCGCCCGAAACGAGACCCTGGAGCTTCGCGAAGGCGACGATCGAACCCGTGAAGGTGATCGCACCGATCGCCGTGCCCAGCGCCATTTCGATCAGCGACGCGGCCTTGATCGCACCGGGCACGCCGATGCCGAAGCTTTGCGGCGAATAGAGCGTCGCGGCGGCCACGAACACGGCCGCGAGACCGACCAGTGAGTGGAACGCGGCCACCAGCTGGGGCAGCGCGGTCATCTGGATGCGCATCGCCACGAACGTGCCGATGGCGCCGCCGATCAGGATGCCCGCACCGATGACGGCGTAGTTGCCCATGCCGGGGGCGGCGAGCGTCGTGGCGATGGCGATGGCCATGCCGACGATGCCCCAAAGATTGCCGGCGCGCGCGGTCTCGGGGCTGGCGAGGCCGCGCAAGCTCATGATGAAGCAGATCGACGCGGCGAGATAAAGAAGCGAGGAGAGTGTGGCGGTCATGGCTGGTTCCTTCCGCTCACTTCTGCTTCTTCTTGAACTTGCCCAGCATGCGCTGGGACACGACGAACCCGCCGAAGATGTTGACCGACGCGAGCACCACCGCGAGGAACCCCATCGTCTGGCTGAAGCCGACATGCGAAGCGCCGGCGGCGAGCAAGGCGCCGACGATGATGACGGAGGAGATCGCGTTGGTCACCGCCATCAAGGGCGAGTGCAAGGCGGGGGTCACGCGCCAGACGACGTAGTAGCCGACGAAGGTCGCGAGGACGAGGACGGTCAGGCCCATCGTCAGCGCGTCGACGCCGGCCGCTTGCGGCTGGGCTTGCGTGGCGGCGGTGAAGGCCAGCTCCTTGGCGCGCAGCGCGAGCGCGGCGGCGTCGTTGGCGAGCTGATTGGCGAGGGTCGCGGGATCGGACATGTCTTTGTCTCCCGAATTACTGCGCGGCCGCAGGGGCGGGCGCGAAAGCTGCGTGAACGATCTGGCCGTCCTGGGTCAGCAGGCTGCCTTTGACGATTTCGTCCTCGCGGTCGAGCTTCAGCGTGCCGTCCTTTTGGACGATCAGCTTGAGATACTCCGCGAGATTGCGCGCGTAGAGCGACGAGGCGTCGACCGCGAGGCGCGAGGGCACGTTGGCGTAGCCGACGATCTTCACGCCGTGTTTGACGACGATCTTGGCGACTTCCGAGCCTTCGCAATTGCCGCCGGTTTCGACCGCGAGGTCGACGACGATCGAGCCCGGCTTCATCGACGCGACCATCGCGTCGGTCACGAGACGCGGGGCGGGACGGCCGGGGATCTGCGCGGTGCAGATCACGACGTCCATCTTCTTGATCGTTTCGGCGATCAAGGCCGCTTGCTTGGCCTTGTACGCGTCCGACATTTCCTTGGCGTAGCCGCCCGAGGTTTCGGCCTGGCGCGCTTCCTCGTCGTCGACGAAGACGAAAGTCGCACCCAAGCTTTCGACCTGTTCCTTGGCGGCCAAGCGAACGTCGGTCGCGGAGACGACGGCGCCGAGGCGGCGCGCGGTCGCGATCGCTTGCAGACCCGCCACGCCCGCCCCCATGACCATGACCTTGGCCGGGGCGACCGTGCCCGCGGCCGTCATCATCATCGGGAAGGCGCGGCCGAACTGTTCGGCGGCGTCGATCACGGCCTTGTAGCCGGCGAGGTTCGCCTGGCTCGACAACACGTCCATCGACTGCGCGCGGGTGATGCGCGGCACCAGTTCCATCGCGACGGCGACGATGCCGCGCTTGGCATAGTCGGCGACCTGCTCGCGATTGCGATAGGGGTCGAGCTGCGAGATCAGGACCGTGCCGGATTTCATCGCGGCGAGTTCGTCCGTGCCTTCGGCCGCCGTCAGCGGACGCGCGACTTTCAGCACGATATCGGCCTGGCCCAGCAGTGCGGCGGTATCGGCGACGATCTCGGCGCCCGCGTCGATAAAGGCCTGATCGGGGATCGCGGCGGTCAAGCCCGCCCCGGCCTCGACCAGGAAGGTCAAGCCCAGCGGTTTCATGCGCTTGATCGCATCGGGGGTCGTGGCGACGCGCAATTCGTAGGCGCGGCGTTCTTTCGGGATCGCGACTTTCATATCCGGCTCCGGGGCATGACGGGCTCCGTGGGCATTCCTGCCCCTTTATCTTGTGCTTAATTCCCCCGGGGAAAGGGGGGTACGGAAGAGGGGGGGACAATGCCAACCGCCCCCGGCTTTGCCAAGCCCCGAATTCGCATGGCCGATCCGCGACTTAACGCCGTTCGGCCGGTTTGGACGCCGATTGCCGATACCGCCACCGCAACTCTTGCCGGATCGGATGGGGCGTGGCAATCTTCGGGTGTAGCCAGAATGGCTGCGCATAGGACCCGAGAATCATGTCCAACTCCGTGAACACCAATCTAGGTGCGGTCACCGCCCTTGCGTCGCTGCGCGCGACGCAAGCGAATATCGCCGTCAGTTCGAAGCTGGTGCAGACCGGCTATCGCGTTGCCGATGCGATGGACAACGCCTCGACCTTTTCGGTCGCGCAAGGCATCCGCGGCAACCTCCAGGCGTTTCGCGCGGTGCAGGGCTCGCTCGCCAACGGGCTGGGCTTGGCCGACGTCACGCGCACGGCGCTCGAATTGATGACCGACGTGGTCAATCAGATCCGCACCAAGGCGATCCAGCTCGCCGACGGTTCCGTGACCGGCACCGCGCGCACCACCTATTTCAACGATTTCGGCCAGGTCGCGGACCAGATCCAGCGCTATATCGGCCAGGCGAATTTCAACGGCGTCAATCTGCTGTCCTCGGGTTCGGCGACGCGCACCTTCATCGCGGATACCGAACTCGGCCAATTGCAGCTGAGCAGCCAATCCGCCGTCTGGACCGCGTGGACGACCTTCCAGGCCAACGTCAATGTCGGCGACTCGGCCCTCGCCACCGGGTCGCTCGCGGTGATCGACACGCTGGGGGCGGCGGTTACGTCGGCGCTGGCGACGGTCGCGTCCCAGTCGCGGCAATTGCGCCTGCAATCTTCCTATGTCGGCGATCTGGTGGACGCGAATTCACAAGGGCTGGGCGCGCTGGTCGATGCCGATATCGGCAAAGCCGCCGCTGCGACCCAGGCCCAGTCGGTCCGCCAGCAATTGGCGGTAAATGCCTTCTCGATGGCCAATTCCGAGCCCCGGCTGATCCTCGGATTGATAAATTAGTTCGCCTACGAACGATCGCCAATTGGCGATTGACGCCGTCCCGCCCGGCTGGCTAAGAATCTCACCAAGCTGCGAGTTGAACAGGGACGAGCTGCTTAACTATTGAACCGCCCGCGAAACGCCGAAGACGCGTTCCGGGCGGTTCTTCATTTCGGGGGTCTCGATCGATATGGCGGAGCGCTTTCCGAGATTCGACACGCTGTCGCTGCATGGCGGCCAGCAGCCGGACCCGGCGACGGGGGCCCGCGCCGTCCCGATCTATCAGACCACGTCCTATGTGTTCCGCGACGTCGACCACGCCGCGTCGCTGTTCAACCTGGAACGCGCGGGGCATATCTACAGCCGAATCTCCAACCCGACCGTCGCGGTGTTCGAGGAACGCGTCGCCGCCCTGGAAGGCGGGGTCGCCGCCATCGCCACCGCCTCGGGCCAAGCGGCGTTGCATCTGGCCATCGCCACGCTGATGGGGGCGGGCGGGCATATCGTCTCGTCGGCCTCGATCTATGGCGGCTCGCATAATCTGTTCACGCACACGCTGCCGCGTTTCGGCATCACGACCAGCTTCGTCGATGTCCGCGACCCGGCCGCGTTCGACGCCGCGATCCGCCCCGAAACGCGGCTTGTGTTCGGCGAGGTCGTCGGCAATCCCGGCCTCGAGGTGATGGACGTGCCGGCGGTGGCGGCCATCGCGCATAAGCACGGCCTGCCGCTGATGCTCGATGCGACGTTCTGCACGCCCTATCTGTTCCGCGGCTTCGACCACGGGGCCGATTTGGTCATGCACTCCGCGACCAAATGGATCGGCGGGCATGGTGTGGCGATCGGCGGCGTGCTGGTCGATTCGGGGAAATTCGATTGGGAAGCGTCGGGCAAATTCCCGACATTGACCGAGCCTTATGCCGGGTATCACGGCCTGGATTTCGCCGAGGAATTCGGCCCCGCCGCCTTCGCGATGCGCGCGCGCGCCGAAGGCTTGCGCGATTTCGGCGCCGCGATGTCGCCGACCAACGCGTTCCACCTGCTGCAAGGGCTGGAGACGCTGCCGCTGCGTATGGCGCGCCACGTCGACAACGCGCGCAAGGTGGCCGCGTTCCTGGCGGGTCACGACGCCGTCGCGTGGGTCAATTACCCCGAGCTCGACTCCCACCGCGATAAGGCGCTGGCGGCCAAGCTGCTGCCCAAAGGCCCGGGCTCGATCATTTCGTTCGGCGTGAAAGGCGGGCGCGCGGCGGGGCGGCGCTTCATCGAGGCGCTGAAGCTGTTCAGCCATCTCGCCAATGTCGGCGACGCGAAATCGCTGGTCATCCATCCGGCCTCCACCACGCATCAGCAGATGGACGCGGACTCCCTCAAGAAGGCGGGAATCGGCGAGGAGATGGTGCGGCTGTCGGTGGGGCTGGAAGATCCCGCCGATATTCTCGACGATCTCGCCGCCGGTTTGCGCGCGGCGGCGAAGGGCTGACGCGATGAAGCTCAACGTCGAAGGCCGCGAGATCTTCGCCGCGACGGGCGGCAAGGATTTCGATCCCGCCAAGCCCAGCGTCGCGTTCCTGCACGGGGCGGGCATGGATCATACGGTCTGGATGCTCCAGGCGCGCTGGTTCGCCCATCACGGGCGCAACGTGCTCGCGTTCGATCTGCCGGGCCATGGGCGTTCGCAAGGACCCGGCCTCACCGCGATCGAGGCGATGGCTGATTTCGTCGCGGCGGCGCTGAAATCCGCCGGCGCGCCGGACGCCGCGCTTGCCGGACATTCGATGGGCGCACTCGTCGCGCTCGAACTCGCGTCGCGCGGGCAGGCGCGCGCGTTGGCGCTGCTCGGCGCCGCCGAAACGATGCCGGTCCACCCGAAACTTTTGGGCGCGGCGCGGGGCGGCGATCACGCGGCGATCGACATGATCGCCGATTGGGGATTCGGGCGTGCGGCACAACTTGGCGGCGCGCAAAGCCCCGGCACCTGGATGGTCGGCGGCGGCGTGCGTTTGCTCGAAACCGCGAAGGGCCCGGCGCTGGGCGACGATCTGGCGGCTTGCGATGCTTACAAGGGCGCGCCGCAGGCGGCGGCGAAAGTGAAATGCCCGGCGCTGATCGTGATCGGCACCGCCGATCGGATGACGCCGCCATCGGGTGCACGCGCACTCGCCGCGAAAATTCCGGGTGCCAAGACGGTCGACATCGCCGGGGCCGGCCATATGATGATGGTCGAAAAGCCCGACGCCACACTCGACGCGCTTGCCGGAGTTTTATGACACGCGAACCGCCCGGACGCCGATCCGACTATCGGCATTTCCTTGCCATTCCCACGCGCTGGATGGACAACGACGTCTACGGTCACGTCAACAACGTCGTCTATTACAGCTATTTCGACACGGTGATTAACCGCTTCCTGATTGAACACGGCGGCCTGGATATCCACGCCGCGACGATCATCGGCGTGGCGGCGGAATCGGGCTGCCGGTTTCGCGAATCCTTCGCCTATCCCGAGACGATCGACGCCGGCTTGCGCGTCGGGCATTTGGGGAATTCCTCGGTGCGGTACGAAATCGGCCTGTTCCGCGAACGCAAGGACGAAGCCGCCGCCGAAGGCCATTTCGTTCATGTTTTCGTCGAGCGCGGTGTGCAAAAACCCGTACCCATTCCGGCCGCAATCCGTGCGGCCCTGGAATCGATCCGGCGTTAACTTCCACGTAACGCGCCCGGTCCTATAGCATCGGGCGATGCATTGCATAGAACCCGCCGAAGCGCTGTCCGACGCCGCCCGCGCCTTGCTGTTCCAAGTCGCGCGCGGCTATTGCGAGGGTGCGCGGATCACGATCACCGAGCTGGTCTTCGATCCGCGCGAGCAGAAGAAGCTGCTGAACGCCGGCACGAATTTCCAGGAATTCGTCCAGCGCGTCGCGATCCTGCAAGGCCGCACGTTGAAAACGCCGGTGACGGAGCGCGTGCGCGATCTGCTGGCGATCGTCGATGGCGCGTCGAAGCTGGTCGATGCCGCCGCCAAGAAAATTCCGGAAGGCTCGACGCCCGACGCCCATGCGCTCGACGCGGCGGGCGATCCGGTCTTCGCCGGCGCGTTATTGGCGCGCTGGCTGTCGGCTTCGCGCGAATGGCCGGGCAAGGCGGAGATCTGCGTGCGCCTGCTGGCCCAAGCGCGCGATGCGAACGCGCAAGCGCTGCTCGACCGCACGCTCGCCGAGTTGTTGTCGATGGAGCCCGCCGCCGCGGCGCTGGGCGTGGGGTTCGACAACGCGCTCGCCACGGTGCGTATGTCGCTCGCCTTCGCGGGCGACCGGCCCGCGACGCAGGAAAGCGTTTCCGTCGTGCGCGCGATCGTCGGCGCCAAAGGCGAACGGCAGTCGCCCGCCCTCGAACAAGTCGCGCGCGATCGTATGCGCGCCGCTTTGGCCTCGCCCGCGTCGCTGGCCAAGCGCGACCCGAGTGCCGAGATGAAAATGGCGCGCGGCCTTCGCGTCAGCATCGCCAATCTGCCGGTTTTGTCCGGCGACGCGGAAATCGCGAACGAGCTGTCGCGCCGTTTCGGCCGCATGGTGGCGCCCGAAAGCCTCGATCCGCTGCTGCAACGCGAAGCGGGTGTCGCACGCAAGTTGCTTCTGCTGTTGCAATTGCATACCGAGTTCGACGACGCGCATGCGCGCCGCAGCCTGGAAGGCGCCATCAGCAATTGGCTGCATTATCGCGATTTGAAGGACGAATTCTTCGGCGTGGGCCTCGCCCCGGACGAGAAGGCGGCTTTGCTCGCCGAGACCGCCAAGGCGGTCGGCGCCGCGTTGATCGACCAGAATTTGAAGCAGCGCTTCAAGGAAGTCGTCGCGGTCAATTTCCCGTCGGTGCAGACGGGCGGCGACCGGCGAATTTCGCCGCGTATGGTCGCGGGGCCGGAGGACAAGGTCCAGGTCATGGGCCAGCGCGCGCCGCTGCGCAACTGGAGCGAGACGGGGCTGCTGTTCGGCCCGGCGACGAATCTGCGCCAGGATCAGCGCCTCAACGGCACGATCATTTTACGCAACGCCTTCCTCAATCTCGTTTTCGACGCCGAATTGCATATCGTGCGCGTGGGCGAGGGCGGGTTGATCGGCGCGCGCTACACTTGCCTCGATCCTAACGCGCGCGCGCGCATCAAGGCGCATTTCGCCGGACACTGAAATCGGCGGCGTGAAAACGAAACCGCCCGCCGGAGGCGATCCGGCGGGCGGGACTTTCGCGTGCTGCGATGTTTAAGCGGCTTTGGCTTCGATCGCCGCGGCGCCGGCCGTCGCATTGGCGACGGGGATGCGGCGCGGCTTCATCGCCTCGGGCACTTCGCGCACGAGATCGACATAGAGCAGACCGTTCTCGAGCTTGGCGCCGGTCACGCGGATGAAATCCGCGAGGTTGAAGCGGCGCTCGAACGCGCGCGCGGCGATGCCGCGATGCAGGAAGTTCGCGTTCTCGTCGCTCTCGGCTTTGCGGCCGGCGATGATCAGCACGTTTTCCTGCTGGGTGAGTTCGAGCTCGGACTCGGCGAAGCCCGCGACCGCCATGGCGATGCGGTAGGAGTCGTTGCCGGTCTTCTCGATATTGTAGGGCGGGTAGGCGGGCGTCTCGACGCCGCGCAGGCCTTCGTCGATCAGGCGCGACAGGCGGTCGAAGCCGATGGTCGAGCGGAAAAGGGGCGAAAAGTCGAACTGATTCATGATCCTATCCTCCATTGAGCGATCGGACGATCGTGGACCCGCCGATCTCGGCCGGGCCCGGGGTTGAACCCGCGGCCCCGAATGGGCGCCGCGGACGCCATGCCATTTAGGCGTCCGAAAATCGGGTTCAAGCCCCCCGAAAACCCCTTTGCGTTTTACCGCGCGGGCGCGGAGACTTGTCGCCATGACGACGTTGCCGCACGCGGTGCCGGGGCCGAGCCCCTTCCTGGGCCGCGCCTATGACGAGACGATGGGGTTGCTGCTCTCGGCCCGGCATTATTGCGCGGCTGTCCAGCCGCGCGAGGCCGCCCCCAGCGATCCCAACGACCGTCTGCATTTGAATTGCGAAGCGATGCGCCTGACCACGCGCCTCGCCCAGGTCATGGCTTGGCTGCTGGCCCAGCGCGCGGTCGCCGAGGGCGAATTGTCGCCGGAGAAAGTTCGCACGCCCGATTATCGCTTGGGCGCGCACGAGATTTGTTTGGCCGACACGACGGCGCAGGTGAGTGAATTGTCGCCGCGTCTGGCCGATCTGCTGGCGCGCAGCTTGAACCTTTTCCAGCGCATCGCGCGGCTCGATTCCCAGCTCGACGCGCACGCCTGAACTGAAGCGTCATCCCGGGCAAGCCGGCCTAACGTCATCCCGGCCGAGCGAAAGCGAGAGCCTGGATCTCGACAAGACCCCGGATCGCGCCGTCGCTGACGCGCCGGCTTGTCCGGGGTGACGGATGGCGCGGGTGTTCACTGCCCCCCAAACGAAACGGGCGCCCGCTTGCGGCGGGCGCCCGTGAATTCGTCGTGAAGGGAGAAGAAGCTTACTTCTTCTTCTTCGCTTCGGCCTTGGGGGCCGCAGCGGCGGCGGCCGGGGCCGCTTCCTTCTTCGGCTTCGGCGGCGGGGCTTCGCCCATCGGCTTCGCCTTCACCGCGCCGATGCCGGCGAAGCGTTTGTTGAACTTCGCGACCTGACCGCCCTGGTCCATGATGCGCTGCTGGCCCGTCCAGGCCGGATGCGTCTTCGGATCGATGTCCAGACGCAGCGTCTCGCCGGGCTTGCCGTAGGTCGAGCGCGTCTTGAACGTGGACCCGTCGGTCATGATCACGTTGATTTCGTGGTATTCGGGGTGCACGCCGGGCTTCATGGCCAGCTCCGTAATCCTGTCGAATGAAAGGGCGCCGCAATCACGGGCGCCCCTTTCGCGAGGCGCGGGTTATAGAGGAAACGGCCGGGGGGCGCAAGAAGTCGCATGCGCGGTTCTCGACGCCCCGTCCGGCCCGTGCTAAACCCTCGGGCCGAAAAGCATTTTCCGGATAATGTCGATGGACGCCAACGACTTCGATACGGCCGCCGATACCTTGCTGGCCCGATTGCACACCCGGATCGAGAGCGAACTTGCCGACGCCGATATGGACGCGGAGCTGCGCGGCGGCATCCTGACGGTCGAATTCGACGACGGGCGCCAGTTCGTCATCAACAAACACGGGCCGACGAAACAGATTTGGGTTTCTTCGCCGCTGACCGGGGCGGCCCATTACGCCTGGGATGCGGGCGCTAAGGTCTGGCGCTCCACCCGGTCCGACGCCACGCTCGAAGCCGCCCTCGCCAAGGATTTGGCCGAGGCGAGCGGCATGAAGGTCGCTTTCTGATCATGGCGGATTCGAAGAACGATCGGGCCCCGTCGCGCGATTTGCGCGTGCTGCGCCGTCTGTTCGGGTTGCTCAAACCCTATCGCGGGCGCGTGGTGCTCGCGGGTATTTCGCTCACCCTCGCGGCCGGCGCGGTGCTGGGCCTCGGGACCGCCTTGCGCTGGCTGGTTGATGCGGGCTTCGCGGCGGGCAATGCCGATCTGCTCGACCATGCGCTGCTCGGCCTGTTCGCCTTCGTGGTTCTTCTGGCGGGGGCGACCTATGCGCGGTCCTATCTCGTCACGTGGCTGGGCGAGCGCGTCACCGCCGATATCCGCCGCCTGGTGTTCGAACGCGCGTTGATGCTGTCGCCCGCCTATTACGAAACCACGCGCACCGGCGAGGTCGTCTCGCGCCTGACCGCCGACACCGCGACCGTGCAAACGATCGTCGGCTCCTCTGCATCCATGGCGCTACGCAATGTGCTGCTGTTCGCAGGCGGTGTCGCGATGATGGCGATCGCTTCGCCCAAGCTCACGGCCGTGGCGCTGCTGGTCGTGCCGCTGGTCGTCGGCCCGCTGATTTTCTTCGGCCGCAAAGTGCGGGCGCTCAGCCGCGAAAGCCAGGATCGTTTGGGCGACGTGGGTGCCGATATCGAGGAATCGCTCGCGGCCATTCGCACCGTTCAGGCCTTCAATCGCGAACGCGCCGACGGCGAACGCTTCGGGGCGCGCGTCGAGGACGCGTTCGGCGCCAATGTGCGCCGGGCCAAAGCGCGATCCTCGTTGATCGCGATGGTGATGCTGTCGGTGTTCGGCGCGGTCGGCTTCGTGCTGTGGGTCGGCGGGCGCGACGCGATCGCGGGCCAGATCACCGCGGGCCAATTGTCGGCCTTCGTGTTCTACGCCGTCGTCGTCGCCGCGTCGGTCGGGGCGATCAGCGAGTTCGCGGCCGATCTGCAACGCGCGGCCGGGGCGTGCGAACGCCTGTTCGAACTCGCCGACGCGATCCCGGAAATCCGCGCGCCTTCGTCGCCGGTCGCGATGCCGAGCCCCGCGCAAGGCCGCGTCGAATTTCGCGACGTGACGTTCCGCTATCCGGCGGCCCCCGATCGCACGGCGCTGGCGGATTTGTCGTTCAAGGTGGAGCCGGGAGAAACCGTCGCCATCGTCGGCCCGTCGGGGGCGGGCAAAACGACCGTGTTCCAATTGCTGCTGCGTTTCTACGATCCGCAATCGGGGGCCATCACGATCGACGGCGTGAAGCTCGCCGACGCCGATCCCGCCGATGTCCGCGCGCGTATCGGCTTGGTCGCGCAGGAGCCGACGATCTTCGCCGCCGACGTGCTGGAGAATATCCGCTACGGCAACGGGGCCGCGTCCGACGAAGCGGTGATGAAGGCGGCGCGCGCCGCCCATGTCGACGAATTCGCCGAGCGTTTGCCCGATGGCTGGAAAACCTATCTGGGCGAGCGCGGCGTGCGTTTGTCCGGCGGTCAACGCCAGCGCATCGCCATCGCGCGCGCGTTGGTGCGCGACCCCGCCGTGCTGCTGCTCGACGAAGCGACCAGCGCGCTCGACGCCGAAAGCGAACGCTACGTGCAGGCCGCGTTCGAATCGCTCGGCAAAGGCCGCACCGTGCTCGTGATCGCGCATCGCCTCGCCACCGTGGCGCGCGCCGACCGCTTGCTGGTGCTCGATCGCGGCCGTTTGGTCGCGGCCGGTTCCCATGCCAAACTGATCGCCGAAGGCGGGCTTTACGCGCGCCTCGCCGCGTTGCAGTTCAAGGCGCCCGACGCGCCCGATGTGGAGAATAAGCGCGCATGATCCGCAAACTCATCGTTCTCGCCGCGTGTCTGGGCACGCTCGCCGCGTGCGGCGGCGGCGACCCGGTTTTGCGGGGGCCCAGCCCTGCGCAGTTGCGCGCGGTCGAGCGCCTGTCGGATCAGGATTTCGCGATCCCCGTTCCCGGCGGCCAAGCGTTGCTGATGCCGGTCTTCGCCGACAAGAAATTGATCGATCCGCATCCGGGAATCGAGCGCGTCGTCATCGGCGTGCAGGATCCCGCGCGCAACGCGGGTCTCGAGTTCGACCGGCTGACGCGCCTGTTCGCGGATTCATCGTCGACGATGACCATCGTGCCGCAATTCCTGGCGGCGCAGGACACCGACCGTCATCGCCTGGGCCCCGATTTCGCGCGTTGGACGCTCGACGGCTGGAAGGATGGCGGCAATTCGCGCCCCGCCGCCTTCGCCGATCAAGGCGCATTGGCGTCGTCGTTTGAGGCGATCGACGCGCTGCTGTTGTTCCTTGCCGACCGGCAGAGCTTCCCCGATTTGAAGCAGGTGGCTCTGGTCGGCTTCGGCCAGACCGCGCGCTTCGTGCAGCTTTACGCCGCGACCGCGCAAGGTCTGGCCGCACCCGAGCGCGCCGGCATCGCCGTGCGCTTCGTGGTCGCCGCCGCCGACACCTATGTCTATTTCGACGAGGAACGGCCGTCGCGCGACGACGAATCCGGTTTCGCCGAATTCGATCGCAAGGCCTGCAACGCGTTCAATTACTGGCCCTATGGCTTCGTGCTGCCGGCCCCTTACGCGTCGGCGACCGGCGCGCTGCCGCGCGATCAAGCGCGGATCTATTCGCGGCGCGACGTCGTCTATCTGATCGGCGAACGCGATTCGGATGTGGGCGAGCGCGGCTGCGAAGCGCGCGCCCAAGGCCGCGACCGGCCCGAGCGCCTCGCCAATTATCTGCGTTACCTCGCCAAGCTCAACGGCGGCCCGGTCGAAACGCATCGCCGTTTCGCCGCCCCCGGTGTCGGCAACGATCCGGTGGCGCTCTATGCCAGCCCCTGCGGGCGCGCCGCGCTGTCGGGTGCGGATAAGTGCTGAACGCTCAGCGCGGGGCGGCGAGCACCAGCGCCCAATAGTCCTGGCCGTCGGCGGCGCGCATCCGCGCAAGGCCGTGATGCGTGACCTCCGCGTTCAACAGATTGGCGCGGTGCGGCGGGGAGTCGAGCCAGAGCCTCACCACGACCGTGCCGTCGGGCGTGCCCATCGCCAAATTCTCCGCCGCCGCGCGATAGGGGTAGAGGCCAAGGCGCGTGGCCAAATCGCGGCCTTGCCCGTCGCGATGGTCGAGGACGCGGCGCGCGGCATTGTCTTGCGCGATCTGCGCGGCGATCCGCGTCAGCAGCGCGTCGGGCGCCGTCGCTTGCAATCCCGCCGCAATCCGCGCTTGCGCCATCGCCGTTTCGGCCGCGCGTTCGTCGGCGAACGCCACGACCGGAAACGTCGCGACGATCAGCGCGGCCAGCAGCCCGCGCATCAGCGATTGGTGAAGCGGATCTCGATGCGCCGGTTGCGCCGCCAGCCGACTTCGTCGTCGCGGTCGTCGATCGGCTGGAATTCGGCCATGCCCGCCGCTTGCAGGCGGTCCGACGGCACGCCGTTGGCCATCAACAGGCGCACGACCGAGATCGATCGCGCGGTCGACAATTCCCAATTCGACGGGAATTCGCGGGTGGAGATCGGGCGACGATCCGTGTGGCCGGTGATCTGCACGACCCAATCGACTTCCTTGGGAATGCGCGGCGCGATCTCCTTGATGACGTTGCCGAGCTGCATGAGCTGCCGGCCGCCTTCGCTTTCGATCGTCGCGGAGCCGGGGGCGAACAGGATTTCCGACTGGAACACGAAACGGTCGCCGACCACGCGCATATCCGCGCGGTCGCCCAGCACGGCGCGCAAACGGCCGTAGAATTCGGAGCGGAAGCGCACCAATTCGTCGACGCGGCTGGCGAGCGCCAAATTCAATCGCCGGCCGAGATCGACGATCTGCGCCTGCTGTTCGGAGGATTTGCGCTCCGAATCCGACAGCAGCGCTTCCAAGCGGCGCAATTGCTCGCGCAATTCGGCGGTCTGCCGGTTGAGCAACGCGACCTGCGCCTGGGCCTCGCTCGACAGGCGCTTATCCTCGGTCGATTGCGCTTCGGCGGTCGCCGCGCGCTTCTCCAAGGCTTCGCGCATCGCGGCCAACGCTTCGAGTTCGCGCAGTTGCATCTCGATCTTTTCGCGATCGGCCGCCATCGATTGGTTGGCGAGTTCGATTTGCTCGGCCTGGGCACGATTCAACGTGCGCAGATTGTCGCGCTCGCCCAAGCTGGCCGAAAGCTCGTTCTGCAGGCTTTGCAGGCGCGAACGCAGATCGTCGGTCGCGCGTTTTTCCAGCGCCAGCGTTTCGGCCAATTGGGCGAGCTGGGCGGAAGCGCGGCTCAACTGGTCGTCGCGCCCGGCGATGATGTCCTTCAGATGGAACTGGAAGACGGTGAACACCATCACGACGAACACGATGGCGATGACCAGCGTCGCCAGCGCGTCGACGAAGCCGGGCCAGACATCGACCGTGCGGGTCGTGCGGCGGCCGGACCCGCGCATCAGTTGCGCGGCTCCTCGGCCAACGCCGCGATCGTGCGCGCCAGCAGGCGGATCTCGTTGCGCAGATCCTGGGTCATCTGGGCGCGGCCGGTGGCGCCTTCCTCGATCAGGCGATTGAGGGCGATATCCATGTTGCGGATATGGCCGCGCGTCGCGTCGTCCACCCCGCCGCCGCCCGCGTTGCGCGGCGCATCGGCAAGCCGCGTGAGCACCGCGCGCAATTCGACCTGGCCTTCGGCGAGCTTCAGCAGCAATTGCTGCTCGGCCTTCATCTGGTCGGCGAGCTGGCCCAGGCGTTCGGCGAGCACCGCGTTGCCTTGCGCGGCCGTGGCGCGGCCTTCCTCGCCACGCGCCATCGTGCGCTGCAAGGCTTCGAGATTATCGGCCGTGGTTTCGAGCAATGCTTGGATATAAGCGGGCACGGTCGCGTCGCCGCCGTCGCCCGAACCGATCGCGCCCGAGGATACGCGCGTTTGCGACGCCAGCATTTCCTCGAGCTCGTTATAGAAACGGTTTTGCGCTTGGCCCGCTTGCAGATCGCAGAAGCCCAGCACGATGGAACTCGCGAGACCGAACAGCGACGTGCCGAACGCCGTGCCCATGCCGCCCAACGGCGCTTGCAGCCCGGCTTGGAGTTCCTTGAACAGCGAACTCGTATCGGTCGCCGCCGACAGCGTGCCGATGACGCCGCCCACGGCCGCGACGGTCTGCAACAGGCCCCAGAACGTGCCGAGCAGGCCCAAGAAGATGAGCAGGCCCACGAGATAGCGCGACAGGTCGCGGCTTTCGTCGAGGCGCGAGGCGACGGAATCGAGCAGCGAGCGCGTGGCGATCGGCGACAGGCTGAACCGGCCCGTCCGCTCGCCCAGCATCTTCACCATGGGGGCGAGCAGACGCGGCGTGGCGCCCGACAACGCTTGGCGCCCGGCGCGGAAACTCTCGATCCAGTCGATCTCGCGGTTCAGGCCGAAGATTTGGCGCAGATTGAAAACGATGCCCAGCGCCAGCACGCCCATGATCAGGCCGTTGAGCGCCATATGGTGCGAGAAGGCTTCGACGATGCCGTCGAACAGCGCCCAGACCACGCCGCCGACCGCGATCAGGAAGATCAGCGTGCGGATCAGGAACCGCGTGGGCCGTGACATCGATCCGTCCATCCCCACGACCTCCTTCGGCTGCGACTTAAGGCTTATCGGCGGACGAGCAGGATATCGACGCGGTCCGGCGGACCGTCATTGGTGCGGCCCAAGGCGCGCACGTCCATGCGCGTCGCCGCGATTCCCTGCTCGATCAATTGGCCGCGCACGGCCAGTGCGCGCGACAGCGACAGGCGGCGCGCTTGGCCGCCTTGGTCGTCGCCGCCCGAGGCGAAGGCCTGGATTTGCAAACGCGCGGTGGCGTCCGATTTCAGCGCATCGAGCACCGTGGCGAGCGCCGCCTTGCCTTGGTCGTTGAGGTCGGGCGAACCGGCCGCGAAAGGGATCGTCGCCAAGGCGCCGCCAGCGGCGCGGGCCGCGGCGGGTGCCGCAGCCGTTTGCGCGGGGGCGGCCGCCGGGGCTTGCGCCGCCGTCACGGGCGGGGCCGGAGCGGGTGCCGGTGCCGCGACGGGTGCCG
>JAYRYC010000009.1:0-194987 GCA_041917215.1 Tagaea sp.
TCAGCACGTCCTGCAGACCTTTGCGCGAGATCGCGATCGTATCGAGGCGCGCGAAGTAATCGCGCGCCATCGCCGCGCACTCGCCGCCCAGCTTGCGGGCGAAATCGAGGCGCGGGGCGTAAACGTCGTCGGTCATCGGGCGAGCGGGCGGATTTCCGCGTCCCACCGGGCGAGCAAACGACGGCGTTCGTTCGCGGCCCCGTATTTGGCGAAGTCGTAATCGATGAGCTTCACGTCGAGCTTGGGAGCCGCCGCTGGTACGGGCGTGTTCTTGTTCGACTGGACATGGAAGAACTTGGCTTCCGCCGCCGCGACCTGCGCCTCGGGTGTGAGCGCCCAATCATAGAATTTCTTGGCGAGGTCGAGCTGGCGCGTCCCCCGGATGATGCTCATCGAGCCGACCTGATAGCCGGTCCCTTCGCACGGGGCGACAACCTTGACCGGCGCGCCGTCGACCAGCACGGCGACCATGTCGTCGATGAAGGTAATGCCGATGAGCGTTTCGCCCGTGCCCGTGTTGCGCGCGGCCGCACCCCCCGCCCGGTTGTACTGGTTCACGTTGGCATGGAGCTTCTTCATGTAGTCGAAAGCCGGTTCCTCGCCCATCAACTGCACCATCGTTGCGATATGCGTATAGGCCGTGCCCGACGCGTTGGGATCGGACGATTGCACCTGATTGCGGAAGCGCGGATCGAGCAGATCGGACCAGCAGCGCGGTTCCGCTCCGCCCACCTTGGCGAACTCGCGCGTGTTGAAGCCGAAGCCCAGCGCGCCCGCGAAGATGCCGACGGTACGGAATTTCGATTGCTCCGCCTGCTTGGTCGCCCATTCGTGAAGCTGGGGCAGCATCGGCGAGCGATATTCGAACGTCAGGTTTTCCTCGGCGGCTTGAAGATGCGAATCGCCCGTGCCGCCGAACCATACGTCGCCGCGCGGATTGGACGCTTCGGCTTTCACTTGCGCGAAGATCTCGCCAGCACTCTTGCGCGTCATCGCCACGCGGATACCCGTTTGGCGGGTGAAGGCGTTGAACGTGGCGCGGCACCATTCTTCGGGCACGCCGCAATAGATCGACAAAGTGCCTTGCGCGGCGGCGGGCGCCGTCCATCCAAGCGTTGCGGCGGTCAGCGCCGCGGCGGCCAAAGCGAAATGGGTCTTCATCGTTTCCCCCATAAGATGTCGGCGTTTTCCGCCATTGGATGCGCCGCTTCGCCTTGCGGAACGGCGCGAGTCTCTACGCTAGTATCGGATTAAATCCTGGCCTCTGTCATTCTATTGTAATAAAAAATACATGGAACGGTCATCGTGAAAACACGCGGGCCGCAATTCCCGAACACGGGAAATAAAGGGGGAAACGCAGATGACGATAAGGTCGCTTCGCGTCTTGGCATTGGCCGGCGCGCTGTCCGCCGTGGCGCTGGCGGGCGCTTGGGCGCAGGATTACGAAAAGCAATTGGTGGTCTACGCGTCGCATCCGTCGGAGATGGTCGACCACTTCACCAAGGAATTTTCCGAGAAATACGGCGTGCGCGTCACCACCATCAAGGCGGGCACGGGCGAACTGCTGAACCGCATCCGCGCCGAGCGCGGCCGCCCGGCCGCCGACGTGATGTGGGGCGGCTTCTCCGATACGGGCTCCTCGGCGCCCGACCTGTTCGAGCAATATCGTTCGCCGAACCTCGCCAATGTCGAACCCAAGATGATCGACCCCGCCGGCTACAACACGCCGTTCGGCGCGAGCACGATGGTCATCATGTACAACAAGCGCCTGGTCGCGGCCGACAAGGCGCCGAAGACCTGGGCCGATCTCGCCAAGCCCGAATGGAAGGGCAAGGTCGTCCACACCGATCCGTCGAAATCGAGCTCGTCGCTCGCGGCGCTGACGACCTGGCTGCAGATCTACGGCAAGGGCGACGCCGCCTGGAAGCTGACAGAGGAGATGACGCGCAACCAAAGCATCGTCATCCGCTCCAGCCTCGTCTTCCAGCAGGTCGGCCGCGGCGAGTATCCGGTCGGCATCACGTATGAGGAAGGCGCGTTCAGCTACGTGCTCGCGGGCACGGCGGGGATCGTCTATCCGGCCGACGGCACTTTGTTGCAGCCCGAAGGCATGTTCATCGTCAAAGGCGGACCGAGCCCGAAAGCCGCCCGCTTGTTCGCCGACTATCTGCTGACGGTGGACGCGCAGACGCAGCTTGCCGAGAAGTTCCCCGGCCGCCGCCCGACCGTGAAGAACATCAAGACGCATCCCGAGATGCTGCCGCCCGAGAAGTTCAAGATCATCGATTACGATGAGGCTTGGGCCGCGCAGAACCGCAAGGAAATCCTCGACAAGATGCAGCAGATCATCATCCGCACGCAGGGATGACGATCGCGATCGACGCCGTTCGCCGGACAACCGGCGGACGGCGATCGGCCGCGCAAGGAAACGAAAAGTCTCAGGGATCGATTGGTTATGGCATCGACGTCGGTACATATCGAAAGCGTCACGAAACAATTCGGCGATTTCACCGCGGTCAACAAGGTCGATATTTCGATCGCGAAGGGCGAATTCTTCACCCTGCTGGGCTCCAGCGGCTGCGGCAAGACCACGCTGCTGCGCATCGTCGCGGGCTTCATGCAGCAATCTTCCGGCCGCATCCTGTTCGGCGACAAACCGATCGACGACGTGCCCGCGCATAAGCGCAACACCGGCATGGTCTTCCAGAACTACGCGATCTTTCCCCACCTGACGGTAGTCGACAACATCGCCTACGGCCTGCGTGCGCGCGGCTTGCCGAGCGCCCAAGTCGACGAGCGCGTGCGCAAGATGCTCGCCATGATGCGGCTCGAGCATTTGGGCCATCGCCGCCCGCGCGAATTGTCCGGCGGCCAGCAGCAGCGTGTGGTGCTCGCCCGCGCCATCGTTATCGAGCCCGACGTGTTGCTGATGGACGAACCCTTGTCCAATCTCGATACCGAGATGCGCATCCATCTGCGCAGCGAAATCCGCACGCTTCAACGCCAGATCGGCGTCACCACGATCTACGTGACGCACGATCAGGAAGAAGCGCTGATGATGTCGGACCGCGTGGCGGTGATGAGTGCGGGCCATGTCGAGCAGATCGGTACGCCCGCCGATATCTTCTATCGTCCGCGCACGCGTTTCGTCGCGTCGTTCATCGGCGAAAGCAATTTCGTACCGGCCGAGGCCGTGGCGGACGGCGTTTACACCGTGCCCGGCGGCGGCCGCTTCAATGTGCCGGCCGCGCGCGCGGCGGAAATCGGCCACAAGGCGGAGATTGCCTTCCGCAGCCACGACATCACGATCGGCGCCCCCGTTGCCGGCGGTTGGACCGCGACGGTTGTCGACGCGCAGTTCTACGGCGCCACGACCCGCTTGGTGCTGGATCTGGGCGACGGCAAAACCGTGCAATCCGCGTCGACCGGCCATGCGGGTAGTGTGCCGCCGCCGGTCGGCACGCGCGTCGGCCTCGCCTTGCCGCCGGACGCGTTCTGGATCTTCCCGGAAAAGCGCTGATGCACGCCATGCAAGCGTGGATCGCGCACCGTATCGGCTTTTGGCCGATCATCACTCTTTTGGTCTTCCTGACGCTGATCGCTTTGCTGCTGATGCCGGTGGTCAACATCATCGGCATGAGTCTGTCGAGCAAGGACCCGAATTCCAGCGTCATCGCCAATTACGTCGAGTTCTTCTCGCGGCGCTTCTATTACCAAACGCTGATCAACAGCGTGCAGGTCAGCGTCGCGGCGACGTTCTTCGCCGTGTTGTTCGGCGTGCCGGCCGCCTATTTCGCCACACGCTACGAGATTTTCGGGCGAAGCTTCGTGCGTGCGGCCGTGGTGCTGACCTTCGTCTCGCCGCCCTTCATCGGCTCCTATTCCTGGGTCGTGCTGTTCGGGCGCAGCGGCATCGTCACGCAAACACTGGCTGATATCGGGATCGATCTGCCGTCGATCTATGGCGCCCCCGGCATCGTGCTGGTGTTCACGCTGCAATTCTTCCCCTTCGTCTTTCTGATGGTGTCCTCCGGCCTCAAATCCATCGACCAATCGGTCGAGGATGCGGCGCGAAACCTGGGCAGCAGCGAATTGCGCACCTTCTTCACCGTGTTGCTGCCGCTGCTGATCCCGTCGATCAGTGCGGGCGCGCTGCTCGTCTTCGTCGCCGCCTTCACCGATATCGGCACGCCGATCATCATCGGCGAACGCTTCCGCGTGTTGCCGGTGCTGGTGTTCGGCGAGTTCGTCAACGAGTTCGGCGGCCGGCCCATCCTCGCCAGCACGCTCGCCGTGCTGCTCTTGACCGTGACGACGTCGGCGCTGCTGCTGCAACGCTGGTACGCGGCACGCCATGCCTACGGCACCTCCGCCATCCGGCCGCTGTTGGTGATGGAACAGTCGACGACGAAGCGCGCACTCGCCAGTCTCTACGTACTGCTGCTCGTCGGCTTGGCGCTGCTCCCCGTGATCAACATCGTGATTTCGTCGTTCCTGAAGGCGAACGGCCCGCTGCTGATCGCGGAATTCACGATGGAGAATTACGAACGCGTGTGGCGCACGATCGGTACGCCGCTGTCGAACACCTTGTATTATACGACCGTCGCGACCGCGATGTGCGCGGTCGTGGGTACGGCCGTCGGTTACATCATCGTGCGCCGGCCCGGCCGCTTGGGCGGCTGGCTCGACGGTGTGGTGATGTTCTCCTACGCCGTGCCCGGCATCGTGTTGGCCGTCGGCCTCGTCGTTACCTATAACGAACCGCCGCTGATCCTGACCGGCACCTCGGCGATTCTGATCCTCGCTTTCTTCATCCGCCGCCTGCCCTTCTCGGTGCGCTCGTCGGTATCGATGCTGCAACAGCTGTCGCGCGACACCGAGGATGCGTCGATCAATTTGGGGGCCGGCCCCGGGCGCACCTTCATGCGCATCACCGTGCCGCTGCTGTCGATGGCGATCCTATCGGGCGTGCTGCTCACCTGGTCGAACACGATCCGCGAGCTCAGCGCAACGCTGATCCTGCAATCGGGCAACACGGTCACGCTCAGCATCGAGATCTTCAACGAGGTGGTGAACGGCAATTTCGGTATCGCGTCGGCGCTGGGAACGGTGCTGATCCTACTGACTTTCCTGCCGCTGGTGATCCTGTTCGCCTTCCTGGGCAAGAAGGAGGAAGCGCTGGTATGAGCGAAACCGCCCGCCTGACTGATGCGATCGAAAGCCAGCGCCGCGACGATGCGGCGGCGCATGAGGCGGATTTCGCCCATATCGCGACCAAGCTTTCGCGGCGCGGCGTCGATCCCGAGAAGATCGTGGCCCGGCTGTCGAAATTGCGCATCGCCGTGCCGAGCTGGGCGCTCGGGGCCGGCGGCACTCGGTTTGGCCGCTTCACGCAAGCCGGCGAACCGCGCGACATCAGCGAGAAGATCGCCGACGTCGCCGCGATCGAAAAACTGACGCGCGCCAATGGCGAGATCAGCCTGCATATCCCTTGGGACCGCACCGACGACCCCAAAGGCTTGCGCGCCTATCTCGCCGAAACCGGTATCGTCTGCGGCCCGATCAACTCGAACACGTTCCAGGATGGCGAGCGGCCGAACGATCCGCGCGCGTCCTACCGTTTCGGCTCGGTCAGCAATGTGTGGGAAGAAGCCCGCGCGCGCGCCGTCGATCACATGGTCGGCGTCGTGGCGTTGGGCCACGCGCTGGGCAGCCAAGCGCTGACCGTGTGGCTCTCCGACGGCACGAACCATCCCGGCCAGCATAGTTTCCGCGGCGCCCTCGATCGCACGATCGACAGCCTTGCCAAGGTCTACGCCACGCTGCCCGAGGGCTGGTCGCTCTATACCGAGCATAAGCCGTTCGAGCCCGCCTTCTACAGCTCGGTCAATTTCGATTGGGGGGCGAGTCTGTTGATCGCGCGCAGCCTGGGCCCGCGCGCCCGCTGCCTTGTCGATCTCGGCCACCATTTGCCCAACGCGAATATCGAGCAGATCGTCGCCATGCTCGTCCATCAAGGACGTCTGGGCGGCTTCCATTTCAACGATTCGAAATACGGCGACGACGACCTGACGACCGGTTCGATCCAGCCCTATCAGCTATTCCTGATCTGCCGCGAATTGGTCGATGCCGAACGCGACGGCGCCTTCGCCGCCCACGCGCCCGATCTGATGATCGACGCGAGCCATAATTTCAAGGATCCGATCGAGGACGTGCTGCAATCGACCGAGGCGATCCTGATCGCCTACGCCCAGGCGATGACGGTCGATGCCGGCAAGCTCGATACCGCGCGCGCCGAGAACGATCCGGCGGGTGCGCAAGAAGCGCTGCAAGACGCCTTCCGTACCGATGTGCGCGCTTTGGTGCGCGAGGCACGGCGGCGCAAGGGCGGCGCGCTCGATCCCATCTCCGCCTTCCGCCTGTCCGGCTATCGGCAGGCGGTGGCGCATAAACGCGGTTTCCAGCAAGCGACGGGGCTTTAGTAAAATGGCGACGATCGACGAAACGGTTGAATCGAGATGGGATGCGGCGCATGCGGCGACGCTGGCGGGCGACGAGGTGGCGCTGCTGCTCTATCGCTCCAATCTGCTCGGCGCCGATCTGCGCATCACCAACTACGCGGGCGGCAATACCAGCGGCAAATCGGAGGAACGCGATCCCGTCACCGGCCAAACGACGACCGTGCTGTGGGTCAAAGGCTCGGGCGGCGATATCGGCACCCTCACCCGCGACGGCTTGGCGCAATTGCGGATGGAACGCCTGCTCGCCTTGCGCGAACGCTATCGCGGGCCGCAGGACGAAGATGCGATGGTCGGCTTCTACGACCATTGCCTGTTCCATCCCAAAAGCCGCGCGCCGTCGATCGACACGCCGCTGCACGCCTTCCTGCCCGCGCGCCATGTCGACCATCTGCATCCCGACGCCGTGATCGCCATCGCCGCCGCGAAAGACGGCGAAGCGATGACCAAGGAAATCTATGGCGGCGAAGTCGGCTGGCTCGATTGGATCCGCCCCGGCTTCGAACTCGCCTTGCGGATTTCCAAACTCGCCGAAGAGAACCCGAAGCTCGTCGGCGTGATGCTCGGCGGGCACGGCATCATCTCTTGGGCCGATACGTCGGAGGCGTGCTATCGCCGCTCGGTCGACCTCATCAACCGCGCCGTGAAGTTCCTGTCGTCGCGCGCGGGCAAGCCGCGCTTCGGCGGGCCGCTTCTCGCCAAGACGCCGGACGCCGCCACGCGCCGCGCCCGGGCGCTGGCCGCGATGCCCGTACTGCGCGGCCTTGCCTCGCGCCAGACGCGCAAGATCGGCCGCTTCGTCGACAGCGATCAGATCTTGACCTTCGCGGGCTCGGCGGATGGCGCGCGCCTCTCCGCTATCGGCACCTCCTGCCCCGACCATTTCTTGCGCACCAAAGTCGCCCCCGTCTTGCTGCCCGCCGAACTGCCGACGGACGAAAAGGCGCTGGCCGACATCGTGCGCCCCTTGTTCGATCGCTACGCGGAAGAACACGCCGCCTATTACAAAGCGCACGCAATCGCGGAATCGCCGCCGATGCGCGATCCGCAGCCGGTCGTCGTGCTGTGGCCCGGTGTGGGCATGTTCACTTTCGCCAAGGATGCCGCGACCGCGCGCATCGCGGGCGAATACTTCACCAATGCGGTGAACGTGATGGAGGGGGCCGAGCGCCTCGGCGGCTATGTCGGCCTGCCGCCGGCCGACGCGTTCAGCATCGAATATTGGGTGTTGGAGGAAGCCAAGCTGAAGCGCCAGCCGCCAGAGCGCAAGCTCGCGCGGCGTGCGGCGTTGGTCAGCGGCGGTGCCAACGGCATCGGCCTTGCCATCGCGCGGCGCTTCCTGTCGGAAGGGGCTGCCGTCGCGCTGCTCGATATCGATGCCGCGAAGCTCGAGACGGCGCGCGCCGATCTCGCCAAAACCTTCGGTGCCGACAACGTGGTCGCAATCGTCGCCGATCTGCAGGATGCGGCCGCGATCGAGCGTGCGGTCGAAACCGCGACGATCGCCTTCGGCGGAATCGATCTTCTGGTCAACAATGCCGGGCTGTCGATCGCGGGCGACGTGGATGCGTTGAGCATCGAGAAATACGATCTGATGCACAACGTCATGGCGCGAGGTGCCTTGCTGCTGAGCCAAGCCTTCGTCAAACGCTTGAAGGCGCAAGGGCTGGGCGGCGATATTCTCTATATCGCCAGCAAGAACGCGGTGTTCGCGGGACCCAGCAATTCGGCCTATGGCAGCATCAAGGCCGCGCAAGCGCATCAAGCGCGTTTGCTGGCGGCGGAGCTCGGCAAGCACGGAATCCGCGTCAACACGATCAATCCCGACGCGGTCATTCGCGGCTCGGGGATCTGGGACAAGGGCTGGGCCGCCGATCGCGCCAAAGCTTACGGCGTCGAGCCCGACAAGCTCGCCCAGCATTACGCCCAGCGCACGCTGCTGAACGTCGAAGTGCTGCCCGAGGATATCGCGGAAGCGGCCCTGTGCTTCGTCGGCGGCGCCTTGTCGAAGACCACCGGGGCCATGCTGGCGGTCGACGGCGGGATCGCCGCCGCCTTCCCCCGGTAAACGCAGAGGCGCGGACGGCATGCGCGAACAAGCCATCGCCGTTCTCGATATCGGCAAGACGAACGCCAAGCTGCTGGCGATCGACGGCCACGGTCGCACGCTCGCCGCGACGACGCGCGTTTGCCGACCCGCGAACGGCGCGCTCGATAGCGAAGCGATCTGGGAATGGTCGCTGGCGGGATTGCGCGATCTCGCCACGCGTTTCGACCTGACGGCGATCGTGCCCGTGGCGCATGGGGCGGCCGGCGTGCTGGTCGACGCGCAAGGCCCCGTCCACCCCGCGATCGACTACGAAGCCAATCCGCCCGCCGCGATCGACGCGGAGTACGATGCGCTGCGTCCCGCTTTCGCGCAGACTTTCTCGCCGCGTTTGCCCGCTGGCCTCAATCTCGGCCGGCAGCTTTATTGGATCGCGCGCACCGCCCCCGATGCGCTAGCACGCGCGACGGCCTTCCTGACCTATCCGCAGTATTTCGCTTGGCGTCTGTCGGGCGTGATGGCGAGCGAAGCGACCTCGCTGGGTTGCCATACCGATCTTTGGCGTCCCGACATCGGCGCGCCATCCGATCTCGTCGCGCAACAAGGTTGGACGCGACTATTGCCGTCGCTGCGCCGCGCGCAGGACCGCTTGGGCAAGACGCGGCCCTTGCTTGGCCTGCCGGATTGCGACGTGTTGTGCGGCATTCACGACAGCAATGCCGCGTATCTAGGGTACCTCGCGGGCGCGCAAGCGCCTTTCGCGGTCGTTTCGACCGGAACTTGGGTCGTGTGTTTCAACGGCCAGGGCGATCCTGCAAAGCTCGATCCCGCGCGCGACACGCTGGTCAATGTCGATGTTTACGGCAAACCCGTCGCTTGCGCGCGCTTCATGGGCGGGCGCGAATACGAAACGATCGCCGGAGATGCCACGCCGACCGAAGCCGATCTCGCGCGCATTGTGGAACGCCGCGCGATGGCGTTGCCGAGCTTCGCGGAAACCGGCGGGCCGTTTCCCGGCCGTATCGGGCGGATCGCCGGATCGCTCGATACGCCGGGCGCGCGTGCGACCGCGGCCACGCTTTATCTCGCCTTGATGACGCGCGAGACGCTGCGCTTAACCGGCCTCGCAACGCGCATCTATATCGACGGCGCCTTCGTGGCGAACCCGCTTTTCGCTGCGCTGGTGGCGACGCTGATGCCCGAATGCGAAATCTTCGTCTCGCCGCGGACGGATGGCGCGGCGTCGGGTGCTTCGATTTTGGCGCGCTGGTCGGACAATTTGCCGCCGACCGTATCGCTCGAAGCCCGACGCGTTATGCCGCTCGGCATCGATCTCGACGCTTACGCCGCCGAATGGCAGACGGCGATCGATCAAACGTAGTCGACCTCCAAAACGCCGAAGCCCGCCGCTGGTTTCCAGGGCGGGCTTCTCCGTCTCTCTCGAATAGTGGTCGGAGCGGCGGGATTCGAACCCACGACCCCCAGTCCCCCAGACCGTATAAAATCATTTTATATCAATATTAGTTTCCACATTTACGAGGCATTTTGAGGCATTTTGTGGAAAATGAGCTCGCGTTAAATCATCCCGAAACCGACAATTCGATGCGCCACACAAAAACAACGATTGCGACTTGCGTCGACCAACGATTTCAATCATTGGCCTTTCTCGGGAGGTCGCATCACGATTCAATGCATCGCTTATGCTGCAACGCCGATATAGCGCCCGTCTTCGCCGACCACGCGACCGGATTTGACCACGAGACGTCGCGGTCGCCGGCTGACAACCGCCTCGGCCAATGTTTCGCCCCGAATAAGGACGAGATCGGCCCGGCATCCGACCGCGAGACCGTATCCTTCTTGCCCGCGCAAGCGCGCGCCGCCATGGGTGCAGATATCGAGCGCCAGGGCGATCTCGTCGTCGCGGCGGAAATTATTGCGTAAGCCGACGAACATCGCGCGTTCCAGCATGTCGCCGTTGCCGTAGGGGCTCCACACGTCACGCACGCCGTCGGACCCGCCCGCCACGACGATACCGGCATCGATAAGTTGGCGCGCCGGAGGGGCGGCCGCAGCAGCCGGTGCCGTGGTCAAGATATGCACCCGCGCCGACGCGATCTTCTCGATCAGGCCGGGCAGATAATCCGCCCCCGGCGCGCCAAGGCAGAAAGCGTGGCTGATCGTGACCAGGCCCTGCATCCCCAAAGCGATGGTACGCTCGACGATCATCTCGGTCGAAAACGCGCCCATCGTGCCGGCTTCATGCAGATGGATATCGATGGGCCGCCCGAAACGTTCGGCCATTCCGAAGATCGTGTCCAGATGACCTTTCGGATCCCGATCAATCAAGCAAGGGTCCAAGCCGCCCACTACATCGGCCCCCAGCCGAAGCGCTTGCTCCATTAGCTCGACCGTTCCGGGCCGGACCAGCATGCCGCTTTGGGGAAAGGCGACCAGATCGATCTCGATCGCGTCGCGATACTGCGCACGGGCTTCCATGACGCCTTCGACGCCGGCCAATCCGACCTCGGTGTCGATATCGACATGCGAACGCAGATGCGTCGTGCCGAACGCAACGGTCGCTTCGATCTGCCGCGCGGCCTGGCTTCGTGGATCCATTCCCAGAAGCCGCCGCTGGCGGCGTTCGTTTTCGATCCGGTCCGTTAGGCGCGGCCCCACGTCGTTCACGTACCACGGCATCCCGAGCAACGATTTGTCGAGATGCGTATGCGCTTCGACCAGTCCGGGAATGACGAAACACCCCGCCCCGTCGATCACGCGATCGCCGGCGACGGGCGTTTCGCCATAGGCCGAAATACAGCCGTCCACGATGGTCAGGCTGGTCGGCGCCGCCGATCCATCGCGACGAATATTGGCGAGGATCAGCCTATCGGACATCGCACCCCGCCCCCCTTTTTGCGCGAACCGGCCGCGTCAGTCGCGCCACGCGTCGCCCAACACCCGGGCCACATTGGCGCCCATGATCTTACGGATATCGTCCGGCGCAAAGCCCCGCCGCGCCAAAATTCCCGGGATGGAGGGGAACGCCGCAACATTGTCGAAGCCTTCGCAATATGCGGTCTCCCACACGGCGTCGCCGACCATCTCGGGATAGAAGCGCTTGGTGCTGTTCTCCCACTTGACCTTCGTGTGGGGGAAAAGATCCGTGCCGATCGCCACGTGATCGACGCCGACCAAATTCGCGACATAAGCGAGATGATCGACGAAGTCGTTCACCGTCGGACGCTGCCCCGGCGCTTTACGGCAGAACGCCGAATAGGGCGAGACGCCGATCACCCCACCGGTCGCGGCGGCGGCGCGAATTTGATCGTCCTTGATGTTGCGCGGGCACGGCGTCAGCGCATCCGCGTTCGAATGGGTGAAGACGACGGGACCGCCGTAAAGCGCGATCGCATCCATCGATGTCCGATAACCGACATGCGAGAGATCGAGCAAGATCCGGCTTTCGCGCAGCTCGCGCACCGCTTTGCGACCGGCGAGGGTCAAGCCACGATCCTCGGTCTCCATACAGCCGCTGCCGAGATAGTTTTGCTCGTTATAGGTCAGCGACGCGATCCGCAGTCCCAAGCGCGCCATGATGGAAAGCAGACGCACGTTCTTGCCGATGAAATCCAGCCCCTGGCAGCCCATGATGACGCCGACCAAACGCCGTTCCTGGGCGACCTTTATGTCGTCGGTCGACCGGACGGCCATTACCCGATGCGCCATATCGCGGAACAGGCACTGATAGTCGAACACTTCGCTCAATACCGGCTCGATGCTGGTCATGAACGTGCCGACGCTGACATGAATGACGTCGAGTTTGGCCTGGATCTGCTTCTCGCCATACAACGCGGGCTGCCCTGCGGGTGCGCCAAGACTGCCCAACGAACCACCAAGCAAATCGATGATCGGGCCGGGAACTGTTTCAAGCGACATGTGATTGTTTCCTGATTAGTACGATTGCTATACCGGCGCTCACGCGCCCCAGATTGTGCGCAGAACGCGCAACGCGTTCCCGCCCATGATTTTGCGGATGTCGTCCTGGCTGTAGCCGCGCTTCTCCAGCGCGTCGGGAATGGCCACGATCTTGTCGATGCTATCGATCCCTTCGGAACGTGCCGTGGGCCAAGTCAGCTCGCCGATCATGTCGGGATAGAAGCGCTTCGTGCTGTTGGCCCATTTCACCGTGGAGTGCGGGAAGAAATCGGTGCCGATGGCGACATGATCGATGCCCGCGAGCTTGATCATGTATTCCATGTGATCGATATAGTTCTCGATGTTCGGGCGAATGCCCGCCGTCTTGCGGCACATGGCCGAGAACGGCGTTACGCCGATCAAGCCGCCGCTGCGCGCAGCCGCGACGATCTGATCGTCCTTGAGGTTGCGCTGGGTCGGGGTCAACGCATAGGCGTTGGAATGCGTGAACAGCACAGGACCGCCATAGATTTCGATGGCGTCCATCGACGTGCGATAGCCGACATGCGACAGATCGAGCGCGATCCGGCTATGGCGAAGCTCGCGCACCACGGCGCGGCCGACCAGCGTCAGCGGGCCATCGTCGGGCTCCATGCAGCCGCTGCCCAGGTGGTTGCGCTCGTTATAGGTCAAGGACGCGATCCGCAGGCCCAACTCGCTTAAAACGGGCACCAAGCGCGGATTGCGGCCGATGCAATCGAGGCCTTGGGTCGCCAGGATCACGCCCACCTTCCCGCTGCGCTGCGCCTCCAGAATATCGGCCGCCGTACGCACCTGCATGATGCGATGCGACATATCGCGGAACAGACAGAAATAGTCGAACAGCTCGTTCAACACCGGTTCGATACTGGTGCTGAACGTGCCGACGCTGACATGGATGGCGTTGACGCCGGCCTTGAGCTGGGCTTCGCCGTACAACGACGAATGCTCTCCGGGCGCGCCAAGGCTGGCCAGCGATCCGCCGAGAATGTCGACGACGAGATCGTTCGCCATCAAGGTCCGCGCCGCGCTCGAATACATGATCTGTCCCTTTGTTCGGTTTGGCTTAGAGATGCGTCAGACGTCGTCGCCCGCCCGTTTCAAACGCTGACGTTGCCGTCCGGGTTCGAGCCGTGGCGCGGACGCGACGAGTAACCGGGTGTAGTGGTGCTGCGGATCGCGCAGCAGGGTCTTGGTCTCGCCTTCTTCGACCGCTTTTCCGCGATGCATGACCATCACCCGATCGGCCGCGAAATTGGCGAGCGCCAGATCGTGCGTGATCAGCACGATGGCGATGCCCGTGCGTTCGCGGATCCGGTCCAGAAGGCGCAGAATGCCGATACGCAAGGACACGTCCAGCATCGACGTCGGCTCGTCCGCGATCAGGATCGTCGGCCGCAACACGATGGCGCGCGCGATCGCGACGCGCTGACGTTGTCCGCCGCTCAACTGGTGCGGCCGCAGCGACAAGTAACGCTCGGGCGGCGACAACTCGACATCCGCCAACGCCGCGATCATCCGCGCCCGGCGTTCGGCCGGGTCGAGCCCCAGCGACAGCAGCGGTTCCTCGACCGACGCGCCGATCGACATGCGCGGGTCGAGCGCTTCGTACGGATCTTGAAAAATCATTTGGACGCGCCGGCGCAACGACAAACGCTCCGCCCGGGTCAATTCCGACACGGCGCGCCCTTCGAAGCGGAGCGTTCCGGCATCGGGCTGCTCCATCATCGCCAGCATCCGGCCTAGCGTGCTTTTGCCCGACCCGCTCTCGCCCACCACGGCCAAAGTTTTGCCCTGTTCGAGACGCAGCGTGATGTTGTCGACGGCGACGATTTTCTTGCGCATCCACAATCCGCGCAAACCGGGCATGGCTTCACGGCTGTTGTAGATCCGGGTCAGGCCGGCGCCTTCGATGGCGAGGTTCATCCGATTCCCCGCTCGTCCTGGTACAGCGCGTTCCCGCGTTCGGCGACCCGATCGACAAGCCGGCATCGCGCTTGGTGCGGCACCGTCGTGTCGTCGACCGTGGTCAACGCGCTCTCCCAGTCCTGGCAGGCGGGTTCCGCCATCGGGCAACGCGGCGCGAAGCGGCAGCCGCGAAAAGACGTTTCCGGGGTGGGCGGACTGCCGGGGATCGAAATCGGAATGACATCGGCGTCGTGCATCGACGGATAGGAGCGCAGCAATCCGAGCGTATATGGATGCTTCGGGCGTGCGATCACGTCGCGCGCCGCCCCCGCCTCGATGATCTGCCCCGCATACATCACCATGATCCGCGTGCAGGTCTCGGCGATCAGCGCCAGATCGTGCGAAACCAGAATCATGCCGAAACGAAGCTTCGCGCGGATCTCCTCCAAGCTCGCCATGATCTCGTCTTGCAGCACCACGTCCAACGCGGTGGTCGGCTCGTCCGCCAGCAGCACTTCCGGCCGGCAGATCAAGGCCAGCGCGATCACCACGCGCTGGCGCATCCCGCCGCTCAGTTCGTGCGCATAGGCGCTGCGCGCATGGGACGGGATATGCACGAGGTCGAGGATTTCCTGCACGCGCTCGTCGATTTCGCGGCGGCCGACGGCGGGGTGATGGCGGGCATAGGCTTCCGCCAAAAGACTGCCGATGCGGATGATCGGGTTGAGCGCGTTCATCGCGCCCTGAAACACCATCGAGATGCCCGACCATCGGATATCGCCGAGTTGCTCGGGCGACAGACGCGATAGATCCTGCGCCTTGAAACGGACCGATCCTCCCGCAATCCGGGTATTCGGCTTGAACAGCCGCATGATGGCGTAAAGCAGCGACGATTTCCCGCTGCCGGACTCGCCGATCACGCCCAGCGATTCGTCCGGCGCCAGATCCAAATCGACGCGATCGACGATGGGCACGAACCGGCCGGCGGCGTCGTAGCCATAGACGAGGTCGCGCACTTCAAGGATCGTCACCGCTTCGCCCCCGTCGTCGGGAGCGCCAAGCCGGTATCGCCATCGGCCACCGCCAAGAAGGAGCGGATGCTGTCGCCGGTCAGGTGGATGGCGATCAACAGCAGCGCCAACGCGAGCCCGGGGAACACTTCCGGCCACCAGATGCTCGGGAAGCCCGCCTGCCCCTCCTGCATCATCTTGCCCCACGAAATCCGCGACGGATCGCCCAACCCCAGGAACGACAAGCCGGCTTCCAACAGGATCGCTTCGGCGATTTGCAGGCTCGATTTCGCCAGCACGGGGCTCAGACCGTTCGCGATGATATGACGAAACAGTATGCGCAAACGCGACACGCCGGCGAGTTCCGCCGCCTTGACATAGCCGCGCTCGCGCAGTGTCAGCGCCTGCGCGCGCATCAATCGCGCATTGACCGGCCACATCGTTCCGCCGATCACCAGCACGATCACCCAGGCATGCGATCCCAGGAACGCGGCGAGCAGAATGACCAGGAACAGGCGCGGAATGGTCAGGAATACTTCGATCAAACGCGACGTGACCAGATCGATCATGCCGCCGAAATAGCCCGCCACCGCGCCGACGATGGTGCCCGTGACCAGCGAAATCAACGTGGCCGCCAGCGCCAGCAAGACGGTGTAGCGCGTTCCTTCCAGAACGCGACTGAAGACGTCGCGCCCCAAATGATCGGTGCCGAAAAGAAACTCCGCGTCCGGCGGCATATCCGAGGCCGACAGCAACTCATGGGCCGAGTGCGGCGCCAGCGTATCGCCGAACAGGGTAAGCACCCCGAACCCAATCAACAGCGCGACGCCGATCGACCCCATCGCGCCCGGCGCGCGCGGAAAGTAACGCCTAACCATGACGCACCCGCGGGTCCGCCAGGCTATAGGCGATATCCGTGAGCAATACCGCCGCGATCACGCAGACCGAGCTGATGGTAAAAATTCCCATCACCAGCGGAAGGTCGCGCTGAATGACCGCGCCATACATAAGATTGCCGATGCCGGGCCACGAGAAAATGGCCTCGGTCAGCAGCGCGCCGCTGAATACCGAGCCCAACATCATCCCCGCGACGGTGATGTTGGGCAGCAGCGCGTTGCGCAGGCAATGCCGGAAAAAGACCGTCCGTTCGCGCAAGCCGATCGCCCGCGCGGTGACGACGTAATCCTCCTGCAGCGCGTCGATGACCGAGCTTCGCGTAAGGCGGAAATACGTGGGAATCGTATGCAGCGCCACCGTCAACGTCGGCAGCACCATGTGCACGGCCACGTCGCCGAAAAAGGCCAGCCCTCGCTTGGGCGGCAGCGACGTCATGCCGCCTGCGGGTAGCGCGCCCAGCCAGATCGCGAAGAAAAGGATGATCAGCAGCCCTAGCCAGAAGATTGGCAGCGAGAACAGAATCAACGCGACGATGTTCAGCGTCGCATCGGTGCCGGTCTGTTGATGCTTGGCGGCGTAAACGCCAGCCAGCGTTCCCACAACCGTGCCCAAGATCAATCCCGCCAACACTAACGTCAGGGTCGCCGGCACCTTGTCCAGGATCAGGTCCAGCACGGGTTGGCGATAGCTGAACGAAAACCCCAGATCGCCGGTCGCGACCTTAGAGACATAGGCGATCAGTTGGACCGTCAGCGGACGGTCCAACTGATACTCGCGCCGGATCGTCTCCAAATACTCGGGCGTCGCATTCTCACCGGCCAGCGCATAGGCCGGATCGCCCGGCGCCAGATGCGTCAGCAGGAAATTCAGCACCAGCACGAAGAACAGCGTCGGAAGCGCCCAGACGATCCGTGAGCCGATATACCTAACCATCTCGTCTCGGCTCTCCGACCGCCTCGCGCTTCCGAAACGTCAAACCGAACGAATCGCCCGATAGCAATCGCCCGGAACCGGGGCGCTCGTGGACTGCCACCAATAGTCGGTGAAGCGGCTGCTGTAGATCATCGGTTTGCGCCATTCGAGCAGCGAAAGGCGCGGCAGCTCGTCCGCGACGATCTGCTGGATGCGGAAGTAACTCTCCTTGGCGGCGGCCATGCTCGCGGCTTGACGCGCTTCGACGAACAGCTTGTCGACTTCCTCGTTGGCGAAATCCATACAATTGCGCCCGCCCTTCGAGGTGACGAAGCCCGTGAACAACTGCGGATCGGGACCATGGGGGCCGGCGGACCACGTCAGATCGAAGTCGCGCTTCTGGAGAATCTTTTCGGCGAAGACGCCGAAATCGAACGTCTCCAGCGCGAGATCGATACCCACCGCCGTCAATTGCTGCTTCATCACCTCGCCGATTTGCTGGGCGCCGCCGGTCGCGGCGTTGAAACCGGTATAGCGAAGACGCAGACGCTTGCCGTCGCTCTTGCGCGGAAAGCCGGCCTGATCCAAAAGCGCGTTCGCCTTGGCGACGCTGAACTCCGGTTGCTTGGCGTTCGGATTCCAAATTTCCGAAGTGCTTAGATAAGCCGTATCGGAAACCTTATTGGTGCCGCCATAAACGACCCGGTTGATCTGGTCGCGGTTGATCGCGTGGGCGATCGCGCGACGCACGCGCACGTCGGCGAGCGCCGGATTGCGGTAGTTGAAGCCGATCCAAACGATCAATTCGGGTTGCGAATTGACGATGTCGACTTTGACGCCCTTGGTTTGCTCCAGCTGGCGCATCGCGCTCAACGGCGGCGACGACAGCATCAAGTCCAAACCGCCGGCGCGCATCTCCGCCACGGCGGCCGAGTACTCGGCGTAGAATTTGAAGAAGATCCGCCGGACCTTCGGCGGGCCGCGGAAATAGTCCGGATTGGCGTCCAATTGGATATGGCTGCCGGCGACGAAACCCGTCACCACATAGGGGCCCGAACCCACCGGCGCCAAATTCGCCGGATTGGTCCGCGGGTCCGTGCCTTCGTAGATATGCGCCGGCAGGATCACATAGCCGTAACGTTGCGCCATCTGCGCGAGGAACGAGCTGTTGCGCGCGGCCAACGTAATACGGACCGTATAGTCGTCCGGAGCCTCCACCCCGACGATCCCGCTCAACGCACCGTTCCCGTAACCCTTCTCGGCTTGGATCGACTTGATCGACCAAACGACGTCCTTCGACGTCAAAGGCTTGCCGTCGCTCCACTTCACGCCCTTATGCAGATGGAACGTGTAGGTCAGCGCGTCGTCGCTCACGTCCCAACGCTCGGCCAGATCGCCGGCAATCGCGCCGTCGGCCATGTAGTCGACCAGCTTGCTATAGATGTTCGGCGCGATGTAGTAGCACGCGCCATCGAAGAGATAGTTCGGATTGAAGAACTTCGGCGCGCTGTTGAGCGCAACGACCAGCGATCGTTCGTCGGCCGCGAGCACAAACGCCGGCCATGATCCCGCCCCCACGGCGGCGGCCGAAGCCGCGGCGCCGTAGCGAAAAAGAGATCGTCTGTTCATGCCGCAGGGTTTTGTGTCTGTCATGATGATCTCGCTGCTGGAGAATGGACAAATCGCTTGCCGCACTCGCTCAGGTCATGAACGAGCGATAACGAACGACGGCATCGCGCGCCCGGCTAATGGATTCACGCTTCAACTGCTCCGCTTTCGCGGCGTCGCCCGCGCACATCGCATCCAGGATGGCCCGCTGCATCAGCAAGCCTTGTGCCGCCCGTTCGGGAAGAAGCATCGCGCGCCGCAACAGGGCGCGGTCGCGGTCCGCGATAATCCCCAGCAAATGCTGTAACGTTACGCTGCCGGACGCGCGCAAAAGCCGCTCGCGGAACAACTCAATATGCTTAAAATATCCGTCGAGATCGTGGGCGGCGAGCAATCGATCGCTCGGCTCACCGAACAATTGCCGCAGATCCGTCCATTCCCCCGGATCCGTATTCTGAACGGCCAAACGCACGCACAGACTTTCGAGCGACATGCGAATGTCGAACAGCTCGAGAATCTCGTCGAAACTCGGCTGCGCCACGACAGCGCCGCGATTTGGCGTACGAACGATCAGACGGCGCTCCTCCAATGCCGCAAGCGCTTCGCGGATACGGTGGCGCGACACGGAGAGAAGCTTCGCGACATGCTCCTCGCGCACCGCTTCGCCCGGCAGGAGTTCCTGATCAGCGATCATTTTGCGCAGACGCATCTCAACGGACATTTCACTGCCCGCGTCGGACTTACGAGGCCTGCCGACGGCCCTGGCCGCCGGCCGCAACGGTGTCACGCGATTTCCAGCTGGTCTGTTCATGTCCCTAACGATGTGGATGGACGAGCGATCTGTCAATTATTTTGTGACATTAATGTCGACAATAATGTTGTGAATAATGTCTATAATTACGGCGCCTCGAGAACGGAATTTACCCTTTTAAATCAATGGAAAAATGGAACGCCTTGAGGAAGATGCCGCTTGAATCGGCAGTTTTCGGGAATTTGAGGTGTCGACTGCCCGTAGCGTGAAGTGTTGTTGAACGGCGAAACGAGAGCTTGGTGAAACGTCGCCGGAACGATTACGTGGGTAGGCGGATGCCTTCGATCGGAAGAAGGCAATTGCGACAGTTCCCGAAGCTCGGGATCGATGGCCCGATTGGCCGGTGCGGCAAGCATGGCGCCCCGGGATGGATAGCCGCGAGCCATGTCCACCCCACAGTGCTCAGCGCCATCCGTTGTAAATTTCTTTGCGCTCGATCAACACAACTTGAGATATTTCGCGGAAGTCGCGCGCGCAAGAAATCCCGCCTCCGACGGCTGACAACGGCGTGTCAGTTATCCAGCCGTCGACGACAACGTCGTTCGATGAACGCGTCGCCGATATCGTTCCTGATCGAAGGGAAGAACGCGATGCATCGTGCTTCGGTTGTCCCAAAATAGAAGGTCTCCGACCTTCCATTTATGCGTATAGACGAACCGCTCCGCCGTCGCGTGGACAAGCAAACGCTTCATCAACTCGGTCCCCGCGGGTTCGGGCATACCGACAACACCCGTCACGATTTCGTCCCCCAGGAAAAGCGTCCGCCGTCCCGTTTCGGGATGCGTCTTTACGATCGCTTGATGTCGATCGGGGGTCTTGCGCTTGACTTCTTCCGATAGCAGCTTGTCGGGATAGAGAGCAGCCTGAAGCGTTTGATAACTGTGGATCGCCGCGAGCTTGTCGATTCCCGCTCTCGTCGCGTCATCAAGTGCTTCATAGGCAAGATACATACTCGCGAACTGCGTATCGGCACCTTCCGGCGGAACCTCGAGCGCATATAGCAAGGCGCCGATCGGCGGGTACTCGGCATGGGAGCCATCGGAATGCCAGCTTTCGGCGAAGTTCGTGACGCCGATCGCGCGCCCGTTCTCGACGATATTCGACAGGACGAATACTTCGGGCGCTTCCGGCAGCGTGAACTCCTTTTTGATGTGGACTTCGAGGGTGCCGAAGTACCGACTGAAAGCCACCTGCTCCGTTGGCGTCAGCGATTGGCCGCGAAAGATCAAAACCCCATACGTCGAGACCGCCGCGCGCAGCCGCGCCAGTGTTTCCGGATCAAGCGGGCGCCGGGCGTCGATCCCCTGGATCTCCGCACCGACATTTCGATCGAATGGGACGATCTCGAAACTTGCCATCGCCGCCTCTCCCGGTTTCGACGAACAAATCAAAGAATCGCGGAGATGAACTTCCGCGAGCGATCCTCCCGCGGATCGTCGAGAAACTCGGCCGCCGGCCGATCCTCGACGATCGTGCCGTCCGCGAGGAAGATGATGCGATCCGCCGCATGCCGCACGAACCCGATCTCATGGCTGACGACAACCATGGTCATCCCGCCGGCGACGAGATCGCGCATGACCTGAAGAACTTCCGCCACCATCTCGGCGTCGAGCGCCGATGTGGGCTCATCGAACAGCATCAGCCGGGGCTTCATTACCATCGCGCGCGCGATCGCCACACGTTGCTGTTGGCCGCCTGACAAATGACGCGGATAGGAGTCGAGTTTGTGACCCAGTCCGACCCGGATCAAAGCTTCCGAGGCGCGAGCAACGGCTTCGTCTTCCGCGACATCAAGCGCGTAGCGCAGCGCGAGCGTCACGTTCTCCCGCGCCGTGAAATGGGGAAAGAGATTGAAGCTCTGGAAGACCATCCCGATCCGGGCGCGCATCGCGGCAAGCTGTGCATGCTTCATACCGACCAAGTTCACGCCATCCAGCTCTACGCTGCCGGTCTCGGGAACCTCCAGCAGATTCATGCATCGAAGCATGGTCGACTTGCCGCCGCCGGAAGGACCGAGGATCGCCAGGACCTGCCCGTTTGGCACGTCGATATTGATCCGCGGCAGAATAAGCTTGCCCCCGAGCGTCTTGCTGATGTTACGAAGTCGCATTACCGGAACGGTCATCGGTCACGCCTCCAAACGGCGACGGCTATAGCGTTCAAGATGTCCGGTCAGCCATTGAAGAAGCAGTAACGTGACCGAGTATGCGACGACGGCGCCGAGCAACGGCGTGGAATTGCGCGTGAAGACTTGAGCGGCGCGCGCGCTCGTCAAGATCTCGAAGTAGCCGATCGCGAAGGCGAGCGGCAGATCGCGAAGAAGTAGAGTCGCTTGACTGGTCAGGGCCGGAATGACGATCAGAGACAATTGCGGCACGATGACCATCTGGACGATCCGCCACTGGCGGAGCCCTAAGGCGTTCGCCGCAAGGATCTGTCCTTTGTCGATCGCCAGCCATCCGCTTCGATAGATCTCGGCGAAATAGGCGCCATGCTTCAGCAAAAAGGCGAACGCCGCCGCGTAGTACGGATCCACGCGAACACCGACCAGAGGCATAATCACGTAATGGACGATGACCAGCAGCACCATCAGCGGCATGGCGCGCATCACGTCGATATACCACTCGACCAGCTTTCGCCGCCTTTCGCCGCCCGAGACTTGTAGGGCGAAAATGGCGGCGCCCGCCGTCATCGAAAGTATCAACGCGATCGCGCCAAGCTTGAGCGTGCCGAGCGCGCCCTCGAGCAGAACGACGCGGGCGTTCCACAACGCGTCGAAGTTTGCGAAATGCTTGATAAGGGCTTCCACGTCTCAGCTCGCCGCCGCCATGCGCCGCTCCCAGTTGCGCGACCAACGGACCAAAGGCAGCACCAACAGCAAATATCCCGCTGCCGCCGCGATTAGGGCGACCGGCGCGCCGCTGATGGTTTGTATGGTCAGCGCCGCGCCGAGAACGTCATGCAGCGCGATGGCCGATGCGATCGACGTATTGTGCACAAGCAACACGATGCTATTGACGAAAGCGGGTGCCGCCACGCGCGCGGCTTGCGGAAGGATTACTTTCCGCAAGACCACGGATGTCCGCAGCCCGCAGGCGTATGCCGCTTCGAACTGTCCTTTATTGACGGCCGTCAAGGCGCCGCGGAACACTTCGGTGAAATACGCGACCTGCATGATTGAGAGGCTGATCAGCACCGAAACGAAAGTGCTGAAGATCAACCCGGCGAAGGGGAGCGCTACATAGATGAAGACGACCGACAGAACCGTCGGCACAGATCGACAGAAATTGACCAGGATGCCCAAAATTCTGTCGAGCCAACGCGGCCCGAAACGACGCGCGAACGCGAATAGCAAGCCTGGCCCGATTGCGATGGCGAAGGTCGATACCGTCAACGCGAACGTTATCCATAGACCTTCCGCCAGCATGGCGCGATACGGCCACAGGCGGCTTACGTCGATATACTGAAGGAGATATGACACGCGTATGTTCGACGTGTGGGACGGGCGCCGGCCCGAAAGCCGGCGCCCGTCGCTTTCACGTGCAACCGCGGGAGGCCAGGGTTTCCGGCGGAACCACCTTGCCGGCCGGGCTATCGGCCGGCGGCTCGGTGTTGAACCACTGCTTATAGATCTTCGCCATCGTTCCGTCGGCCTTCATCTCGTCGAGCACCTTATTGAACTCGAGGCGCAATGGATCCCCTTGCTTGAAGAGGAAGCCGACCGGGACATAAGTGTCGGTGAGCCGGCCCGAGATCACGATGTTATTGTTGCCGCGCGTCTGCCAAATCGCGGAGAACTCGCCTTGCATGACGGCGTCGACGCGTCCTTGTTCGAGGGCCAGGAACAGTGTCGGATTGTCGGGGAAGACGACCTTTTCGAAACGGATCGTTTTAGCCAGTTCATCCGCCACGCGATCGGCGGTGGTTCCGATCGATTCGACGCCGATTTTTTTGCCGGCGAAATCCGCGGGGCTCTTGATCGCGCCGGCGTTCTTGGCGAGCGTGGCGATCGCTTGACCGGCGTTATAGGTCGCGACAGTGAACTCGCCTACGCCCGTCGGATTCTTCATCCGCTCGCAAGTCATGAAGGCCGAAGACGCGCTGACGCGGAACACGCCGGCGTTCAGCGCCGGCCAGTTCTGCGCGAAAGGCACGCGCACGAACTGGACGTTATAATTTTTCCGAACGCCGATCTCCTTCAGGATATCGAGCTCGTAGCCGACATTCTCGCCCTTCTCGTTGATGAAGGAGAAGGGGGCAAGCGTCAGACTCGTGCCGACGAGCAGGACTTCCTTCTGTTGCGCCGCCGCCGGCGAAACGCCGGACGTCGCGGAGATTCCGCCCGCGACGAATGCGGCGGCAAGCGCCAGGGATAAGAAACGGCGAACGCGATTGGGCATGGCGGGGGATGTCATTGGTGCTCCTTTCGAGGTTGCTGGTTCTCGGGCGGCGATCAAAACGGCTTATCGCCGAGGATCGTCGTCCGATGCATGATTCGCGGATAGGTGCCGTCGTCGTAGGTCTCAGCGCGATGCATCGTGCAACGGTTGTCCCAGAACACGAGATCGCCGGGTTTATACTCGTGGACGTACACGTTCTTCGTTTGCGTCGCGGCTTCCAACAGATCGACCGCGATGTCGCGCGGCAATTCATTGTCGCTCTCGTCCAGGCATTTCGAAATGACGTTGCCGCCGAGAAAGAGAGACTTGCGCGACGATTCCGGATGGGTCCGGACAATCGGATGGGCGACCGGTGGCGTCGCGGCGAGTTGCTCGGGCGTCAAGGGGCGATCAGGAAACTGCGTCTGCTGAAGCCTGTAGTAGTCATGCACGGCGCGAAGGCCGGTCAGGCGCTGCTTTTCGGACTCCGGCAGGTCGTCGTAAGCCAAGCGCATATCGGCGAAACACGTGCGGCCACCCTCTTTCGGGATCGTCACCGCATAGAACAGCGAGCCGAGGCTAGGCAGCGCCATATAGGAGTGATCGGAGTGCCACGTGAGCGCGCAGTTCTTCGCGCCGATGTCCTTCCCATCTGCCGTGACATTGGAAACCACGAAGATTTCGGGATGCCCATTCAACAAGAAGCGCTTTTGAACATGCTCCTCCAGTTCGCCGAATCGGCGGCTGAAGTCGACGTGCTGCCCGGGCGTGATGTTCTGATCGCGAAAAACCAGTAACGCATAATCCAGCAAAGCTTTTTTGATACGCGCGACGGCTTGCGTACTCGCGGGACGCGCGATATCGAAACCGATGATCTCGGCGCCGAAAGCGCCATCGAGCGGACGAATGTCGAAATTTTCCATTTGATCGTCGATCCCTCAAATCTCCGTTACGTCATGAACGACGGGTCTTTTCGTTCCATTAACCGCATCATCGCCGCGAAATCGAACTCGCCGACGCCGCCCCCCATGGCACCGTCCCGGCCGCGATCAAGCAGCGCATTCATCTGCCCGGCCGAACGCTCGGAAATGTCTTTCGGGATCCGGCGAATGGGCGTGTTGCAGGCCAAAGCCGCCACCTGGATCTCGCAAGCGCGCTGCAGCCTGAACATCCGGATGAACGCTTCCGCGACGGTCCGCCCGCAGGTGAGCAAGCCGTGATTGCGCATGATCAGCACATCCTTGTCGCCAAGGTTCGTCGCGATCGTTTCGCGCTCGGAAAGCTCGCCGCCTGGCCCTTCGAAGTCGTGATACGCAACGCGGCCGTAGAATCCCGTCGCCGGCATGCTGATCGGCAACAATCCGTCTTCGAGCGCCGCGACCGCCATCCCGGCGACGGTATGAATATGAAAAACGCAATGCGCGTCCGCACGAGCTTGATGGATCGCGCTGTGAATGACAAATCCTGCCGGGTTGATCTGGTACGGCGTCGGCGCCGCGATACGGCCATCGACATCGATCTTGACGAGATTGGATGCGGTGACCTCGTGAAAGAGGAGTCCGTAAGGATTGATCAGGAAATGCCGGCTCGGCCCCGGCACGCGGATGGTGACATGGCCGGACTGCAACTCCGTCCAGTTGAAATGGTCGATGATCCGATATGCCGCCGCGAGCTCGACGCGCAGCGCCCATTCCTCCTCCGAACAATTCTCGGACTTGGCCGCTTTTGCCGCCGCGATGCGCTCCGAAAGAAACCCCGTCACGTTGCTCATGACCGGTACCCAATATCGATACGATCGAGTTCGCGCAGCAGCGCCGGCCACTCGCGATCGCCCATCGGGACTGGATCGTCCCAGAACTGCCGGGCGGCTTTCTCGCACGTCGCTGCATCGGGCAGAACGAGTTCGTGCGACGCCGCCGAGATGCTGAGCTGCACACGGCAGGCGCGATCGAGGTAGTACATCAGATAAAAGGCATGCGCGACTGAACGCCCGGCCGTTATCAGACCGTGGTTGCGCAGAAAGATCGCATGATGGCTGCCCAAATCGGCGGCGAGCCTTTCGCGTTCGCCCAGTTCAAGCGCGACGCCTTCATAGTCGTGGTAGCCGACCCGGTTGTGGAACACCATCGCCCATTGCGACAGCGGCAGCAGTCCCGCTTTGGTCGCCGAAACGGCGATACCCGCTTGGGTATGCGTATGCATTACGCAGGCGACATCGGGACGCGCGCGGTGGATCGCGCTGTGGATGACGAAGCCCGCGATGTTGATCGGCGCTTCACCGGGCGACACGACATTGCCGTCGCCGTCAATTTCCAACAGGCTCGACGCCGTGATCTCGCTGAACAACATGCCGAATGGATTGATGAGAAAGTTGTCCGGGCGCTCCGGATGCCGGACGGAAATATGCGTCTGAACGAGATCGTCCATGCCGTAGCGCGCGATCAGTCGATATGCGGCGGCGAGGTCGACCCGAACGGATTTCTCGGTGATGCTCCGGCCCGCCAGGGCGCCCCTCGACGCTCGGATTGCGCGCTGAGACAGTCGTTCGATTGGTGACTGAGAAACACCCAAGCCAATCCACTCCCTCACGACACCACGGAGCCGTACTTCGCATACAATCACGAAATACGCATACAATCGTCTTTTACAAAGCACACATCGTGCCAAAGCACCGGCATGGCATCCGACGATGCGCGACCGGTTGAACTTGCAGCGATTCAAACTTACGCCTCTGCACAAATTCGATGTTCACGAAGTCGAAAAAACTTCTTCACCAAAAAGCGATTCTTCTTTGCTTTCGTTGCCCGCTGAACTTCGCGAGCGTCCAGATACTGCTGTTCGAAGTCCGGTTGAGCGGATCGATAATCCAGTCTTTTCACACTTAGATATTGTCGGCGGAGCGTCTGATTCCATCTCCGGGATGGAACCGATCCGGCAGTCCTTCTTTTAAGTGAACCGCTTCTTGAGACTCAGGCGGCATAGATATTGCTGCGATCAACTGCTCGAATGACGTGGGTGCTTTAACTTTAGACATGCCTCGGAAAAGGTGTCTGAGAATCAAGCGTTGGCGAAATTTTGCGCGAATAAGTTCCAACCGAAAAATGGGAGCATTTCGATGCAGCACAACCTCAACCAAAGTAGCATTGGGCGCCGCCGCCTGCTGACTGCCGCCGGTGCCGCTGCGGCGGGATCGCTGATCGGCCGTTTTCCAGAAGCGCAGGCTCAAGCGCCCGTTACAATTCGCGCCATGACGCTGCAGCGTGCGCCACTACAGTTGAAAGCTTACGAAGCGATGGTGAAGGGCTTCGAAGCCGTTTACCCCAACATCAAAGTCGAAATTCTTCCGGTTTCCCAGACTGATCTTTGGCCGAAACTCGCGGCCGCCTATGCGGGCGGCGACGCGCCCGACCTCGTGATGCAGATTACGTCAGAGAACGCGGTTTCGCTGCACGGCCAAGGTCTGCTCCAGCCCGTCGACGAGGTCGTCGCCGCCCTCGGCGAGGCCGACTTCGAACCGGCGGCACAAAAACTGTTCAAAGACAAAGGTTCGTATTTCGCCGTCCCCGCCTCGAACAATTGCGTCTCGCTGCTTTGGTACCGCAAGGACCTGCTGAACGAGATCGGCGCCGACGTGCCCAAGACCTGGGATCAGTTGATCGCCGTCGCCCGCAAACTGACCAAGGGCGATATGTATGGCGCGTCCTTGCCCTACGGCAAAACGGCGATGACGAACTCGATCACTTGGACGCTCGTCTACCAGGCTGGCGGCCGCGTGATCGCGCCCGACAACTCGGTCGTGTTCAAATCCGACGCGACGATCGCGGTGCTGGAGTTCCTCAAGGAAATGCATCAGTTCGTGCCACCGGGCGCCAACCGCTACGATTTCTCCGAAGTGCTCAACGCCTATGTCAGCGGTACGTCGGCGACCTGCATGTACACCGGCCGCGCGATCGTCAACGTCAACAACGAGAATCCGAAGATCGCGGACCATATTTCCTGCGCACCGTTCCCGCTGCAAAGCGCGGATCGGCCGTGGTGGTCGGGTGCGTTCGAATCCATCATCGTTCCCAAAGCCTCCAAGAAATCCGCGCAGGCGAAACTGTTCGCCGCGTGGAACTTCAAGAAGGACACCTATATCGACTTCATCAACGCCACGCCGGGCCACCAGATCCCGATGCTAAAGTCCATCCTCGCTTCGCCCGAGTATCTGGGCCATCCGTTGCTGGTGAAGTACCGTAAAGAGCTCGACATCTCCATCGACACCCTGTCGAAGGCGCACGCGACGGCCAAGCCCGACGACAAAAGTCCGCTGATCGTCAAAGCCGGCGAGATCCAGTCGAGCGGCATCTTCGCCGAGACGATCCAACGCGTCGTTATCGAGCGCGAGAATCCGCGTCGCGCCGCCGAATGGGGCCATGATCGCATCGCACGGATGATGCGGGGCTGACCCCCGTGCTTTCGGCAAAAGCGCGCGAACAGCTGCTTGGTTACGCGCTGCTGTCGCCGGCGATGATTCTGCTGCTCGGGCTGCTGGGCTGGCCGCTTTTCGAAGCGGTCTGGCTCAGCTTCTATGACATGCATCCGCTGACGCGGCGCCTGTTCTATATCGGCCTGGACAACTACACTGACATATTCGAAGATGATATGTTCTGGCGCGCGCTGGCGAATAATTTCATCTGGCTCGCCGGATCGTTGACACTGCAGATCGGCGGCGGCGTGGCCGTCGCACTGCTGCTCAACCGGACCTTTTTGGGCCAGAAGCTGGCCCGTGCGCTGATCCTGTTTCCCTATCTGATGCCCGTCCTGGTCGCAGCACTGGTCTGGCGTTGGATGCTCGACGACATCCATGGCGTCGTGAACTACGCCTGGCGCCTGGCAGGTTTGGCGCCCGTCGATTGGCTCAGTTCCATGCCCAACGCGATGGTAACGGTTATCGTCGTGGGCAGCTGGCGCGTCTTTCCCTTCGTCGTCATCGCCGTGCTCGCGCGCCTGCAATCGATCCCCAAGCAACTCTACGAAGCGGCGGAGATCGACGGCGCGACGCAATGGTCGCGGTTCTGGGACATCACCCTGCCCCAGCTCGCCAACGTGCTGGGCGTGATCATCCTGCTGCGCGCGATCTGGGACTTCCGCGAATTCGACATCATCTACCTGCTGACCGGCGGGGGCCCGATCATCGGTACGACGACGCTGCCGCTGCTCGTCTACAAGGAGGCGTTCGAGCTCTTCAAGATGGGCAAGGGCCTCGCCATCGCGGTCGTCATGATGCTGTGCATGCTTGTGCTGATCGCGTTCTACCTTCACGCGCTCAAGCGCGTGCCCGCATCCGAGGAAACGCAATGACTGCCCTGCCGCGCACGATCCTGGGCGCCGCGCTGACGGCGTTCACCTGGGCGCTGGTCGCGCTGGTCAGCTTCCCGCTGCTATGGATGATCGCGACGGCGTTCAAGCGGCCGACCGAGCTGTTCGCCAAACCGCCGACATTGCTGCCCGCTTCGCCGACGCTGCAGAACTTCGTCGACGTTTGGAACGACACGAACTTCGCGACGTACACGTGGAACAGCTTGGTCGTCAGCACCGTCACCACAGCCGTCGTGCTGGTAGTGGCGACGCTCGGCGCCTACGCCCTGGTCTCGTTCAAATTGCCGATACGGGCGGCGGCGTCGCGCATCCTGCTGTTCAGCTACATGCTGCCGACCACAGCGATCCTGATCCCGCTTTACCTGATGATCGCGGGCATGGGCTTGGCGAACTCGCGGCTCGGGCTGATCGTCGCCTATACCAGTCTCGTCCTGCCCTTCGCGCTGTGGCTGATGCGCGCCTTCCTCGCCAGCATCCCCGCCGAGCTGGAAGCGGCTGCGATGATCGACGGCGCGTCGCGCATGCGCGCGTTCTTCGACGTCGTTCTGCCCCAGGCCGCCCCCGGCATCGTCAGCACGGGCGTGTTCTCGTTCCTGATCTGCTGGAACGAGTACATATATTCGCTGGTTATGATCAACGACGACCGGACGCGCACCTTGCCCACCGGCATCATGGGAACGCTGGTGAACGGCTACTCGATCGAATGGGGCATGGTGATGGCCGCCGCGACGATGATGAGCGTGCCGCTGTTGCTCGCATTCCTGTTCCTGCAACGTTATCTCGTCCAAGGGCTCGGGGCGGGTTCGGTCAAGGGTTAGCACGTGACGAAGATTAGGTTCACCGGTGTCCAGAAGCAGTTTCCCGGCGGTAGCAACGCGCTCGAGAGCCTCGATCTGACAATCGACGACGGCGAGTTCATCACCTTGCTCGGCCCCTCGGGCTGCGGAAAGACGACGACATTGCGCCTGCTGGCGGGCTTGGAAACGCTGACGAAGGGCGAAATATCCTTCGACGGCACGCGCATCGATCAGCTTGTCCCGGCGAAACGCAATATCGCGCTGGTATTCCAGAACTACGCGCTCTATCCGCATATGACCGTGCGCGGCAACCTCGAATATCCGCTCAAGAAGCACGACGTGCCCAAAGCCGAGCGTCCGGCCCGGATCGACGCGGTCGCGAAGATCCTGCAGATCGAGGAATTGCTGGACCGCAAACCCCGGCAGCTCTCCGGCGGTCAGCAACAGCGCGTCGCACTCGGCCGCGCGATGATCCGCGATCCCGCCGTCTTCCTGTTCGACGAGCCGCTCTCCAATCTGGACGCGCAATTGCGCGCCACCATGCGCGTCGAGTTGACGCGCCTGCACGCGCGACTGCGCAAGACGATGGTCTACGTCACGCACGATCAGCTGGAAGCGATGACGATGTCGACGCGGATCGCCGTCATGCTGAAAGGCCGCCTCCAGCAGGTCGGTACGCCGGCCGAAATCTACGGCCGCCCGGCGAACCGCTTCGTCGCGGGCTTCGTCGGCACGCCGTCGATGAGCTTCCTCGACGGCGTGATCACTTCGTCCGCCGCTGGGCCTATCTTCAAATCGGGTTTGTCGCAGGACATCGCGCTGCCGACCTCGGCGATAGCCGCATCCGACGCGAAGGCCGTCGCCGGTATCCGGTCTGAACACGTGACCATCGGCGAGGGGCCGTCGATCGGCGAGGTCGCGTCGTTCGAGGCCGTCGGACACGAGACGCTGGTGACGCTCAACACCGCCGCCGGACCGCTGACCGCGCGCGCGGCCCCCGATATCGGGGTTCACGTCGGCGAACGCGTCGCTTTCCGTATCGCCGAGGCGGCCGCGCATTTTTTCGACGCCGCGACCGGCGTTCGTATCGAAGGTAGCTGAACCATGAACGAATACGTCTTCACCAATCTCGCGCTTCTCGACGTCGAAGCCGGAGTCTTGCGCGGCGGCCTGGAAGTGCACGTGCGGGGCGACAAGATCGCGGCGGTCGCCACGGGGCCGATCGCCGCCCCCGGCGTGCGGCGCGTCGATCTGGGAGGACGGACGCTGATGCCCGGTCTGATCGATTGCCACGTCCATATCGCGCCCGGCGCGGTTCTGAACCAGCCCAAGCAGCCGGCCTCCTTCGTCGCGGCGCGCGGCGTCAAGTGGCTATGGGAGATGATCAATCGCGGCTTCACCACCGTACGCGACGCGGGCGGCGCGGACGCGGGATTCCGCAAGGCCGTCGAACTTTCGATCGCGGTGGGACCGCGGATGTTCGTCGCGGGCCGCGCGATCAGCCAAACCGGCGGGCATGGCGACAAGCGATGGCCGTCGGAATATGGCTGCGCGTGCGGCGAGGCGCATGCCTCTCTCGCGCGCGTCGCCGACGGGGTGCCGGAAGTACGCAAGGCAGTGCGCGACGAACTTCGTATGGGCGCCGATCACATCAAGGTTATGGCAGGCGGCGGCGTCAGCTCTCCATCGGATTCGCTGTCCCATCTGCAGTACAGCGACGAAGAGCTGTCCGCGATCGTCGACGAAGCCGCGCGGCAAAACACCTACTGCATGGCGCATGTCTACACCGCGCGCGGCATCAAGCGTGCGGTGGAACTGGGCATTCGAACCATCGAGCACGGCAACTTCCTCGACGAAGAAACCGCGAAGGTCATGGCGGCGCGCAACGCCTTCCTCGTGCCCACGCTTGTGACCTACCGCGTCGACGGCGCCAACGGCAAAGCGATCGGTTTCACCGACGAAACCATCGCCAAGAACAGCGAAGTCCTCGCGGCGGGCACCCGCTCGCTCGACATCGCGCGCGCCGCTGGCGTCAAGATCGCCTATGGCACCGACCTCGCCTACTCGCCGAAATTCCATCAGCCTGAGGAATTCCTGGTGCGCGCTGAGGTTCAGCCGCCGGCCGACATCATCCGCAGCGCCACCGTGATCGGCGCCGAAGTCCTGCGCATGGACGGCAAGATCGGCGTGATCAAACCCGGCGCCTTCGCCGATTTGCTGGCGATCGACGGCGATCCGCTTACGGACCTTAAAGTCCTGCAAAACGAAGGCACCAATATGGCGCTGATCATGAAAGCAGGCGCGATCGTGAAGGACAAGATCCAGCTCGCACCGGAAGTTGGGGCGGGCAGCCCGTATTCGGCGCCGCGCTTCTAGCTAGTTCGTTGGGTATTCGACAGAACGGCTCGACGTCATTCACTCAATCTGAAGGTTCGGCGCCAATACACCGAAGCCCGCCGCTGGTTTCCCAGGGCGGGCTTCTTCGTCTCTCATGTGATGGTCCGAGCGGCGGGATTCGAATCCTGAGCGGCATCGCCGCGATCCCAGTCCCCCAGACCGTATAAAATTCAATTAATTCAGTATTGTTATCCACGACATCTAAGCATTTTGAGGCCTTTCGTGGAAAATGACTTCTTCGGCGGACCCTCGAATCCAACGTCCAAAGACATCAATATCCCAGCGTCACGTTGATCTGATTGATCAACGTTCGGCGTTTCACGAACAGCTCAATATTCCGTTCGAATATCCGAAATGCCTTGTCGAAACGCTGGCGCGTCCAGGACGAAATATGCGGTGTCATCACGACGTTGGGCATCGACCAAAGCGGGCTACTTTTCGGCATCGGATCCGGCTCGAACACATCGAGAATGGCTCCGCCAATCTTCTCAGCGACGAGCGCCGCGGCCAACGCATCATGATCGACGATATCGCCGCGCGCGACATTGATCAGCCACGATCCCCGCGCCATACGTCCGATACGTTTCGCATCGAACATTCCGCGCGTCTGCGGTGTCGAGGGCAAGCTTAAGACAACAAAATCCGCGCGCTCGAGCTCTTCACCGAGCGTCTCCGGTCCGGTCACGCTTTCGCAAGCCCAATGCCGAGCGGGCCGACGTGTGACAGCGCGGATATGCATGCCGAATGGTCGCGCGTGACGGGCGACATGCTTGCCGATATCCCCAAGTCCGACGATTAGAAGTGTGGCGCCATGCAATTCGCGCGTCGGCGTGAAAGTAAGCTTCCGGCGCTCGGCGGAGCGGATATGACGCGGCAAATCCTTGGCGATTGCCAAAATCCCGCCCATCACATACTCCGCAACCGACCTGCCCGCGGCACCGCGTGAATTCGTCAGCAGCAGCTCACCCGACATAACCTTGTCGGTCATTAACGCTTCGACGCCGACCCAAGGTACGTGGACCCAGCGCAAACGGCCATCGAGCTCGCTCATCAACTCGCGGGCGTAACCGCGATCGGTTTCCCAGAACACCATCGCATCGACGCCGCGTTTGCGCGCTTTTGCCGGCGTTCCAAGAAGGTTGACCGAAGCATTGCCTTCGAGGCGCCGCAATAGATCGTCGGGCAATCCGACGGGAAGAACATCGATAGTCATAGCCGGTCTTTCACATCCATGAACAGATCGCGCCGGAGTTGCTCGGCGAATAGTGCAGCGGCGACCGGCAGAACGCGTGCGCGATAGCCGCCCAATACCATCCGTCTTTCGTAACGACGTAGTTCGGTGACCGGCACGGCCACGAGGTCATTCCCGATCGCTTCCCGCCGCGCGCCCGGACGAATCTGGAAGCAAGCACCGCCCGTACGGCGCACAAACTCCTTCAGAACGTCGAAGGAGTTCGACACGAGGTGCGGCTGAATCTTCAACCCCGTCTTCGATAAGAACTCGTCAAGGACGCGCCGTCCGCCCCAACTACGATCCGCGAGGGCCAACGGTTGCCCGATCAACTCATGGATCGAAACGGTATCGCGCTTGGCCGCCGCGTGTGCCGAGCCGACGATCGCGTGAATCGTGTAGACCGTCGACGCAAGTTCGCGGAAATCCCGACCGATCGCCGGGTTGAAGGTGATCCCGAGATCGCAGTCGAGCCGCAATACGCTGTCCACCACGTCTTCCGAACCTTGGACGGTGACGGTGAAGGTGATTCGCGGATAGCGCTTCTGGAATTTGCCGATCGATTCCATCAGATCGCCTTCCGCAACGGCGGCGATAGTGGCGAGCGTGATCTGGCCGCGCTTCAGGCCGCGGAGTTCGTCGATACTTGATTGCGCGGTTTCGGCATCGCGCTGCGCGCGTTTGGCGTAGTCGAGATAGGTTTCGCCCGCCGAAGTCAGTCGAACGCCTCGGGCATGCCGCTCGAACAACGGCGCCCCCAACTCTTCCTCGAGATCGAGGATATGGCGATTGAGCGCCGTCGACGTCACATGTACGGTCTCGGCTGCTTCGCGGATGGATTTATGCTGCGCCACCGCAAGAAAATAGGTCAGCGACTTGAGATGCTTCATGCTGTCGCCTCGATCAGCCGCCTAACGGCAGAAGCCGCATCTTGGCGCAATTGGGCGAGATCGAGCCCCGAAATTTCGCCGTCTCTGACGACCTCGCGGCCCGCGCAAAACAAACGCCGCAAGATGGGACGGCCCGTCGATATCACGAGGCCCGCGCCCAAATCATGCAAGCCGGCATGGGCGATATCGTCCAGCGCATAAATTCCAAGATCGGCTTGCATGCCGGGCGACAGGCTGCCGACTTTCAGTCCGACCAGATCGGCCCCGCCCGCGCTTGCCCATCGGACGATCGTCGCGATGTCCGGCGCGTCGTTGCCGGAACTTGCGCGATGCAACAGCCATGCGAAACGCATCTCCGACAGCATGTCCGCCGCTTCGTTGGAGGCGGCACCGTCAACCCCCAAACCGATACGTAACCCCGCTTGCGCCATCGCAGGCACGGGCGCGATTCCGCCGGCCAAACGCGCGTTACTGGCTGGGCAATGCGCGAGGCCGACGCCATTGCGCGCCAGACGGTCGATCTCATCAGCGGTCGTATGAACGAGATGCGCGTACCATACATCTGGCGTGAGCCAGCCGACTTCGTCGCAAAGCTCGACGGCGCTTCGGCCGTATTTCTCTTGGCAGAAGGCGTTGTCGTCGCCGGTTTCGTTGAGGTGCGAATGGCGACGCAAACCCAACCGACGCGCAGCCTCGCCCAAAACGATCAAATCGTCGCGCGTCGTCCGGTTCCCCATCGTCGTCGGTGCCATGACGATTCGGCGGAACGCCTCTTCCGATGGATCGTGATAGCGTCTAACCAGTTCCTCGACATCCCTAACGATCGCATCGACTTTTTCCGGCCGACGCCACGGGATATCGCGAGCCGCCGGATCGGCGCTCGCCGTCATACCGCCCCGGCAGAGGATAAGCCGGACGCCCAAGCGAGCCGCTTCGTCGAAAGCGATCGCTGCGGGATCGAAATCCATCCCGGGCCAATACAGGAATTGATGATCGGCGATCGTCGTGCATCCGGATAACACGAGTTCGGTCAGCGCCACGCGCGCGGCGATCCGAAACGTTCCTTCGTCGAAAGCACCGCGATACCTGAGTGATACCGCCGGCGACCATTCGGCGAGCGGCTTGTGAAGTCCACCGGGCACGGCTTTCAGCAACGATTGGAAAAAGTGATGATGCGTGTTCACCCACCCCGGCGCCACGACGCAGCCATGCGCATCGACGATCTCCTCGCCCGGCAGGGGCGCGAGATCGCCGATCGCCGAAACACGGCCGTTCTCGACGCGCAGCGACACGCGATCGAGGCGCGGGACCGTCGCCTCACCCGTCCAGATCGTCGCGGCGTCACGGATCAGCATCCCGCGCAGCCGATCCGGATCACGCCGCCTTGACCGGAATCGGCACTTCGCCTTGGACCGTCGTGCGATAGATCAATCGCTCGTGCCGCTTCATGTCGTAGGGTGTTGCGGAATGCAACGATCCGCGATTGTCCCAGATCATCAAATCGCGTTTACGCCATTTATGGACGTAGCCGAAATTGTCGACGGTATAGGCGAACAGTTTCTTGACCAGGTCGAGGCCCTCTTCCACCGACATACCTTCGATCCCCAGGCAATCGTCGACGTTGAGATACATGCCCTCGCGGCCAGTATGCGGATGGACGCGAACCAGGGGATGGATCACGTCGGGCGTGCGGGCTTTCTGTTCAGCTGTCAACGGTGGCGCATCGACCCGGCGCGCGTAAAGCTTGGAGTAGCTGTACTTGCCATTGAGTCCGCGCAGCCTGGCGCGCTCGGCCTCGGGCAGCGAATCGTAGGCCGCATACATGCTCGCGTACCAAGTATCAGCACCTTCCGGCGGCACGACGAGACCGTAGAGGATGGTGTAGGCAGCCGGCTGGGGCAAATAGGTCAGATCCGTATGCCAGCCAAAACCTTCCTGTGTGCTGCCGATCGGCTTGCCGTCGCGCACGATATTGGACAGCACCAAAATGTCGCGGAATCCTGGCAGCGTGTACTGTTCCAGCACATGCGGATCCGGCGTGCCGAAAGCCTGCGTGAACGCCATTACGTCCGCAGCTTCGAGGTCCTGATCGCGAAAGCAAAGGAGCTGCTTTTTGTAGAGCAAGGCGCGCACCGCGTCGGGATCAATATCGCGACCGATACGGCGCACGTCGAGCCCTACGATCTCGGCGCCCAGATGTGGGCTCAGATCCTTGTGCGGAATGAAATTTGGGTCCGTCATAGTTTATCCTCCGGTCGAATTGTTCTCAGATAGCTCTCAAACGACGGCGCGACAGGCGTTCGGCTATCGCCGTCAGCCAGAACACGCCGAGACTGGCGCCCATGCACACCACGATGCCCGCCCACAGCACGTCCATGTCGCGCATCGAGGCGGTCTCGAGAATGAAACTGCCGATACCCTTGGCGCCGGTCAGCCATTCGGCGAGCAAAGCACCCAGCACGGCCACGGGCACAGCCGTGCGCAAACCGGCGAATACGAAAGGCACGGCGAAGGGTAGTCGAACTTTCCAGAAAACCTGATCGGCCCGTGCGGCATAGACATGCATGAGCTCCAAATGGCGCGTGTTCGCCGATTGGAAGCCTTGCAGGCAATTCACCAGCATCGGCAGGAAGGAAACGATCAGCACGACGACCACGCCCGTCGCCAAACCCCGACCAAAGAACAACATCACCAGAGGCGCAATCGCGACGGAGGGTGTGTTCTTCATCGCGACCATGAACGGCATCAACGCGCGGGCGACGCCGGGCCGCGCCGCGAATATCGCCGCCGTGACGAAAGCGAGGCCGGTACTGATCGCGATGCCAATCAAACCGGTCCGCAGCGTGACGCCGAGATGGCCGAGCAGAACGGCGTATTCCCTGACCAATGCTTTTCCGACCATATCGGGCGGCGGCAGGATGTAAGGCTTGAGATCCAGCGCCCAAATCACCGCGTACCAAAGAACGATCCCGCCGATCAGGCACGCGATCGTCAGCACAATCTCGATCGCTGCGTTCTTCATGACGACGCCGTCCCCGGAGCCGTCCAGCGCAGCACCCGACGTTCGACGAATTGCACGATGGAGAAGACGGCAACCGCCAGCCCCATCATCGTGAACATCGTCAGCCACACCCGCGAAACCTGAAAAGAAAACAGCGAGTACGACATCATCACGCCGAGGCCACTTTCGGCCCCGGTCCATTCGGCGATCACGGCCCCCAGTACGGCGCCCGTGGCGCCGACTTTGATCCCAGCGAACAACGCGGGAAGCGCATAGGGCAGCGTAACCATTCGGAATATCTGCGTTCGCGTGGCGGAGAGCAGAAGCATAAGCTCTTCCGTCCGGGCCGGCGTGGCGCGCAAGCCGTGTAGGCCGCCGATCAGGATCGCGTAATACGACGCCAACGCCGAAATGACGATCCGCGATTCAAGCCCCAACCCGAACCACACCACCAAAATCGGCGCGATCACCAGCAGCGGCAAGGTGTGCAGGAGCAAGGCGGCGTTGTAGACGACGGACTCCGCCCGGCGATAGCGCGCGACGATCAGCATCAACAGCAGACAAACCGACAAAGCGCCGATGAAGCCGAACGCCGCCGCCTGCAGCGTGACCAATACGTGCTCGACCAAAAGGAAGAAATCCTCGGTCAGCGCCGCCCCTATATCGCTCGGCGCCGGGATCGTCATCGGCAGCAAGCCGGCGCGTCCCGCAGCTTCCAACAAGCCGGCCGCCACCGTGACGATGGCAAACGGACTTACGATCCGGCCGAGCGCGCGGCTCACGCCGCCCCCTCGCCGCCGAGCAACGCGTCGCGCAGATCGTTGACCAGTTCGCCGAAGCGCTGCAACCGCATGCTAGCGACCCCGCGGGGGCGCGGCAGATCGATATCGAACGCTTGTCGCAACTTTCCTGGGCGCGGCGTCATCACGTAAACGCGATCGGACATGAAGACCGATTCGGAAATGCTGTGCGTAACCAGAAGCGCGGTCGTCCGCGTTTCCTCCCAGATCCGCAGCAACTCGATGTTCATCTGTTGACGCGTAATCTCGTCGAGCGCGCCGAAAGGCTCGTCGAGCAGCAGCACATCGGGCCGCAGAACCAGCGCCCGGGCAATCGCCACGCGCTGCTGCATCCCGCCCGACAATTGCTCGGGCATCGCCGCTCCGAAACCGTTGAGCCCGACGAGCCGCAGAAGCGCTTCCGGCGCGAAAGGACCCGGCTCCGGCTTCAGCCCGGCGACCTCCAGCGGCAACGCGATATTGTCGAGCACCGTCCGCCAGGGGAGCAGCGTCGCTTCTTGAAACACAAAGCCAATGCGCCGCGCCGCACGTGCTTGCGCCGGTGGCAATCCTTCGATCGTGATGCGGCCGGCCGTCGGTCGGGCGATATCGGCGATCATCCGTAGCAGCGTTGATTTTCCGCAACCGCTGGGCCCGATGATCGATGTGAAGCTGCCGCGCGGCAACGTCACCGAGACATCATCGAGGGCGGTCACGGTGCCGCCGTCGATATCGAAGCGCATGGTCACGCCATCGACGACGACGAACGGCCGAGCGGCGGCAACCTCGCCGGCGGTCCCGCCGACGGCGATTGGGGCACCGTCGGCGGGTTGCGCGCTACGCAGACCGGCGCTCATGCGCGGTTATGCGCTTTCTTGACGATATCCTGCGTGAAGAACTCGTTCACGTTCGGATCACCGGTCAGCGCGCCCGCCTCGACCGCCAACCGCTTGCCCGCCTCGAACATCTCGCCGTCGATCCACATGACCGGCGCGCCTTTGTTGCCGAGCACATACGGCTTGTATTCCTTGGACTCAGCGAGCTGCTGCTCAAGGTTCAAGCCCGATCGGCCGTATTTCTCGACCACGATGCGCGCCGTTTCCTCGGGGTTCTCGATCATCCACGTCCACCCCTTGATCTCCGCGCGCAGCCAGCGCAGCAACAGATCGCTCTGCTTCGCGATCGTTTCGTCGGTCGCGAAAAAGACCTGCGGGTAGGTCGGATCGCCGAGATCGTCGACGGACACGGAATGGATATCGATTCCCTTGAGCTTCAACGCGATACCTTCGTTCGTCACCCAACCGAAATAGGCGTCGACTTGGCCGCTAACCAGCACGCTGGCGTCGCCGCCCGTCGGCACGAAGTTCACCTTCGCCGGATCGATCCCCCGCCGTTTCAAGATCGCCATGAGCGGTCCGCGACGCTGGGTCGGGATTGCGATCGTTTTGCCGACCATGTCCTCGAGGCCCTTCACTGGCTTGCTGGGCATCGAGAACATCGAGAACGGGCTGGTCTGGTACGAGACCGCGAAACCCTTGATCGGAATTCCTTTGGCGCGCGCGAGCAAAACGTTCGACGAATCGCGATCGCCGATCGTGGCACGGCCAGATGCGACGAGACCGATCGAGTCCACGCCGGGTCCGCCCTGAACCACCTCGCACTCGATCCCTTCGTCGCGGAAATAGCCCTTCTCGATGGCGATGAAATGCCCGCCTTGCTGAACGCTTTTGAACCAGTTGAGCTGGACGGTCACCTTGGCGGGTGCGGCCTGCGCATTCGCGCGCGGAATCGCATCGATCCAAGATTGGGCGCCGGCAAGCGTGAGAAACGTACCGGTCCCGAGCGTGGTTTTCAGAAATGAACGACGATCAAACATGTTTGACTCTCCGCGATTAGGGGTTGGCTTCGAGAGATGGTTTGCGTTTGGCGATGACCGCGACCGGCCCTCCGCCGTCGGGGCCCTGATGCTCCGCCCCGCCGGAAACGAAGAGGCGCGTATCGCCGAACACACCGGCCAGAACGCCGCCGACGAGCGCTCGGGCATGGCGCGAGGCGTGGATATCGCTGTCGTCGAGCATCACGTGACGATTGCCGCGAATACGGCCGCTGCGTGGTGGCTCGGCCTTGGCAAGCACGGCGACGATCCGCGTGCGATCAGATGCCGGCAGCGGCATAGCCGGCGCGACGCCGGCCCCCTTCAGTGCTTGGGCCACGGCTTCGACGTCGATTCCGTCGCGCATCACGCCGTGGCCGATCACGCTGTCGCCGCCCCAAGCGCTCGAATTTCCGAGGACCATTACCTGGTTCTCCATCAACTCGATTCCCGCCGAAGTGCTCGCACGGGCGGAGAACAGTCGATCGTCGCTGCACACCGCGTCGGTGGCGATATCCGCCGCAGCGATCTCGCCAAGCGCCAGCGCAACGCCGAGCGCCGAAGCCCCACGCGAAAAGCCCATCGAGAGATACGTGTCGCCGGTAACGACGTCCTTGCCGCGTGCGGCGGCGGCGGCGATGCGCTGCTTGGTCAGAAGCGGACATTTCACTTGGACGAAATGCACGTCCGTCGCAGATTCGATGCCTGCCCGCGCCATCGCTTCGGCCACGGCTTTGGCGGTCGCATCGATCTGCTCGGCGCGGCCGATCTCCTCGGGCAGAAAGGCCCGTGTCATCGCCACGCCGACCGCGAGCGACTTCGAGGGCATTGCTGTAGCCTCGCTTTCGCGGACCTCAAAAACCAGCCAATGAGGCGATAGACCGCCTTCCGTCCCACCGGACATCACGATCGCGACATTGCGCGCAATTTCCGCTTCCGATCGCCCGGTCCATTCGGCGAGTGCCGTCTTGATCGCCTGGCTCGCCATGCCGCGCGTGAAATCGTTCACGCAGCCGTTTCCTTCCGTCTTTCCGAGCACCGCAACGATGCGGGCCGGATCGATCGCGCCGGCTTCGATCGCCGTGCCGAGGCCCGATAGATCGTCCGGTGCATCCGCGGCGATACGATGAACAATGGTTTGCTGATACGACTTCATACCAACAGAGTGCGGCGACCGAGCGATGCGCTCTAGCGCTATAAATCGCTATTAGTGGAGCAAAGAACGCACCAGTATTTTCGCCCGCTGGTGCCGCCGCGCTCGGCGCGCGGCGATACAAGTCAAGTCGCAGCACTGCCACACAGATTCCGAAATTATTGGATCAAGAAAAGTTTCGATAGTGACCAGTCGACTTGATGCAATCGTAGCCAAGTCGCCCAAACGAGCGACACACGGACAATCCTTCGTCAGATGAGATACATCGCGGAATACGAAAGTGGCGTGCCGTCGTCAAAAGAAGTGAGATTTTTTGGATGACCTTCGTCGGACGCTTGAGCGCATTTGAGATTTCTGCGATTTTTCCATTCCGGTACACTTTCTAAGATCGGCATTGTTGCGCGATTAGAGTTCGCGGCCGTCTACAGGAGTTTATTCTGCGATGTCTGACGAGCCGAATTCGAGGCCTGAGAACTCGCCCGCCGTACCGTGCAAGAAACCGTCTGAAAATTTGGCCAAGGATCCGTTGGAATGCCTTCCGTTCGCCCCACCGGGATTGGAAAGCCCGATGGCGGCGCTAGCGACGCGCATGACCAGGCCCGAAACCCTAGCGCTGATCGACCGCCAGATCGCGAAACGGCGAGCAGACCTCGAGAGGCTCTGACGCCCGAAATTCGGGCGCCGTTTTCATGCGACCCATCGCTAGGTGACGGACAACGCCCTTGACAATCCGGCACTTTCGCGCAGGCAGCTCGGCCGCCGCAGGTTCGAAGCCGAATTTTCTGCGTGATGGTGAACCAATAGGCACCCAAATCGTATTAATTGCGGACGTCCCTTCCTGGCTTGCGGAGATCCTCCCGACCGAGCTATGGCGCATATCGTGAGCCCTTTGCTGACCCTCCGCCGTTTTGAAGCCTTGGCGCATGGCGTACTTCCTCAGCCTCTGGATACAACCGTGATGGTTGCCGCTGTCGCCATCGCTCTCGGTACGAAAATGATCGGTTCGCCTAACGACACGGCGCTCGACGCAGCTCTCGTACCCGTCCTGATCGCCGCCTTGGCGCTCGCAGCGCGCTTGGGCCGCGAGGCCGCACAACGCAGATACGGCGAGAATTCGTTCGACACGTCGGCGATCGCGCTGTCGCGTTTCTTGTATCTTGGCTACGCCGTTCTCGGAGTGATCGTGGTCATTTTTGCCTTTATAGTATTTATTTTCGGCCAAAGCCCTGATTGGTAGACACCGGGACAGGCGTCACACGAAAGCCCAACGAGTATTGTTAATAAGAAAAAGAGATTGAGCCGTGAGTCCGCACTCGAAGCAGCAACTTTGGTGCGAAATCCTGACTATCGCTAACCCCAGAGGACACCAAAAATTCTTGCGGAAGCATTCGGGTTCGCCAACACTCCCCCTGGGAAAAACGATAAGCGGCTGCATAGCCTAACGAACTCTTAGGGACACAGGAATGAAAGCGTTTGATCTCGACCGGAGTGTTATTGAACAATACTCGGCGTTTTCACGCTCTTTCGGGTTAATCCGGGCTCCGGATCTGAGGTCAGCGATTGATCAGCGCTATCAGAGCGGCCACTTCTGGCCAGACGCGCTACTTTCGATCAATCCTCAATTTGAGACAGGACCACACGCGGACGAGCTCGCCAGCAAAGGCGTACTGGACCCGCTAACGGCACAAGTATTCAGGATCAATGGCGCGCCCCTGTGCTTCCACGCACATCAGGGACAGGCGATTGCCAAGGCTCACGCCGGGAAAAGTTTCATCGTAACTACTGGCACCGGCTCAGGTAAGTCGCTGTGCTTTTTCGTCCCAATTATTGATGCAATCGTCCGAGCGAAGAAGGTAGATGCTCCCAAAAGAACGCGCGCAATTATTGTCTATCCGATGAATGCGCTCGCCAACAGTCAGATCAAAGAAATCGAGAAATTCATTGATCAAGCACAGCTACCGGAGAATCTCCGGCCGCGAGTGAGTCGCTATACTGGACAAGAAAGCGACTACGAACGACAAGCCGTCGCTGCAAACCCGCCTGACATTCTACTTTCGAATTTTATGATGCTGGAGCTGCTACTCACTCGACAGGATGAACTCGACCGGAAAGTGATGGCGAACGCTGAGGGCCTCGAATTCATTGTTCTAGACGAGTTGCATACCTATCGAGGGCGCCAAGGGGCCGATGTCGCTGTTCTTGTCCGGCGTTTGCGCGACCGCTGCGGCCGAGCATCGCCTCCTTTATGCATTGGAACGTCTGCGACAATGTCGAGTGAGGGACCTACGGGTGACCGCGCAGAGGCTGTTGCCGGTGCCGCATCCCGACTTTTCGGCGTCAAAATCGGTCCAGATGCCGTAATCGATGAAAGTCTGCGTCGCGCGACCGATGACAGTGTTGACCTAGTCCAGGCCAAAGCAAACCTCAAGTCGGCCATTGTTAATCCGATTCCGGATATACTCCCTGACTCAGAGCTTCGCCGCCATCCACTGGCTGTCTGGTGCGAACTCGCGATCGGGCTCGAAGATCGTCAGGTGTTGCGCCGGCGTACTCCGCGCGCATTCGGCGAGGTGGCCGCGATGCTGGCATCGGAGACCGGCCTTCCGGTTTCGCAATGCGCAAACGCTCTCGAAGCATTTCTCACACTTGCGAGCCAACCCGAGAACACGCGTGGCGGTACAAGCGACAAGGCCTTTTTGGCTTTTAAGCTTCATCGATTTATAGCCGGCTCCGGTGAAGTCTACACGACACTGCGTGCAGCTCCGCGTAACGTAATACTTGAGGGTCAGCTTATAGATCCAACAGACCGGGAAACACGCCTCTATCCGACGCGGTTCTGCCGCTCCTGTGGACACGAACATCACGTTGTAACGCTCGCGGAGGGCGATGGCTGCACAACTGCATTGCCGCGAAACATCGATGAAACGCCGCTGGCTGACCAAGATCATGGCGACGCTGCCGGCTATCTGACACCAGCCGCTGAGGCCGGCGATGATGAATACCGGTTCACTGGAGAGATCGAATCATACCCAGAAGACTGGCTGGAAGTGCGCAACGGATCAATGCGACTTCGGCCGAACAGGGTTCGCCAGGTTCCTCTGCTTGTGAATGTGCGTCCCGACGGCCGCCTGGGAAAGGACGGACGAGCCTACTGGTTCTTACCGGGTCGATTCAGCTTTTGCCCGCGCTGCCACGAGGTTCCGGCAACCGGCTCGAGCGAACGCAACAAACTGGCGGGCCTTTCGGCGGAAGGACGTAGCTCGTCGACGACACTCATCGTCTCGAGCATTCTCGAATGGCTCAATCGCGATACAAGCGCCATCGCCCGCGAAAAGCGAAAACTACTGAGCTTCACCGACAACCGGCAGGACGCCGCTCTTCAGGCCGGGCACTTCAACGACTTCCTGTTCGTGACCTTGCTGCGCGGAGCAATTCTGAGGGCGGTACTCGTCGCAGGCGACCAAGGTCTTTTCGAGGAGGACTTCGGCTTGCGCGTCTCTCGCGCACTCGGCTTTTCTGCCGAGAACGAGAAGACGCGCCTGCACTGGATGGCTGATGCAAACGTCGTCGGCGTTAAGAGAAAGGACGCCGAGCGTGTGCTCTCAAAAGTTATCGCTCATCGTGTGTGGACAGATTTGCGCCGTGGCTGGCGCTACACCAATCCTAGCCTCAACATACTCAAGCTAATTCGTATCGAGTATGTCGGATTAACCGAGCTGACGGCGAACGAAGAGCGGATGGCCGAAGCCAGTCCAGTCCTACAGGCGCTCGAGCCTGCGGAACGTGAAAAAGTCATTCGTAAGATACTCGATGTTCTGCTCGAGGGCCTCGCGATCGACACAGAAGCGCTCGAAGAAACCGTTTTGGACACCGTGTCTCAGAGCTCTCGCGAACATCTGTGTGCGCCCTGGTCGATCGATCACAAAGAAAAGCTGCGTTACCGGACTGCATTCATGCTGGACGCACCGTCGAAGACCGATGCGGGTCTACGCGACGAACAGACATTCATGCGCGGAGGCGCGCGTTCGCGCCTGGCGCGCATCATCAATCGTCGATCGATACTTCATACTAGGCTTAAACCAGACGACTACATCACCTTTATGGAAGGTGTGCTGAAAGTCCTCGTTGAAGAAGGACTGCTGCGAGAAGTCAGTACATTGCAGGACCGGCGCGGCTGGCGGCTCGCGCCATCCGCCATCCGCTTGATGCCCGGCGAGGCGATCGATCAGAACGAGGCTCTCGGCAATCCCTATTTCCACGGACTCTATCTCGGCATCGCGAGACAATTAGAAAAGGGGGGGAGTGCCCTTTTTGGAATGGAGGGTCGAGAGCACACGGCGCAGGTCCGCCAGGATCAACGCGAATGGCGTGAATGGCGCTTCCGCTTCGAGGAAGACGACAGGAAGAAGCTGGTCGAAAATGCATCTGAGCTGCGGGCCGCATCTGAGTCGGCGCAGTTCCTTCCAGCCCTATTCTGTTCGCCGACAATGGAGCTGGGCGTCGATATCTCGTCGCTGAACGCAGTCTATCTTCGCAATGTCCCGCCGACCCCAGCGAATTATGCCCAGCGCGCTGGCCGGGCGGGTCGTTCGGGGCAGGCAGCGCTAATCGTCACCTATTGTTCGGCGCAAAGTCCGCACGACCAGTATTATTTCGCGCGGCGGCCGCAGATGGTCGCCGGTGTAGTTCGGCCGCCGGCGCTCGATCTTGGAAATCAGTCTCTCGTGACGTCTCATCTACATGCCGTATGGCTTGCTGAGGCCGGGCTCGCACTTAAGGCTGACATCCCAAACATCCTCGATCTCTCAGCTCAAGGGTATCCACTCAATCCGGATATAACGGCGACGATCAAGGCGAGCGATCTCGTCGCACGCGTGCGCAAACCGATGCGTCGCGTTCTCGATCAGATTCTAAGCACACTCGGCGATGAATGTCCGGATTGGCTTGCCGATCCAGATGCCTTCGTCGCACGCGTCGCAGATGCAGCACCGATGGAGTTCGACAAGGCGTTCGATCGCTGGCGCGAGCTCTACGGTGCAGCCCGCCGTCAGCTAGTCGAGGCAAATGCGCGCTCGGAAATGGCAGGCCTGCCGAGCAGCGAGCGGCGACGTATCCGTGAAGCCCAGAATCAGGCGAACGAACAGATTGCCATCCTCGAACAGGGTCGCGCCACGAACGGATCGGATTTTTATTCGTACCGCTATCTCGCCACCGAAGGATTCTTGCCTGGCTACAACTTCCCCCGCTTGCCGCTTTACGCCTATATACCGGCCGCCGGCGGCCGGTCTGAACGCGGCACCTTCCTGCAGCGGGCGCGCTTCCTGGCGATTTCGGAATTTGGTCCGGGCAGCCTCATCTATCACGAGGGTCGAGCCTACCGCGTTATCAAGGCGAAGCTCCCGCCTGAGGCGCGCACGGCCGACGGAAATGGACTTGCAACCAAGGAGACATTCATCTGCCGCTCCTGCGGCGCTGCACACGATTTCGAGGCCGAGCGCTGCCACGCCTGCGGAGCGTCGATGAATGGCGCACTTCCGGTGCGACGGACATTGCGCATCGACAATGTCGAAGCCGCGCCGGCCGAGCGCATCACTGCCAATGACGAAGAGCGTGTTCGGCAGGGCTTCGAGATCCAGACCGTTTTCGCTTGGCCACGGGAACACGGCCGGCCCGTCGTCACCGAAGGAACCCTTGTAGCCGACGGAACGCCGCTTGCCATTCTTCAGTATGCTAACCGCGCTGAAATCAGCCGACTGAATAAGGGGCTCAAGCGGCGCGCAGAAAAGACGCTATTTGGCTTCAACATCGATCCACGTACGGGCCGATGGAGTCGAGCCGACGATGAAGAAGGTGAAGGCGGCGACGCGCCAGACGATTCGCAACCCGTCCGGATCGTGCCGATTGTCCGCGACCACAAGAACGCCCTGTTGCTTCGTATCGCAGACCCCAGCGCGCTGCCGCCGATCGCAACTGCGACTATCCAGCATGCACTAATGCGTGGAATTTCCGTTGTCTATCAGCTCGAGGAATCCGAGATCCTCGGCGAGCCCCTGCCCTCGCGCGACGAGCGCCGCGCCATTCTCGCATACGAGGCCTCGGAAGGCGGCGCGGGCGTTTTGAGCCGCTTGGTCGCCGAGCCGGCGGCGATGGCGCGCGTTGCCCGCGAGGCGCTTGGACTCATGCATTACGTGAATGTCGAAGTGGCAATTGAGCAAAACGATCCCGACCTATTACAGGACGACCAAACCAAAGCCTGTGTGAAGGGCTGTTATCATTGCCTGCTTTCCTACTTCAATCAGCCAGACCACGAACTTATTGACCGCACGGATAAGGATGCACGCCGCGTGCTCGTTTGCATGGCACGAGGCAAGGTTGAAGTCCGCAGAACCCAAGCTGGTGGCAACAGTGACGGCTGGGACGCTGCCTTTGCACAAGCGAGCCTTCCAGCACCGGATAACGGCAGCGTGGAATTTGACGGGTTCGTACCGCGATTTGTCTGGTCGAGCAGCGTTGTCGCGGCCGATAATCGTCCCGTTTCGGAAAACGCCCGCAAGGCCGCAGCGGACGCCGGTTGGGAACTGGTACAGCTCCCAACCGAGCCGGCGGGCGGCATCCCCCAAGAACTGATCAGGTTACTGAAGGGCTGAGTGAATGACCTACAACTTCGGCCCTGGCGATATCGTCCGTGCGCGTGGCCGCGAATGGGTAAATCTACCAACGCCAAAGGATGGATGGCTGGCGCTGCGCCCGCTATCCGGTACGGAATCCGACCGGGTCGTTCTGGACCCGAATCTGGAAACGATGCCCGTCGAGCCAGCCCGTTTCGATCTGCCGCTCGACGCACGTGCGACCGTTCAGGCCAACGCCCTGCTGCTGGCCGATGCGCTGCGTCTCGCCTTGCGGCGAGGTGCGGGACCGTTCCGCTCGGCCGCCCAGATCGCGTTCGAACCGCGTATCTACCAACTTGTTCCGCTGCTGATGGCACTGCGCCAGCCGGTGCCGCGGCTGCTGATCGCCGACGACGTCGGTATCGGCAAGACGATTGAAGCCGGCCTGATTTTGCGTGAACTCATCGATCGCGGCGAGCTCGACTCTTTCACCGTTCTATGCCCACCACATTTGGTGGAACAATGGACGGGAGAACTCAAGTCGCGCTTCGGGATTGAAGCGGTTGCAGTGACCGCTGGCACAGCGGCGAGGCTCGAACGCGGCTTGCCTCTGGCTCAGACTTTATTCGACGCACATCCCTTTACGGTCGTTAGCCTCGACTACATCAAGGCCGAGAAGCGTCGCGATATTTTCGCCCGAGCCTGCCCGAAAATGGTCGTCATCGACGAGGCGCATGCCTGCGTTGGCACGCACAAGGGCCGACAGCAGCGCTTCCAGTTGCTTGCGAGCCTTGCGAAGGATGCAGAGCGCGCCATGCTAATGCTGACCGCCACACCGCACAGCGGCGACGAGGACGCGTTCGCCCGACTGCTATCACTGATCGATCCCGGCTTCGCATCGATGAATTTCGACGACGCGAAGTTCCGCGAGCGCCTTGCGCGCCATTTCGTCCAGCGGCGCAGGATCGACCTCACTTCGGCGGAATGGGCGGAGGAGCGCGCCTTTCCCAAGCACTTGACGCTCGAGCATCCTTACAAGCTGTCTAAGCCCCATTTGGCGTTTCAGGAAGCCGCGCTCGACTATTGCTTCGGCGTGGTCGAACGCGCGGGCGACGGCGAGCGCGAACGTCGCCTCGCCTTCTGGGGAACGCTGGCCCTGATGCGCTGCGTCGGTTCGTCGCCTGCGGCCGCACTGAGCGCGCTGCGCAACCGCATGCGCAGCGAGATCGAACGGCTCGAACCTCAGATATATGACGAGGATGGCGAAGACGAGGATGCCGTCGATATCGAACCGGCGGCAGCTCTGGCGACCGATGCGCCGCTTGCCGGTCTAATCGCGCAAGCCGAAGCGCTGGTCGACGCCGCTGACCCAAAAATCGATGCGCTTGTCGATTTGCTGAAGCCGATAATCGCCGAGAAGCATAACCCGGTCGTCTTTTGCCGGTTCATCAGCACGGCCGAACATGTCCGCGACGCTTTGCGCAAGAAGTTCCCAAAGCTGCGTATCGAGGCCGTCACCGGCCTGCTGACGCCCGACGAGCGGCGCGACCGCGTCGTCGACATGGGCGAAAGCGAACAGCGCATCCTTGTCGCGACCGACTGCCTCTCCGAGGGCATCAACCTTCAAAAGCTGTTCGACGCGGTCATCCACTACGACCTTTCGTGGAACCCGACGCGCCATCAGCAGCGCGAGGGCCGCGTCGATCGTTTCGGCCAGCCGGCGGAGCGGGTCCGCTCGATCCTGATGTATTCGCCCGACAGCGCGATCGACGGTGCTGTCCTCGACGTGATCCTGCGCAAGGCGAAGGCGATCCGGGAGGCCACGGGCGTCACCGTACCGTTACCCGATGAGCGCGGCCCCGTGACCGACGCGCTGATGGCCGCGATGATGCTGCGCCGAGGCGGTACAAGCGAACAGCTTGCCCTAGACCTCAAACTTACCGATGGCACGAAGGATATGGAGCGGCGCTGGCGCGACGCGCAGGAAAACGAGCGCAAGTCGCGCGCGCGCTTCGCCCAGAACGCGATGAAGCCGCAAGAAGTAGCGCCGGAATGGGCGAAAGCGCGCGCACTTCTCGGTGGGCCGGAGGCGGCAATGGCGTTCGTAAGCGCCGCGATGGCCGGCTTCGATGCGCCGCTCGAAACGCGCAGAAACGTACAGATAGCCCATGTCAGCGGTCTTAATCAGGCGCTACGCGAGCGGCTGGAGGAGCGCGGGCTCGATGACTCGGTGGCGATTGCAGCAAGCGACCCGGCGCCGGCCGGCGCCAGTCTGTTGACGCGTACCCATCCGCTGACGGCCGGGCTGGCCGAAGCTTTGATGGAAGGCGCACTCGATCCCGCGGCGCTGCCCGGCCTTGCGCTGGGCCGGACCGGGGCTTGGCCAACCTCCGCCGTCAAGAAGCGGACGCTGTTGCTGCTAATGCGCCTGCGGATGAAGCTTGTCGTTCAAGGTCGCACGCCCCGCCTGCTGCTAGCCGAGGAAGCCTCGCTTGTGGCGATCGCGGACGCTCGGATCGCGACGTCCGGGAGCGAGGCGCGCGCATTGCTTGAAACACTGGCGGCTAATGACCTTGCTCCCGTAGCACGTGATAGGTTGATCAAGGCGGCGCAGGATGAACTGCCTGCCCTACTCGACGGGCCGGTGACGGAATTCGCGCTGGAACGCGCCGAGGCGCTGCAGGCCGACCATGCCCGCCTGCGCGCCGCGGCTGGGCCGACCGCGCGCCTCACGGTCGAGCCGGCGCTGCCGCCCGACGTTATCGGGCTATTCGTTCTCGTTCCGGCGGCAGGCTGATCATGGCGCGCAAGCCCGTTACCGACATCGCCGCTTGGCCCGCACTGACGCTGGAGGGCAACCTCATATCGCCGGCCATGTTGGCCGAAATCGACTCCCGCGAGGCGCCCGAACAGAAGGAAGCCGACTACGGCATACGCAAAGGCCTGACGTTGCGCGACGAGATTTCGGCCGCCTTCCGTGTCGGCCAAGCGCATTTCGATGCGTTCGCGAAGATCGGGACGCCGACGGCCGCCGCAACGGCTCGTTTCACTCGCGACTTCCTGCGCGAGACGCTTGGGTTCGACGACCTGACCGAAACGACCGGGGCGGTGGCGCTCGTCGCCGGCGGCGGGCGTATTCCCGTTGTCGTCGTACCGCGAGCCGACGATCTCGACCGGCGCAGTGCGCATCTTTCGGCCGTCCAGTCGCGTTCGGCGGCTTATGCGCTGCAGGACCGCCTGAACCGCGATGAAAATGCGATGTGGGGCCTCGCCACCAACGGCGCCATGCTGCGCCTGATGCGCGACAACGCCTCGCTGACGCGGCCGACTTTCGTCGAAGCGGACCTCGCGCAGATTTTCCAGACCGAGGACATGGCGTCCTTCGCGCTCGTCTGGCTTCTCCTGCACCGCAGCCGCTTTGGCCGCGCTGGCACGCCGGCCGCCGATTGCGCGCTGGAACGCTGGCGCGATTCTGGCGCGCGCGCCGGTGAGGCCGCGCGCGATCGCCTCGCCGGGCAGGTCGAACAAGCGTTGCGGGCCCTTGGCTCCGGCTTCCTCGATGCCAATAAGGATCTGCGGGAAAAAATCGCCGCCGGCGAGATCCCGCTTACCGACTGGTTCAACGAGCTCTTACGCCTCGTCTACCGGCTGATTTTCCTGATGGTCGCCGAGGATCGCAGCCTTCTGCACGCGCCAGACGCGGCACCCGACGCACGAAGCCTTTATGCGGAAGGCTACGGCCTTGCCCATCTGCGCGCGCAGTCGGCCCGGCGCAGCGCATGGGACCGGCATACCGATCGCTATGAAGGACTGAAGATCGTCTTCCGTGCACTGGCGCGCGGCGAGCCGAAACTGGGCCTGCCCGCGCTGGGTGGGTTGTTCGCGCCCGGCCAGTTGCCCACGCTCGACGTCGCGAAAATCTCCAACCGCGCGTTCCTAGATGCGATCTACCGCTTAGGCTGGCTAGCCGACAAGGCTGGCACCGTGCCGGTCAACTGGCAGGCGATGGAAACCGAGGAACTTGGCTCGGTCTACGAAAGCCTGCTCGAACTCCAGCCCCAGCTCGCTGATGACGGGCGCGTGCTGCAATTCGCGACCGATGTGGCGGAGCAGAAGGGTAACCAGCGCAAGACGACCGGTTCCTACTACACGCCCGACAGTCTCGTGCAGGCGCTGCTCGACACGGCGCTTGACCCTGTGCTCGACCGGGCGGAGGCCGAAGGTAACGACCCTGCCGAGGCATTGCTGAACCTGACCGTAATCGATCCCGCCTGCGGCTCGGGCCATTTCCTGCTGGCGGCGGCGAGGCGCATCGCGTCGCGCGTCGCGCGTATCCGCGCCGGTGGAACGCCGTCGGCCGTCGATTTCCGCCATGCGCTGCGCGACGCGGCCCGCCGCTGCATCCACGGCGCGGACCGCAACCCGATGGCAGTCGAGCTAACCAAGGTGGCACTTTGGATTGAAACGGTCGATCCAGGCCTGCCGTTAGGCTTTTTCGATGCGCAGATCCGTTGCGGCGATGCGCTGCTGGGCGTGTTCGACCTGAAGGTATTGGACATCGGCATCCCCGATGCGGCCTACAAGCCGCTGGCGGGCGATGACAAGGCGGTCGCGAAATACTACGCGCAGAAGAACAAACGCGAGCGGGCGGAACTGGAAAAGCTTCGCGGCGGTTTCGAATTCGGCAATCGCGGCAACCTCGCCCAGGCCTTCACCGCCTTACGCGCGATGCCGGAAGGCACGCTCGACGAGATCGCCGCCAAAGCCGAAAAATTGAAGGCCCTGACCGCAACGGGTGCTGCTGCATGGACACTGGCCCGTGCCTGCGATCTCTACGTCGCGGCCTTCCTATTGCCGAAGACTGTAGATCCACAACTCGCCGGGCCAGATAACATACCGCGCCGCGGTGCCGAAACCATTCCCACCACGGGCACGCTGGGCGAGATGTTGCGGGGTCGAACGATCTTCGGCCCGCTGATGGCGGCATCGGTCGATGCGGCTGGCAAAACCCAAGCATTTCATTGGCCGCTGGAGTTCCCCGATATCTTTGCTAAAGGCGGCTTCGACGTTGTGATCGGAAATCCACCATACGGCGCGGAAGTTACGCAACGAACAAAAGAATATATAAAGTTTACACAGCCCCATACGGCCGGCGCAGCTAATACATGCGCCGATTTTATCGGCCTCGCGATTTCTGCAATGACGGATAGCGGACGATTTGGCTTGGTCGTTCCTAAATCGATTACATACTCAAATGCTTGGCAAGGGGTTCGCGAATTGACTCTTCCAAGGCTGATTTCGACAATCGATATCGGTCAAGCTTGGCCAAACGTTGCGCTTGAGATGGCTTTGCTATTTTGTTCAAAGAGGCGGGAGCCTGCATCGGAGTTACGCTTTCGTCGGTTTCTTAGCGCACCGGAAGTCCATGTACTGAGAGATACTGCAGTTAGCCTCAAAATCATCCCGACCGGATTGAGTGATTTCGATCAATCCGTTCTTCGTACGATCTCGACTCAGTTAGCATCGAACAGAATGCAGGAATTTTCTACATCTAGAGGAAAGGCGTTTCAAAAATACGCAAAAGAGAACGGCAACCTAAGAATACTAGCTGGCAGAAACATCGCGCCGATGCGACTTGACGGTCCCTGGCGTTTCATCGATCTCGATGACATTGAAGAGCCGAACATACTGCCCACCGGTTCAGTCGTATTCCAAAACATCGTCGCACACCTTATGAATCCGACCGATCATATTCGCCTTATCGGTTCGGTTACCAATGAACCGATGGTACCGCTCGATACTGTAAACGTCGTTTTTCATCCAGCCGCTTATCCACCAACTTGTGTTGCTGCATACCTGATGTCAAATTTCATATGCTGGTTCGTTTATGTTTGCGGCTTCAATAGGGCTGTCCGAACAATGCATTTCGATAACTATATTTTCGAAAAATTGCCAGCCACTCCGGATGGTTTATTCGAAGATCTTGAAAAAGTTGTCCCTAAAGCCCCTGCCGAATTGACCGCTGATCAATGGCAGAAAGTTAATCGAACTGTAAGTCAGGCGTTTGGGATCGTCGATAAGGCATCCGAATATATCGATGCCATGCATAGCAGGAAGGAGAGACAACATGGATGAAATCATCAAGCGAATGCACAATTTGCTTATCGAATGTGAAATGCCAAGCGATCAAAAAGCGCGGTTCCGGAAAAAATATGAGTTAGCAGCGGGAGAGTCACCAGATGAAAATTTCATGCAGTCGCAAAGTAACAAGTGGGGCATCGAATGTCGGATGTACTTCGATGCATCTGAAAAGACTGTGACTGCATTGAAGAAAGAGGGGTTTCATGTCGAAACGCGTTCCGGTGGTTACGGATCAGAGCGAGCTCATAGAATAAATAGTCAAAAGTTGTTTTGGAACCTAATCAAGCGAGGCTATCGTTTAGGGAAAAACTGAACGTTGCTCGGGTAGCGTGGAGCCGTACGTCGAAGGTTTCGACTTGGAGCCAACTTTATTCGCGCAATGCGTCGTTTTTCCGGAACTGAGATTCGCAAATAGTCGTAGATGGCACCTAACGATTCCGATCGTCATAACTTTGTCATCGCCGAGGAATGCCGCAAAGCGGCATGGCAAAACGGCTATCGCAGAGACATGGGCCTTAGGGAGGGTTGGGCGGAGTTCCGCTCCACTACGGCGAAGGGCGCTATCTTCCTTACGGCCGCGTCGCCATCGGCGGGTCCATGGTATCTGGCGCTTGATCACGCCGGCGTAGTCGCGGAGCTGAAACTGACGCCCGCCACGATGCCCGGCCCCGGCCTCGTCCGGTTCGCCTTCGCCACTTTAGGCGAGCTCTATCCAGTGCTGGGCCGTGTCTACGCGCTGGCCGCGAGCCTGCCCGACACGCCGCTTCAGACCTTCCTCGCCAAGACGAAAGACCTGCCGTCGACGACCGAGGCCGAACGGCTCGTCGTTCAGCGCGTTGGCCAAGACGTGTTCCGCGACGGGCTGATGAAATACTGGAGCGGCACGTGCCCGCTCACCGGCATCGCCGAGCCCGCGCTGCTGCGCGCCTCGCATATCAAGCCGTGGGCGGCTTGCGAAACCGACGCCGAGCGTCTCGACGTCCATAACGGGCTGCTCCTTTCCGCCCTATGGGATGCCGCGTTCGACAAAGGGTTGGTGACGTTCGAGGATGACGGCGCACCGCGATTTTCGACGAAGTTGGGGCTGGCCGCCCGCGACGGGCTGCGCTGGACCCAGCCCATTGCACTGACCGACCTGCATCGCGCGAACTTGAAATGGCATCGAACAAAAATATTCGATCGGCCGACGGTATAATCGGCTCGCAACGGCCACATCGATACCTGGGGATGGAAGAATGGCGAAAGCGGAAGCAAAGGTCAGCGAACTCGTCGGAATGATCGAGCGCGGCGAATTGCGGCTCCCCGAAATGCAGCGCCGGTACGTGTGGCGCGCGACCCGCGTCCGCGACCTGCTGGACTCGCTCTATCGCGGCTACCCATCCGGCGCGATTCTGCTGTGGGACACCGACGAAGAGGTGCCGGAGCGCGCCTTCAGCGTCGGCCAAGCCAAAAACGCCTATGCGTCGACCCGGTTGCTCCTCGACGGGCAGCAACGCCTGACGTCGCTTTCCGCCGTCATCCGGGGAGAACCGATCGCCGTGCGCAACAAGAAGCGGCCGATCGAGATCCTGTTCAATCTCGACCACCCGGAGGGACTGCAACTCGTCACGGAAGTCGACGAAGAGGGCGAAAACGACGAGGACGACGATCAGGACGACGCGGACGACGGCGCCGACGATACCGCCGATGCCAACGAAGACCAGCTTCTCGAGCGTTTCAAGCGTATGACCTTCGTCGTCGCCAGCCGGAAGCTGGAAGCCCAACCGAATTGGGTGAAGGTTAGCGACGTCTTCAAGACCGATTCCGACAGCGGCTTTCTGAAGCGGGTCGGCATCAAGGAATTCGATGATCCGCGCGTCGACCTCTATTCGAAGCGATTGGCGAAACTTCGGGGAATCAAGAACTACATCTACCGGATGGACATCCTCGAGCGCGAACTTTCGTACGAGGAGGTCACCGAGATCTTCGTCCGCGTGAACTCGCTCGGTGCGAAGCTCCGCAGCTCGGACTTGGCGCTCGCCCAAATTACGGCCAAGTGGAAGGGCGCGCTCGCGACGTTCCAGAAGCTTCAGGATGACTGCGAGAAGCTCGATTTCGATATCGATATCGGCCTGTTGATCAAGAACCTCGTCGTCTTTGCGACCGGTCAGTCCCGGTTCCTGACCGTTAACCGCTTGTCCGTCGGCACGCTGAAGAGCGCATGGGAGGAGTCGGTCAAGGGCATGAAGTTCGCCGTCGATTTCCTGCGGTCGAACGTCAAAATCGAAAGCCCAGCCCTTCTCTCGTCTACGTTCATCCTGATCTCGCTGGCCCGCCTCGGTCAGCGTAAGGAATACGAGTTTTCATCCGTCGAACAAGCCGATCTGCGTCGCTGGGTTCTGCTCGCCAATGCCAAGGGCCGGTACAGCCGCGGATCGAGCGAAACCCTCCTTGATCAGGACATCAAATCCATCGACGACGGCCACGGCATCGCCGCTCTGCTTGAACGGCTTCGGGTCCAGGTGGGATCGCTTGAATTCGAGGCAGGGGAACTCGAAGGTCGCAACCAGCGCAGCGCGATCTTCAAGACGATGTTCCTCGCCTTCCGCGCGGCCGGCGCCAAGGATTGGCGCTCGAACGTCGAAATTTCGCTGCGGCACGGCGGCGCGCAGAACCGCATCCAGTTCCATCATATTTTCCCGAAAGCCTATCTGAAGGAAAAATTCGGACGGCGGGAGGTCGACGATATCGCGAACCTGGCTTTCATCGGCGGATCGACGAACCAAAAGCTCAGTGACAAGCCGCCGAAGGACTACTTCCCCAAGGTCATCGAGAAATCGCCGGATACGTTCCTCGCTCAATGCGTACCGACCGATCCAATTCTGCTTTCCGACGAAAAATATCGCGAGTTCCTCCAAGCCCGTCGGCAGAAGATTGCCGTCCGGCTCAACGAGTTCCTTTCATAGCTCCTCCGAGTGTTCCCTCGCACGCAAGGGGATATCAAGCATGTTGAGCTTGATACCGTGCGCACACGCCACAAAGCTTGGTCAGGGCGGCGCGCGCGCCGCGGGATGAATAGTCCGAATTCTCATCGGCTACCCTCGCCGTTTGATGTGAATGACCCGACGCATCACTTGACCAGATAGGGGGCGATCAACGCGCCCAACTGGTCGGGCGTCAGCGGGGTCCGCGCGATCAGCGCGAGAAGGCGCTTGATGCGATCGAGCGTGAACCCGCGCTCGCGCAGATCGGCGGTCACGGCACCGGCCAACCCGGCGGCCGTCACGATATTGGCCTGGCGCTCCAGTTCCAGATCGGCTTGACGGCTCTTCCGCCGAAGCTCGTTCAGTTTGACCGCCCTCGCCTTCACTTCGACGTAGATCTCCGCGCGCTCATCGGCCATTTCCTCGGCCTTGGCGTGTTCACGAACCTCCACCTCCGTTTTCGGCGGGAGCTCCACCTCGTCCAGCCGGAACTCGGCGACCTGCCGCACTGGCGCCTGCGTCGGCTGGACAGGCACTCCCGCCAGATCGGAGGCCGGCGCGGCCGGACCGTCCACGCCAGGCGCGGTGGACAACCCGGGCGCTCCTTCGCCCGGGGCGGATTGCGGCCGCTTTTTCGGCGGCCGGCGAGTGGCGGCCGCGCCATCCGAAGCCTCCGGTGCAGCGTTCTCAGGGCTCTGATTCAGCTCGATTTTCTCAGACATCATGATCTCCGTGTTTGAGCCGTGCCGACAACCGGCAAGGCCATGGAAATCATTGTCAGGCCACCCCCTTAAAACGGGGCGTCGCCCCGCCGAAAACGCCTCGGAGTCCGCCCGAGCCGCCCGTCGCGGCGGCCGATCGCTGATGGTTTTAAGGGTGGCAGATCCAAACTGGCCGCGTGCGTGGCGCCCGGCAAAGTCGGGCGCCCGCGCGCACAACCGGCAGGCGGCCGCGCAAGCGGCCGCACGCCACCGTTGCCGACGGGGACCGGCGGCAACGGCGCAATTACGCATTGCCTGAGCCAGGCAACGCGGATTCGACGTTTGGAGACGAGAAAATGAGCCTCGATGACCTGATAAATGACGGTTGGCCGCGTGCGGGACGGCTCGACGAGAGCGAGGAATTGCGCGCGATCCGCGCACTTATGCACGGACCACGTGGCCCTGCGGTCCGATTCAATCTATTGGCAAGATCGACCCGACCGGCGCGGATCGCCGCGCCGACAACCGAATGCGGCTATCGCGCGCTATCGATCGGTGCCGCTCCAGCGGCTAGCAAAGCGTCCACTTTCCATTTTCAGATGAGCTCGACTTCGAAGAAGCCGGCGCCGCAAATCCCGCGCGACGTTCGTCGAGAATGCCGCGTTGGGCTATGGCCGAACCGCAACGAGGTTCGGCATCTCAAATCCATTCCGGAGGCAAAGCGCCATCGCTCGGCGCGCATGTGGTCTCTGCCCACCGGCCACGCGTTTCTGCGGACACCGATTGGCCAAACTTTGTCGTCGGATTTTGCCAAGGCAGTCGCCCATCTTGGCCGCGAAATTGACGCGGACAATCGGGCGCTTTCGCGGGCGTTGAAGCACCAGCGCTACATCGAAAGGTCCGGTGGATATTCCAAGCGCGCCGAGGAAGTCGAGCGGGACGAACACGGCCCGATCATTGCCGGCAATATCGGCCGGACGCCGGATGCGACCAAAGCCTTTTGGCAAGCCGCCGTCGCCGAAGAAACGCGTCGCGATGCGCGGGTTCAAGATCGGCTGATTGTCGAACTTCCTCATTGGATCCGAGCATCAGATCGCCGGGCGATCATCGAGCGCTTCGGGCGCGTGTTCGGCGAACGAAACCTTCCTTGGTTCGCCGCCGCGCACCTTCCCGACCGCCATGGTGACGATCGGAACTACCACTTGCACTTGGTTGCGGGTACGCGGCCGTTTTTTTTGACTAGGCCGATCAACGCAGATGGCGACGCTGGATGGACATTCGCGCCGAACAAAGATCGCAAGACGCAGGGATCAGAATGGGTGACATTCCTGCGCCGCCAATTCGCGGACATCGTCAACGACGTCTGCGCGGCGGCGGCCCGTCGCGATGGCACGGAAGTGAAGCGCATTTTCTTCCCCGGCCGTGCCGCCGAGATCGGGCTGACACACGCGCCGAGCGTTCATCTCGGGCCCGCGAGATCCGCCTTATTGCGCCGCGGTCAAGGCACGGCGCCTCAACCCGTCCCACCGTTGCTGTTCGACACGATCGAAAGCGCGATCCGGTGTTTTGTGCGGGATCGCGAATCGATCGCACGCGCGACCGAGAAGTTCGACCTGCTCGAAGAACAAGATTCGGGATTTCGGATGATCCGCGGCGTCTGCTTCGGTCGAATCGACGTCGCACGCCGCGCGGTCGAAGCCTGCGGTCGTTTCCTCGACCAACTCCTTGAGAATTCATCGACGACGCCGGCACGGGATATTGACGCGGCCCTCATCCGAGAATTCGAAGCGGGCGACTTTCTCCGGCGTTTTACGCGTGCCGGTGAGAGCGTCGCGGCCGCGCTCGTGGCGCTGGAGGAATTCGAAGCGGATATGCGGCGCGATGAAATGGCCCGTCGCCAAGCCGATGCGATGCCGCCCGCGCTTGCCGATGGCGAGAAAAAACATCGGCAGCTCGACGAAGTCGACCCCGAATGGGTCTTCCGAGAAATCGCGGAGCGCTTGAAGCGCCCCTGGACGCCGCGCAAGAAAGTCGACGGCGAGTTGGTCAGGGTCGTACACGTCAAGGGAGGCGTCGCGACAATCACGATCGGCGACGATATCGAATTGCGTCTCCGGCATTCAACGAATCTGGGCTGGCAGGTCGAGTACCCACGCGAACGCGATGAAGAATGGTTACGCGGTGCACCTTACGACGCCCGCTTCTGGAACAAGGTTGTCCGATCGCTGATATCGATCACGACTTTGAGCGTCGGCAGAGAAACCGTGAAAGCGATCATCTCGCGGCACGGTCTGGCAGCCCAAGCCAGACAGCGCGGACAATCGATCGAGATCGAAAGTCCGAAGGGCCTCCTTCGCGTCGCCGCTGACGGCCGGCGCGCCGATGTCTACGGTGACGATCCGGCCCAGCGCGCAGCGTTCGAAGAGATCGCCGATGCGCGCGCAAAGCTCCGGTCGGACGTGCGGGTTCTCCAGCTTCTCAACGCGCGGCGCCAGCCGAGACCCGAGGGCGTAATCGCGCGTCCCGATCGACCGGTAAGCTTCGGCACGCTGCTGCGCAAAGCATACGAAGTAAAGCCACATGACCCGATCGAATGGCGTTATGTGGTCAACACGCCGCATTTCGAAAAGATACATCGACGAGCGCTCACGCTTTTCCACCCGGCACCGACCGAGCGGGTCGCGCCGGAGCCCACCGCGCCGTCGCCCGCGACGGGTGGCGCGAACGAACACGATCAGACGACTGGCGCCCATACACGACGCGAGCCGACCACGACGACGCGCCGCGCCGACACGCGCGCGGCAGCGGCAGCCGTCGAGCCGTCGCCGACGGTGCCCGTATCGCCACCCTCAACGGGTGGCGGATGGATAGATAAGGCACGAAACGCGTTCGACGCGGTACGCGGTTTCTGGGGTCGGCGTCCGGACCCGACACCGCCAACTCCTCCGGCGCCAACGACGCCCGGCGCGCGCGCGGGGTCGCAAACGCAGCCCGCCGAGACGCCCAATACCGGGCCTCAAACGCAGCGATCCGCCGTGGTCAGCAAGCCCGGGCCGGCGGTCGCAAAAGCCGTGTTGGCCCCTCACGCTTCGGCACCCACCGCCCCGCTACCCGCGGCGGGCCCGCAATCCCCGAAAGCACAGATCGCGGCGCTCTACACGACGCGAAGCCGGGAACGCGATCGCGGGCGATGATGTCGCGCGTGGGCTTCGTTATCATTTAACATATTGAAATATAGTGATTTTGCCGGTGCTTCGAAAAACCGGGAAATCGACTGAGTTGGCGCGACGGCCGTTTTTAAGTCGCCGCGTGGATACTCTTGTCGATGTCGCACCAGGACGACAATTTCGGCAAGGGCACCCCGCCCCCGGCACCCGACCGCGAAGAACGCGGCGCGGTTCGCCCGGGCGCGCCGTCCTGCGCCGGGTCCTGCGATCGGCATCACCAGCGCGACGCTTTCGTCCCGGCATTGATCGCTACATCGACCATTCCCATTGAGCTATGGCCGGCACTCGTCGATCTCAGATTCATATCGAGAAATCTACGAATGAACCGGCGGACATTTTTCCAAAAGTTCGGTCCCTATCTGACGCCATGCGTCGCACCACACGAGCGAGGCCGCCGCGGGAAGCTCTGGTTCAGGACCGAACAGATCAGGGCCTTAATCGACGAATGGTGCGGCGCTTCCACTTCGGGGAATCGGGTACGAGACAGCCTCGATCCACGCTTCCTCGCAAACGAGTTGGAAAGGCGATTCAAATGACAGCGGTCAAACAGGTCGGAAAGCTCAAAGGACGTTTCTGTAGGCGCAGGGCAAACCGGTCACGAAGTCTCATCATCCTCGATAAGCGCGGCGAGCGACCTGAACTCTCTACTCTTGAGCATTTTCTCGAAGGCGTCAGTAGCGCCGGCCGCAAGCTGCTCGGTCTTCACGATATAGGATTCGAGAATTTTCTGAGTGACCTCGATCGAATGGCCGGAGAGCGCTACGATCCTCGACGTGTTCACGCCCGCCTCCGCCAGCCAGACCATCCCGCTCCTTCGCAGCGCTTGGTAGTCGAGCGTCGTGATTCCCGCAGCATCAAGCCAGGTCGAGAATTTTCGATAGAAATTGCTCTTGTCGAATCCTTTTCCGGATTTCGTCCGCACAAGCGGCGTCGGGCTTCCAATTTCGATCTTTTGACGCTTGAGTTCGGCAATAAGCAGCGACAGCAAAGGGAAGCGAACCACCGCGCCGGTCTTATGCTGGGTGACCGTCATCCACAGCTGGCCTTTCCGGTCGCGATCGATGAGGTCGGCCTTCATCGACAGCACGTCCGCCTGGCGCTGCAATGTGAACAAGCCGAGCAGCAGCGCCATGCGAACATCATCGGGTACGCGCTCCTCGGCAAACTTGGGCGCATTCACAAGATTGGGGTTGCCACCAACATTGACCTTCCTCGTCGCCTTGAAGAAAGCTTCGACGTCTTGCTTGCGCCATATCGGTTTTTTGGGAGGCTTGCGGTTCGACGTCGCGAACGAGCCGGGCCGCATGAATGGGTTCTCGACCCGGACGAGGCCATTTGCCCGGCCCCAGTTCCAGATGCGCGAATAGCATTTGAACCGGTTTCGCGCCGAGCCCGACCCGTGCTTCTTGATGAGCAGCATCTTGAGCTTCGAGACGAGCGGCAACGTCAGCATCTCGGGCGTCCAGCTCCCAAGCCGCTCCTCCATATCGACCAGATAGGGACGCCAAAGCACCTTGGTCGTGTTCGCCATTTTCACGTGTTCCGGCGATTGCCGGAATTCGGCGACGAGGGCGGCAATGGAACCCACTTGCCGGGTGCGCACTTCCGGCCCCTTGAGCGCGTTGATCTCGGCGACCCGCTGCATGGCTAGGGCGTGATCGCTCCCGAGCGCAATGCCGGTGGCGCGGTGGTAATAGAAGGTCCTCCGCGTCCCGTCCGCCAACACGCTATGGACGGCTTTCAGCCCCGTGATCGATGCCGGTTTTGGAATGCGCGACATACCCGCCCCCATCCAAACAACCCATGCAGTTCAGTCCATGGAAAATGAGTGGAAAATGGATGGAAAATGAATGCAAGGCCGAAAAAGATGAAGCCCGCTAAATCATTGATTTAGCGGGCTTCTTTCTTGGTCGGAGCGGCGGGATTCGAACCCACGACCCCCAGTCCCCCAGACTGATGCGCTACCGGGCTGCGCTACGCTCCGAACGGGTTCGCGGCGCGACCTCTATCTACGTCGTGACGTATATATAGGTGGCCCTGGGGCGGGCCGGCCTCGAACGGGCGCGGACTATGCCCCACCCCGTTCCGGGATTCAACGCTTCCCTGCCGGGGCGGCCGAACCCAGAAAAAGCGTGCAGCAGCCGGTACTTCCGGGCGTCCAGGTCGTCGCGTCGAAGGCGACACCGCTCACCCCGAAGCAGCCGGTGTCGAACCGGCCGGAGATTCGGCACAGGCGCGCGATCTCGGCGTCCGTCGCCCCATCCTCGCGCCACGCGTCCTGCAACGGACAGCGATGGACCGTCACCGTGACGCCGGCTTGGCCGTTCTCGCCGTCGAGATCCTCGCGCGCATGCGGATAAAGCGTGCCGTCGGCCGGGCTCACCGCCAAAAACCGATCGGCCACATCTTTGGCCGTGGGCGCTTCGAGCCCGCCGAATAGCGCCGTGCCCGCCGCGATCCCCCGCTTTTCGATGGCCCGGCCGAGCACGGCTTCGGCCCGCTCGGCGCCGATTTCGACCGTCAACTCGTCCAGAATCGCCCGATAAAGCCGGGCGCGCGCCTTGAAGGCGTCGTCGAGCTCGCGTTTGAGTTTTCCGGCATCCATCGCGCACCCCCTCCGTTTTGGTCCGTTCGCGGCAGGAACAGCCCGGCAAGAATTGCCGGAGGACAGATTTCCACGCCCCGTCGATCCAATCAAGTCATTGATTTATATCGGAATACGCCCTGGCACGGGGGTTGCGATACCTGATCTGCCCGATCGACGGGCGACCTTGAGACGAACGGACCGAACGACGATGGAAAACCCCACATACCTCGCGCTGTCGAACCAGCTCGCGCTGCGCCGTCAGATGGAGACCGTGGCGAACAACATCGCCAACGCCAACACGACCGGCTTTCGCGCCGAGCGTTTGCTGTTCGCCTCGTACCTCACCCCCAAGGCCGGCAATCCCGGCGTGGGCGGCGACGGCGCCAACAAGGTCGCGTTCGTCGAAGGCATCGGCACCTATCGCGACGTGCGCGGCGGCCAGATGATCAAGACCGACGCCCCGCTCGACGTCGCCATCCACGGCAACGCCTATTTCGTCGTCGACACGCCGGTCGGCCAGCGCTTCACGCGCGACGGCAATTTCCGCCTCGACGGCCAGGGCCGCATCGTCAACGCCGAGGGCTTCCCGCTGCTCGACCAGAACAACCAGCCGATCACCGTTCCGCCGGAAGCGAACGGCCTGGAAATCACCCGCCAGGGCGAAGTCTTCGCCGGCAACCAGAATGTGGGCCGCATCCGCCTCGTCCAGTTCCAGGACGAACAGGCGCTGACGCGCTTGGGCGGCGGTCTCTACGCCTCCACCAACGATCCCATCCCCGCCGATCCGCGCGCGGAAGTGCATCAGGGCATTCTCGAAGGCTCCAACGTGGTCTCGGTCACGGAGCTGACGACGATGCTCGACATCACCCGCCGTTACGAATCGGCGCAACGCGTCATCGACAGCGAACACGAGCGCGCGCGCAAGGCGATCGAACGCCTCGCCCGCGTCGCTTAATCGGAAATCGAAGGAGAAACCCCATGCGCTCCCTCAACACCGCCGCCACCGGCATGCTGGCCCAGCAGCTGAACGTCGAAGTCATCTCGAACAACATCGCGAACTTGAACACGACGGGCTTCAAGCGCCAGCGCGCGGAGTTCCAGGACCTGCTGTATCAGGGCCAGCGCCGTGCGGGCACGGCCGCGTCGGATACGGGCGGCACGGTTCCCGCCGGCATTCAGATCGGTCTGGGCGTCAAGCCGACCGCGGTCTACCGCATTCACGAGCAAGGCTCGCTGCTGAAGACCGACAACCCGCTCGATCTCGCGATCCAGGGCAAGGGCTTCTTCGTGGTGACGCTGCCCACCGGCGAAACCGCCTATACCCGCGCGGGCTCGCTGCAGCTCAACAACCAAGGCCAGGTCGTCACCGCCGACGGCTTCCCGGTGCAGGGCCCCGGCAACGTGCCGAACAACGCGGTCGAAGTCTCGGTCAACCAGTCGGGCCAGGTCTTCGTGCGCATCCCCGGCCAGACGGCGTTGCAGCAGATCGGCCAGTTCCAGATGGCCACGTTCGTCAACGAAGCGGGCCTCCAGCCGATCGGCAACACCTCGTTCCTGCCGACCGAGGCGTCGGGCCAGGCGACGGTGGGCACGGCGGGGACCGCCGGCGTGGGTACGCTGCAGCAGGGCTTCGTCGAATCGTCGAACGTGAACTCGGTGAACGAGATCACGACGCTGATCACCGCCCAGCGCGCCTACGAAATGAACTCGAAGGTCATCCAGGCCTCCGACCAGATGCTCAACGTCGTCAACCAGATGCGCTGATCCATCGGGTCGCCGGAGAATCGCCATGAAAAGCTTCGTCCTGTTCATCACCTTCCTCGCCGCGTCGATCGTCGCGGCCGCCGCCCCCGCCCCGGCGCAGTCGCTGCGCACCGACGTGGTGACGGTCGAAGCCGACATCGTGCGCCTCTCCGACCTGTTCGACGGCGTCTCCGCCGACCGCGCGGTGCTGCGCAGCCCCGCCCCGGGCCGGCGCATTTCGGTCGAAGTCACGCAGCTCGTCGATATCGCCCGCGCCAACGGCATCGCCTGGCGCCCGCAGACGCGCTTCGACCGCGTCGTGCTGGAACGCGCGGGCCGCACGCTCGACCAGAACGACATTCTGCCGCCGCTGCGCGAAGCGCTGAAGGCCGAAGGCGTGCGCGAAAGCGACGAGATCGATCTCGGCAGCCGCGCGATCGCGATCCATCTGCCGCTCGAAGCGCCCGCCCATGTCGACGTGCAGCAGGTCCGCATCGACCGCAACACCAACCGCTTCACCGCGTCGATCATCGCCGGTGCGGGCCATGCCGGCGCGCAGCGCTTGCAGATCCAGGGCCGCCTGTTCGCCACCGCCCGCCTGCCGGTCCTGCGCCGCGCGGTGAACACCGGCGAAACGATCCGCGCCAACGACATCGAATTCGCCGTGGTGCGCGAAGACGCGAACAAGCGCGATCTGATCGCCGACCCGAAGCGCCTGGTGGGCCAGACCGCCCGCGTGCGTCTGCGCGACGGCGAGCCGGTGCGCGAGAACGACGTCCGCGCCCCCACGCTGGTCACCCGCAATTCGACCGTCACGATCCTGCTGCAGACCGGCAGCCTGCAACTCAGCGCCCAAGGCCGCGCCACCGAAGACGGTGCCCGCGGCGACACGATCCGCATCGTCAACACGCAGTCGAACCGCACGATCGAAGCGACCGTCGTCGCCCCCGATACGGTGCTCGTGCAGCTCGGCCGTCCGCTCGCCTATCTCGATCAGAATAAATCCGCCCAATAAGAACGAAACCATAAAGCCGAATTCACGGAGATCATGATGAACCGCTCCCTTCGCATCGCTCTCGTCGCCGCCTCGGCGCTCAGCCTCGGCGCCTGCGGCAACACGCTGAGCCGCCTTTCGGAAATGGGCCGCGAGCCTTCGCTCTCGCCGATCCAGAATCCGCAGGACGCGCAGCCCAAGGTCACGATGCCGATGCCCCGCCCCGAACCCGAACGCGCCGGCGCTTCGCTGTGGCGCACGGGGGCCCGGGCCTTCTTCAAGGATCAACGCGCCAACCAGATCGGCGACGTCGTCACCGTCGTGATCAGCGTGTCGGACAACGCCAGCTTGTCGAATTCCTCGACGCGCGGCCGCACGTCGAACGACGGCGCCAACATCTCCGGCCTGTTCGGCTACGACCCCAGCTCGATCGTCGGCCGCCTGCCGGGCGCCCAAAACGCCATCGGCACGCCGGGCCAGCAGGGTTCGGCCGGTACCGGCAACTTGCTGGGCGTCGACGGCACGACGAATTCGACCGGTACGGGCTCGATCGCCCGCAACGAGTCGGTGTCGATGCGCGTCGCCGCGGTCGTCACGCAGGTTCTGCCCAACGGCAATCTCGTGCTCTACGGAACCCAGGAAGTCCGCGTGAACTACGAAGCGCGCCAGCTGCAAGTGACCGGCGTCGCCCGCCCCTCGGACATCCTGTCGGACAACACCATCCGCCACGATCGTCTGGCCGAAGCGCGAGTCGCCTACGGCGGTCGCGGCACGCTGAGCGACCTCCAGCAGCCGCGCTGGGGTTATCAGATGATCGATATCATCTCGCCCTTCTAAAAATACCCCATACGAAGTGGTTAATCAGACCCCGCCCTCTGGGCGGGGTCTTGGTTTTTGGACAATGACTTAAGTGGTAAACAAGCCATTAGGTCCGCTGATATAAGGCAATTTTGAGGCGGCTAACCCAAAGAAATCTTTGACATTCGCAATTTGCTTCGCGAAATTTGCGTTATGGACAGGATCGATTACGCCCTCATGGAAGCACTCCAGGCCGACGCCCGGGCTTCCCTCGCCGAACTCGGCAAGACCATTGGTCTGTCGATCTCCGCCACCAACGAGCGCATCAAGAAGCTGGTCGCTTCGGGCACGCTGCGCGGCTGGACCGTGCGGCTCGACGCCAGAAAGCTGGGATACCCCGTCCTCGCTTTCGTCAGCGTGTCGATCGACCGCCCGGAGAACGAGCCGCAATTCCTGGACGCGATCCGCGCGATCGCCGAGGTCCAGGAATGCCACCACGTCACGGGCGAGTGGAACTACATGCTGAAACTGCGCGCCCGCGATCCCGAGGATCTCGAGGATCTGATCGCGCGCCGGATCAAGACGATCCAAGGCGTGCTGCGCAGCCACGCGATGATCGCGCTGTCGACCGCCAAGGACCGCGAATACATCCCGTGCGTGCAGCAGACCGCCGCCGCCGCCGAATAATCTCCGGCCGCATCAGCCAACAAAAAAGCCCGGATGAAACCATCCGGGCTTTTTCATTTGGACCGCAAACGAAGCGGCGAGGATCAATCCTCGCGCTGCGTGCGCTCCATGCGCTCGTGGCGTTCTTGCGCTTCGATCGACAGCGTGGCGATCGGGCGCGCATCCAGGCGCTTGATGCCGATCGGCTCGCCCGTATCCTCGCAATAGCCGTAGACGCCGTCGTCGATCCGGCGCAGGGCGGAATCGATCTTGGCGATCAGCTTGCGCTCGCGATCGCGCGTGCGTAGCTCCGTGAAGCGATCCGTTTCCGTCGAGGCGCGATCGGTGACGTCGGCCTCGGGCACCGTTTCCTCCTGGAGGTGGTGCAGCGTCTCGCTCGATTCCTTCAGCAGTTCGGCGCGCCAGTTCAGCAGCTTCTGCCGGAAGTATTCCCGCATCAGCGGGTTCATGAATTCCTCTTTTTCCGTCGGCTTATAATCCGGCGGCAACAGCGGATACGTCATCGCTTCCCCGTTTTTCACTGTGATCCGTCTTTCGCTTTCGATCGGCTCAACGTCCGAGTTTCGCGTTCCGTTGGCCCGGCTTGTATCGGAATACCGGCGGCCAAAGCAAGCATGCTCGCTGGCCGGCCGGTCCCGCCCGGGCGGGGCAGGACATAGCGCGGCAAGCACCGTTTGCCAGCAAAAAAATATCTAAGGGAGATCCGTTACCGGACGATGTCGATCTGGCTGAGCTTGGCGAGCTCGACCTCGGCCCGCAGCTCGATTTCGCCCACGACTTCCAACAGCTTGGGGTCGGCGCCGGTTTCGCGCCGGGCGCGCGCCATCTGGGCCAATTCCATCAGCCGGTTGCGCGACACGGTGCCGGTCACGATGCCGGTGCGCAGTTCCTCCAGCCGCTCGAGCATTTCTTCCGCCCGCTGGCGGGCCTTGCCGTTGGCGCGTTCGGAGGTCGAATCCTCGACTTCCTGGGCGCCCAGCACCGCGCCGACGAGTTGCGTCGGCGCCGATCCGGACGGGCCTTCGACGCCCTTGCCGCTGTCGCCGTCGAGGAATTTCGAAAAATCGGATCCCTTGGCGCCGCCGCCGCGCTTGACGCCGCCGGCCCCGCCGATATTCCGCGATCCGCTTGTTTCGCCGATCTTCATGGCAAAAACGCTCCGTCCCAACCGTTATGGCCGGGAGCCCTTGCGATCAAGATGGGCTTGGTTCGGGTTTCGCGCAATCGGCAAATTCTGCCGGGGACAGGGGAGAAATGGCCGGGCCAAGGCCGCTTCCGAAAATGAAAAATTGTTGTTTTTCAATTACTTAAACAGGGCCCGCGACTGGCACGCGCCTCGCAACACCTGTCCCGGACCAACCCCCTTCGTGGGAAGAAAAAACGCCATGACGAGCCGAATGAAGAACCTGATCGGTGCCTGCTTCGCCGCCCTGCTTGCGGCGACCGGTGCGCTTATCCCCGCCGATGCGGCCGCCCAAGGCCGCGTGCGGATCAAGGACATCGCCGACTTCGAAGGCGTGCGCCAGAACATCCTGGTCGGTTACGGCCTGGTGGTCGGGCTCAACGGCACGGGCGACACGATCAACAACTCGCCGTTCACCCAGCAATCCCTGATCGGCATGTTGGAACGCCTGGGCGTCAACACCCGCGACATCGCCAACACGCTGCGCACGAAGAACGTCGCCGCCGTGATGGTGACCGCCACCCTGCCCGCCTTCGCGCGCCAGGGCGGCCGGGTCGACGTGAATGTCGGCGCGCTTGGCGACGCGACGTCCTTGCAAGGCGGCACGCTGCTCGTCACCCCGCTGATGGGTGCCGACGGCGAAGTCTACGCGGTGGCCCAAGGCCCGATGGCGATCGGCGGCTTCTCGGCCTCCGGCCAGGGCGCTTCGGTGACGCGCGGCACGCCGACCGGCGGGCGCGTTTCCAACGGCGCCATCGTCGAACGCGAACTCGGCTTCGAGCTTTCGTCGATGCAGGCCGTGAACCTCACCTTGCGCAACCCCGATTTCACCACGGCGCGGCGCGTCGCCCAGGCGATCAACGCCTTCGCCGGCGGTCCGGTCGCGCGCCCGCGCGATCCCGGCACGATCATCATGGTGCCCCCGCCCGGCCGCCAGACCGACCTCGTCGGGTTCCTCACCGACATCGAACAGCTGCAGGTCCAGCCCGACCAGCAGGCGCGCGTCGTGATCGACGAAAAGTCGGGCACGATCGTGATGGGCGAAAACGTGCGCATCTCCACCGTCGCGATCGCCCAGGGGAACCTCACGATCCGCATCACCGAGACGCCGCAGGTCAGCCAGCCCAACCCGTTCTCCTCGACCGGCACGACGACCACGGTGCCACGCACCGACATCCAGGTCGACGACGGCACGGGCCGCCGCCTCGCGGTTCTGCCGGGCTCGGTCACGCTGCAGGAACTGGTCAACGGTCTGAATGCGCTGGGCATCAGCCCGCGCGACATGATCACCATCCTGCAGGCCATCAAAGCGGCCGGCGCGTTGCAGGCCGAAATCGCGGTGATGTGACATGAGCACCGGCTTCGCCATGAACATCTCCCAAGCCCGCGAATTCGCGATCGACGGCGCGATGGCGCAGAAATCGATCGCGCTGAAGGGTACCGGCAGCAAAGCGGTGACCCGCGAATCCGCGAACAAGACCGCGACCGATTTCGAGAGCATGTTCCTCGAGCAGATGTTCAATCACATGTTCTCGACCATCCCGGTCAACTCGACATTCGGCGGCGGCCAGGGCGAAGAAACGATGCGCTCGTTCCTCACCGGCGCCTACGCCAAGCAGATGGTCAAGGCCGGCGGCATCGGACTCGCCCCGCATATCGCCAACGAAATCCTCAAGCTTCAGGAGAAGGCCGATGGAATCGCCCGTTAAGCCCCAGCTCGCCAATCCCGCCGAAATGCTGATCGCGGTCGCCGCGCGTCTGGTGTCGTGCCTGGAACGGGAAACCGCCTTGCTCGTCGACATGAAGATGCAGGAGATCGCCGAGATCTCGGGCGAGAAGACCGAGCTTACCCGCAACTTCGTGCTGTGCGTGCGCCAGGCGAAGGAACGCGCGGCCGACTACAAGGCGCTGGGCCCCGCCATCCTCGCCGAAGTGCGCGAAGCGATGGAAAAGGTCGAGGAGACCGCGCGCCGCAACGAACGTGCGATCCATTCGGCGCGCAAAGTGAACGAACAGGTGATGAAGACGATCGCCGAAGCGATCAACGAGAAGCGCGTCAACGCGGCGGGCTACACCAAGGCGGGTACACGCCCGCAGCCGCTGGCCAAGAAGGCCGCCTACACCTATCAGCCGATGGTGCTGGACGAGAAGTGCTGAGCCCCGCCCCGCTCCCGCTTGCCGCGCTGGTGTTGAAGGCGCTGGCCTTGCCGAAATCGGCGACGCCGTCGTCCCCGCCCGGCGATACGCCGTCCAACGCGAGTATCGCGCCCTTTGTCGCCGCCCTAGCGGCGGCCAGCGCCGTGCGCGGCCAAGCGAACTTCGTGCGGAACCCGCCCGCGCGCGATCCCACCGACCGGCGCAAACGCGAGCGCGAGCGCCGTCGCGCGCGCTAACGCCCCATCTCGCGTTTGAGATCCGCTTCCGTCCACGGATTGTCGATTTTGAATCGATGGCCGTGGATCGTCATATTCAAATCCTGAAACGGCCCTTCGCCGAAGGCGCGATAGCGGCGCTTGTATTCTTCGGCGCCAATCCCCGGCTCGATCCGGCAGAACGCGTCGAACTCGCTGCGCAGGCGCGTCGCCCCCGTCCACGCCTCGCCGCTTTCGGGCAGAAACGCGTCCGAATTCATCAAGGCGTGGGCGAGATCGCCGAAGATCCGGACCAGCGCTTCGAAGGCGAGTGTGGCCAAATGCATGCGCCCGCAATCGGGCGGCACGTCGAACCATTCGGTCGCGACGATCGGCCCGGCATCGACCTGGCGTAACATCCGGTGCGCGGTCGCGCCGAAGCGCGCCGCCTTCTCCCACACCGCGAAGCTTTCGGGATAGACGCCCGGATAGCTCGGCGGGCCGGGGTGGAAATTATAGCCGCCATGCTCGCACGCGGCCAAGTAACGCCCCGGCACGATCACGTTCGTGGTGAAGGCGATCAAACGGCGCCCGGCGACCGGCACGGCGAAGGCTTCGTCCAGCGCCGCGCGCGTGGCGACATGGCGCACGGGCACGGACGGCGCGAAACCGCGCAAATGCGCCGCCAAATGCGGCGCCTCGCGATCCCCGGTCAGCAGAACGATTTCCTTGGGCATGTTCGGAACGGGCAGCTTACCCCATCGGCGGGCCGTTCGTCTTGCGTGACGCCCGCGGGCCGGACGGCATTTCGATAGCCGCAATCGCCGCAAAACCAGGGGCTTCGCGGCCCCGCCGATACAAGATCAATCTCTAAAATGAAATCGCTATGAATCCGCATCCATAGATGTACCGTCTATGGGTTGCGCCGATTCGTCGAAACTAATTTCCTGGCGGTTGATTATCCCAATCGGAACGGGAATCCGTACCCGCCGGCAAAGCGGAATTCGCGATGAATGAAATCGTTCCTGGCACCGAGATTTCCGTCAACATAGACGGCATTCGTTTAACCGCACGTACAGCCGAAGGTGAGACGGCGCATCGCCCCAAACTGCTGGTTATCCCCGGTTCCTATGGCGAGGCCGCGCGTTTGGCGCCGGCTTTGGCGCGGGCTTTCGGCGACGCGTTCGATTGGCTGTGCCCCGATATGCACGCGTCGCGGCCGGACGCCGATTTCGGCGATCCGCGACCGGAAGCCGCAGCCGAATTGCTCGGCAAACTCGCGCAGGCGCACTTCAAAGGTCAGCCTTACGGCGTTCTGGGTATTTCGATCGGCGGGGTTATCGCCGCCCATCTTGCCGCCGCACGGCCGGACGCCGTGCGTGCTGTCGCCCTGGACGATCCCTCGATCCTAACGGCGCAGCAATGGCGAGTCCGATCGGACGTCCGCGAACTCGTCGCGACGATGCCGACGGGCCATTGGCGTTCGCGCTGCGAGGAATTCGCGCGGCGAGCTTTGGGGTTCGATCCTGGAACGGGCCGCATTCTTCCGCTCGATCACACCGGCATTTTCGCGCGCGTGACCGCGCCGACGCTGATCGTCTGCGGCGACGTTCCGCTAATGCCCGAACGAACTGTCGACGGGCTGATCACGTATTTCGATCCCGAAAGCGAAGCGCAACTGCGCGCGGCCTATGGCGGGCCTTTTCTATCCGTGCAGCGGATCGCCGGGCTCGGGCATTGGTGCTTGGTCATGGCGCCGGAAGCGTGCGGACCGAACTACGCCGATTTCTTCGCCAAGTACTTGCCCGGTGCCGCCGGTGTCGCGCCCGGCGAAGCAACACTCGCTGCGCGTGGATTGGAACATGCAAAAGCGGGACGCATCGCCGCCGCATATGGCGATTTCCGGCGCGTCTCGGCGTTTTGCCCGAACGACCCGGGCGTCGCCTGGTTCGCGGCGGCGATGGCGCTACAAGCGGGCGATGCGCGCGCCGCACTAGGGCCGCTCTTGGCGGCGTGCGCGGACTCCGTTACCCCCCCCAGGATCGGCTTCGAACGCTTGAAGCCGTGCTGCGCGGCGCGCCCGCCGGCACCTACGAAGCCTATCGTCACGCCGTGCGTATGGTGCTGCGCGCCAACCCGAATGACGAACCGCTGTTGCGCGCCTATATCGCCGCGTTTCCGTCGGCCCACGATCCGCTCGGCGACGCCATTTTCCTGGCGAAGATCGATCGCCCCGGATACGCGCCGGGCACGCGCGCGCAGATCGCCCACGCCCGCGCCGTCGCCCTGCGGATCATCGGCGAAGCTGACGCGGCACGGCGGATCGCGCTTCGCCACGTCGACGCATGGGCTTCGCAAGCCGCCGATCTGATGTTGCTGCTTACGGGAATCTACGCGCAGGAAGCTTCCGACGGCGCCATCGCCGACGACAAGCGCTTCTACTATCGCAATCTCGAAGCGCGCGGCGCCGAACGCGCATTGGCGGCACCGGCGCTCGCCGCGCGCGCCAAGCCGCGCATCGGCTTTCTGAGCGCGTGCTTGGACCAGGAAAGCTATATGCCGCTGGCGCATCCGCTGTTCGCGGCGCTGGATCACAATGCCGTCGAAACGCGCCTGCTGCCCTTGGGCGGAACGGGCGTGTTGAAAGCGACCGAAGCCGTTCTTCCCGCCGGCAGCGTATGTCCCGTGCCTGCGCTTACCTTCGCCACCGAGAACGATCCCGCCGCCTGGCGCGCGGCGGCCGAATATATCCAAGCACTCGACATCGACCTTCTTGTGGATATGGACGATGTGCTCGGGCCGTTTTCGGCGCGTCTGATGATGTTGCGCCCCGCCCGCCGTCAAGCGACATGGTTCAACATGTCCGGGCCCAATCCCGATCCATCGGTCGATTATGTGCTCGGCTACGAAGCGCTCTATCCGGCGGGCGATCCGGCCTATGACGGCAAGATCGTCCATCTGCCCGACGGCGCGTTCCTCTACGATCCGGACTGTGTGGACAAGCCCCACCCGCCGATCGTTCCGGGACCGCTTTCGCGCGGCGAGCCCTTTACGTTCGGCTCGTTGACGCAGCTCTACAAAGTCGGCGCGCCAACGCTCGATCTTTGGGCCAAGGTGTTGCGCGCCGTCCCGCATTCGCGCTTCCATCTCGCCAATCGCGATGTGGCGTTGCCGGGCGTGGCGGCACGGCTGCTCGCGAAATTCGAAGCGCGCGGCGTCGATCCCGCGCGGATTTCCTTCGCTTCGGCGCAAGGCTGGCCCGGCTATCTCGAAGCCTATCGCGATATCGACGTCGCCTTGGCGACGGTGCCGGTTTCCGGCGGCACGACGATGTTCCAAGCGGCTTGGCAAGGCGTCGAAGTCTTAAGCCGCGTCCATAACTCGCCGCTGGGCCGCATCGGACGCTGGCTCGCGAACGCCATCGATCGGCCTTGGGCCGCGCATGACACCGATGAATCGCTGATTGCCGAGGCTGTCAGCCTCGCCGCCGATCCGTCGCGCGTTCTCGATTGGCGCGCGAATGCCCGCACCCGCATGGCCGCCAAGCGCGATGCCGACGCCGCGCGTATGGCGCGCGCATTCGAGGAAATCGCCCGTATGGCCCAACGCGATGGGACAAGATCGCCCCAAGCGCGGCCCCACGAAACGAACACCCGCATAGAGTTTCCGGCTTCGGCGCGAATCTGAATAGACTCGCCGCCGATCCATGACCGACCCCGCCGCCATCGCCCAACGCTGGGACGCCCTCGCCGCCTTGGTCCGCGAAGGGCGCGGCGCCGAAGCCTTGCCCGGCATCGACGCGGAACTCGCCGCGATGCCGGGTTTTGCACCCGGTCATTACTTGCGCGGCGTCGCTTGCCTGGGGCTGGGGCGCGGCGCGGAAGCCGCCCAATCGGCGGAGCGCGCTTGCGCCTTGCAGCCCGATTTCGCCGACGCGCGCTGGCTGGCGGTGCTGGCGTGGGAAAGTGCGGGCGATCTGCCCAAGGCGATCGCCGCCGCGCGCGACGGTTTCGCGGTGCATCCCGATCGGGTCGATTTCGGCACGATGGGCGCGCTGCTATCGGAACGCGCGGGCGATCTGGGGGCGGCCTACGAAACCGCGAAGGCGGCGCGCGACCGCCATCCCGATCACGCCAACGCCGCCTTCATCCACGCGATGCTGGCGCAGAAAGTATGGCGCCTGGACGAAGCCGCGAAAGGTTTCGCGCGCGCGGCCGAACTCGATCCCCGATCGGCCGAGGCGCAATTCGGCCTGGGCAATTGCGCGCTGGAGGAAGGCGACTACGCCACCGCGCGTACCGCCTATGCGCGCGCCTTGGCGATCAAGCCCGATTACGAGCCCGCGTGGATCAACCGGCTCTACCTGTCGAATTACGATCCCGCCGTGTCGCCCATCGCGCGCCGGGAAATGCACGAAGCCTGGGCGGCGAAATTCGTCGATCATTTCGCACCCGCCGAACCGCCGCGCGCGCGCGAACCCGCCAAGCGGTTGAAGATCGGCTATGTCTCCGCCGATTTCCGAACTCATTCGGTCGCCCCCTTCGTGCGCACGCTGCTGCGCCATCACGATCGCGCATCGTTCGAAGTGCACGGGTTTTCAAACGTCGAAAAGCCGGACGCGGAGACCGAGCGGCTCGCGGGCCTTGCCGATGCGTGGCATCCGATTTTCGCGCTCGACGACGATGCGGCCGCCGCGTTGATCCGCAATGCGGGTATCGACGTGCTGATCGACCTTTCCGCGCATACGTCGGGCAATCGCTTGGGCGTGTTCGCGCGCAAACCGGCCCCTTTGCAGGCAAGCTGGCTCGGCTACTGCACGACGACCGGGATCAAGGCGATCGACGGCTTCCTGACCGACGCGACGATCGTGCCCGAAGGTCATGAGTCCGCGTTCACCGAAGCGATCTGGCGGATGAGGCACGCTTACGCGTTCGAACCGCAGGAAGCGCTGCCCGACGTGGCGCCCGCCCCGATCCTGGCGAAGGGTTATCCGACCTTCGGCCATTTCGGCCGGCTGCAACGCGTCAACGACGATGTGCTGCGCTTGTGGGCGCGCGTGCTCGACCGCATTCCCAATGCGCGGCTGTTCCTGAACACGCTGTCGCTGAACGACGCGAATGTCCGCGCGCGCGTGATCGCAAGGTTTGCGAACGCGGGCGGCGACGTGACGCGGCTCGATCTCGCCGCCACGGCGCCCCAGCCCAAGACCTGGGCAGCCTACGGCCATATCGACGTGGCGCTCGATCCCTTCCCGTTCAACGCGGGGGCGACGACGTTCGAGGCGCTGTGGCTGGGCGTGCCGGTCGTCACCAAGCTGGCCGCCCCGCCATTGGGGCGAATGGGGGCTTCTATCCTCGAAACCGCCGGGCTTGGCGATTGGATCGCAGCGGACGACGACGCCTATCTCGCCCGCGCGGTCGAAGCGGTGCGCGATCCGGCGGCGCTGGCCGCGTTGCGCGCGGGACTACGCCAGAGATTGCGCGATTCCGCCTTGGTCGACGGGAAAGGTTTCGTGCGCGAATTCGAAGCGGCGATCCGCCGGGCCTGGATCGCGGCCTGCGGATAGTACGCCTTGCGCCGTGCCGGTGGCTGCACCACCATGTCGCAATAACGGCCGAATCGGGGACAATATGTCGGAACAGCTGCAGTTCAACGCCGACGGCTTGGCGACGATCCACAACAGCGAATTCCTGCGCGATCCGCGCTTCGTGCGCGCCTATCGCTTCGGCGCACGCACGACCACAACGCATATCCTCGACGTACATATCGAGTGGCGCGCCTGGATCGCGATCTGGGCGGCCGAACAGGCGCTGCGCGTACCCGGCGATTTCGTCGAATGCGGCGTCAATCTCGGCATCCTATCCGGTACGATTGCCGATTGGACCGGCTTCGGCAAACTAACCGACCGCACGATGTGGCTGGCGGATTCCTTCATGGGATTTCCCGACGCACAAATGACCGATGCGGAACGCCAGGTTGGCCTTGACGAATACAACAAGGAATACGGCGTCGGCGCGGCCCACGCGATCGTGGTCGATAAATTCGCGAAAATCCCGAACGTGCGGATCGTCAAGGGACTTATCCCCGACGTGCTGCCGAATATCGAGACGACGCGCGTCGCCTATCTGTCGATCGACATGAATATCGCTTTCCCCGAGATCGCGGCGGCGCGCCATTTTTGGCCGATACTGTCGCCGGGCGGCGTGATCCTGCTCGACGACTATAATTGGACGGCTCATATCAACCAGAAGCGCGCCTTCGACGAATTGGCGAAGGAATGGAACGTGCCGATCCTGGGCCTGCCCACCGGCCAAGGCTTGATCGTCAAGCCGCCGGCGTAACCCCGCGATGGAAATCCGCCCGCTCAAACTCCAAGGCACGATGGCGATCGAATTGTCGCCGCGCAAGGATGCGCGCGGCTATTTCGGCCGCCTGTTCGACGCGGAGATTTGGGCGGCCCACGGATTGCCCACGGCGTTCGCGCAGGAGAACGAGGCGTTCACGGCCGCGAAGCACACGCTGCGCGGCCTTCACTTCCAGCGCCCGCCGCACGCCGAAACCAAGATCGTGCGTTGCGCGTCGGGCGCCGTGCTCGACGTTTTCGTCGATCTGCGCATCGGCTCGTCGACTTTCGGGCGCTGGGATTCGATCGTGTTGTCGGCCGCCGAGCCGCGCTGGGTCGTGATTCCCAAGGGCTTCGCCCATGGCTATTGCACCCTGACGCCGGACACGCTGGTGCAATACAAGGTCGATGCGCCCTACGCGCCGCAGGCCGAGGCCGGCATTGCCTGGGCCGATCCCGATCTCGGCATCGAATGGCCGACGCGCGAGCCGATTTTGTCGGATCGCGACCGCGCGGCCCCGCGCTTGCGCGATATCGTTTCGCCCTTCGCCGACGAAATCGAATGGTGAAGTTACGCGTCGCCCTGATCGGCGCCACCGGCATCGCCGGCCAAGGGATCGCCGCCGCCCTCGCCGCGGCGGGCCATGAAGTCGTCGCTTGGGGCCGGCGCGAGAAACTCGGCCGCCATATCGACCTCGCCCAGCAAGGGGCGGGCATGGGCATCGATTGGCGCGGCATCGACGCGCTGGTCCACGCCGCCGGCATCACCGACGAAACCGCGCGCGATCCCGAATTGGGCCCACGCATCGCGATCGAATCCTGGCGCACGGTTTTGGACGCCGCCAAGCGCGCGGGCCTCGCGCGCGTGGTTTATATTTCATCGGCGCATGTCTACGGCCCGCTGGAAGGGCGCATCGCGGAAGACGCCTTCCCCAAACCCGCGAACGACTACGCCCGTTTGCATTTGGCGGCCGAACAAGTGTTGCGCAGTTCGGGGATCGCGGGCGACACGATCCGCGCCTGCAATCTCTACGGCCGCCCGGCCGATTTGGCGCGCTTCGAACGCTGGGCGCTGATCCCCTATGGCTTCCCGCGCGAAGCGGTCGAGACCGGCAAGATCGTGCTGAAATCGCCGGGCGTGCAGCAGCGGAATTTCCTGTCCGCACGCCGTTTGGGCGAGATCGCCGTGGCCACGCTGGCGCTGCCGCCGGAACCCTGGCGTGTGCGCAACGCCGCCGGGCGCGATACCATGAACGTGCGCGAATTCGCCGCCCGAGTCGCCGGGATCGCCCGGACCGTGCTGGGGCGCGAGATTACGATCGACGCGCCGCCGCCGATCCAAGCCCCGCCCGCGTTGGCGCTGGAAACGAGCTGGGGCGAGACCGGCGCCGCGCACGACGATCTCGACGGGTTTTTGTCCGGCATGCTCCAAACGCTCGCGGCCGAACGGGATGGAAGAAGATGAAATTCGACGAGACCGCCGCCACCGATCACGCCATCGCCAAGGCCTATGTGTCGTTCCTCGTCGAACGGCGCCTGGACGACGACGATGCGGCACGCGCGGAATTCTGCCGCACGGCGCAAGTGGCGACCAAGCTCCTCTACAACAATCCGCATGTGAATCAGATCGCGTCGATCTTCGCCAAGCGCACGAATATGGAGCGCGTGGCGAACATGACCGTGCGCGAATATCTGCGCTACCACTACTACTACGTCCACCAAGCCTACAAATACGGCATCCCCGAGATGCAGCAGACGTGGCTCGGCCATCACATCATCAAATCGCCCGAGGATTGCTGGGTCTATCAGGAACTGCTTTACGCGACGAAACCCGACATCGTGCTCGAACTCGGGCTGATGTTCGGCGGCGCTTCGGTGTTCCTCGCGAACATCCTAAAGCTGATGGGCCACGGCGAAGTGCTGGGCATCGACATCACCTTCAAGAACTTGAAGCACGATCCGCGCGCGGCCGGGAACATCACCTATTTCGAAGGCGATAGCGGCTCGGCGCGCATTCTCGACGAGGTCGCGCGGCGTTGCGAAGGCAAGAAAGTCTTCGTCATCGCCGACAGCGATCACGAGAAGGAGCATGTGCTGAAGGAAATCCGGCTCTACTCCAAATTCGTGAATGTCGGCTCCTACTACGTCGTCGAGGATTCGCTGAACGACCTGATGGGCTACCATCCCGTCCCCAACGAGGGCCCGCTCGCCGCCGCCAAGCAATTCCTGACCGAAACCGACGCGTTCGTGCCCGATCTGCGGCTGCCGGAGAAATACCTGATGACGCTGTCGCCGCACGGCTTCCTGAAGCGGGTGAAGTGACATGATCCTCGCCATCGCCGCCGCCCCGACGATCGACCGTAGCGCCATCGCGACCAAGCTTGCCGGCGGCAAAGCGCGCATCGTCGCCGATCCGGGCCGCGCCCTCGTCCAATCGCGCGGCTTTCAGACCATCTACGAAGTGCCGCGCGATCTGCAGACCGAGCTGCGTTTGCAGCTTTTCGATCTGCATGCGGCCGAACTCGATAAAGGCGGCGACGTGGTTTTCGACCATTGCGTGGCGGAATGGATCGCCGATTGGATGCGCTGGCATTGGGCGGCCTTGTCCACGCGCGCCTGGGACGCGGCATTCGCCAAGGCCGCAGTGCTCGCCAAGCGTTACGACAAGGTCGAATTGCTGACCGACGGCCCCAAGCGCGGCTATGACGGGTATTTCTGGCTCGACGAGCCCAACGCCCGCCAAGTCGCCGAGTTGCTGCCCTTCGTATTGCAGAAGCTCGGCGCCAAGTTATGAGCGATGCGCTGTCGATCGATCCGACGGCTTTTGTCTCGCCCGACGCGCGTATTCACGCTTCGACGCGCGGCACGAAAATCCGCATCGGCGCGCATAGCCAGATCTACGATTTTGTCGTGATCCGCGCGGTCGGCGGTACGGGCGACGTGTCGATCGGCGAGCATTGCTACATCAATCCGCATTGCACGCTTTATTCCGGCAACGGGATCAAGCTCGGCAATTACGTGCTGCTGGCGCCGCATGTCTGCGTCGTGCCGTCGAACCATGCCTATGCGCGCAGCGATATCGAAATCCGCCACCAAGGATTCGCGCCGTCCAAAGGCGGCGTGGAGATCGGCGACGATGTGTGGATCGGCGCCAACACCACGATCCTGGACGGCGCCAAGATCGGCAAGGGTGCGATCATCGCCGCCGGATCGGTCGTGTCGGGCGAGATCCCGCCCTATCAGATTTGGGGCGGCGTGCCGGCCGCCTATATCAAGGACCGTCCGTAAGCTTTTCGATCGCGCGCGCGATCCGCTTGCCGTCCATCAATGACGACGATGCGAAGCGCGCGCGAACCTGATCGCGCGGCGGCGGCGACTTCGCCAAGCGCATCGCTGTTTCGACGAACGCGGCTTCGTCCGTCGCGATCCAATCGCCGAAACCCGCATGCGAAAGGATCGACGCGCCCACGCGCGCGGCATGTGTGCGCCCGGGCAATGTCGCCACCGGCACGCCCATCCACAACGCTTCGAACGTCGTGATCGTGCCGTTATAAGGCAAGGGATCGAGCGCCACGTCGATCTTGCGATAGAGATCGAGATGCGCGCCCAGCCAACCATGAAGTTCCACGCGCGACGCGACATCGCCGAATTTCGCCAAGATCGCGTCGCGCGTCGCCGCTTCCTCGAAGCTGCGCGCTTTCAAAATCAGCTTCGCGTCCGGCATCGCGCGCAGCAGCTTCGACCACAGCGCGATGGTCGCCGGCGACAGTTTGGCGAGATTGTTGAACGAGCCGAAGACCGGCCCTGTGCCGAGGCACGACGGCTCAGGCGCATTCGGTGGCGGCGCATAGGCCAGAAACCCGCCATCGATATAGGCCGGCGCCTCCGTCATCGACGGTGCGGGATCGCTGACGCGATCGACCAAACGGAAATCGATCTGCGCCAAACCGGTCGTGGCGGGATAGCCGAGCCATGTCGCCTGTCGTGAGGCTGGTTTTCTCGCGAACACGCCCAAGCGATGCCCCGCCGTATGCCCCGACAAATCGATCAACAGATCGATGCTTTCGCGGCGAACCAGATTCGCCGCCGCATCGTCGTCGAGCCCGGCGATATCGTGCCAACGATCGAAATGCGTTTTGAGCTCGGCCGTCACCGCATCTTCCGCCGCGACATTCGAGAAAGCGTGGATATCGAATTTCGTGCGGTCGTGATGCGGCAACACGGCGCGCAACACATGCGCGCAGGAATGGGCGCAGAAATCGGCCGAGACATAGCCGATACGCGGGCGCGCATTGGTGACGGCGGGCGCCGCAACGGCCGGAAAGCGTTTGGCCCAGTTGCGATGCGCAGAGAGAAGCGCTTCCGGCGTCGTCGTGTCGGCATAGCTCAACGCATATAACGCGCTCGACGAAACCGGTAGCTTCGCGAGCGACGCGCAGGCTTGATCGGCCTCGCCGCGATAGAGCAGCGCGTTGGCGTGGTTCGTCGCGGCATCCGCATCGTCGGGTCGCAAGGCGGCGGCTTGCGCGAAAGCATCGGCCGCCGCCGCGTAGAAGCCCCTGCCCGCCTGCGCATTGCCCAATGCCATCCAATATTCGAAGCCCGTCGCCGCGCCATCGAGCGCCGTCAACGCTTCGTCGTAGCGATGGGCGCGGTTCAGCGCCGTCGCCCGCGCCGGTACGATCTTGGGATCGTCGCCCGCTTTGCCGAAGGCCGCGAGGGCTTCGTCCGTGCGGCCGAGCACGCCAAGTGCCGCGCCGAGATTGAACCATGCGTTCGGATCGTCGCCGAAACGCAACGCCGCTCGGGCGGCATCATGCGCCATCTGGACACGATCGAGATGCAAGGCGGCGCCCGCCAAGCCGATCAACGCGCGTGGATCGCCGGGCAATAGCGCGTAATCGTCGAAGGCCTCGCGCCAACGCCCCAGCCCGGCATAGGTGTTCGCGCGATTGAGCCTGGCGCCGCCATGCGTGGGGTCGAGCGCCAGAACGCGCGAATACCCCGCGATGGCCGCGTCGCCATCGACCGTGTTGGCGTAATTGAACGCGAGGCCGATATCGTTGGGCGCCAACGCCAATGCGCGCTCGAACTCAGCGCGCGCCGCGGCGATCCGGCCGAGGCCTTTCAGACACAGCGCCAAAGCGCCGCGATAGGCGGAATTGCCCGAGGCAAGCGCCACGGCACGTTCCAAAGGTGAAAGCGCTTCGCTATCACGCCCCAATTCCGACAAAACGAAACCGTGAAGATAGGCGGCATCCGCATTTCCCGGTTCCGCCGACGCGGCTCGCGCGAAAGACGCCAAGGCCGCATGCTTGTCGCCGCGCTGATAGGCGGCAAGACCGTCGCGCAGCGCGTCGGCGGCGTTCAAGCGCGCACCTTGGCGCAATAGCGCCGCCAGAGCGCGCGATAGATGCGCTCGAAATCCCGCGCCTGTTTGCGCGGATCGCACAAGGCCGACGCGCGCACCGCTTCGCGCAAGGCCGCGCGATCCTGATGCTTGGCCTTCGCCGCTTGCTCGGCCGCCAATGCGACGAAATGATCGTCGCTGGTCGCGATCAAGTCGGGGCGGCCGACGCGCGTGAGCATGCCGGCGGTCCAGCGCGACAACACGGTGCGCCCCGGCGGGGTCACGACCGGCACACCCATCCACAACGCCTCGAAGGTCGTGGTCGAGCCGGTGAAGGGTGTCGCATCCAACGCCACGTCGACGCGTTCGTAGAACCGCAGATGCCCGTCGGTCTCCACCCCGCCGAGTTCGAACACGATGCGTGCCGGATCGATCCCATGCGCCGCGAAGCGGCTGAGCAGACCGAGGCGCGTCGCTTCCTCGCGATAGGCGTTATAGAATTTAAGCCGCAGCGTCGATCCGGGCACGGCGGCCAGAACGCGCGACCAGAGCATGATCGCGCGGCCCGATATCTTGATCGGATTGTTGGCCGAACCGAACGCGACGGCGCCACCCGCCGCACTCGGCGGCGGCGCGACCGGCGGTGCGGCTTCAAGAGGCGCATGGACATAAACGCGGCGCGAGCGCACCACGCGTTCGGTGAACGCGTCGCCGCGCGCGGCGGCCATCGTCGGGTCGGCCAGGAACGCGTCGAACACGTCGCTGCCGCTGGTCGCGACATCGAAGGCGTTGATCTGCACCGGGGCCGCGCGCATCACCGGAATGTCGAGCCGGTTATCGTCGAAATGCTGCGCCATCGTCACCAGCACGTCGATGCCGTCGGCGCGGATCATCGCGGCGGCTTGCGCCCCGTCGAGACCGACGGTCGAGCGCCAGCCATCGGCCAGCGCGCGAAACTCGCGCGTCACGCTGTCTTGCGTCGCCGCTTCGGAATAGACATGGATCTCGAAATTCGCGCGGTCGCGGAATTCGAACAAGGCGCGGAAGCTGCGCGCCGCCGAATGCGCGCGGAAATCGGCGCTGGAATAGCCGATGCGCAGCTTGCGACCGGGATCGCGCGGATTGGCGAACACGACCGGCGTTTCGGGCTTTGGCAATTCGGCGACGAATTCGGCGTTGCGGCTGCGGATCTCCTGCGGATGAACCGCGTCGTCGTAAAGAAACGCGTTGAGATAGGCGCGCCACATCTTGCGGCGCACCGGCCCTTGCGAAAGATCGACCGCGCGCCGGAACGCCTCGCGCGCCTCGCGATGGCGCATCTGCCACATCAAGGCAGACCCGAGCTGATAATGCGCATGGGCGAGGCTTGGGTCGTCGGCGATCAACGCGCGCCACAACCGCTCGGCCGCGACATGGCGCATATCGTCGGCCAGCGCATGGGCGAGATTGATCGCGATGGCGCGATCGTTCGGGCGCTGCGTCAGCGCCGCGGTGAACAGCTCGATCGCGCGCACGTAATCGCGCTGCCAATACTTGGCCACGCCCAGATCGACGAGCGACGGCAGATGCAGCGGATCGATCGCGAGAGCCGCCTCGTATTTCAGGATCGCGCCATCGCGATCCTGCGCGGCGAGCGCAGCCGTTCCCTCGGCATGAAGCGCATCGGCGGTCATCGTGCGGCGGCGGCCTCGCGCTCGATGAAGGCGGCCAGCGCCTCAACCGGCGCCTTGTCGCGCCACAAACGCGGCACGGCCGCTTGCGTCGCCGCGCGATAGGCGGCCAACGCCGCTTCGTCTTGGCCGAAACGAACCGCGCGCGCGACGTAATCGTCGGGCGACGACGCGATCCCGTCGTCGAGGCCGAGTTGCTTCAAGATCGCGTAGCTATGGCGCGAACGCATCGTGCCGCCCGGCCAGGTCAACAGCGGCACGCCTTGCGCCAAGGCTTCCAGCGCCGTGTTGCCGCCCGACCAGCGCAGCGAGTCCAAATACAAATCGCACGTTGCGTTGAGGCTCGCGTAACGCCGGCGGTCGAGCCAGGGCAGGAACACGAGATGACGCGCGGGATCGACACCTTGCGCCTTGAAGGCCTTGCGCAAGCGATCGGCGAAACGCGCCGCGAGGGCGGGCGACGTGGGATGGCCGACGAACACGAATTGCGAATGCGGCACGCGCGTCGCGATGCGTGCCAGCAGCACATCGTCCTGCGGCAGATATTTGAAGATCGATTGGCAGCAGAGATATTTCGTCGCCGTGCCGCGCAAACCGAACGCGGCGGGATCGGGGGTCGCGCGCGTTTCGGGCGGCGCGTAGTCGATCGACAAGCCCGGCAAGCGCTCGACGCGTTCGGTGTAGCGTGCGTCCTCGCCCGGTGGTTCCATCAAATCGCTGGTCAGAAACCAATCGATCGCGGGGAAGCCTGTCGTCTCCGGATGGCCCCATGTAAAAGCCTGAACGGGGGCGAAGCGCAGACACGCCAAGCGATGGCAGATCGGATCCATGCCGAGCTCGGGAAAGATCAGCACATGCGGGCGATCGGCTTCGAGAGCCGCCGCGATCGTCTCGAAGCCGCCTTCGACGAAACGCTCGAAACACGCGCGCGCATTCGGCGTTTCCGCGTCGGGTGTGGGCGACGTCCAATAGCCCATCAGGCGGAAGCGCTTGCGGTCGAGACCTTCCATCCAGCCGCGGAACAATTTCCAGACCGAATGATTGCGGAAATAGGCGGTGGCGAAAGCCACGCGCAACCTGCCGTCCGGTTCGCGCGGCGGCATCGCCACGGGCTTCGCCCATTGCGGATAGGCATTCGCCATCGCCTCGGCCGCGAAGCGCCCATAGCGGCGCTGCAACTCGGCGTCGTCGCGCCCCTGATAGGGCAGATAGAACGGATGATGTTGCCCGATCGCGGCGGCCAGGGCCGGATCCTTCGTGTCGCTGGTCGCGATCAAGCGATCGAGGGCGGCGGCGTAATTGTCGCGCGCGACGTCGATTTGCTCGGCGCTGTCGTAAAGGATCGGCAGTTCGGCGAAGCAAGCGCCCAACTTCGCCCCGGCATTCGCCGGATCGAGTTCGACCGCGCGCGCATAAGCGTTGCGCGCGGCTTCGCGCTCGCCCGTATCGGCGAGGGCCGAACCCAGATTGGCGTGCGCCGAAGCCAGCGACGGATCGATCTCGATCGCGCGTTTGAACGCGGCGATCGCGGAATCGGGATTGCCGCTTTCCTGCGCGGCGGCGCCGAGATTGTTCCAAAGCGCCGCGTCGTCCGGCAGCAGCTTCAACGCCGCGCGATAGAATTCCTGCGCTTTGGCAAGATCGCGCGCCCGATGGAATGCGAGACCGGCAAGCGCGAACGCGCCCGCATCGGCGGGATCGAGTTGCGACGCGCGGATGAATTCGCGCGACGCGGCGTTCCAGTCGCCGAGCTTGCCATGCACTTCGCCGAGATTGAGATGCAGCTTGGCGGAGTCGGACGAGTCGCCGGCGATTTCGAGCGCCGTCGCGAAGGCGTCGCGCGCCCCTTCCCAGTCCGATAAAGCGAAACAGGCCGCACCGAGGTTTTGAAACAACATCGGTACGCGGATTCCGGCCGCAACGAGTTTGCGGTATCCTAAAACCGCATCCGCGAAATCGCCTTGCGCGTGACTGCGCGAAGCGGTCGCCAGAATCGCCGAAATCCCTTCCATTACTTGAGCATACACCAGATCGGCCGCGCCGTATCGGGACCAATTCCCGTCGTCGCCCCCAGAAACGGCAAAGCTTACGGACGGATTGAATATCGAATGCCCGGCGTATTCGTCAAAATTTTTCTTCTAATTTTAGAGAATTTCGCTTGGCAGATCGAAAAACGTTGCGTAATGTAACTCTTGCGAGCGGGCATTCCATCCCGGAAGCGCTCGCTGGCTATCTCGGCAGAATGCCGGGAGAGACCCTAGAAAGGAAGGAACACGTATCATGTCGAATTCGATTAACACCAACGTCGGCGCCCTCGTTGCGCTCGCTTCGTTGCGCACCACGCAGTCGGCCCTGTCCGTCGCCTCCAAGCAGGTGCAGACCGGCTATCGCGTCTCGGACGCGCAGGACGACGCGTCGACCTTCTCGGTCGCGCAGGGCATTCGCGGCAACCTCCAGGCCTTCCAGGCCGTGCAGGGCTCGCTCGCCAACGGTGTCGGTCTCGGCACCGTCACGCAGGCCGCGCTGACGAACATCTCGAACCTGGTCGGTAACCTCCAGGCCAAGATCACGCAGCTCGCCGACGGTTCGATCGGCAACAGCCAGCGCACGATCTACGCCGCCGACTTCACCGCGATGACGAACCAGATTTCGAACTTCATCGCGCAGGCCAACTACAACGGCGTCAACTTGCTGTCGAACAACTCGGCGGCCAAGACCTTCCTGGCGGACACCTCGGCGGCGACGCTGACGATGACCAGCCAGTCGTCGGTTCACACGGCGTTCACGACCTTCGCGGCCTCGTCGGTCTCGTCGGTCACGGCGGCGACGGCGGCGCTGACCTCCCTCACGACTTTCTCGAACGCGGTGGCCTCGTCGCTGGGCGCCAACGCGGCCGATACCCGCACGATGACGCTGCAGTCGAATTTCGTGAACTCGGTGGTCGACGCCACGACGACGGGCCTCGGCGCCATCGTCGACGCCGACATCGGCAAGGCCTCGGCCTCGGTCCAGGCGCTTCAGGTTCGCCAGCAGCTGGGCATCCAGTCGCTGTCGATCGCCAACCAGCAGCCTTCGGTCCTGCTGGGCCTGTTCCGCTAAGCGAACTTCCCCTAGGGGAGGCAAAGACGGGGGTGGCCAAAGCCGCCCCCGTTCTTTTTTCGGCGCCCGGAACGGCTATCGCGTCCTATTTCTCCATGGATGCATGGCAGAACTTGGCGCGACTCCCCCTAACGGGGTAAAAGATCGAAGGAATTTTCGATTCGGGCGACTCAACGCCCGAGGGAGGCCCCGTGACAGAGCCCGCGCAAAAACCCGGCGAAAACGATCGCGACCGCGAGTACCGCTTGTTGACCTTGGTCACCAAGAAGCTCAACGACGCGAAGTCCGTCGTCCAGCAGCTCGACCCGCAATCGGTCGGCCAAGTCTGCGACGCGATCTTCCATAATCGCGACGTTTGGAACGCCTTCGTCAACGACGTGTCGGACGATCGCAACAAGCTGCCGAAGGAGCTGAAAGTGCTCCTGATCAATCTGGCGGCTTACGTGAACAAGAATTCCGACATGATCATCAACGGGCATACGGACGGCGATCTGGAAATGTTGATCGCCATCAACAAGCACGTGATGGACGGATTGCGCGGCACCGCCTGATCGGCGACGTCCTTCCATCCGCCTTTCGACGGCGCCGCGCGCACCGGAATCTTCCGGACATGCCGGCGCCGTTTCCATTTCGGGCCAAGCCCCGCGCGCCATGACCGATCCCGCTGCTCTTCATGCGACGATGCTCGCGGGCCTCGCCAAACATCGGGCGGGCGACGCGGCCGGCGCGCTTGACGCCTATCGCGCCGTGCTGGCGCAAGCGCCCGATCATCCCGACGCGCTGAATTTGGGCGCGCAGGCGTTGCGCGCACTCGGCCGGATCGGCGAAGCGCTCGATCTCGCCGCACGCGCTTGCGCCGCTTTGCCCGGCAACGCCGCCTTCCACGCCAATCGCGCCGCGATTCTGCTCGACGCGAAAGCCTTCGACGCCGCGCGCGATGCCGCCGCCGCCGCGATCGCCGCCGATCCCGCGCATGTGCCGGGCTGGATCAATCGCGCGGCCGCGCGCGCGGCGTTGGGCGACGACGCGAACGCCGAAAGCGATTATCGCGAAGCGCTGAAGCGCGCGCCCGGCGCGGCCGAGGCGCGCAACAATCTCGGCAATCTTCTCCAGCGCCAAGGCCGCATCGACGAAGCGTTGGGCGAATACGAAGCGGCGATCGCGGCGAACCCGCATCATCGCGAAGCGCATTCCAATTACGGCACCGCGCTTTACGCGCTTCAACGCGCCGGCCAAGGCGCCAAAGCCGCGGCGCTGGCGCGCCGATGGGCCCAAGCGCATTCCGACAGCGCGACCGCGCGGCATATCGCAAGCGCGCTCGCCGGCGGCGACGTCGCGACGCGGGCACCCGACGCCTATGTCCGCGACGCGTTCGACATGTTCGCGCCGACCTTCGAGGCGACGCTCGCCAAGCTCGACTACCGCGCGCCTCAAGTGCTCGACGGTTTGCTCGCCCGGCGTTTGAAGCGTCCGTTGCCGATCGGCCGAGTGCTCGACGCGGGTTGCGGGACGGGCCTTGCCGCGCCGATGCTGCGCCCCCGCGCGGCGGTTCTCGACGGCGTGGATCTGTCGGGCGGCATGGTCGCGCGCGCGCAAGCGCGCGGCCTTTACGACGAACTTCGCGTGGGCGAATTGGTCGCCGATCTGAAGGCGCATGAAGGCGCCTACGATCTGATCGTCGCGGCCGACGTGTTTTGCTATTTCGGCGATCTTACCGATGTGCTGGCGGCGTCTTCGTCGGCGTTGAAAGCCGGCGGCGGCCTCGCCTTCAGCGTCGAGCGATTGATCGACGCCGGATCCGGCGGGACTTGGCGCGTGCGGCCGTCGGGACGTTACGCCCACGCGGCGGACGCGTTGCCCGCCATGCTGCGCGCGGCGGGCTTTGCGAGTAGCGCGATCGAACCGGAATCGACCCGCAGCGAAAGCGGTGCGGCCGTTCCCGGCGCGATCGTCTGGGCCGAGAAAGCCTAAGCGGAAAAAATCCGAGCGAAACGGCTCAGCCGAACTCGCCCGCCCCCACGCGGTCGTTCATGTCGCGCAGCACGACGCGGACCGCGTCGCGGCCATAGACTTCGACCAGCATCTGCAGCACGACCGTGAAACACGCGACGCTCAGCGTGTCGCGCCCCATGCCTTGGCGCATGCCTTCTTCCAGCGCGTCGGCGACGACTTTCAGCGCCGCCAGGCGTTCCTGGTCGGTGCTTGCGACGTTAAAAGCTTCATCGGACATCAGCATATCCCCTTTGGACCGGACGCACCCGCCCGGCCCCGTGGTGCGAATCGGAGGATTCTACCACGGACGGTCAAGTTCAGCGGCGGGCGAGACCTTGCAGCAGGTCGAGCACCCCGTTGCCGCCATCCATCAGCGGCGTCAGCAGCCCGGCATACATGTTGGCGCCGAGCCCGTTGGCCGCCGACGTCTCCTGATCGACCTTCATCAGATAGGTCTGGATGACCCGATCGACGAATTTGGGATCTTTCAGCTTGGCGACGTCGACCTTGCGGGCGAGCGCCGTCGCCTGGGCTTCCACGCCCTGCACCGCGAATTCCTTCGGGATATCGAAGGCCTTGGTGACGACTTCGCGCAGGATCTTGTTGCCGAGCACGTCCCACGGGCTTTTGACCGTGCCGGCGTTTTCCTTGAAATAGATCGCTTCGCGCAAGCCCGGCGTCGCGTTGCCCTGGGCCTTGTCGAACTCGTTCTTCATATAGCGGGTGATCAGCGAATTGAGGACGGCCTCGTCCTTCACATTCTTCACGCCCATGTTTTTGAGGTCGAGACGCTGCGTGAGCTCCACGAAGCGGGGATCGTTCATCCGGTTCGCGTAGGAATCGATATTGCCGAGATCCGACATCAGGACCTTGCGCAGCAGGCCCTTCTTGTCGACTTCGCTTTCCAGCTGGAACGCGGAAAGCGCGAAATTCATGAATCGGCGATCGTTCAGCAGCTGATCGACGTCCTTCACCTTCGACGCGAAGGCTTTGACGTACTCGATCTCCCGCTGAATCGACGGCTGCTTTTCCCACCGTGCGCGCTGGGCCTCGCCCGTTTTCTCGAGCTGCTTCCAGGCGACGACGGCGGTCATTCCACCAGAAATAGAACCGGCCATGTCATCCTCCTTGGCGATCGTTCTCGATCGACAGGAGGAATGTAACGAAGTTTATCGGCCGAGGCAAGTGCCGACAAATTAGATAAAATTCGATGTTTTAATCTGTTAGTATAAAAAACAATGACTTAGGGGGGGGGTTTCGTTAATCCACTTCCTCGCTATCGGCCATCGCGCGCTGTTTCGACTTACCTTCCGAGCCCTGCAACAGCATTTTGCCCTTCTCGGTCGTCGTGCCGACCAGGTCCCATTCGAACTTGATCAGGCGCTTGGCGTCTTTGAGACCGGGATAAAGCTCGCCCTTTTCCACCCGCGCGCGCAGTGCGTCGATGATCGGCTTCGAGGCGGGAGCCGCCTGCTCGAAATCGTTCATGAACTGGTGCAGCGCCTCGGAATAGGCCTTGATCTCGTCCGGGAAGAGATAGAGGCATTGCAGCGTGTAATAGACGCGCAAAGCCGGCGTCGCGGCCTCATCCAATTGAAGAATGTCTTTTTGGCGCAGGATGTTGCCGCGATTGCGGATCGCGAGCATGGCCAGACCGCCGGTGTTCTCGATCACCACCCCGTTGATGATGATCTTTTCGGCGGGATTGAGACGAAGAACGAGCGGCATGGGGACTCCTCGGCGATGGCGCCATCGGGGGATTATAGCATCCCGTCCGCGCTGACAACCCGCCGCCATAAAACGCGATAGGCCGCCTCGAACTCGCGCGCCATGCGCCGCCCGTCGCACAAGGGCGACGCGGCCATGTGGGCGCGCAACGTGCCGCGCAGGGCGGCGAGGGCTTTCCGGTCGGCGGCAAGGGCGGCGCAAATCCGCGCGAAATCGCTTGGATCGGCGGCAATCAGCCGGTCGAGCCCGACGCGCGCAAGCAGCGACGCCCCCACCCGCGCCGCGTGACGATCGCCCGCCAGCGTGACGACCGGCACGCCCATCCATAAGGCTTCGCAGGTCGTCGTCGTGCCGTTGTAAGGAAATGTATCGAGGGCGATATCGATCGAACGATAGCGCGCGATATGCGCCGCGATGTCGCCGACGAATCCGACGAACTCGACGCGCGATCCGTCCAACCCGTGCGCCCCGAACATCGCCGCGTAGCGTTCGCGCGTCGCGTTCTCGTCCAGCCCCTTCGCCTTCACGATCAGCCGCGAGTCCGGCACCGCGCGCAAGGTTTGCGCCCACATCGCCACGACGCGCGGCGTGATCTTGGGCAGGTTATTGAACGAGCCGAATGTGATCCGCCCCGTCGCCTCGAAAGGCGGCGGCCCCGGATCGGGCGCGAACGGCGGCGGCAAATAAGCAAGGAACCCGCCCGCGATGCGCACTAGGTTCTCGCTCGCCAGCGCATCGGCGGGGTCCGTTACTTCATCGACGAATCTCGCGTCGAAACAATCGAGCCCCGTGCTGGCGGGATAGCCGAGCCACGTGACCTGCACGGGGGCGGGCCGGCGCGCGAAAGCCGTCAGACGATTGCCGGTCGTATGGCCCGCGCAATCGACCAACACGTCGATACCGTCGTCGCGCACTTGCGCGATAAACGCGTCGTCGCTTTTGCCCGCCATGTCGCGCCATCGCAGATCCAGCGCCTTGAACGCGGCGGTCACGCCGTCGGGTGCGCCGACATCCGAATAGGCGAATATCTCCACCGCATGGCGATCATGCGCCGCCAGCAAGGGCGCGAGGAAATAGGCGCAAGAATGATTGGCGAAATCGGGCGAGACATAGCCCACGCGCAACCGCCGATCGGCATCGCGATCGCGCGGCGCCGGGCGCGGGGCGCGCGCGGCGGGCCTTGGCCAATTCGCGGCCTCGGCCAACGCTTGGGCCGGCGAAGCCTGCGGATCGTAATGGCCGGAGAACAACGCGGCCGACGCGATCGCGGCGTCGTCCGGCGCCGCGCGCCGCGCCAGCGCGAAATTCGCGGCGGCTTCCGTGGCGCGGCCTTGCGCTTGCAGCGCCAGGGCGAGCTTGGCGCGCAAATTCGCGTCCTCCCCGCCCGACAAGGCGGCGGCGAAACCGTTCGACGCGGCGAAAGGCTGGCCCAGTTGCAACGCCGCCTCGCCCGCCACCGCGTATATCAGCAAAAATCCGGGGAACCGCGTGGCGGCGTTCGCGGCGGTCAGCATCGCGCCTTCGGCGTCGCGGCCCGCGAGCAGCACCGAGGCGAGATTGACGTAAGCCGGCGGAAAGTCCGGCGCCGCCGCGATCAGCGCGCGATAGCGTTCGGCCGCCGCGTGCCAATCGCCCGTCATGGCGATCGCATTGGCGGCGGCGAACGCGGCGTCGATCTCCGGCGGCAGGTTCGTTGTCATGTCTCTGCTAGTCTATCGCCGGAGAGGATTCGCGAGAATGGACATTAATGGGATCGAGAAGCTGGAACGCCGCGCCTTCGCCGCTTGGCCCGCCTTGCGCACGCAAACACGCGACGGCTGGGTGATGCGCTTCGCCGACGGCCACACAAAGCGCGCCAACTCGATCAATCCCGTGGCGCGGGGGACCGGCGATCTGCGTACCCGCATCGCCGCCGCCGAAGCCGACTACGCGGCCGCCGGATTGCCGCCGGTGTTCCGCATCACGCCATTGGCCGAGCCCGGCCTCGACGACGCGTTGGCCGCGCGCGGCTATGCCGCCTTCGACGAAAGCCTGGTCATGACCGGCCCCCTGCCCCATGGCGACGCCGATCCCGAGGTCACGATCGACGCCGATCCGATCGCCTCGGGCTGGCTGGCGGATTTCGGGCGCGCGACCGAGGCAGATATGAAATCACTGGAAACCCTCGCGCGCATGCTCGCGCTTCGCGTGACGGGAACGGGCTTCGCGCGGTTGACGCGCGACTTCACGCCGCTCGCCTTCGCGATGGCCGTGCCCGAAGGCGGCGATCTGGGATTTTTCGAAGTGCTGACCGTGCCGCAAGCGCGGGGCCAAGGTCTGGCGCGGCGCACGCTGTCGGCATGCTGTGCTTGGGCCGCCGCACAAGGCGCCACGCGCGCCTATCTGCAAGTGACCGCGGGCAACGCGAGCGCCATCGCGCTCTACCGCAAGCTCGGGCTCGAGACCGCGTATCGCTATTTCTATCGCGCCAAGTGAACAAAAAAAGAGGGGCCGCCGGAAATCCGGCGACCCCAAGTTCACGGAGCCGAAACGGTCGACGGGAAATCAGCGCTTCAGGTTGACCACTTCCTGGAGCATTTCGTCGGCCGTGGTGATCATGCGGGCGTTCGCCGAGTAGGAGCGCTGCGCCACGATCATCTTGGTGAACTCCTGACCGATATCGGTGTTGGAGTTCTCCAAAGCGTTGGGGTTGATGCCGCCGGCTTGGCCGGTCAGCGCCGCCTGATAACCGATGAAACCGGCCGCCGGCGAGTCGAGGAACGCCTCGCCGTTCTGACGGACCAGACCGTCGGCGTTGTTGAACGTGCCGAGCGCCAGCTGATACTGACGCAGACGCTGACCGTTGCTGTAGGTCGAGTAGATGTTGCCGTTGGTGTCGATCGCGATGCCGTTATACGAACCCGCCGAGTAGCCGTCGGCGAGGATGTTCGACAGCGAGATCGACGTGCCGCCGAACTGCGACGTGCCGCCGGCGACGTTGAGCTGCGAAGCCGAGCCCGCCGTCGCGTTGGGGGCGCCGAACTCGAGGTTGATCGACTGCGCGGGCGGCGGTGCCGTCAGCGAGGGCGCGCCGTAGCTCAAGACCACGCGGCCGGTACCGGCCGTGACGGCGGCGGTGAGCTGCGTGCCCGGCGCGGTCGTGCCCGCGACGGTGATGCCGGTGAGCAGGCCCGCCGTGGTCGTCGTCGTGCCGAAGGAGAAATCGAGCGCGATCGATTCGTAGTTGTTCGGCGAGCTGGTCGGCACGGTCAGCACCGCGCGCCATTGCGGCACCGTACCCGCGGCCGACGCGGCGATCGCGTTGGTACCGGTCGTCGTGCTCGCGGCCACGCCGGGCAGCGTGCCGCCGGCGGTCGTGCGGTTGTACCAGGTCACGGACACGGGCTGCGCGGCGCCGTTGGCGTCGGTGATGGTGATGGTGCCGCCGTTGAACGTCGTGCCGGCCACCGCGTTGGACGGGATGTTCGCGGCGTAGGTCGCGTTGGCCGTCGCAAGGGCGGGCAACTGCGAGGTGTTGATCTGCACGGGCACCAGCGCGCCCTGGTTGGGCTGCGGGTTGGGCACCGCCGTCGTGGGGCGCGGCACCGAGCGCGCGAACAGATACTTGCCCGCGCCGTTGACCATGTAGCTGTTCTGGTCGAGCGAGAAGTCGCCGCGGCGCGTGAACTGGCGGATGTTGTTGCCGCTGAAGCCCGACGCGTTGGTGGCACCGTCTTCCACGGGCAGCCAGCCGGCACCCGCGATCGCGATCGACATGGGCGACGCGTCCTGAATGATCGTGCCCTGCAACGAGTTGACGAAATCGGGGCGCGCCGTGGCGCCGCCCGGATTGAAGAAGCGCTGCGACGACGCCGAGACGTAGCTCGAGAAATTGGCGTCGATGCGCTTGAAACCGATCGTCTGCGAGTTGGCGACGTTGTCGGAAATATAGTTGATCGCGGTTTGGAAGGCGTTCAATCCGCTGATCGCGGAATTCATCGCTACGGTTGCCATGGTTTCGTGCTCCTATTTTTTGAATATATATCCGGCGTTATCGCAGGAATTTGGCGAGGTTCAGGTTCAGCAAGTCGCGCGTGGTGATGTAGCTGGCTTCGAGCGAGGCCTGCACGCCTTTGATCTTCGTGCCGACTTCGCCGATATCGACGGCGACGATCTTGTCCGCCGAAATCGTGGTGGAGGTGACCGTGTCCTCCTGGAGGGAACGGATGTCCTTCAACAGCGCCTGGTTGGCGCCGTTGGTGCCCGCGACGTTGCCGAGGTCGAGCACCGCCTGCTGCAGCTGCGCCTGGGCTTGCGCGTAGTATTGCTGCGCGTTGCCCGTCGGATCCTGCTGCAGATAGGTGTTCGGCGTGTTCTGGGCCCAGCGCAGCGCCATTTTGAAATTGCGCAGGCCGTTGATCAGATTCTGGAACGCGCCGTGCGTGGCGCTGATGCCGAAATCGACGTTCAGGCTGTCCGACACCGACACGCGCGTCTGGGTGTAGACCCATTCGCCCGTCGCGGTGGAAGGGGCGGCCAGATCAAGCGAGGTGCTGATGTAGCCGGGCACGTTCGTGTTGCCGTCGCCCGCGAACTGCGCGGTGTTGACCGGCGACGTGAACGGCACGGACTGCACCGCGTTGGCGTAGGTCGCGTTGCGCGGCGGCGAGTTGGTCGCCGCGGCGAAGCCGTTGACGCCGTTGACGAGGGCCGCGTTGTCGAGCCCGGTCAGTTGCTTCATCGGCGCGGTGCTGTAGGCGTTGCCCGCGAACACGTAGCGCTGGCCGTCGGTCGTGTTCAGGATCGACTGGATGCGGTTGAGCGCGCCGTCGATCAGCGCCGCTTGCACGCCGTAGGTCGCCGGCGTCGTCGACTGCGCCTTCAGCAGTTCCGAGCGCATGTCGTTGGCGATGCCCTGCATCGACTCGATCGACTTGGCGTAGAGATCGGTGCGGTATTGCGTCGCGTCGATCGCGCGGGTGTAGATCGTCGATTGGACGGTGATCTGGCGATATTGCTGGTAGCGCAGCGTATCGGACGCGAGGCCCTGCTGCTGGAAGCTGGACAAGGCGACGCCGATCAGGCCGTCGCGCTTGCGCCCCGTGGACAATTCCTTCTGCAGCTGGCCGAGTTCGTTCTGCTGGCTGGAGAGAATGCGCTGCGTGTCAAGCAGCTGCGCGAGATTGGTCACGCCCGTGATGCTGCCGGCCATGGATTAGCCCCTTCCCAGATTGATCAGCGTGTCGAACATGGTGCGCACCGTTTGCAGCACCTGCGCGGACGCCTGATACGCGTTCTGCAACGTCACCAGACTTGCCATTTCTTGGTCGATCGAGACGCCCACCGTGTTGCGGTAGGTCTGATCGGTCTGGTGACGCAGCGTTTCGGAATAGTCGGCCGTGTTCTGCGAACCGGCGATCGAGCGCGCGGTGTAGGACACGGACGAGCCGATCGTATTGGCGATGGTCATGGCGCCCGACACGATGCCGGTGTTGTTCAGCGCCGCGACGCCGGTCGGGATCGGGATCGGATCGAAGGTCGCCGACGCGGTCAGGTTCAGCGCCTGCGACATGTCGCCGGCCGCGCCCTTCTTCGTCATCACGGCGCCGTTGGCGAGCGTCGGATTGATCTGCAACATCGACGCGACCGGCGGATTGTTGCCGTAAGCCGGTTCGATCACATAGACGCTGCCCGCACCCGGCGCCGTCGTGAAGGCGGGGCTGACCGTCAGCTGGTTCGCGGTGTTGGCGGTGATCTGCGCGACCTGGCCCGCACCCGTGCCTGAGATGATGCGCACCTGATAGGCGATGCCCGTCGCGGTCGGCTGGAACGCGTTGGCCGTCCAGGTGTTGGTCGTGTCGGTCAGCGTCGTCGTCGTACCGGCGGTCGCCGCGTTCGTCATCAACGGCCCGGTGACCTGCTGGATCGTGTAGCGGCTGGTCGCGTCGGTCGCGGCCAAGCCCGGCGCCGTGATCGACGTCGCCGTGTTGGCGGTGATGATCGCGGACGAGCCTTTGCCCAGACCGTCGGTGATCGTGACGCGGTAGTAGTTCGCCGCCGTCGGCGTCAGCGCGCCGAACGCGGCCGCACCGTCGGTCAAGCCGCCGCCCGCCGTGCCGGCCGACGCCGTGCCCGAGGTGATCGTCGTCGCCGTCGTCGCCGAGGCGGGGATCGCCAAGGTCGAGAAGGTGAAGAAGTTCGCGGCCAGTTCGTTGCCGTAGGAGGCGCTCTTGTTGTAGGTCGAGTTGACCGTGTACGCGATCTGGTTGGCGATCGCGTCGATCTGGTTGACGTATTTGCGCAACGCGCCATCGGCGGGATCGGACGAACCCATCACCGTCTGCGAGAAGGTCGACGTCGAGGCCTGGCTTTCGTAGCCCGCGCGCAAGCGCAGCAACGCATCGAGCTGGCCGCCCGCGAACGCCGTGTTCTGCACGGGCTGCGTGCCGCCGTTGATCGTGACCTGAATCTGGTTGGTGTTCGGATTGTAGCTGAAGCTGGGCGGCACCGCGCCCGACACCAGCGTCTGGCCGCCGGCCGTCAGGACCTGCAGCGCCGCGGTGCCGGTGCCGAGCACCTGGACCTTGGTGATCTTCGACATCTGCGAGACGACCTGGTCCATCTGGTCCTGCAGCTCGCCGATCGGCTGGCCCGTGGACGATTGGTTCACGAGCTGGGCGTTGATCGAGTAGGCCTGCTGGACGAGCTGGTTCAGCTGCGTCAGGTTCTGGTTGATGTCGGTCTGGATCAGCGCGTCGATCTGCTGGGGCTGGGCGGCGAGATTGTTGATCTCGGTCGCCAGCAGCTGACCTTGCGTCGAAACCGCGCGCGCGAGCGTCGCGTTCTCGGGGTTGGCTTCGTAATCCTTCCACGCCTGCTGGAAGGCTTGATACATCGTGGTCACGCGCGGCGTGCCGTCCTGAACGCTGAGGAACGAGCCGATGCGCTCCAAATACTGCTGCTGCACCGCGCTGGAGGCGGCCTCGGAGTTGCGCGCGTAAAGTTCGTTTTGGAGCGTCTGGTTGACCGTGCGCGTGATCGACTGGACCGCGACGCCCGTCGGCAAGCCTTGGACCGCCGGGGTAATCAGGTTGACGTTCTTGCGGGTGTAGCCGGCGGTCTGCGCGTTCGCGACGTTGGCCGACGCCACACGCGACTGCTGCTGCAGGGTCAGCAGCGAGCTCAGCGACGAGTTAAGGGCGGCGGACAACGACATTTTCGATCTCCAAAGCGCCCGCCGGTCGGAAGATCCGCCGTCGGGCTTGCCAAGGAATTCGCAACGCCCGTGCCAGGACAGAAATCGTTACATTTCAATGGGGTGGTTAAAAGCGATTCACCATTCCGGGCCAAAACTGCAGGTCCGACCCGGCAGAAATTTCCGTCCATAGGGCCGGGATTGCCGCCCCAAAACGAAAAAGGCCGCCGGGATGACCGGCGGCCTTTTCGAAGCTTTTGGGCGAAAGCGCTTAGGCGCTGACGGAGCCGATCCCGGCGACCGGGCGGCCGGCGGGGGCCGCGGCCGAGGCCGGGGCGGCGGACGCCGCGGCACCGGTCTGCGGGGCGAGACCTTCCATGATCGTCTTGTTGACGTTGATCAGGGAGTCGATATCGCCCGTGCCGTCCAGCACCTGGATGGTTTCGCGTCCGACCCACAGGCCGATCCCGATGATCTGGGCGCGCAATTCCTTGGGCAGCTTGTTGCCCTCGCTCGACAGATCGACGATGAAGGCGTCCCACACCTTCTTGTTCCACAGCATGGCGTCGACGAAATCCGACGTGCCGCGCTTGCCGCTATCGCGCGCCTTGGTCAGGGCGGCGGTCACCTGCCCCAGCAGGCGATACTCCAGCGAACGCGGATTTTCGGTCGCGTTCTGCACTTTACCGTAAGCCTGGTAGCCGCTCATCTTCGACCCCTTGGATCCCGTTCTGTCGCCGGGGGCACCCGCCCCCGATTCCGGCGCCTTTACAATGCGCGAATAAGTTAACGATAAGATTAAGGGAAAGCGCGGGATTTTGCACCCGTCCTTATAATCCGCCCATGGCCGATTCGATTCTCGCCCAGGCGATGGCCCATCATCAGGCCGGCCGCCTCAACGAAGCGCATGCGCTTTATATGGACGCGCAAGCCGCCGCGCCGTCCGATCCCGCGATTCCCCATCTGTTGGGCGTGCTGCTCTATCAAGCGGGCCATGCGGTGGAGGGGCTCGCCCAAATCGATCGGGCGATCGTGATGTCGCCCAGGGTAGCGCCCTTCCATCTCAACCGCGCCAATGTGCTGATCGCCTTGGGCCAGAATGCCGCCGCCCTTGCCGCAGCGCACACGGCGCTGACGATCGACCCCAATCTCGCCCCCGCCCGCGCGATGCTGGCGCGCGCCGCCTTGACCGGCGGCGACAACGCCACCGCGATCGCGCATTTCACGATCCTCGCCACCGGCAATCCGGGCGATGTGCAGGCGTGGCTGGGCCTGGCCCTTGCCAAGCACGCGCAAGGCGATGCCGCCGCCGCGATCGACGATTATCGCCGCGTGCTCACCCTCGCACCGGGCGAGGCCGCAGCGATCAACGGGCTGGGCGCCGCCCTGCTCGATCTCGGCCGCGCCTCGGAAGCGTTGGGCGTGCTCGCCCCCTTCGGCGAATGCGGCTGGGGTCCGCTCGTCGCCAATCTCGGCAACGCGCGGCGCGCGATGGGCGATATCGACGGCGCCATCGAAGCGCTGAAGCGCGCGGCCGAGCTTGAACCGAACAATGCGATCACCCTCGCCAATCTCGGCGCGATGCTGACCGAGCGCGGCGATATTTCGGGCGCCCGCGATGCGTGCCTTGCCGCGCTGAAAGCCGATCCCGGCCACGGCCCCGCGCGCTCCAACCTCGCCGCCGCGATCCTCGATGCGGGCGACGCGCAAGCCGCGCGCGAACAATGGGACGCGATCGACGGCGATCCGATCGCCGGCGCCAACGCGCTTTACGCGCGGCTGTTCGATCCCGCGATCACGCGCGAACAAGCGCAAGACGCCGCGACCAAATGGGCCGCGCGTTACCATCCGCAAACGCCGCCCGCCCCCGCTTCGCGCAAACGCGACGGAAAATTGCGCGTGGGTTTCGTCTCGCCCGATCTGCGTTCGCATTCGGTCGCGTGGTTCCTGCTGCCCTATCTTGCGGCGCGCGCGAAGGACAAGATCGCGCTTTACGCCTATTCCGAGCTCGCCAACGAAGACGCGATCAGCGCGAAGCTCAAATCCGGCTTCGACGTTTGGCGCACGACGATCGGCCAAAGCGCCGATGCGGTGGCCGCGCGTATCCGTGAAGACGGAATCGACGTGTTGGTCGATCTTGCGGGCCACACCGCAGGCAATCGGCTCGACGTGTTCGCGCGCCGCTCGGCGCCCGTTCAGGCAAGCTGGCTTGGTTATGCCGATCCCACCGGCTTGGCCGCGATCGATTGGCGTTTGAGTGATACGATCTGCGATCCCGCGCCGCAATCGGGACCGGAAGCGCCGTGGCTGATGCCGCAGGGCATTCATTGCTACGCGCTGCCCGAGGGCACGCCCGAACCCTTGCCCAACGCCAATCCCGTACCGGTCTTCGGCTCGTTCAATATCTGGCCGAAACATTCCGCGCCTTGCTTGGCGCTGTGGGCGGCGATCCTGCGGCAAATCCCCGACGCGAAGCTCGTTTTAAAGAACCGCGCGCTGGCCGATCGCACGGTCGCCGAAAGCGCGCATGCGCGGCTCGAAAAACTCGGCGTCGCAAGGGATCGCGTGACACTGCTGTCGCGGGTCGAGAATCCGCGTGCCCATCTCGACCTCTATACCGGCATCGACGTGGCGCTCGACACCTTCCCCTATAACGGTGTCACGACGACGTGCGAGGCGCTGGCGATGGGCGTGCCCGTCGTCACGCTCTTGGGCGCGCGACCCGCCGGCCGGACCGCCGCCGCCCTTCTCACGCGCGCGGGCCATCCCGAATGGATCGCGCCAGATCCCGACACCTATATACGTCTCGCGGTCGATCTCGCGCGCGACAAGGTCAAACGCGCGGCGTTGCGCACGGCCTTACGTAACGAAATATGCGCGAGTGCGTTGGGCGATGCGCAACGCTTCGCGCGCGACCTCGACGGTGCATTCCTGGCGATGGCGGACGCGCGCGAGCGGGAAAAAACTGCCGGGTGAATTCTTCCGCGCGGGCCTTTTCCGCCGCCTTGGCCGGAACGTAAATCTCTAGATTTCAATGCGTTAGTGATTGGCCTCGGGCTTGCTGAGGAGGGGGAGACCAAAAACCCCGAACGCGAGTTCGCACCAATGGATTTGTCCGCCCTCGAGAGCCTGCTGCGTATCGACAACGGCTCGGCCAATCAGCCCCGCCGCTTCGCCGACAATTCGGGCGAGCGCTTCGCTCAGTTGCTGGGCCAGGCGGATAACAAATCGCGTTCGTCGGCCTCGAGCCAAGCCCGCCGCGAAACGCGCAACGAGGATTTCGCGGCACGCCCGCAGCGCAACGACCGCAACGAGCGCCCGGAACGCGCCGAGCGGCCCGAGCGCAACGAGCGTCCTGAGAAGACGGAGCGTCCCGAGAAGAACGATCGCCCCGCGCATGCCGAGAAGGCGCAGGCCGAAAAAGCCCACGCGGAAAAGGCGCGCGCGGAAAAAGCCGCCGCCGAGAAGAACGTCTCCGACAAGGGCGCGCCCGCGAAGGACAGCGACGCGAAGGATACGGATGTCGCCGCCGCCAAGCCGGCCGACAACGCCGCCGCCGACGAGGCGAGCGTCGATAAGGATACGCAAGCCAAGACCGACACGGCGGATGCCGATGCGAACGCCTCGACCGGCGTGTCGCCCGAACTCGTGAAGATGTCGGCCCTCGCCGCCGCGCATCAGATCGGCTTGATGATGGCGAAGATGAATGGCGAAGCCGCGACGGAAGGCGGCGAAGCCGTCGTCGCCGCCGGTGCCGACGCCAAGGCCGCCAAGCAACAGCTCGAACTCGCCACCGGCGCCCATCCCGGCGTGAAGCCGCAGACCGCCGAAGCGGTCGAAGAGGATTTCGCCGATTTCGTGATGCGTAACGCCGCCAACCCCGCCGCGATGGCCGCCGCCGCCGCGAACGACGACGGCGAAGCCAAGGCGGAAGCCAAAGCCGACGCGAAAGCCGACGCCAAGGGCCAGATGATCGTCACGCTGTCGCAGCCGATGGCGATGGCGGCCCCCGTCGCCCCGGTCGTGGCGCTGGCCGTGCAGGCGAGCGCGCAAGCGCAAGCCGGCAACGGCGAGATCGCGCTCGACGCCGACAAGGCCGCGAACGCCGCCCTCGCCGGCGACGACAAAGCCAAGGCGAACGCGAAGCCCGCCGACGCCAATCCGATGTTCGGCCAAGCGCTCGACCGCGCGCAAGGAACGCAGTCGGCGCAAAGCACGGCCGACGCCAAGCCCCGCGCGCCGATCGTGCCGCCGCACGAACAAGTCGCCGTCCATGTGCGCAAAGCGGTCGACGACGGCCAGAACCAGATCACGATCCGCCTCAACCCGACCGAACTCGGCCGCATCGACGTCAAGATCGAGCTCAATCGCGACGGTAGCTTGCGCGCGTCCTTCGCCGCCGAACACGCCCAAACGCTCGACGCGCTGCGCAACGACAGCCGCCAGCTCGAACGCGCGTTGCAGGAAGCCGGCCTCAAGCCCGATGCGGGCGGCCTGAACTTCTCGATGCGCGGCGACAATCGCGAAAACGCGCAAGCCTTCGCCGATCTCGGCCGCGAGCAGCGCGGCCGCGCCAATTGGGGCGACGATACTGCCGACAATTCGGCCAACGCCGCCCCCGCCCCCATCCAAGCCAATTACCGGGCGGCGCGCCGCGCCGCCGGCGGCCTCGATCTGGCCGTTTGATCTTCAGGAGATAGAACCATGTCCGGCTCCATCACCACCAACTACACCAGCGGCGGCTCCGCCGCCTCGGGCTCGTCGACCGCCGCGGCCGCGACCTTCGGCAAGAACTTCGATACGTTCTTGAAGCTGCTGACCGCGCAGCTGCAGAACCAGAACCCGCTGTCGCCGATGGACACGACGCAGTTCACCCAGCAGCTCGTCCAATTCTCGTCGGTCGAACAATCGATCCGACAGAACCAGAATTTGGAAACGCTGATCTCGCTGCAGAAGAGTTCGCAGGCGGGCAACGCCGTCAGCTATATCGGCAAGGAAGTCGATCTCAACGGCAGCGTCGTCGGCTTGGTCGATAGCGTCGGCGTCGTCACCTACGAACTGCCCGAAGAAGCGTCGCGCACCATCATCAACATCTACGACAAGGACGGCGCGCTGGTCCGCCGCCTGGAAGGCAGCAACAAGGCCGGCCGCAACGCGGTCGAGTGGAACGGCACGTCGGATACCGGCGCGCAAGTCGCCGACGGCGACTACAAGGTCGAAGTCGTCGCGCAGAATTCGGCGGCGCAAAACATAACGGTCAGCACGGTCGTGACGGGCGTCGTGTCGGACGTGCGCTTCGTCAACGGCACCACGATGCTGACGGTCGATGGCGTCACGCTGCCGCTGAGCCAGCTTGGCGCCGTGCGCGGCACGGCAACCACGTCGAGCTGATCGGGAGGCTAGAAGGTGTCCGAACGCATCGCCCATGCCGCGGCTTTGGCCGCCGCCAGCCTCGCCGCGCGCGAGGCGGCGGGCCTGCGTGCGGGCGGTGCCGCTTTCGCGCGGCTGCTCGAAAGCTACGCCGAGCCCCTATGGACCGACGCGAACGCCCAGCGCGCGGCCAGCGGCGATTGGCGAACGGACGGCGCCTATCAGGTCAAGCTGCCGCGCAACGGCGAAACGCATGTGCTGGTGTGGCGCGCCACACCGGGCGGCAAACCGCTGGTCGTCGAGCCTTTGCTGCTGCGCCATTCCGCCCAAGCTTGGGAAAGGCTGCTGCCCGCCCCGGACGAAAACACGCGCAAACCCGTCGCCACCGGCTTCGCGGTCATGGACGACGGCGGCGTGCGCGCCGAATACGAATTCCTGTGGCGCTATGTGCCCGGCATCGGCTGGCGGTCGGATCCCGACCCGCATGCCGACGAGCCGGCGCTATCGCGCGTGCGCCCCGCCCCCTTCGCGGCGATCGGCGCGCTCGACCCCATCGTGGCCCGCGATCCTTCCGCGTGGCTGCGCGACTGCGGACGGTGCAAGCGCTACACGCTCGGCCGCCGCGATTTGACTCTGACTTTGCTTTTATGCCCGCACGATTGCCTCAAGCCCGGAGAGCCCGGATGAACACCGACGACGTCAACGATTGCTTAAGTGCCCTTCCCCTAGAGTCCGGCGAATTCCGCCCCTTTGACGGCGCCGCCGCCGAGTTCATGACCGAAACACCCTCGCGCTCCTTTGCCGCCTTCGGCGTGCCGCAGTTCCGCATTGCGGAACAAAAAGCGGTATCTTCGAACCGCAAGCCGATTGCCCTGCCAGCACCCGGCACCCAGCGCTGGGTGGTCCGGCGCAAAGCCGCGATCGTCGAGGCCGTCAAAGCCGGCCAACTCACCGCCGAGGACGCCTGCCGGACCTATTCGCTATCGGCCGAAGAGTTTCAGTCCTGGCAACGCCTGATCGAGCGCCACGGAACCCGGGGCCTGCGGACGACACGGCTGAAGGAATACCGGGCGAAGGGCGAAAGTTAACGCTCCAATTCGGCTCTAGAGTCTGCCGCTAGAGTCTTCGTGAATCGGCAAAAATTTCCTACCGACTGGGAAAATTCTGCCGGGTATTAACCTTCTCTTCACGCATCTTCCCTACGATACTTATCAAAGTTTGGATAAAATTGTGCCAATTCCGGCACCTTTGCTTTCCAAACTTTGATTGGTTTTTCGGGCAGTTAGCTCGATTTCGCGCGAAATCGGGCCAGCCGGTCGAGGGAAGAGCAAAATGGGCGGATTCGGCGAGACTTTGCGGCAATTAGGGCCGCTGCGTTTGTCCTTGCTGGGCGCGGTCGCGGTCGGCCTGCTGGGATTTTTCTTTTTCTTTTCGATGCGGCTGTCCCAGCCGCCGATGGGTCTCCTTTATAGCGACTTGGCACCCCAGGATGCGGCGCAGATTACCGCGCGGCTGGAACAGCAACAGGTCCCTTACGAGCTGCGCAACGGCGGCAACACCATCATGGTGCCAGACGACCGCGTCCTGCGCCTGCGCTTGAGCTTCGCCGAAGCGGGCATCCCGCGCGGCGGCTCGATCGGTTACGAGATCTTCGACCGCGGCGAAGCGCTCGGCCAGACCAACTTCATGCAGCAGCTGAATCAGGTGCGTGCGCTCGAAGGCGAGCTCGCGCGCACGATCAGCGCGTTGCAGCCGGTGCAGAACGCGCGCGTCCACCTGGTGGTTCCCCGTCGCGATCTGTTCAACCGCGAGCGCCAGGAACCGACGGCGTCGGTCATCGTGCGCATGCGCGACCAGAACAACCGCCTGCCCCGCCAGCAGGTCCAGGCGATCCAATCGCTCGTCGCCGCCGCTGTACCCGGCTTGCGCCCCGTGCGCGTTTCGGTGATCGACGATCGCGGCAATCTGCTCGCGCGCGGTCAAGCCGAAGGCGACGATCCCTCGGCGCTCAACAACTCGGCCGAGGAACTGCGCCGCGGCTACGAACAGCGCCTGTCGCGCACCATCGAGACGGTTCTCGAGCGCGTCGTCGGCCCCGGCAAGGTGCGCGCGGAAGTGTCGATCGATCTCGATTTCGACCGCATCGTCACCAACAAGGAAAGCTTCGATCCCGACGGCCAGGTCGTGCGCTCGACCCAGACGGTCAGCGAGAACAACGAAGCCTCGGAACAAGCCGCCCAAGTCACGGTGCAGAACAACTTGCCCGATAGCGGCCAGGATTCGGGCGGGCCCCGCACCACCAATCGGGGCACGCGCACCGAGGAAACGACGAATTTCGAAATCACCAAGACGGTGACGCAGCATGTGCGCGAGCAGGGCGTGATCCGCCGCTTGACCGCCGCCGTGCTGGTCGACGGCAACACGACCGGCACCGGCGGCGAACGCCAATGGCAGCCGCGTTCGGAAGAGGAAATGCAGCGTTTGACGTCGCTGGTGCGCAGCGCCGTCGGCTACGACCAGCGCCGCGGCGACACGCTCGAGCTCGTCAATCTGCAATTCTACGCGCCCGAGGAATTGCCCGTCGATACGACGGAGCCGGGCCTGTTCGACTTCTCGAAGCAGGACATCATGCGCATCGCCGAAGTCTTCGTGATGGCGATCGTCGCGTTGCTGGTCATCCTGCTGGTCGCGCGCCCGATCATCAATCACGTGCTGAAATCGGCGCAGGAGAAGCGCGAACAGGAGCGCGCGGCGGCCGAGCAAGCGGCGGCGCAAGCCCAGCTGCTGCCCGGTGCGGCCGGCGGCATGCCCGGCGCCTTGGGCGGGCCCGCCCCCGGCATGGAAGGCCCCAGCGAGATCGAACAGATGATCGACATCGCCCAGGTCGAAGGCCGCGTGCGCGCGTCGTCGATCAAGAAGATCGGCGAGATCGTCGAGAAACATCCCGAAGAGGCCGTCGCCATTCTTCGCACCTGGATGTACCAGGAAACCTGATCGGATAGGCGCATAGACACATGACCCTTCCGCAATATCGCTCCCCCGCCGCCGCCCCGCGCCGCCGCGTGAGCCCGCAAGGGGCCCAACGCGCCGCCGCGTTGCTGCTCGCCCTCGACGAAAGCGCCGCCGCGCGCCTCGCCGCCGCATTGGACTCGACCGAGCTGTCGGCGCTGACCGGTGCGATGAAAACGCTCCAACCGCTCGACGCTTCGGAACTCGAAGCGCTGATCGACCGCTTCGCCAGCGAAACCGCAATCCGGCTCTCGGTCTAAGGAAACGCGATGCCCGCCATCAGCAAATTCCTGTTCGAAGAAGAATTCGCGGGCGCCGTCGGCGAGGACGGCCAGCCCGCCCCCGTCGTCGTGCGCCGCAAGCCCAAACACTTCAGCGAAGCCGAAGTCGATATCTTCAAGAAGAACGCGTTCGAGGAAGGCAAGCTCGCCGGCTACGAACAGGGCAAGGCGGAGGCGTTGTCCGACGCCGCATCGCTGACCGCCCAAGCGCTCGCCGCCATCGGCGCGACGCTGCCCGAAGCGGTCGAAGCCGCGCACCGCGCGCGCGAGGAAGCCGCCGCCGGTGCCGTCACCGCGATGGGTGCCATCGCGCGCAAGCTTTTGCCCGCGATGGCCGATCAGCGCGCGATCGAGGAGATCGAAGCGCTCGCCCGCGATTGCCTCGCGCGGTTGGCCGAAGAACCGCGCATCGTCGTCAAGGTCGCTCCCGATCTCGCGGAGGCGATGCGCGCCAAGCTCGAAACGCTCGGCACCCAGTACGGGTTCGCCGGACGCCTGGTCGTCATGCCCGATCCGGGCCTGCCGATCACCGACACGCGCATCGAATGGGCCGACGGCGGGGCCGAACGCAACGTCGCCGATATCTGGAAGGAAATCGAAGACGCGATCGAACGCTATCTGGCGATGAAGCCGGGTGCGGGCGCGTCCTGAACCTATAAAGGAGTAGATCAATGGCCGACGAAAAGCCGAATTTCGACGATCTCGACATGGCCAAGGCCATGGCGGGCGACCCCGCGATGGCGGCGGCTGCGGCGAACGCCGCGGGCGCCGACGGTCAGCGCCAGGCGCGCACCGCCAAGGAGCTGGAAGCCGTCTACGACATTCCCGTCACGGTTTCCGCCGTGCTCGGCAAGGCGACGATGCAGGTCAACCAGCTCCTCAAGCTGGGCCGCGGCGCCGTCGTCGAACTCGACCGCAAGGTCGGCGAAGCGATCGACATCTACGTCAACAACCGGCTCGTCGCGCGCGGCGAAGTCGTGGTCGTGGACGAACGCCTGGGCGTGACCATGACCGAAATCGTCAAGGTCGATCGCTCCTAAGCCGGAAGTAGACACCATGCGCTTGCTGATCGTCGGCACACTTTCGGGACAGGTCTCCACCGCGGCCAAGATCGCCATCGCGCGCGGCGCGAAGGTGAGCCAGGTCGACAGCGTCGAGCGGGGCATGGAAGCCTTGCGCGGCGGCAAGGGGGCCGATCTCGTCATGGTCGACGTGGGCCTCGATGTCGGCGCCTTGGTCGAAGGCTTGCGCGCCGAGCGCATCCACGTGCCGGTCGTCGCTTGCGGCATCGGCACCGATTCCGCCGCCGCCGTTCGCGCGATCAAGGCGGGGGCGAAGGAGTATATCCCCCTGCCCCCGGAACCCGAGCTGATCGCCGCCGTGCTGGCCGCCGTCACCGAGGAAAGCTCGGCGATCGTGTTCAAGGACCCGGCGATGGGCGATACGCTGCGCCTCGCCGATCGCGTGGCCGCGTCGGACGCGTCGATCCTGATCACCGGCGAAAGCGGCACCGGCAAGGAATTGATGGCGCGCTACATCCACGCCAAAAGCAAGCGCAATGCCGCGCCGATCATTTGCGTGAACTGCGCCGCGATCCCCGACAATCTGCTGGAAAGCGAATTGTTCGGCCACGAGAAGGGCGCCTTCACCGGCGCCGTCGCGCGCCGCGTGGGCAAGTTCGAAGAAGCCGATAGCGGCACGCTGTTCCTCGACGAATTGGGCGAGATGGATCTGCGCTTGCAAGCGAAGCTGCTGCGCGCGATCCAGGAACGCGTGATCGACCGCGTGGGCGGCACGACGCCGATCAAGGTCGATATCCGCATCCTCGCCTCGACCAACCGCGATCTCGAAGCCGAAGTGCGCGCCGGCCGCTTCCGCGAAGATCTCTATTTCCGCCTCAACGTCGTCACGCTGCGCTTGCCGCCGTTGCGCGCGCGCCCGTTGGACATCGAAGTGCTGGCCGACCATTTCCTGCGCAAATACGCCGAAGCCAATGGCGCGGAAGCGCGCGAGATCGCGCCCGAAGCCAAGGCGATGCTGCGCGCGCATGCGTGGCGCGGCAATGTGCGCGAGCTCGAGAACACCATCCATCGCGCGGTGCTGCTCTCCAAGGGCCCGACCATCGGCGCGGAAGCGATCGTCCTGCAAGGCGCCACGCGCGCCGACGACCGTCCAGCACCCTCCGCCGCGGCGCCGAGCGGCGGCGCGCAAGCGGCGTCCGGCGGGCCGAAGCCCGGCCTCGTCGGCCGCACGGTCGAAGACGTCGAGCGTGAGCTGATCATCGACACGCTGAGCCATTGCCTTGGCAACCGCACGCATGCGGCGAATATCCTGGGGATTTCGATCCGCACGCTGCGCAACAAGCTGAAGATCTATTCCGACCAAGGCTTCGCGCCGCCGCCCCCGCAAGGCGGCGAGCCGCGCGCGGCGTTCTGATCGGTTAAACCCAGATGGCAGAACCCGCCGCCGCCGAAGCCCCGCCGCCCGATACCGGCGGCGCCGCGCCAGGCCCGAGCTTGATGGATCGTCTGAACGGCCTTGGCCGTCAGACGGACATCATGCTGGCGCTGGGCGTGTTCGGCATCGTCCTGGTTCTGCTGATCCCGCTGCCGACCTGGCTGCTCGACATCTTCTTGGCTTTGTCGATCACCTTCTCGGTCCTCATCCTGCTCGTCTCGCTGTTCATCCAGCGGCCGCTGGATTTCAGCTCCTTCCCGACCGTCCTGCTGATTTCGACGCTGATGCGCTTGGCGCTGAACCTCGCCACGACGCGCCTCATCCTCAGCCACGGCCACGAAGGCCCGCAAGCCGCGGGCGCCGTCATTCAGGCCTTCGGCGCGCTGCTGATGGGCGGCAGCTTCATCATCGGCGTGATCGTGTTCGCGATCCTGGTGATCGTGAACTTCGTCGTCATCACCAAAGGTTCGGGGCGCATCGCGGAAGTGTCCGCGCGCTTCACCTTGGACGCGATGCCCGGCAAGCAGATGGCGATCGACGCCGATCTGTCGGCCGGTTTGATCGACGAAGGGACCGCGCGCAAGCGCCGCCAGGAACTGGAGGACGAAAGCCAGTTCTTCGGCTCGATGGACGGTGCGGCGAAATTCGTGCGCGGCGACGCGGTCGCCGCCCTGCTTATCACCTTCATCAATATCGTCGCGGGCCTCATCATCGGCACGACGTCGCACGGGCTCAACTTCGCCCAGGCCGCGCAGTATTACACGCTGCTGACCATCGGCGACGGCTTGGTCAGCCAGGTCCCCGCCCTCATCACCTCGATCGCCGCCGGTTTGCTCGTCACCAAGTCGGGCGTGCGCGGGGCCGCCGACAAGGCGCTGATCGGCCAGCTCGGCGGCTATCCCAAGGCGCTGGTGCTGTGCTCGATCCTGACCGGCGCGCTCGCGGTCATGCCGGGTCTGCCGTTCCTGCCCTTCGCGATCCTGTCGGCCGCGTCGGGCTATGCGGGCTACGTGATGCTCGAGAACGTCAAGAAGACGGAAGTCGAAGCCGCGATCCAGAAGCAGATCGCCGACACGCCGCCCCCGCCGCCGGAAGAGCCGATCCAGGCGTCGCTGCATATCGACCTCATCCGTCTCGAACTCGGCTACGGCCTGTTGTCGCTGATCAACGCCGACAAGGGCCAGAAGCTGACGGATCAGATCAAGGCGCTGCGCCGCCAGCTCGCCGCCGATCAAGGCTTCGTCATGCCGTCGGTGCGCATCCAGGACAATATGCAGCTGCCCTCGACCGAGTACTGCATCCGCATCAAGGAAATCGTCGCGGGCCGCGGCGATTTGCGCCCCGGCCAATTGCTGATCATGGACCCGCGCGGCGACGCGATCCCGCTGCCGGGCGAAGCGACTAAGGAGCCGACCTTCGGCCTGCCCGCGATGTGGGTGGACGAAGCGTTGCGCGAAGAAGCGATGTTCAAGGGCTTGACGGTCGTCGATCCGCAGACCGTGATCACCACGCATCTGACTGAGATCGTGAAGGACCACATGGCCGATCTGCTTTCCTATTCGGAAACGCAGAAGCTGCTCGACGATCTGCCCAAGGAACACAAGAAGCTGGTCGAGGAGCTTATCCCCTCGTCGATCACCGTCGGCGGCTTGCAGCGCACGCTGCAGAACCTGCTGGCGGAGCGCGTATCGATCCGCGACCTGCCCGCAATCCTGGAAGCCGTGTCGGAATCGGCCGGCCACACGCGCAATATCACCGCGATCACCGAGCATGTGCGCGCCCGCCTCGCCCGCCAGATCTGCGAACAGAACTCGGCCGACGGCCAGTTCATCCCGCTGGTCACGCTGGGGCCGGAATGGGAGCAGAGCTTCGCCGAATCCATCGTCGGCCAGGGCGACGACCGGCAATTGTCGATGCCGCCCTCGCGCTTGCAGGAATTCATCCAATCGGTGCGCACGGTGTTCGAACGTCACGCGCTGATGGGCGAAAGCCCGGTGCTGCTGACGAGCCCGCTCGCGCGGCCCTTCGTGCGCTCGATCATCGAACGCTTCCGGCCGGCGACGGTCGTGATGTCGCAAAACGAAATCCATCCGCGCGCGCGGATCAAAACCGTCGGCTCGATCTGAGGACGAATGTAGATGCGCCTCAAATCCTACACCGCCGCCACCGCCGAAGACGCGATCGCCCAGATCCGCCGCGAACTGGGCGACGAAGCGTTGGTGGTGTCGACCGAAACGCAAGGCGATCTGGTGCGCGTGGTTGCAGCACTCGAAGCCGCACCCGACGCGCCCGAACCCGCTTACGAGCCGCGCGACGTGGCCGAGCTCGAAGACGAATTCGAAGCGCCGCAAGGCCCGGCTTTCGGCCGAGCGCGGCCCCAGCCGCCCGAAGCCGATCCGATCGACCAGATCCTGGCCTATCACAACGTGCCGCCGATGCTGCGCCGGCGCGTTCTCGACGGCCCGTCGCTTGGGCGGCGCGCGGGCATTCCCAGCGTCGGCGCGGCGCTGGCCAAACGTCTTGCGGGCCTCTACCGCTTCGATCCGCTGATGCGCCGCACTTCGGGCGCGCCGCTCGTCATCGTCGGCCCGCCCGCTTCGGGCAAAACGCTCGTCGCCGCCAAGATCGCGACCCAAGCCGTGCTCGATGGCGAGCCCGTGCGCCTCATCACCTGCGATCGCAATTCGGCGGGCGGCGTGCCGGCCCTCGCGTCGTTCGCCAATATCCTCGGCGTCGAGTTCGACATCGCGGAAACGCCCGAAGATCTCGCGCGCTTCGTGCGTGTCTCGCGCAACGATGCGCTGCTGATCGTCGACACCGCCGCCGCGAACCCGTTCTCGCAAGCCGAGATCGCCGCGACAGCGCGCTTCGTCGTGGCGTCCGGCGGGGACGCCTTGCTCGCGTTGCCCGCCGGGCTCGATCCGATCGAAAGCGTCGAGATCGGCGAATCTTTCACCAAAACCGGCGCCACGCGCATCGTGCCGACGCGCCTCGACGCCGCAAGGCGCATGGGCGGCCTGCTCGCCGCCGCCGCGTCCGGCACCTATTCCTTCGCGGAGGCGGCGGTGTCGCCGTCCCCCGCCGACGCCCTGGAAACGCTCGACGCCGAGCGTTTCGCCCGCATCCTCGTCGCTTCCGCCAATGCGATCCGGCGCGAAGCCCAAACGGAGGCCGTATCGTGAGCACCGTCCATGCCCTGAACTTCGCCTATCGCGAAGCCGCCGACCCGGCGGACACGCCGCAAGCGCGCCAAGGCCTCGGCATCGTCGCCGTCGCCTCGGGCAAAGGCGGCGTGGGCAAAACCTGGTTCTCGATCACGCTGGCCGCATCGCTGGCGCGCAAGGGCCTCAAGGTCCTGCTGTTCGACGGCGATCTGGGCCTTGCGAACGTGGACATCCAGCTCGGCCTATTCCCGCAGCGCGACCTCGGCCATTATTTCTCCGGCTCGCATCCGCTGCGCGAATGCGTGACCGCTTACGGGGCCGGCAAGTTCGACATTCTCGCCGGGCGCTCGGGCTCGGGCAATCTCGCCACGCTGCCACAGACGCGTTTCGCGCAATTGGTTCGCGATCTCTACGAGCTCTCGGCCGATTACGACGCGACGATCATCGATCTGGGGGCGGGCATCGAAGCGCATACGCGCGGCCTCGCGGCCCTGTCGCGCACCTGCGTGATCGTCACCAACGACGAGCCGACGTCGCTCACCGACGCCTATGCCTTCGTGAAGGTGCTGACGATCAATCGCCAACGCACCGACGTGCGCGTCGTCGTGAACTGCACGTCGAACCCGACGCAAGGCCAGCGCATCCACGAAACGCTCGCCAAGGCGTGCCGCGAATTTTTGAAATTCGAGCCCGGCCTGCTCGGCACCGTGCGCCGCGACGGCCGCGTGCGCGACGCGATCCACGCCCAGACGCCGCTGCCTGTGCGCCATCCCGGCGCCAACGCGGCGGTCGATGTCGAGGCGATCGCGCAGCGCCTGATCGACCGCGTCTGAGTTCGCGGTGAGCGGCTCGATCCTCCCGCCGGGGACGGGTGCCGCGCAAACGCCGGCCGTAAGCGCGCAGGATTTCCAGCGCGTCGTGGCGCAAGTGACGCAGCTGCCCGCCGAGCTACGCAACGCGATCATGGCCGCGAACCAGCAAATGTCGCTGGCCAAGGTGATCGGTCAGATGCCGGCGCAAATGCCGGTCGTTCAAGGCCAGGTCCAAGGCACGGACCAAAACGGCGCGACGCTGATCCAAACCGCGCAAGGCCAATTGGCGGTCAAGCTGCCCATGCCCTTGCCCCAAGGGGCGACGGTCACGCTGGCGCTGGGCGGCAATGCGCAAGCCCCGCAAGCGCAGATCCAGCAGGTTCAGCAACCGCCCGCCCCAGCGGCGCAGCCGCAGCAACAGGCGCCGCAAGCCCCGCAAGCCCCGATCACCCAGATCGCGCAATCGGCGACGCAGGCCCAACCCAGCGTTCAGACGAGAGCGACGCTGATCGCGGCGCCCGCCAATCCGCTGCCGTCGCCCTCCGCCCCACAAGCGGCGGCCACACCCGCCCAGACCGTGCAAGTCGGGCAAAGTGTGCAAGTGCGCGTGTTGCCCGAAGGGGCTGCCGCGCAAACCACGCAAGCGACGCCGCAAGCGCCCGCGTCGAATTTCGGCCAGACGTTGACCGCGCGCGTCGTCGCGCACACCAGCGGCGGCCAGACGATGCTGGAAACCTCGATGGGCCGCTTCGCGCTGCAATGGCCGCAGGGCGTGCCCAAACCCGCCGAGGGCGCAAGGCTCGCGGTCGAGGTGACGCTGCCCCAGCTCGCCAAGAACGCCGGCGCGGGCGACGTCCCCTTGAAGTCGGGGGCCGCGTTGTCGCGCGATTGGCCGTCGCTAAAAGACGCGATCAAAGTGCTGGGCGAGACCGATCCGGGCCTCGCTAAGCGCTTGCTCGACGACGGTTTGCCGCGCCCGGGGCCGAAGCTCGCCACGCAAGTTCTGTCTTTCCTGTCGGGCGAGCGCACCGACGCGCGCGCGCTGCTCGGCGATCAAGTGGCAACGGCGCTGGAGCGCGCAGGGCGCAGCGACGTGTTGCAGCGCCTCGACGGCGACCTGCGCGAGATGCAGCGCCAAGCCAACGCGCCGGGCGATTGGCGCGCGGCTTACGTGCCGGTGTGGGACGGGCAGAACCTGTCGCAGATGCGGCTCTTCTCCCGCCGCGAGACGAAGAAGGACGCGAAGGGCCGCAAGACCGAACGCTTCATCGTCGAGCTCGATTACAGCCAGTTCGGCGAAGTGCAGGTCGACGGGTTGATGCGCAAGCCCTCGCTCGATCTGATCTTGCGCACGCATACGGCGATCCCGCCCGATATGCGCGACGAGATCGAAATCGTATTTCTCGAGGGCTGCTCGCTCGCCGGCCTCGCGGGAAAGATCTATTTCCAGGCGATGGCGAAATTCCCGGTCAACCCGGTCGAGGAAATCGCCAAGCAAGACCGCGGGATGATGGCCTAAGCGGCCGTCTGATGCAGAAATTTCACCAGCGCTTACTAAATTCAGGAATTTTGTCGCAAGCGATTTGCCGATCCGCGATCGAACACAACTCGACGTAAAAGTTCGATAGTCTGTGATTCCAGATTTTGAATCTGGGCGGATCCAACATTTGCGCACCGAATCCCGCGAGCATACGCGAGATAAAAGTCGCCGTTATCAAAACTCCGCCTCATTGACTCAGGCAGAAGCATAAACCCAACGCAATGTTGGCTAGCCCCTTTCCAGACACCGAAGTCAATTCTAACGAACTGCGTGCGCATCGTTCGTGCTTCACCAGCGATGAATGAAACGCCCATTCGAGCGACACCGCCCAAATCATTTTCAAAGGTCACCTGCAACGTCGACGAAGGCGGCATGTCGGCCCGCGTGCCAGCAGGGCGTTCCGATAAAATCCAACCACCATCCAAGTTAACCTGCGATTGCGCACGAGTCTGGATGTTACGGCCGCTCCAGTTCCGTACGAGTGCCCAATCCCCGACAATGCTGAACTCAGAATCGCCCGGTGCGATTGCTTGCCACGGCACTGCAACGCCAATCGCAGGACCGCCTTGTACGCTCCGGATCGACGGGTCTGCCTCACATCCGCCCAGCATCAGAGAAAGCAGCCCGAAGATCGGGACCGTCAAAGAACGATGCATGATGAGTCCTGTCTGTTTCTAAGTATTTTATTCAGGATTGCATCGTTTTTATCTTAAGTCCACTTCGAATATTTACCCCGCCCCGGCCTGATTGCGGCGATGCATGTTGAGGCTAATTTCGTCCATCGCGATCGTCGCCTTGCGGTCGGCGGCTTCCTTGTCCGACTTTTTGCGCAAATCGAGCGCGATCTGATAGCGCTTCAGTTCCTGGAACGCTTCGGCCATCGCGTCGCGCGCCTGTTCCAGCATCGGCTGCAACGCGTCGAGTTGGCGCTCCATCTCCTTGCGGCGATGGATGGTGCCTTGCGCATAGCCCGAATAGGCGAAGGCGCCCGCCTCCAGCTCGCGCGACAAGGCCTGCTCGCGACGCTTCTCCTCTTCGAGTTCGTCGAGCTTGCGCTTGATCTCCTCCTCGCGTTCCTGCAACGCGTTGAGTTCGCGCCGCCGGTCGTTGAGGGCGGCGTCCGACAGGCGGATCAGCGAATTGAGGCCTTTGTAGTTCCCGGCCATCGTCGTGGTTCGGCCTCTGGTTCGACAGGCTCACCATGAGGCCTCACCCTGAGCCTGTCGAAGGGCGAGGCCGGGATAACGTCAGCGCGCGTGCGCGCGTTCTTCGGTTTCGCCGCCGACGATATTGGGATCGTCCATCCCCAAAATCTCGGCGAGCTGGCTGTAGCCTTGCTGCAACTCCGAACGCTCGCGCTTGCCCTGTTTCAGGAAGGCTTCGATCGCCGGATTGAAATGGATCGCCTCGTCGACCGCCGGGTCGGAACCACGCCGATAGGCGCCAAGGCGGATCATTTCGGCCATGTCTTCGTACTGCGACATCAGCGCGCGGGCGCGTTGGACGACGGCGTTCTCGGCCGGCGTGTTGCAGCCCGGCATGGTTCGCGAGACCGAGCGTAGAATATTGATCGCGGGATAGCGCCCGCGCTCGCCGATCGCGCGCTCCAAGATGATATGCCCGTCGAGAATGCCGCGCACCGCGTCGGAGATCGGCTCGTTCGTGTCGTCGCCTTCGACCAGCACGGTGAACAAGCCGGTGATCGAGCCATGGCCGATGCCGGGCCCCGCGCGTTCCAGCAGTCGCGGCAATTCGGCGAAGACCGACGGCGTGTAACCTTTGGACGCGGGCGGCTCGCCCGCCGACAAGCCGATCTCGCGCTGCGCCATCGCGAAGCGCGTGACGGAGTCCATCAGGCACAGCACGTCGCGGTCGTGGTCGCGGAAATATTCGGCGACGGTCAGCGTCAGATACGCGGCCTGACGGCGCATCAGCGGGCTTTCGTCGCCCGTGGCGACGACGACGACCGCGCGCGCCAAGCCTTCGGGGCCGAGATCGTCCTGGATGAATTCCTGCACTTCGCGGCCGCGCTCGCCGATCAGGCCGATCACCACGATGTCGGCGGCGGTGAAGCGCGTCATCATCGACATGACCGACGATTTGCCGACACCCGAGCCCGCGAAGATACCCATGCGCTGCCCGCGGCAGCAGGTCAGAAACGTGTTGATCGCGCGCAAGCCCAGATCGATCTTGCCGCGCACGCGCTGGCGGCGATGCGCCGACGGCGGGGCCGCTTTGATGAAATAGGGGGCCGGGCCCATCGGCAGCGGACCCTTGCCGTCCACCGGCTCGCCCAGCGCGTTGACGACGCGCCCCAGCCACCCGTGATGGGGATAGACGACCGGCTCGCTATCGACGATCTCCGCGCGGCTGCCGACGCCGATCCCGTCGACCGAGCCGTAGGCCATCAGCAGCGCCTTGCCGCTGCGGAAGCCGACGACCTCGCAGGGCACGCGGCGGCGGTCGCGCGTCGTGATCGCGCAGCGCGAACCGATGGCGAGCATGTCCTCCACGCCGCCGATTTCGACGAGCATGCCTTGCACGGCCGTGACGCGGCCGTAGTAGCGATAATCGGGGATCTGCCCGATGGAGGCGATCAGCTCGGCAGCGGGCATGGTTCGTTAATCCGCATTTTGCTCGAATTCGAGCTTAATCCCGGATGATTAACGAAGCCCTAAGCCCAGGCCATTTCATTGAAAACATTGACGTTTATTTTGCGGCGAATCGTCCTTAACCGTTCCGCAGACAGTAATTCGTTAACCTTTTTTGTTAACTATTTGCCCAAGATGTTAACCTGCCGGTCAGCCCTTAAGGAACCGGCAATAAGGAGTCCCGCTCATGCGCGTCCTGCTGGTCGAAGACGATCAGGCCACGGCCAAGTCGATCGAGTTGATGCTGAAACAAGAAGGTTTCGTGTGCGACGTCTCCGACATGGGCGAAGACGGGCTCGAAATCGGCAAGCTCTACGATTACGACATCATCCTGCTCGACCTGATGCTGCCCGACATGGACGGCTACGAAGTGCTGCGCCGCTTCCGCCAGGCGCGGATCAAGACACCGGTGCTGATCCTTTCGGGCCTCGCCGACCTCGACGCGAAGATCAAGGGCCTGGGCTTCGGCGCCGACGATTATCTGACCAAGCCCTTCGACAAACGCGAATTGATCGCGCGCATTCATGCGATCGTGCGCCGCGCCAAGGGCCATTCGCAATCGACGATCAAGACCGGGCGCCTGACCGTCAATCTCGAAACGCGCACGGTCGATGCGGGCGCGAAGCCCTTGCACCTCACCGGCAAGGAATACGCGATCCTCGAACTGCTTTCGTTGCGCAAGGGCACGACGCTGACCAAGGAGATGTTCTTGAACCATCTCTATGGCGGCATCGACGAGCCCGAACTCAAGATCATCGACGTGTTCGTCTGCAAGCTGCGCAAGAAGCTGACGACCGCGTGCGAGGGCGACAACTACATCGAGACCGTCTGGGGCCGCGGCTATGTGCTGCGCGATCCGCAGCCGAGCAAGGGCGGCAAGGCGGCCTGAGGCCGCGCCGATCCCCCCACCCTAACCCTCGATAGGCCTCATGGTTCGACACGGGCGTCCATTGACGGCCGCACCATGAGGCAAAGAGCATGTCCTCATCCTGAGCCAGTCGAAGGATGAGGACGCAATCTATTTCCCGGTGAGCTGATAGATGCCGCGCTGGTTGGGCATCGGCTGGAATTTCTCGGTGACGCCGAGCACGGTTTCCGCTCCGCCCAGATAGAGCAAGCCGTCGGGCGGCATCAGCTTGGCGATGCGGTCGAGGATGCTGCCCTTCGTTTTCTGATCGAAATAGATCAGCACGTTGCGGCAGAACACGACGTCGAAACCGCCCAATCCCGCGAAATCGTGCAGCAGATTGTAGTTGCGATACTGCACCATCGCGCGGATCTCGGGCGCGATCTGCCACTTGTCGCCCTGCTGCTTGAAATACTTCACCAGCAATTGGATCGGCAGGCCGCGCTGCACTTCGAATTGGGTGTAGATGCCGCTTTTGGCGCGGTCGAGCGCTTCGGTCGATAGATCCGTACCGACGATTTCGTAGCGCCAGCCGGTCAGCTGCAAGGCGGCTTCCTTGAGGATCATCGCGATCGTATAGGGCTCCTGCCCCGTCGACGCAGCCGCGCACCAGATGCGGAAGCTTTTCTTCGCCGCGCGATTGGCGAGAAGCTGGGGCAGCACCACCGATTTGAACTGATCGAACGGCTTGCCGTCGCGGAAGAAGAACGACTCGTTCGTCGTCATCGCGTCGACGACTTCGCGCTGCAAATTCGCGTCGCGGCCGCCGCGCAATTGCCCGACCAGCAGATCGATCGTGGCGAGATTGAATTTGCGCGCGACGGGGGCGAGGCGGCTTTCGATCAAATACATCTTGTCCGCGCCCAGGACGATGCCGCTCTGGTCGTAGATGTATTTTGTGAAGAAGGTGAAATCGTCGGGTTTCATGGCCGCGCACCCGAAATGCGCGCGATCTCGCCCGCGACCTTGTCGATCGGCAGCAACGCCGAGCAAATACCGGCGTTCGCCGCCGCCCCCGGCATGCCCCACACGACGGAGCTCGCCTCGTCCTGCGCGATGACGTTGGCGCCGGCATCGACCAGCACGCGCCCGCCTTTGGCGCCGTCCGATCCCATGCCGGTCAGCACCACGCCCAGCACGCTCGGCCCGTAGGCGGCGGCGAGGCTGCGGAACATCGGATCGACCGCCGGGCGGCAGAAATTCTCGGGCGGATTCTTGTTGAGGCGGATGATCTTCTGCGTGCCTTGCGTCTCGACGACCATGTGATTGTCGCCGGGTGCCAGATAAATCTTACCGGGCTCGATCGGCTCGCCGTCGCGCCCCTCCGCCGACGGGCGCTTGGCGACGCGGGCGATATGCTCGGCCAAGATCGTCGTGAAGGTCGCGGGCATATGCTGCGTGATGACGATCGGCAATTTGAACGACGCGGGCAGATTGCCCAGCACCGTGAACAACGCTTGCGGCCCGCCGGTGGAGGAGCCGATCCCCACGATCTGCGGATTGGAGCGCGCGAAAGGCCGCAACACGATGGGCGATGTCGGCGACAGCAACGACGAACGCGGGCCCGGTGCGGCCGTCGCGGCGCGCGCGGCGGCGGGTTTCGATTCCGGAATGCCGGCGGCCTTGTTGCGGTCGCGGCGATCGCGGCGCACGCGGCCCAGGACCTTCACTTTTTCGATCAGGTCGCGTTTGAAATCGGCCGAGCCGTGGATTTCGCCGGTCGAGCTGGGCTTCGGAATATAGTCCGACGCGCCCTTTTGCAGCGCTTCGATGCTGACTTGCGCGTTCCGCTGCGTCAGCGTCGACGCCATGATGATTTTGACGTCGGGGGCGGCCTTCAAAAGTTCCGGCAGCGCCGTCAAACCGTCCATCACCGGCATTTCGATGTCGAGCACGATCACGTCGACGTCGCTACGCGACATTTGCGACACCGCGAGCTGGCCGTTTCCGACCGTCGCGACGACTTGGATGCCCGGATCGGTTTCCAGCGCGCGCGTAATGAGCCCGCGAATCACGGCGGAATCGTCGACCACCATCACCCGCACGGGCGACGGGCCGGTTGCGGCCGTCTTCGTCGCGTCGGCGCCGATCGACATTTACAGCAGCCCCACCTGCGAGAGTTTCGATTCGACGATCTCGCTGTCGAACGGCTTCATGATGTATTCGTTCGCCCCGGCTTCGATCGCGGTCTGGATCTTGGCGAGCTCCGTCTCCGTCGTGCAGAACAACACGATCGGCGCGTCGCCGCCGGGCGAAGCGCGCAGCGCGCGCAGGAATTGGATTCCGTCCATTACCGGCATGTTCCAGTCGAGAAGGACCGCGTCGGGCATCGCGCGCTTGCACGCATCCAGCGCTTGCTGGCCGTCGGCCGCTTCCTCCACCTTGAAGGACAGCGCTTCCAGGATGCGCCGCGCCACGTTGCGAATGACGCGCGAATCGTCGACCACGAGGAACGTCTTCATCCGGCCCACCTCCGTCCCTTCACGTCTTCCGGGACGAACCAGGAATATACATGGGCCCCCGTCATCGCCAACCGTAAAGCGTTGGCGCGACGGGACGAACCCGACGACCGGCAGTTTTGCCGATGACGGCTTAATTTAAGATGAAAGTTCGGCGCCCAAAGTCGCGCGCAGTACGGGCCCGGCCGGCGTTTCGACCAGTTCCAAGCCCCCGCCCGCCGCCGCGGCCAAACGCCGCGCGAGTTCGGCCGGTGCGGCTTTCGCGGTCATCTGGGCGAGCGGTATGGCCCCTCGCAACGCCGCTGCCGTTTCGTCCGGGAATTTGGCGTTGGGACCGGCGGCCTGCGCTTCGATCGTCGCGCGTGCGCCCGAAACGGCGCCCGATACGCGCAAAGCCCCGCCGCGCGCCAGCGCTTCGACGCCGATCAGCGCCACCAGCAAGGCAAGCCTAGCGCCCACACGCCCGCACGCCGCATCGAGCGCCGCGTCCACTTGCCAATCGACCGAGGCCTTCTCGCCCTCCAGCATCGCCGCGAGCAATTGCCCGGCTTGCGCGAAAGGCCGTCCGCCCGACAAGGCGCCCGGCGTGCCGTAAGCGACGCGGAACACCTGCAAGCGGCGGCTCGCCTGGCGCGCCGACTGGCCGATCAGACGCACGACTTCGGCGTCCGCCGCCTCGCCCTCCGCCAGCAATTCGGCGCCGTTGACCGACGCGCCCACGGGGCCCACCAGATCGTGGCACATGCGCGCCGCGATCAGTTCCAGCAAACGAAGTTCCGACTCATCCATGGGCGCAACCTAGCAACCTCCGGGCGGCGGCGCTATTCTCGCCCGCATCATGACGCGACTGGCACCCGGCGATTACGTCCGCCACCCCGACAAGCCCGAATGGGGCCTGGGCCAAGTTCAATCGGCGATCGGGAACCGCGTGACGGTGAATTTCGAACATGCGGGCAAGCTGCTGATCGATGTGGGCACGATCGAGTTGCGCCCCGCCGACCCGGACGAGGGTTAACGCAGCAAGGCTTCGGCGCGCGCGAGGTCGTCGGGCGCATTGGCGTTGAAAAACGGATCGATCGGATCGATCGCGAAGTCGACCGCGACGCTATTATGGCGCGCGATCCAGGTTTCGACCTTGCGGATATCCTCGTCGATCAATGCGCGGCGCAGATCGTCGCGCAACGCCACGGGCCAGAGCCCGCATACCGGATGCGTGCGCCCGCCCGACGATGCGATCGCGATCACCGCCCCGTCGCGCGCATCGTAAAGCCGCCGCACCATGTCGCGCGGCAGGAAGGGCGCGTCGCTCGGGAAACTGGCGACGAATTCGGCGTCGGGGGCGTGCGCCGCCGCCCAATCGAGGCCCGCGAGTATGCCCGCCAAAGGCCCCGCGAAGCCCGGCACCGAATCGGCGACGCAGGGTAAGCCGAACGCGGCGAAGCGCGATGAGTTGCCATTGGCGTTCAGCACCATCGCCCCGACCTGCGGCGCCGCGCGATCCAGCACATGCGCCAGCATCGGCTTGCCGGCCAGGGGGCGCAGCGCCTTGTCCCCGCCGCCCATGCGCCGGGACAAGCCGCCGGCCAGCACGACCCCGGCGATTTTCGGGCGATCCATCTCCATCGGGATCAAAATGCCCTTTTCCCCGGGGATTTCGCAATTGCGAACACGACGGGCTCTTGAGAAGCCCTATTCCCGGCCGTATATAACGGGGATGGACGGCAATCACCTGCCCCCCGGTCCCGTGCCCAAAATCGATCCGCCGCTGATCGACCCCTATGCCCGCGCGATTTCCTATCTGCGCGTGTCGGTCACGGATCGCTGCGATTTCCGCTGCGTCTATTGCATGGCGGAGGACATGACGTTTCTGCCCAAAGCGGAAATGCTGTCGCTGGAGGAAATGGACCGCCTGTGCTCCGCCTTCGTGCGCATGGGCGTGCGCAAGCTGCGTTTGACCGGCGGCGAGCCTTTGGTCCGGCGCAATGTGATGAGTCTCATCCGCAATCTCGGCCGGCACCTCAAAACCGGCGCGCTCGAAGAACTCACCCTCACCACCAACGGCTCGCAATTGACGAAGCACGCCGAAGGTTTGGCCGAGGCGGGCGTGAAGCGGATCAACGTATCGCTCGACACGCTCGATCCCGCGAAGTTCGAAAAACTCACGCGCTGGGGCAAGCTCGACGTCGTGCTCGACGGCTTGCAAGCGGCCAAGCGCGCGGGGCTTTCGGTCAAGATCAACGCCGTCGCGTTGAAAGGCCAAAACGAAGACGAAGTCGATCGCATGATCGCGTGGTGCGGCGAGGAAGGCTTCGATCTGGTGTTCATCGAAGTGATGCCGATGGGCGAAATCGGCGACGCCGCGCGCCTCGACCAGTATCTGCCGCTGTCGCTGCTGCGCGCGCGCATCCAGCGAAGCTGGACGCTGGCCGAGACCGGCTATCGCACCGGCGGTCCGGCGCGCTATTTCGAGGTGAAGGAGACCGGACGGCGTTTGGGCTTCATCACGCCGCTGACGCATAATTTCTGCGAAAGCTGCAACCGCGTGCGCCTGACCTGCACCGGCACGCTTTATATGTGCTTGGGCCAGGACGACGCCGCCGATCTGCGAAGCCCCCTTCGCGCCTCGCAAGACGACGGCTTGCTCGACGGCGCCATCCGCGAAGCCATCGCCCGCAAACCCAAGGGCCATGATTTCGTCATCGACCGGCGCCATTCCGGCCCGGCGGTCCCCCGGCATATGAGCGTGACCGGCGGCTGACAGCCGAGCCCGGAACGTCGTACAAGGGGCCTATGTCGGCCCCACGACTCGCCTTCGCCGCCGCCCCCACCCCGCAAGCCCGCCACGCGCTCGCGGCGCTGAAGCGGCGCTACGCCCATGTCGATATCGACCGCGCCGATGTCGTCGTGGCGCTGGGCGGCGACGGTTTCGTGCTGCAAACGCTGCACCGGGTGATGGAGCGCGGCACGCCGGTCTTCGGCATGCATCGCGGGTCGATCGGCTTCCTGATGAACGACTACCGCTTGACGGGCCTGACGACGCGTATCGCCAAGGCGACGCGCGAAACACTGCACCCGCTGCGCATGACCGTGACGCGCGCCAACGGCCGCAAGGCGCAAGCCCTGGCGGTCAACGAAGTGTCGCTGCTGCGCCAACTGCGCCAAGCGGCGAAGATCCGCATCCTGGTCGACGGCGTGGTGCGCATGGACGAGTTGATCGCCGACGGCGTGCTCGTCTCCACCCCCGCCGGCTCGACAGCCTATAACCTGTCGGCGCATGGGCCCATCGTGCCCATGGGTGCCGAGCTGCTGGCGCTGACGCCGATCACCGCCTTCCGGCCGCGGCGCTGGCGCGGCGCGCTTCTGCCCGCGGCCGCGAAGGTCGCGTTCGAAATTCTGGAAGCCGATAAGCGCCCGGTTTCGGCCACCGCCGACCACACCGAAATCCGCGACGTCGTGCGCGTCGAGGTCGCGGAGGATCGCGCCAAGCGGCTGACGCTGCTGTTCGATCCCGAACACAATCTCGAAGAGCGCGTGCTGAAAGAGCAATTCGCGCCGTGAGCGAAGGCGGGGCGATCGGTGCGCGCGAAGGCTACGATCTTTGGGCGCCCGCTTATGACGGGTTCGACAACCCGATGATCGCGCTGGCGAGCCGCGCGATCGACGCGGCCGCCCTTCCCGTTTCCGGCAAACGCTTTCTCGATATCGGCTGCGGCACCGGGCGCAATCTCGCCTGGGCGCTGGGCAAGGGCGCTGCGCATATCACCGGGTTGGACGGTTCGCCCGGCATGCTCGCCCAAGCGCGCGAAAAGCTCGGGGCCGATGCCACGTTGATCGAACGCGATCTCTCCGGCGATTGGGGCTTGGCGCCCGCGTCGTACGACATCGCCTGCATTTCGCTGGCCCTCGAACACTTCCCGCAAGTCGCGCCGTTGATCGCGCAAGCCGCAGCCACCCTTGCGCCCGGCGGATTCTTGTTCGTCGCCGAGATGCACGCGGATCTCGCGCGCGGCGGAACGGGCGCGCATTTCGAAAAGGACGGCAAGCGCCACGCGCTGCCGAGCTATGGCCATGATCGCGCCGAGTTCGAAGCCGCGTTGAAGGCGGCGGGATTCATGGCGGCGGTTTTCGTCGATTGGCGCGCCGACGATCACGTCGCCGCCGTGCCAAAACTCGCCAAGCATTCGGGCAAGTCGGCGCTGCTGTCGCTGACAGCGAAGCGCGCCTAACGCTTCTTGCGCCGACCGTCGAGCAGGCGCTTCGCGGCTTTGATGAAGTCGGGATCGAGCGGCGGCGGCTTCAGATCGACACCCGCCGACAACACGTCGCAAATATGCGACAGCGCATCGATCCGCGCGTTCCATTTGGAATCGGCGTGGATCGCCTTCCACGGCGCGCCCTTCCACGACGTCTTGGCGAACATGTCGTCGGCCGCCGCCGCGTAGTCGTCGTAGCGTAAGTGCGCGTCGATATCCGCCTGGGTCAACTTCCAGCGCTTCTCGGGCGCTTCCAAACGCTCAGCGAAGCGTTGGAGTTGCGTCTCGGGCGTGATGTGCAGGAACACCTTCGCCACGCGCACGCCGTCTTCGACCAGCATGCGTTCGAACTCGACGATCTCGCGATAGGCGCGCATCCAAACGGGCTTGTCGATCAGCTTGTCGACGCGTTCGACCAGCACGCGCCCGTACCAAGACCGGTCGAAGATCGCGATCGTGCCCGGTGCGGGCAAGCGACGCCAAAAGCGATAGAGGTAGTGGCGGCCTTGTTCCTCGGCCGTGGGCGCGCCGATCGGCCAGACATGCACGCCGCGCGGATCGAGCGTTTCGGTCAAGCGGCGGATCGCCCCGCCCTTGCCCGCCGCGTCCCAGCCTTCGAAAACCAGCACGGCGCGGCGATTGGAGTGATAGTAAGCCTGCTGGATGGTCAGCAGACGCTTTTGCAGCTTCTCGAGCGCCGTCTCGTAGTCGGCCTTCGAGGCGAATTCGCGCCCCGGCTTCAACTTGGAAAGACGGGGTGCGGCACTCATCGCTTCGCGATCCAACCGGCGAGAGCTTCGAGATACGCGTCGAGCACCGCTTTGGTCTTCGCGAACTCGGCGTTCCGTTCGCGCGTTTCCTCGTCCATGTAAAGGCGCCGGTTGACCTCGATCTGGATCGCGTGGCGCTTTTCGGCGGGCCGTCCGTGGCGGCGCACGAGTTCCACGCCCTTATAAGGATCGTTGGCGCGCGCGTCGTAGCCTTTGGCCCGCAGGAAATCGACGGTGAACTTCGTATAGGCCGGATCGCAGGTCGTGCCGTCGCGATCGCCGATGGCGAAATCGGGCCGCACGGATTCGCCGTCGGCCGAGGTTTCGCGATCGCCCACCGCCGGCATCGAATGGCAATTGATGTGATAGACGCGGCCCCAGCGCGCATAGGCGCGGTCGGTCAAACGCTGCAACTCGGCGTGATAGGGCAGATAGCATTCGTCGATGCGCTTCCACACCTCGCCGACCGTCAGCTTGCGCGCATAGACCGGCGTGCCCGCCTTGATCTTGCGCCAGATGAGGCCGAGGCCGAGCTTCGTCTTCTCGCCCGGCACGATTTGGCCGGGCCACACGCCGTCGATCAATTCGGGATCGATGTCGAGCGGCGAGCGATTGGGATCGATATAGGCGCGCGGGAAACGCGCCGCGAGCAACGGCGCGCCCAGCGACGGCGCATGCGCGAACAGCGCGTCGACATGCGCATCCTCCGATTTGCGGATCAGCGCGAAATCGCAGGCATAACCGAAATCGGCGGGATAGTCGGTGCCGCTATGCGGCGAATCCAGCACCAGCGGGATGTCGCGGCCCGAAGGCGGCAGATGCACGTCGAAGGGTTTACTGGCCATCGTTCAAATGACAGGCGGCGAAACGGCCCGGCGCGATTTGCTTGAGGGCGGGAATCGCGGCCTTGCAGCGCGCCATCGCATGCGGACAGCGCGGATGGAAATGGCAGCCCGTCGGCGGGTTCAGCGGCGACGGGATTTCGCCCTTCACCGGCACGAATTGCCGGCGGCGCGTATCCAGACGCGGAATCTCGCCCAGCAGTGCCACCGTGTAGGGGTGGTTGGGCTTGTCGAACAATTCCTCGGTCGGGCCTTCTTCCACCACGCGGCCGAGATACATGATCACGACGCGGTCGGAGAGATGGCGCACCACGCCCAGATCGTGGCTGATGAAGAGATACGTGAGGCCGAGATCGGCCCGCAGCTTCATGAACAGATTCAGGATCTGCGCTTGGATCGACACGTCCAGCGCCGCGACCGATTCGTCGCACACGACGAAATCGGGCTTCACCGCGAGCGCACGCGCAATACCGATGCGCTGACGCTGGCCGCCGGAGAATTGATGCGGATAGCGGCGCTTGTAGCCGGGGTCGAGGCCGACGCGGCGCATAGTCTCGTCGACATAGCTTTCGAATTCGCCGCTGCTGCAAAGCCCGTGATGCAGCGGCGCTTCGCCGATGATGTCGCGCACGCGCATACGCGGGTTGAGCGAGGCGAACGGGTCCTGGAAGATCATCTGCACGGCGAGCGCCGCCTTGATGCGTTCCTTGCCCTTCAACTCGTCGAGCTTGCGGCCGCGATAGAACACCTCGCCCGAGCTTTCGGGCAGAATGCCCGCGACGACGCGGCCGAGCGTGGATTTACCGCAGCCGGATTCGCCGACCAGGCCGACGACCTCGCCTTCGCGCACGGCGAGATCGACACCATCGACCGCGTGGACGATTTCTTCCTTCACGTCGTCGCCGAGCTTGGCGGCGATTTTCGCCGCGAAGTCGAGGCTTTTGACGAAACGGCGCGAGACTTTGCGCAGCTCGATCAGCGGCGGTTTTTCGGTCGCCTGGCTCATCACGCGACCTCCGCCAGCGGGCGAATGCAGCGCACGCCGCGTTTACCGACGGGTTCGGGCGGCGTCTTGGCGCAAGCATCGTCGGCGTATTTGCAGCGCATACGGAACGCGCAGCCCGACGGCAGGTTGAGCATCGAGGGCATGACGCCGGGGATCTGCGTCAAAGGGGCGCCGCGCGCGTTGCGGCTGGGCACCGAGCCGATCAGACCGGCCGTATAGGGATGCGCGGGATGGTCGAGAACGTCGTCGACCGAGCCGCGCTCGACGATGCGGCCCGCATACATCACGCAAACTTCGTCGGCGAGCGACGCGACGACCGACAGATCGTGCGTGATCCAGATCAGCGCGGTGCGCGTTTCGCGCGCGAGTTTCTGCACCTCGTACAGGATCTGGCCCTGAATGGTGACGTCGAGCGCGGTCGTCGGCTCGTCCGCCACGATCAGATCGGGCTTGTTGAGCAACGCGATGGCGATCGCCACGCGCTGGCGCATGCCGCCGGAGAATTGATGCGGGTAGGACGCAAGGCGTTCCTCGGGGCTCGGGATACCCACCTGCCCCAGCGCGTCGCGCGCGCGAATCCACGCCGTTTTGCGATCGACATTCTCGTGCGCTTGCACCGCCTCGATCATCTGGGTTTCGACCTTCAGGACCGGATTGAGCGTCATCATCGGGTCCTGGAAGATCATGGCGATGCGATTGCCGCGCAGTTTGCGGATCTCGTCCTCCGCCATGCCGGCGATGTTCTTGCCTTTGAACAACACTTCGCCGCCAACGATGCGCCCCGGCGGATCGACGAGGCCCATGATCGAAAAGCCGGTGACCGACTTGCCCGAACCGGACTCGCCGACAAGCCCCAGGATCTTGCCCTCGCCCACCTCGAACGATACGCCGTCGACCGCGCGCAACACGCCGGCCTTGGTGTGGAAATGGGTCTGGAGATTGCGGACTTCGAGCGTCGCCGCCATGGGATTACTTCTGGAGCCGGGGATTGAGGACGTCGCGCAATTGGTCGCCGACCAGATTGATCGACACGATGGTGACCAGCAGCGCGATGCCGGGGAAGAAGCTGATCCAATAGACGCCCGACAGGATGTATTCGAAGCCGTTGGCGATCAGCAGACCCAGCGACGGTTCGGTGATCGGCAGACCCACACCCAGGAACGACAGCGTCGCTTCCAGCGCGATCGAATTGGCGATCTGGATCGTCGCGACGACGATCAGCGGCGGCAGGCAATTGGGCAGGATGTGCCGGAACAGGATGCGCGACTTGGGCAGCGCCAGGCAATGCGCGGCCTCCACGTATTCCTTGCGCCGCTCGACCAGCGCCGAGGCGCGCACCGTGCGCGCGTAATAGGCCCATTGGATGATGACCAGCGCCAGGATGATCTTTCCCGTGCCCTGCCCCAGCAAGGCCAGCAGGATCAGCGCGATCAGGATCGCCGGGAAGGACAATTTGATATCGACCGTGCGCATCAGGAACGTGTCGATCTTGCCGCCGTAATAAGCCGCGATCAGCCCGACCGTCGTGCCCACCGCGGCGGCGATGAAGCCCGACGTAACGGCGACCATGAACGAGGTGCGCAAGCCATAGAGGATCGCCGAGACCATGTCGCGGCCCTGGCTGTCGGAACCGAGCCAGAATTTGAGCCCTTCGCCCGAAACCGAGCCCGGCGGCATCTTGCCGTCCATGATGTCGAGCTGGCGCAGGTCATAAGGATTTTGCGGGCTGATGAAGGCGCACAGCATCGCCGCGACGAACACGATCGCGAACACGATCAAGCCGCCCAGCGCCAGCTTGCTTTCGGTGAAATCCGCGACGAAGCGCCGGAACGGCGTTTCGACCTTGGCGGTGCCTTCGCTCGCTTGCGCCACGCTGGCCATCGTTTACTTGCCCATATCCCCGAGCCGCACGCGCGGATCGAGGATCGAATAGAGGATATCGACCACCAGATTGATGACGATGAACATCAGCACCACGATCATCAGATAGGCGACGATCACCGGCCGGTCGAGATTGTTGATGCTGTCGATGATGAGCTTGCCCATGCCCGGCCACGCGAAAATCGTTTCCGTCACCACCGCGAAGGCGATGACCGAGCCGATTTCGAGGCCCACGACCGTGACGATCGGGATCAGAATGTTCTTCAGCACGTGAACGAGGATCACGCGGCTTTTCGACAGGCCCTTGGCGCGCGCGAATTTGACGTAATCCATCGGCAGATTTTCGCGCATGCCCGCGCGCGTCAGGCGGATCACCAGCGAGATGTTGAAAAGTGCGAGGTTCAGCGCGGGCAGCAGCAAATGCCGCAAGCCGTCGAGCGTGAAGATGCTGGAATGGATTCCGAGGAACGTGCCGACTTCGCCCCGCCCGGTCGACGGCAGCCAGCCGAGTTCGACCGCGAAGACGAGGATCAGCATCAAGCCGACCCAGAAGCTGGGCAGCGAGAAACCGAAGATCGAGCCCGCCATGATCGTCTTGGCGACGGCGCCGTCGGGCTTGTAGCCCGCATACATGCCCAGCGGCACGCCCAGCACGACCGACAGCGCGACCGCGACGATCGCGAGTTCCAGCGTCGCGGGCATGCGCTGGAGGATGAGTTCGATCGACGGAATGTTGAACACGAAGGAGCGGCCGAGATCGCCCGCCACCGCGTTCACCACGAACATGACGTATTGCTCCCAGATCGGCTTATCCAAGCCCAGCGCCGCGATGGCGCGCGCGCGTTCGGCCTGGTCGGCGTCGGGGGCGATGAAGATTTCGATCGGATCGCCGATCGCGAACACGCCGAAAAAGACGAGCAGCGACATCAGCAGCAAAACGAGGCTGCTTTGCATCAAACGGCGGATGATGAAAACGGTCATTTAAAGCGAGGATACGGCCGTATGAATGAAAACGGGAGCCCGGGCATCCGCCCGGGCTCCCGCCGTCGGTTCAGCGCGGTTTGACGAACTGCGCCAGCGTGTACTCGTCCGTGCGCGCCTGATAGGTCACGTTCGAACGCATCGCCCACAAATTGACCTGATAGTAGAGCGGGATCAGGCCGTAGTCGCGCAACGCGACTTCCGAGGCTTCCATCAGCAGCTTCTCGCGCGCCGCCGCATCGACGGTCTGCAACGCCTTGGTCAGCAGCGCGTCCATCGCGGGGTTGGAGTGCCGGCCGCGGTTGGAGGCGCCGTAGCCCGCCTGCGGGTTGACCGTCGCGAGCAAGGCGCGCAACGGCGACGAGGTTTCGCCCGTATCCGAGCCCCAGCCGACCAGCATCACCGAATAGGCGTAGGTCGGACGGTTCGACTGCGTCGCGAAGGTCGCCCACGGGAGCGTCACGACTTGGGTGTCGACGCCCGCACGAGTGAACATCGGACCGATCGCCTGGAGGACCTTGTCGTCCTCCGGATAGCGGTCGTTGGGGCCGTGGATCGTCAGCTTGAAGCCGTTGGGATAGCCCGCTTCGCGCAGCAGCGCTTGGGCGGCCTGGGTGTTGAACGCGTCCGGCTTCAGATTCGGCGACACGCCATACATGCCGTCGGGCAGCAGGCCGCCCGCCGGAATCGCCTGACCGTCGAAGATCTGGCGGGTGATCGCCTCGCGGTTGATCGCCTTGGACAAGGCTTCGCGCACGCGCTTGTCCTTCAACGGGCTTTTGGCCAGCGGCTGGCCGGTCGCCTTGTCGAAGGCGAACGGGGTCGCGTCGCGTTCTTGATCGACATGCAGATAGATCAGACGCGTCGAGTTGATCGTCTCCAGACGAATCCCGTCGTTCTGGCGCATGCGCGGCAGATCGGCCGTTTGCAGCTGGTCGATGATCTGCACGTCGCCCGACAGCACCGCGGCCGAACGCGCCGAGGCGTTGGTCATGATGCGCACGGTCGCCGTCGCCCAATGCGGCTTCGGGCCCCAATAGGCGTCGTTGCGCTCCATCGTCACGCGGTCGCCGGGCTGGAAGCCGGTGAACTTGAACGGACCCGTGCCGATCATCGCCTTGCCGGAATTGAAATCGCCGGTCGGCGCTTCGACGTTCGACGCCTTTACGATGTTCACGACCGCGAGGTCGATGGGCAGCATCGGGCGCGGGGCCGGCGTCTTGATGATCAGCGTGTAGGGATCGGCGACGCTGATATCGAGACCGTTGACCATCGCCGCGAAGGACGACGGCGAGTTCGGCACCCACGGCACGCGCTTATACGTGGCGACCACGTCGGCGGCGGTGAAATCCGAACCGTCATGGAACTTCACGCCGCGGCGCAGCTTGAATTCCCAGGTGTTGTCGTCGATCGTGCGCCAGGATTCGGCCAAGCCCGGCGTGGGGCGCTGACGCTCGTCCATATGGACGAGACGGTCGAAGAAATGCTGCGCCATGCCGTTGTTGGGCCCGAGATTGTGGAAATGCGGGTCCATCGACGTGATGTTGCCGCCCACGCCGATCGTGAGCGCTTGGGCGCTGACATCGGTCGCGGAAGCAAGGCCAAGCGCCGCGGCCAGCGCGAGCGCCGTCAAAGTCGTTCTTTTCATATAGGTCTCCCTGCGCCGGAGCGGTTCCCCCGGCAGGGCGACACTTTAGGCCGGGCGGCCCGGGCTTGTCGCTTCGAATCTGGTTAAGGGGCCTTGCCGCCCGGGTAACGGTTAACGGCTAGCGCCCGCCCGCGGCCAAGCGGCGATAAGTGCTGGCCGTCGCCTTCAAGGCCTTGACGAAGCCGTCGACCGCCGGTCCCTTGGCCGTCGGGCTCAGCACCGCCACGAATTTCTGCCACAGCGTGGGCCGGAAGGGCCGCGCGACGGTGCTGCCATCGCCTTCCGCTTGCAGGGCCGTCAAGCGGCTGACGACCGCGATGCCGATCCCGGCGCGCGCGCACCCCATCGCCGCTTGGCCCGACGACGTCTCGACCCGCACCTTGGGGGCCACACCCGCCCGGCGGAACAACTCGTCCAGCCGGCCGCGCAAGGCGAAAGGCCGGTTGATCAGCACCATCGGCTCGCGATCCAAATCCTTGGCCTCGATCGCCGCAAGCCGCGCCAAGCGATGGCCGCGCGGGATCAGGCAAACGGTTTCGATGTCGAGCAGCGGAACGGTTTCGTAACTCCCGACATCGGCCGGCAAGGTCAGGATGACGATATCGGCACGCCCGTCCTTTAAGGCCGCGACACCCGCCGAAGCCGATCCATAGTCGATGTCGAGCATCGTGTCGGGATGCGATTTGGCGAAGCGCACGATGCAATCGGGCAGAAAGCGCTGCGACAGGCTGGGCGGGAACACCGCGCGGATACGGTCGCCGCCTTGCAGGCGCAGATGCGCCGCCGTATCGCCCAGCCCATCGATCTCGCGGAACACGCGCTCGACCTCCGCCGCGAAGGCGCGGCCGGGCTGCGTGGGGATCAGCCGCCCTTTCTCGCGCCGGAACAACGAAAAGCCCAGCTCGTGTTCGAGCTGGGCGATCGTCCGGCTGATGGCGGAAGGCGCTATGTTCAGCGTGCGGCTGGCCGAAGCCTGACTGCCGCTCGCCGCGACTTCGCGCAAAACCCGCAGCGCGCGAAGTTTCAAACGACCCTCGTCAGTTGGCGGGGCGGACCATGTGGGCGAGCGTGTACTCGTCCGCGCGCGGCGTGTACGCGACCGCGCGGCGATGGCCCCACAGATTCACCTGGTAATAGAGCGGGATCAAACCGACGTCGCCCACGCCGATATCGGCGGCTTCGGCGAGCAGCTTGGCGCGCGCCGCGTCGTCGACGGTGGCGAGCGCCTTGGTCAGCACCTCGTCCATCTGCGGGTTCGAGTAGCGGCCGCGATTGGACGGGCCGTAGCCGGTTTGCGGATTGACCGTGGCGAGCAGCGAGCGCAGCGGGTTGGACATTTCGCCCGTACCCGCACCCCAGCCGACAAGCATCACCGAGAACGAATAATTCGGCGCCGAAGCCTGCGAGGAGAACGTCGCCCAAGGCTGCGTCAACACGCGCGTGTCGACGCCGATGCGGCTGAACATCGGGCCGATCGCCTGAAGGACCTTCTCGTCCTCCGGGTAGCGGTCGTTGGGGCCGTGGATCGTCAAGCCGAAGCCGTTGGGATAACCCGCCTCGGCCAGCAACTTGCGCGCCCCTTCCAGATCGAAGGCTTCGGCCTTCTGATTCTGGGGGGCCCCGAAGAATCCCGGCGGCAGCAGGCTGCCGGCGGGGATCGCTTCGCCGTCGAACAGGCGTTGCGCGATCGCTTCGCGGTTGATCGACTTGGACAGCGCCTGACGCACGCGCTTGTTCTTCAGCGGATTGTTGGGCAGCACCGCGCCCTGCTTGTCCGTGGCGAACGGCGTCTGGTCGCGGTTCTGATCGAGATGGAGATAGATCAGGCGGTTCGACCCGGTCTTGGCGATCGCGGTTTGCGCGTTGGCGCGCACGCGCGCCAAATCCTGCGTGGGCACCTGATCGATGATCTGCACGTCGCCCGACAGCAACGCGGCCGTGCGCGCCGACGGGTTGGTGATGATGCGCACCGTCACCTTCGCCCAATTCGGCTTCGGGCCCCAATAGGCGTCGTTGCGCTGCAGGACGACGCGGTCGCCCGGCACGAATTCGACGAACTTGAACGGGCCCGTGCCGACCGCCGACTTGCCGGAATTGAATTCGGCGGTCGGCGCTTCCACCGCCTTGCGATTGACGATGTTGACGATCGAAAGGTCCGTCGGCAGCAGCGGATAGGGCCGCGCGGTCTTGAAGCGGATCGTATAGGGATCGACGACGATCGTTTCGGTGATCGGGCGCGTCGCGATCGAGAAGGACGACGGCGAGTTCGGCACCCAGGGGACACGCTTGATCGTCGCGACCACGTCGGCCGCGTCGAAATCCGAACCGTCGTGGAACTTCACGCCGCGGCGCAGTTTGAATTCCCAGGTCGTGTCGTCGATCGGCTTCCAGGATTCGGCGAGGCCCGGGATCAAACGCTGCTGTTCGTCCTGATGGACGAGACGATCGAACAGATGGACGGCGATGCCGTTATTCGGGGCGAGATTGTGGAAATGCGGATCCATCGACGTGATGTTGCCGCCCAGCCCCATCGTCAGATCTTGCGCACGCACCGCACCGGCGACGAGCGGCAGCGCCACGACCGCAAGGGCCGCGAAGCGCGCGAGGCGGGATACTTTAACGTGCATTTCCGAAGATCCTTCCCGTTGGGGGCGCCGCATTCCTGGCCGTGGCCGGCCATCGGCGGCGCATGCATCTGTGTTCAGCGACGACGTTCGCAGAAACGGGCCCTTTCTGGCAAGCCCCCCCGCGCATGGGGCCGCATTACGCGCCGGTGTCGGGGTATTCTTAAACCCGTGCCCGCGGCGCCCAATGGGCGTCCGCGTCCAGCGGGTAAACCGGGCGCGGCAGATTGCGGAACGCGATACGTTCCAGCACCGGTGCCGTCAGTCCGCCGGTATCCACCTCGTAAACGCGTTCGGGTGGAAAGAATTCGTCGAAGCCGGCGCGGAAATGCCCGCGCGACTTGACGCAGACGCAGGCCGCTTTGGCGATGTCGAGACCGTGCATCTCGAAGAACGCCGGATCGGCGCATTGCTTGCGCGCGGTCGTCACCACCACGGTGACGCCGCCCAAATCCAACGCGGCCGTGGGTCCGAGATCGAGCTGTCGTCCGCCGAAAATCCCGCGCCGCCCGACGACCTTGCCGTCATGAACCGACAACACCGTCGCGTCGCGCGCGAACGCTTTGCCGAACTGATCGGCGTTCCCCCGATTGAAACTTGCGCGAAACGTCGCGCCCTTCCCTTTGGTGACCGCTTCGGCGGCCAAGGCGCCATCGACGAAATTGCCGAGCAGCACGTTCGTCGCCTTCGCATCGAGCAAAGCGAGCAGCAATTCGGTCGTGTTGCCGCGCCCGCCCCCGCCGGGATTGTCGCCGGCGTCGGAGAAGATCACCGGCGCCGTCTTGCCCGACGCGGCGTCGCGCGCCAATTCGAGCGCTTGGGAAATTGGCGTGAGCTTCTTCACGAAGCGATGGCGATCGTTCCAGCCGCGCGCGGCGAGGCTTTCGGCCGTTTCGAACGCATGCGTTTGGCTGGCACGCGACGTGGCGACGAAGGCCATGCCGTTCTTCGGCGTGTCGCCGAACACGAAGCCGCCGACGACCGAGAGATTCATCAAGCGATCGTCCTTCGCCATGATCGCGTCGGCTTCGTTCATCAAATCGGCATACGGCCCGCTCGCCGTCAGCAACGTGACCGAGGCGGGGGTGAGCGGCAGTCGCACGAAAGCGAGATGGCTTTTGCCGCCCGCCATCAACTCGGCGAGATGGCGCGCGCATTCGGCGCCGCGCTCGCGCTGATCGACATGCGGATTGGTGCGGTAGGACACGAACGCGTCGACCGCGTCGATCATCGCGTCGGAAATCGCGGCATGCAGATCGACCGAGGCCGCGATCGGCACCGGCCCCACGCAGCGGCGCACGGTTTGATAAAGTTCGCCGTCGGGATCGAAAGTTTCGGTCGCGGTCATCGCGCCGTGATTGCTGATATAGACCGCGTCGACCGGGCCCACCTGGCGCAGCATGCCTTCGATCTTGGCGAGGCACGCGTCGAAGAATTCCTGCTCGATCGGCCCGCCCGGCTCGGCCGCCGTACAGAAAATCGGCACGGGCTCCCAGCCCGGCGACAAGCGGTCCATTTCGCGAAAGAAGCCGGGAAATTCCAGCGGGCAGGATGGCGTTGCCTTGCGCGCTTCGATCGCCAGCGCCTCGCCTTCCAGATAGCACAGGCGCCGAAAATCCTCCGGCGTCGTCGGCGGGGCAAAGGCGTTGCTTTCCAGATGGAAGCCGATCAACGCGATACGCCGTGCCGATTTTTCCGTGCCCATTTTTCGCCGTCCTGAATTGCGTGCCGTGAATTTGTGCCGACGGCGCAGTTTGGGCATACTCGCCCGCGACTTCGCAACCCGCACGACGGACGACCCCATTCATGAGCCGCGACCCCAGTCCGGAAGCCCTCGATCTCGTCAAAACGCTCGTATCCTTCGACACGACCAGCCGCGACAGCAATCTCGCCTTGATCGATTGGGTGCGCGGTTATCTCGGCAAGCTCGGCATCGACTCGCATCTCGTATTCGACGAGACCGGCAAGAAAGCCAATCTCTGGGCGACGATCGGTCCGGCCGACAAGCCCGGCCTCGTGCTGTCGGGCCATACCGATGTCGTGCCGATCGACGGCCAAGAATGGACGGTCGATCCGTTCAAGCCGATCGTGAAGGACGGCCGCGTCTACGGGCGCGGCACGACCGACATGAAAAGCTTCGTCGCGGTGTGCCTGTCGCTCGCCCCGGAATTCCAAAAGGCGAAATTGAAAACGCCGATCCATTTCGCGTTTTCCTACGACGAGGAAGTGGGCTGCATCGGCGTGCGCCGCCTGATTGCCGACATCAAGCAGCGCGGGCTTTCGCCGGTCGGCTGCGTGGTGGGCGAGCCGACCAGCATGAAGGTGATCCGCGCGCATAAGGGCAAGCTGTCGTTCCGCGGCCATGTGCGCGGCTTCGAATGCCATTCCTCGCTCGCACCGCGCGGCGTCAACGCCGTGCAATATGCCGCGCGCATCGTCGACTACATCGCGCGCATGAACGAAAAATTCGCCGCCGACGGCCCGTTCGACGACGAATTCGACATTCCGCACACGACCGCGCATACCGGCGTGATCCGCGGCGGCACGGCGCTCAACATCGTGCCGAAGGATTGCAGCTTCGATTTCGAATTCCGCCATCTGCCCGTGCACGATCCGAAGGTCCTGTTCGCCGAACTGGAAGCTTGGGTGCGCAAGGAGATCGAACCGAAGATGAAGGCGATCCACGCCGATACCGGCGTGCGCTTCGAGCAGATTTCCGCCTTCCCCGGCTTGAAGGGCGACGAGGACGCGACGGTGACGCAAGTCGCCAAAGCGGCGTCGGGCGGCAACGCGACCGGCAAGGTCGCCTTCGGCACCGAAGCTGGCCTTTTCGAAGCCGCCGGCATTCCCACTGTCATTTGCGGGCCCGGCGATATCGACCAGGCCCATAAACCCGACGAATTCGTGGCGCTGGAACAGATCGCGTTGTGCGAACAATTCCTGCGCCGCATGGTCGAACGTCTGGAAGCGAAAGCAGCATGAACCCCTCCATCGTCGTCTTCGATTTCGGCGGCGTGCTGGTCGATTGGGACCCGCGCCGCGTCTATCAACATCTGCTGCCCGACATGGCGGCGATCGAGGAATTCCTGGCGACCGTCTGCACGCCCGAATGGAACGTGAAGCAGGACGCGGGCCGCAGCATCGCGGAAGCCGAAGCCGAATTGATCGCGCGTTTCCCGGACAAGGCGCATTTGATCCGCGCCTATTATGCGGGCCACGAAGTCGCGGTCGGCGGAGCAGTCCAGGGCACGGTCGATCTGCTGGAACGGCTTCACGCCAAGAACGTGCCGCTCTACGGCCTCACCAACTGGTCGGGCGAAACCTTCCCGCGTTCGCGCTGGCGCTTCGCCTTCATGGAACGCTTCCGCCATATCGTGGTGTCGGGCGACGAGAAGCTGATCAAGCCCGATCCGGCGATCTACCGCACGATGCTGAAGCATATCGGCGCCCCCGCCGAGCAATGCTTGTTCATCGACGACTCGCCGAAGAACGTCGACGGCGCCAAGGCGGTGGGCATGCACGCCGTGCATTTCCAATCGCCGGCGAAACTCGAAGCCGATCTCAAGGCGTTCGGCCTGTTGTGAAGGAACCCGCGTCTTGACCGACGAGAACAATTATCCGATCGAACTGACCCCGCCGGACATTTCGGCCTACGCCAAGGGCAATACCGGAATCGAATACGCGACGAGTTTCGATTCCGGCAAGGCGGGCCCGCATGTGTGCGTCAGCGCGCTTGTCCACGGCAACGAGCTTTGCGGCGCCATTGCCGCCGATTGGCTGATGCGCGAAGGTGTTCGGCCGCAACAAGGCAAGCTGTCCTTCTTGTTCTGCAATATCGGCGCGTATCTGTCGTTCGATCCGAAAAACCCGCAAGCCTCGCGTTTCGTCGACGAGGATTTCAACCGCCTGTGGAACGAAGAAACGCTCGACGGGCCGCGCCGTTCGGCGGAATTGACCCGCGCGCGCGCCATCCGCCCCTTCATCGATACGGTCGATCTGCTGCTCGATATCCATTCGATGCAGCACGCGACGCCGCCGCTGATGCTGTGCGGCCCGCTCGACAAGGGTAAGCAATTCGCCCGCGACGTTTCGGTGCCGGAATTCGTCGTCGCCGATGCGGGCCATGCGGCGGGCAAACGCCTGCGCGACTACGCCGGCTTCGGCGATCCCGCCTCCCCCCGCAACGCGCTGCTGGTCGAATGCGGCCAGCATTGGGAAAAGAAATCCGGCGACGTCGCCAAGGAAACGGCGCTGCGTTTCCTGCTGGCGACCGGTGCGGTGTCGCGCGATTGGATCGAGCCGCGTTTGGCGCCGAAGCCCGTGCCCCAGAAGATCGTCGAGGTCACGCAAGCCGTGACGATCCGCAACGACGATTTCGCCTTCGCGCATCCCTATATCGGGCTCGAAACGATCCCGAAGGCGGGCACGCTGCTGGCGACCGACGGCCGCGAGAAGGTGCTCACGCCCTACGACAATTGCGTGTTGATCATGCCGTCGAAGCGTCTGGGTAAAGGCCAAACGGCGGTGCGTCTCGGCCGCTACGTCGGCTGATGGGGAAATTCGACTTTCGCGCGATCGGCATCGCCGTCGTTCTGGGCACGATCGGCGGCGCGATCTTCAAATACCTGACCGTGCCGCTGCCCTGGATGCTGGGCGCGATGTGTTTCACGACCATCGCCGCGATGTCCGGCGTCAAGGTCGCGATGCCGCGCCAATTGCGCAACGGCTTCGTCACCATTCTGGGCGTGCTGCTCGGCTCCGGCTTCACGCCCGCCGTGCTCGGCCGGATGGGCGAATGGGTGTTCACGCTCGCGGCGTTGATCGTTTGGGTCTTCGTCGCGGGCGGTGTCGCCTATGTCTATCTGCGCCGCGTCGCCAAGCACGATAGGACGACCGCGTTTTTCGGCGCCACACCCGGCGGCCTCGCTGAGATGACGCTGGTCGGCAGCCAATACGGCGCCGATCCGCGCGTGTTGTCGCTGATCCACACCGTGCGCGTCATGGCGACGGTGTTGATCGTGCCGATTTGGTTCCGCCTGGAAGGCTTGGTCGGGCCGCTGCCCGCCAAGGCGACGATCGGCATTCTGGAAGTGGCGCTGCGCGACTACGGAATCCTTGCCGCCTGCGCCGTGGTCGGCGCCTTTATCGGCATCAAGTTCCGCCTGCCGGCGGGCACGATGCTGGGGCCGATGGCCGTGTCGATGGCCGTGCATATCGGCGGATTCAGCGAAGCCCAGCCGCCTTATGAAATCGTCGCCGCGGCGCAGATCGTTCTGGGTTGCGCCATCGGCCAGCGTTTCGCGGGCTCCAAACTCTCCGTCATCGCGCGCCATGCCAGCCACGGCTTCGTCGTGACGATGATCATGCTGGGCTTGGCGATTCTGTTCGCCGCCGTGATGGCGCGCGTAACGCCCGAAAGCTTCGAAGCGCTCGTGCTCGCCTACGCGCCCGGTGGCTTCGCGGAGATGAGCCTTGTGGCGCTGGCGCTATCGGTCGATTCCGCCTTGGTCGCGGCGCATCATCTGTTCCGGATCATCTTCATCATCACGCTCGCACCGTTGATATTCCGGCGCGGCGTCATGAAATCTTCAACGTGACCCCGCCATCGACCGGCAGCGCCACGCCGGTCACGTATTTGGCTTCGTCCGACGCCAGGAACAGCGACGCGTAGGCGACGTCCCACGCGTCGCCCATCTTGCCGGTCGGGCATAGGCGGTTGCGCGCCTCGATCATCGATTCGACCGAGCCGTCGCCATAGGCGCCCTTCAACGGCTCGACGATCATCGGCGTGTTCATCAAACCGGGCAGCACGCAATTGGCGCGCACCCCGCGCGCGGCGTATTCCAGCGCCACCGCTTGGGTGAAGGGGATGACGGCGCCCTTGGTCGTGCTGTAGGCGATATAGGGCACGCCCAAATAACGAATGCCCGCGATCGACGCGATGTTGACGATCGCCCCGCCCTTCCCGGTCGCCTCGAATTGCCGGACCATCGCGGGCAGCACGGCCTTGCAGGTCAGGAACATGCTTTTGAGATTGACCCGCACGACGCGATCCCAATCCGCTTCGGCGAGATCGGCCGGCCCGCCTTTGATCACGATGCCGACATTGTTGTGCAGAATGTCGATGCGGCCCCAACGTTGGAGGCATTCGCCGGTCAGCGCATCGACATCGCGCTTGGCGCTCACGTCCGCGGCGAAGACCAGCGCTTCGCCGCCCTCGGCGCGGATGATCGCGGCCGTTTCTTCCGCCGCGTCGCGATTCATGTCGACGCAAGCGACCTTGGCGCCTTCGCGCGCGTAAAGCACGGCTGTCGCTTTGCCGTTGCCCCAGCCGGGACCGGACGAACCCGCCCCCGTTACGATCGCGGTCTTGCCCGTCAGCCGGCCCATTTTTCCTCCCCGTTTATGAAAGGCGTTGGCGCAGTTCCGTTTTTAGTATTTTGCCGTAGGCGTTCTTCGGCAGCGCTTCGACGAAGATATATCGTTTCGGGCGTTTGAAGCGCGCGATGTTGTCGAGACACAGCGCGTCGAGGGCTTCTGGTGTCACGCTGTCGTCGCGCCGAACGACGAAAGCGACGACGCTTTCGCCCCATTCGGCGTCGGCCGCGCCGACGACCGAAACTTCGGCGACGCCGGGATGGCGCTGCAATACTTCCTCCACCTCGCGCGGATAGATATTCGATCCGCCCGAGATGATGAGGTCCTTGGAGCGATCTTTGAGCGTGAGATAGCCGCGCGCGTCGAATTCGCCGACATCGCCCGTGTGCAGCCAGCCATCCTTCAGCGCCTTGGCCGTGGCGGCTTCGTCGCGCCAATAGCCTTTCATCACGCTGTCGCCGCGCACCAATACTTCGCCGTCCTCGGCCGTGCGGACTTCGACGACCGTTTGCGCCGTGCCGACCGAGCCCAGGATCGCGTCGTCGCCCGCCTGATGCGCGGCTTCGATCGTCGCCCGCGTCATGCCGGTGATGCACATCGGGCTTTCGCCTTGCCCGTAGAGCTGCGCGAAACGATAGCCGAGCTTGCCGATCGCGGCTTTGAGGTCGGCGACATACATCGGCCCGCCGCCATAGACGATGACGCGCAAATTCGCGGGCTCGATCCCCGGATGCTCGACCAAGCGCTTCACCATCGTCGGTGCCGCGAACATCGAGACCTTATGCCAGCGCTTCCATAGCGCTAGGATTTCGGTGGGATCGAAGCTGCCGCTTTCAGGCACCACTTGCGTGGCCCCGATCGCGAGTGTGGGGAACATATAAAGCCCCGAACCGTGCGACATGGGTGCAGCATGCAGCAAGCAACCGCCCGCTTCGGGCGGGTCGATATCGGCGTAATAGCTCGTCGCCACCGCCAGCGCGTTGCGATGGGTGATCATGGCCCCCTTGGGCCGCCCGGTCGTGCCGCTGGTGTAGAACAGCCACAGCAGATCGTCGGGCTCGGCATGCGCGAGGTCGGCCGGATCGGCGAAGAGCTTGCGCCAATCCGCGCCGCCGATTTCAATGAGACGCGCCTTCGTGCCGCTCGCGGCGACGTTCTCGCCCATATCGCGCGAGTGGAATACAAGAACGGCCTGCGAGTGATCGAGGCAATAGGCGAGCTCCTTGGGATGGAGCTTCACGTTGATGGGCACGGCCGCATAGCCCGCCCACCAGATCGCATAGATCGCGACCGCGTAGTCGGTCGAATTCGCGGCGACGATGGCGATGCGCGTACCGGGCGCGTATCCCAGTGCGCGCAAACCGCCGGCGAGTTTCGCGACCTGCGCCGCCATACCGGCCCAATCGGCGACGATCCTGTCGCCCCGCCCCAAAGCGGGGCCGCCCGGATCGCGCTTGGCGTTGCGCAGCAGATGGGCGGCGAGGTTCATCGCATCACCCAATCAAGAAAGCCCAACGCCCGCGTCACATGAATTACGCCCAGGATCACGGCATAGGCGCCGAGCCCGAACAAAGCCGCCAGGGCGAAAACTTTGAGGTGCGTCATCCGAGCCGAAAGAGCCTTTCCGCACGGGACTTTACCACCGCGCGCGGACGACGCATTATCCAAGAATAACATGGACGGTACGCCGAATGGCCAGCAGCAAGGTCAGCCAACAGGAACTCAATCAGGCCGCCACGCTTCACGAGAAGATGGTGCGGGGCATCACGGGCGGCATGCGCCTGGTGCTGTCCTTCAAGATCGCCGAGCGCATGAATATGCGCGGGCGCAATCTCTCGGAAGCCGAGCTGGTCGGCGCCTATCTGTGCGAGTCCGATTTCGGCGGCGCCAAGCTGGTGCGCGCCAATCTGTTCGGCGCCGATCTGTCGGGCTGCGACCTGCATGAAGCCGACCTCACCAAGGCCGATTTGCGCGGCGCCCAGTTGAAGCGCGCCAATCTCGAACGCGCGAATTTGACCGGGGCCGATATCCGCGACGGCTTCATCATCGTGCGCGATAAGGACGGCAATTTCTCGTACCACAACAACCAGCGTCAGGGTGCGGTCATCACCGACGCGAAGTTCAATCACGCGGATTTGACCAACGCGAAGATGAGCCGCGTGTTCGGCCCCCGCACCGATTTGACCGGCTGCATCCTGCGCGGCGCCGTGCTGCGCGAAGCTGATCTTTCGAATTCCGACCTGTCGGGCGTGGTGCTGACGGGGGCGGACCTCACCAACGCCAATCTCTCCAACTGCATCCTGCATGGCGCCACGCTGTCGGGCGCGCTGTTGGAGAACACGAATCTCGACGGTGCGGACCTCACCGCGTCGAATTTCGGCACCAAGGATTTGGCGCGCGTCGATACGTCCAAGGCCGTGCTGCCGGTCAACATCGACAGCCTGGAGAAATCGATCCAGCAGATCTTCATCGATCATCTGGAATGGCTGAAGACCGAAGGGCGCAACGGCGCGCAAGCCGATTTCGAGCGCGTCAATCTCGCCAACCTCAACGCGCCCGGCGTCAACCTTTCCGCCGGGCGTTTGGGTCTGTCGATCCTGCGCGACGCGAAGCTGACCGGTGGCTATTTCCAGATGGCGGATTTCTCCTCCGCCTTCATGTCGAATTGCGATCTCGTGTCGGCGAAGCTCCAAGGCTCGAAGCTCGACAAGGCGACGCTGACCGGCGCCAAATTGCGCGACGCGGATCTGTCGCCCATGCCGGTCGATACGATGAGCCAGCGCAACTGGAACACGCGCCTGCGCGAGGCCAATCTGACGGGGGCCGATCTACGCGGCGCCAATTTGCACAAAGCCGATCTGGCGGCGGCGGTGTTCCGCCGCGCCGATTTGCGCAACGCCAATCTGAAGGACGCGATCCTGCTGGATTGCGATTTTTCGGGTGCCGATCTGCGCGGGGCCGACCTTACCGGCGCCGATACGCGCGGCACGACGGGCCTCGACAGCGCGCTTTAATTCGCCTTTTCGATCGACGCTTCCAGGCGCTTGGACAAATACCAAGCCAGCGCCATGAACACGACCAGCAGGCCCAAAGCCGTGGTCGTCGCGGTTTCGCCCAGCGCCTTGTCGGAAACATGGGCGAAGCCATAGCCGATGGCGACGAGCAGATTCGACCAGATCGCCGCCGAGACGAGATTGAGCGCCAAGAACCGGCCGCGCGGCATGGTCGACAGGCCGAAGGCGAAGCCCGCCAAACCGCGAATGCCGTGCGGGTAGCGATAGACGAACATCATCCACCAATGATGCTTGTCGACGACGCGCGCCGCGCGCTCGATCCCGTTGCGCAAGCGCGGCATCGCGTCGAAAAGCTGCGGCCCGAAGCGGCGGGCGAGCCAGAAGCGCACTTCGTCGCCGATCACGCCGCCGGCGAACACCGCCGCGACGGTCGGCCAATAATCCAGCGCGCCGAGCTGCACCGCGTAACCCGCGAACAACGGCATCAGCATGGAATTCCAGAACGCCCCGGTCGCCACCAGGGTGTAGACGGCGTTGCCGTTGTCGCGGACGAGATCGAGGATTTGCTGGAGGTCCATGGGACCGATCAAATGGGGTCAAGCAGGCGCGAAGTCAACGTCTCCGCGCGCTCGGCCTGGACTTGAACCGGCATGTCCAACAGCTTTTGGGCGAAGGCGCGGCCGTCCAAATCGAAGGCGAGATCGTGGCCGCGCCCCGCCCCGGCGACGTTCTCAAACCGGTAATGAAAGGACGTCAGTCCCGCGAGTTCCGTCCGGCGCACGATGCGCGGGCGCAGGAACGAGAACCACGCCCCGACCTTCGCCGCCGTCGCCCCGGCGCGCACGCTGCGCCAATCGCCGGGATCGCGCAGGGTTAGCGCGATGATCAGCGAACTTCCGACGACGCGCGCGCGCGCATGCGCCAACAGGCGAAGCTGGACGAGCGCGCTCATGCCTCGGCCTCCAACAAGCCGACGCGCGGACGCACGTAATGCACGGGGACTTTCGCCGCACTCACGCGCCGCTCGGGATGGATGGCGAGGCGCACGCCGCCCGCCCCCGCCGGGCCGAAGCTCGACAGCGACGCGAACTCGGCCAGCGCCGCTTCCACCGTTTCTTTCGCCGCCGCGCGCAGCGCCAAGCGCAAACGCACATCCTTGCCGGGCATGATTGCAAGATCGGCCGCGCGATCGATGGCGCCACGCGTGGCAGATTCAACACCGACGATCTCGACACGGAGACGCTCGTCGCCGAGCAGCGATTTCAACCGCGTTTCCAGTTCGCGCGCGGCCGTTAGCGCGCGGCCCGCCGCCCCCGTCCCGCCATAAGCAAGTTCACCCTCGCCCGCGAAACCGGTTTCGAAGACCAGCGTGCCGGGCAAATGATCCGGCGCCGCACTTCCTTTGACGCCCGTGAGCTTGCCGCCGACCAGCGTTACGTCGTCCAAATCCAGCGTCAGATCGGGATCGGCGACCGCGCGCGGGTTCTCCACACCGTCGAGCAGCGACAATGACAGCGCCGCGTGCGCGGGCGCGGCACCGGTCGAGGTTTCGAACGCCAGCGCGCCATCTTCGGCGATCTCGACCAGCGGCAAACCCGCTTCGGGCAATTTGTCGAACGCGGGATCGTAAAGATCGCCGCCCGCGGCACTCGCCCCTGCCGAGACGATACGCCCTGCGGCGGCGGCCGACGCGAGCCGCGCATAATCCTCGACCGGCCAGCGATGGGCATAGCGTGCGAAAGCGACGGCCGTCGCCGACGGCGCCAAGGGCCCGCTGACGACGACCTCCGCGCCTTTGGCAAACAGGCCGACCAAGGGTGCGGCCCCGAAACGCACGCTCGCGGCGATCAAGGTGGAATCCGGCGGCGGCGGCGGATCGCACGGCGTGCCGAGCAACCCGGCGCCCGATTGCGTCGCCAGAAGATCGTGCCCTTCGACCAAGCCGATGCGCGGCCGGCGGCGGCCCAGCCGCGCCGCGAGCCCCGTGATCGCATGCGCGACCGGGGCGGGCTCGCCCGCCGGCACTTCGATCGCAAGCCGCACACGGCCCGACAGACACGCGATCAGCACGGGTTCGAGCGCACGCTCGACCTCGCGCAGCGCCAAGCGCAAGGCAAGACAATGCGGCCCCGGTCTGGCGATCAGGCGTTGGAGAAGTGCCGCCGTCGCATCCGGTCGTCCGCCGCGTCCCGCATGCGCGAGGCGCATCTTAGAGCCCGGCGAGTTTGCGGATCGGTTCGTACAAGGCGGGGTTGGCGCACAGCACGGGGGCCCCCTTTTCGATGCCGCCTTCGCCCAGGAAATCGTTCACGCGCCCGCCCGCTTCGCGCGTCATCACGATGCCGGCAAGGCAATCCCAGGAATTGATGTGAAGCTCGACATAGCCGTCCGCGCGGCCGTCGGCGACATAGGCAATGCCCAGCGCCCCGGACCCCGCCCGGCGGAACGAGGCACCCGCCTTCACCGTGCGCTCGATTAGCCCCGTATAGGCTTCGACCGGACGGCGCGTCGACCAGCCAAGCTCGATCTGCGCGCGCTTCAAATCGTCCACCGCCGTCACCTTCATCGGGCGGCCGTTGCAGGTGGCGAAGTGGCCGCGCCGCGCCAGGAACATTTCGTCGCGCATGGGGTCGTAGATCGCGCCGATTTCCGCCTCGCCTTCGTGGACATAGGCGATCGAAATGCAGAAATGCGCGATCCCGTTGGCGAAGTTCGCCGTGCCGTCGATCGGGTCGATGACCCACAGTGCGCGCGTATCCTTGCTGCCGCCGGTTTCCTCGCCCAGCACCTCGTCCTTCGGGAACGCCTCGCGGATCAACCCCATGACAAGCTTTTCGACCGCCCCGTCGGCCACCGTCAGGTAATCCTGCGGCCCCTTGAAGGTCATGCCGATGGAGGCGCGGTCGGCGAAGAATTTGCGCTGCAATTCCCCGGCGGCACGCGCGATCGCCGCGGCGGCCAGGGTACGTTTGGCGAGTTCATCGGTCATTGGGCGCTGAAATTACGTTCCCTATGGGCTATAGGGAAGCGCGATGATCACGATAGACTCCCTGACTTTGCGCGTGGCCGGCCTGACCTTGATCGAGGATTCCTCGGTCCAGGTGCCGGACGGCAAGCGCGTGGGCCTGGTGGGCCGCAACGGCGCGGGCAAATCCACGCTGCTGTCCTGCCTGCGCGGCGTGGCCACGCCCGACAAAGGCCTGATCGCGCTGCCCAAGCGCGCCAAGCTCGGCTGGGTGGCGCAGGAAGCCCCCGGCGGTCCCACGACACCGCTTGAATTCGTCCTCGCCGCCGATACCGAACGCGCCGCGTTGCTGGCCGAGGAAGAAGCGGGGGCGGATGGCGAGCGTGTGGCCGATATCCATACGCGCCTGGCCGAAATCGACGCCTATGCCGCCCCGTCGCGTGCCGCGTCGATTCTTGCGGGTCTGGGTTTCGATGCGGGCAAACAGGCGCAGCCTTTGTCCGATTTCTCCGGCGGCTGGCGGATGCGCGTTGCGCTGGCCGCCGTGCTGTTCTCGCGGCCCGATGTGCTGCTGCTCGACGAGCCGACGAACCATCTCGACCTCGAAAGCGCCTTGTGGCTCGAAGACTATCTGCAGCGCATTCCCTGCACGCTGCTCGTGGTCAGCCATGATCGACGTCTGCTGAACGCCGTCTGCACGCATATCCTTCATCTCGAACATCGCCGCTTGACGCTTTACGCGGGCGATTACGATTCCTTCGAGCGCCAGCGCCAGGAACGCCTCGCCCAGCAATCGGCGATGGCCGCGAAGGTCGATGCGCAGCGCAAGCATATGCAGGCTTTCGTCGACCGCTTCCGCTACAAAGCGACGAAAGCGCGCCAGGCGCAGTCGCGTTTGAAGGCGCTGGCCAAGCTCACGCCCATCGTCGTCGAGCAGGACGAGGAGTCGGTACGCTTCGAGTTCCCCGAGCCCGAGATGCCGCGCCCGCCGCTGATCACCTACGACAAGGCGTCGGTCGGCTATGTGCCCGGCAAGCCGATCCTGCGCGGCATCGATCTGCGCCTCGATCCCGACGACCGCATCGGCCTGCTCGGCGCCAACGGCAACGGCAAATCCACGCTCGCCAAATTGTTCGGCGGCCGCTTGGCACCGATGGACGGGCGCGAGACGCGCGCGCGCAATCTGGAAGTCGGCTTCTTCGCGCAGCATCAGGTCGAGGAATTCGACCTGTCGCGCTCGGCGCTTTTGCATCTCGCCGATTTGCGCCCGCAGGACAATAACGAACAATTGCGCGCGCGCCTCGCCCGCTTCGGCTTCTCCGGCATCAAGGCCGAAACGCCGACCGGTAAACTCTCGGGCGGCGAGAAGGCGCGGTTGGCTTTCGCCCTCGCCACGGCGCATCGCCCGCAATTGCTGATCCTCGACGAGCCGACGAACCATTTGGATATGGCGAGCCGCGAGCGCCTCGTCGCCGCGATCGGCGATTTCGCCGGGGCCGTCATTCTCGTGACCCACGATTGGAGCTTGCTGGAACTGACCTGCGACCGGCTGTGGCTGGTCGCGAACGGCCAGGTGCAGCCTTTCGAAGGCGATCTCGAGGAGTATCGCGCGTTCAGTCTGGCCGAACGGCGCGCGCAACGCAGTGCGGACGAGAAACCGAAGGCGGAAGCGCCGGCCCCGCGCCGCGCCAAGCCCGCTTTGGGGCCGCTCAAGAAGGAACTTGCCGCCGCCGAAACCGAGCTCGCCAAGCGCACGGACGAGAAGGTAAAGCTCGACGCGGCGCTTGCCGATCCGAACGTCTACAACGATCCGGCGAAGGCGGCCGATCTCGCCAAGCGCCACAAGGACGCGGTCGAGCGTGTGGATGCGGCCGAAGCGCGCTGGCTCGCGGCCGCCCAAGCGCTGGAGGAAGCCGATGCGGCTTAAGGCGCTCGTCGCCGCATTATTGCTGTTCGCCGCCCCGGCGATGGCGAAGGAATGGGGCGATGTGAAGCTGCCGACACCCGGCCCCGCGCGCGTCATCGGCGGGCCCGCCACCGGCTGTATCGCCGGGGCCGAACATCTGCCCCCCGATGGGCCGGGCTATCAGGCCGTGCGCGTGAGCCGCAATCGGCAATGGGGCCATCCGGCGACGGTTTCGTTCATCCGCGATTTGGGCGCCCGCGCCAAAGCGGCGGGCTTCGCCGATCTCTATATCGGCGACGTCGCGCAGCCGCGCGGCGGGCCGATGGCGTCGCTGCATGGCAGCCACCAGAACGGGCTCGACGCCGATATCTGGTTCAATATCGATCCCAAGCCCGCCCTCCCGGCCGCCGCGCGCGAGGAGATCGCGATCGTCACGCTGACGATGCCGGACGAACGCCGCGTCGACCCCGCGACCTGGCGCGACGGTCATGCGCGCTTGCTGAAACTCGCGGCGGAAGATCGCCGCGTCGACCGCATCCTCGTGCATTTCGCGATCAAGAAGCATCTGTGCGAAACGCTGCCGGCGGCGGATCGCACGTGGCTGCGCAAGCTGCGGCCGTGGCGCGGGCATAACGAGCATTTCCATGTCCGCCTGACCTGCCCGCCGGACAGCCCGGATTGCGTTGGCCAAGCCGCGATTCCGGCGGGCGACGGTTGCGATTCCACGCTCGACTGGTGGTTCCTCGACGCCGCCGAACGACGCAAACGCGACGAGGAAGCCCAGCGCGGGGCGCCCAAGGTCCAGACCGGTCCGCCGCGCCCCAAGCTGCCCGCCCAGTGCGCGGCGATCTTGCGGGCGCCGTAACGCTTAATCGAACCGGAAGCCCTTGGGCGGCAGCAGGCCCGCTTGGCTGCGCGCACCCACCCAATGCTTGGGCGCGTTTTCGCGTGCGTCCGAATTGGCGAAGCCCATCGGCCAGCCCTTCGCGATATTGAAGGTGCGGATTTTGTAGAGCGCACCGTCCTTCGAATAACGCTGCAGGATGACGCCCTTGCCGCGCGACATTTCCGGCAATTCGGACAAGGGGAACAGCAGCAGCTTGCGGTTCGTCCCCTGCACGGCCAGCGTGTCGCCTTCCACGGCGCAGACGGCGGCGGCTTCCCCGCCCTCGCCCACATTCAGCACCTGCTTGCCCTGGCGCGTCTGCGCGACGCATTCGGCTTCGGGCACCACGAAGCCGTAACCCGCCGACGACGCGACGACCAGCTTGCGGTCGGGCTTGTGGATGAACACGTCGACCAGATCGACGTCGTTGCCGAGTTCCAGCGTCACCTTGATCGGCTCGCCGTCGCCGCGTCCGCGCGGCAGCTTGTCGCAACCCAGCGTGTAGAAGCGTCCGTTGGTCGCGAACACCATCAGCTTGTCGGCGGAGTTCGTGCGCTCGACGAAACGCTGCTTGTCGCCGTCCTTGTAGCGGATGTCCTTCACGGCCTGATCGTCGAGATGGCCCTTGAAGGCGCGCACCCAGCCCTTATCCGAGACGACGACGGTCAAGTCTTCGCGCTCGATGAAGGCTTCGACCGGCACGATCAACTCGGCGGGCGCGTCGGCGACTTCGGTGCGGCGCTTCCCCAGCGGCGTGCGCGGACCGTATTTGGCCTTCAATTCCTGAATCTCGGTCGCGATCGCGGCCCAGCGCTTGTCTTCGCTTTTCAGCAGGCCCTGGAGTTCCTTCTTCTCCTTCGTCAGCGCGTCGTTTTCCTTGCGGATCTCGAATTCCTCGAGCTTGCGCAACGAGCGCAAGCGCATATTCAGGATCGACTCCGCCTGAAGCTCCGTCAGCCCCCATTTCTTCATCATCACGGGCTTGGGCTCGTCCTCGGTGCGGATGATCTTGATGACCGCGTCGATGTTCAAATACGCGATCAGCAAGCCGCCGAGGATTTCCAGGCGCTTGTCGATCTGGGCGAGACGATGCTCCGAACGGCGCGTCAGCACGACATGGCGGTGGTCGAGATAGGCCTGAAGCACTTCCTTCAGATCCATCACGCGCGGCACGTTGTCCGCGTCGAGCACGTTCATGTTGAGGGCGAAGCGCGTTTCCAGATCGCAAGTCCGGAACAGCGATTCCATCATCACTTTGGGATCGACGTTGCGGCTCTTGGGCTCCAGCACCAGGCGCACGTTTTCGTCCGATTCGTCGCGGATATCGGCGAGCAGCGGCAGCTTCTTGGCCTGAAGCAGCTCCGCGACCTTCTCGATCAGCTTCGATTTCTGGACCTGATAGGGAATTTCGGTGACGACGATCTGCCACGCCGCGCGCGGCAATTCCTCGACCGCCCATTTCGCGCGCACGCGCAGCGAGCCGCGGCCGGTCTCGTAGGCTTGCACCAGCGTTTCGCGCGTTTCGACCAGAATGCCGCCGGTCGGAAAATCCGGCCCCGGCATCAGATCGACCAGCGTGGCGACGCGCGCGTTGGGCGTCTTGATCAGATGCAGCAGCGCGTTGCAGATCTCGACGATGTTGTGCGGCGGAATATTGGTCGCCATGCCGACGGCGATGCCCGCAGCCCCGTTCGCCAGCAAATTCGGGAAGGCGGCGGGCAGAACGACCGGTTCTTCGCCTTCGCCGTCATAGGTCGCGCGGAAATCGACCGCGTTTTCGTCAAGCCCGCGCAGCAATTCGACGGCGACGGAGGTAAGGCGCGCTTCGGTGTATCGCATCGCGGCGGCGTTATCGCCGTCGATATTGCCGAAATTGCCTTGGCCGTCGACCAGCGTGTAGCGCTGCGCGAAATCCTGCGCGAGACGGACCAGCGCGTCATAGACCGACTGGTCGCCATGCGGGTGATACTTACCGATGACGTCGCCGACGACGCGCGCGCATTTCTTGAACCCGGTCTCGGGATCGAGGCGCAGCTGCTGCATCGCCCAGAGCAAACGGCGATGGACGGGCTTCAAGCCGTCGCGCACATCGGGCAGCGAGCGCGCCATGATCGTGGACAGCGCATAGGCGAGATAACGCTCGCCCAAGGCATCGGCGAGCGGAACGGGCTTGATTTCGGCGGCAAAAGACGCGGTCATTTTCTTTCCTCGGGACGGCGGTACTCCCGTCGCCAGCGCTCATAAAGCCGGACTCGGGCCCCCGGCAAGGTCTTCGTCTGCGGGGCCAAAACATAGCGATCGAGAAAATGTCCGGTGATTTCCAGGGCTTCGACCAGTTCGCGGGTGTTTCCGGCCGACCCGCCCGCCCGCAGGAACCCCGGCAAAACGAACAATCGGTCGGCATAGGGCGCCCCGGCCTCGGCCGAAACGGCACGCCCCGTTTTGGGGCTGACATAGCGCAAATCGTCGACCACGCCGGTCGCGGCGCAGGAATCGAGATCGAGCCCGAAGCCGAGATCGGCCAAGCAGCGCACTTCCCATTGCACATAGGCTTCGCGCCATTCGCGCGTCTCGAACCGCGCCAGCATCGCCTTGGTCGCGTCGAACAAGCCTTCATGCGGCTCGCGCTCGGGCAGCACCGCGTCGAGGATCGCCGCACACGCCGCCAGCGCTTCGAGCTTCGCGGGCGTGTCCATCAACGCGGCGGCATTGGCGGCGACAAGCTCGCAGGTCCAATTGCCCAAATGCTCGACCAAGCGCGCGCGCCAGAACGCGGAAACGAGATTGCCGGTTTCGAAGACCGACGCGCTTTTGCCGTGCCCGCCGCCGCGTGCCAGGCCCAAATGGCGCCCGTGGCCGCGCGTAAACAAGGTCGCGATCGCCGCATGCTCCCCATGCGTGCGCCGCCCCAGCACGATCGCTTCGTCAGTCCACTCCATGGCTCAGATTTGCCGGGATTCGAGCGGCGGGGCTAGTTTGGCGACATGCGCAAGACAAGCCGCCTGATCGAAGCCTTTCTCGACACCGATTACGCCGTGCGCGATGGCGATGCTTGGCGCGTCGTGCGCATCGGCGAACGGCATCCGGGGATCGAAGCCTTGGTCAAGACGACCGGCGTGTTCATCACCGGCTGGAACCCCTTCGGCAAGCGCGCGAACGCGGCCGCCAACGCGGCGCGCAACCGCGCGATGGCGCGTATCCTGGCCGCGCGCGGCTATCGTACGCTGCCCCATCAAGGGATCGGCAGCGACGGCGACTGGGCCGAGGACGGGTTTTTCGTGCGCGATATGCGTATCGCGACGGCGCGCCATCTGGCGCGCGCCTTCGGCCAGCTCGCGATCGTCGCAATCGCGCGCGGCCGGAAAGCGGAGCTGATTTGGGTGTGAGTACCGACCGTCGCGGGACCGGCCTCGCCCTTCGACAAGCTCAGGGTGAGGCCTAAACAAAGGCCTCATGGTGAGCCTGTCGAACCATGAGGCGAAGGGCGTTTAGCCCTGCTCCATGATCTGCTGCTTGGCGATCGGCAGGAAATGCGCGAGCTGGGCCTTGATGTCGGCGGCCGACACGCCCTTGCCCTTCAGATCCGCTTCCAGCTTTTCGATCACGTCGTCGTCGCCCGCCTTCTCGAAATCCGAGGCGACGACTTCCTTGGCGTAGGCATCGGCATCCGGCCCGGTCTTGCCGAGCTTTTCCGCCGCCCACAGACCCACGAGCTTGTTGCGCCGCGCGTTCACCTTGAACTGCACTTCCTGATCGTGCTTGAACTTGTTTTCGAAAGCGCTTTTGCGGTCGTCGAAGCCGGTCATCTTTGGGCCCTCGTGAATGGGTCGTTGCCCATGACATAGGCGACCGCGAAGCGCGGGTCAATCGCAACCGGACATCCCTTTTTCATGTGCACTTTGGCGATTTTGCGCCGTCCCGGCCACGCTTGGCCATTGATCGTCGCGGGCAATCGCGACGAAATGAAGTCGCGCCCCTGGACCGCCCCCGGCCGCCACTGGCCCGACCGGCCGAACGTCGTCGCGGGGCGCGACGATTTGGCCGGCGGATCGTGGATCGGGCTGAACGATACGGGCGTGATCGCCTGCGTGCTCAACCGGCGCGGCACGCTGGGGCCCGCCGAGGGCAAGCGCAGCCGGGGCGAATTGGTGCTCGACGCGCTGGATTTCGCCGACGCCAAAGACGCGGCGGAGATGTTGGGCGCGTTGGATGCCGGCGCCTATCGGCCGTTCAACCTGTTCGTCGGCGACGATCGCGACGCCTATTGGGTTCGCGCCACCGGATCGGGCGCGCCCGAGGTGACGCCGATCGGCGAAGGTGTCGCGCTGCTTACCGCCTACGATCTCGACGACATGGCTTCGCCGCGCACGCGCCATTTCCTGCCGCTATTCCGCGAGGTCCCGCCGCCCGAGCCCGCGACCGGCGATTGGGCCGCGTGGGAAAAGCTGATGGCGGCGCGAAAAGGCGGGCCCGATGCGGGCGAAGAAGGGGCGATGAACATCGCCCTGCCGTCGGGCTTCGGCACGTCGTCGACGTCGTTAATCGCGTTGCCATCCCGCAGCGCGGGACTCGATACGCGGCCCATTTGGCGCTTCGCGCACGGCCACCCCGACAAGATCGTCTACGACGCCGTTTCACTCGGTTGAATCAGTGCTTTAGCCCCGCATTGCGAGGGGGAATGCGCTGGGCTATAGGGGGGCCCGCTTTTCCCGTCGCGCGTCAGGGGGTTGGGCATGTCCCGCCGTAAACAAATCTACGAAGGCAAGGCCAAGATTCTGTTCGAAGGGCCCGAGCCCGGAACGATCATCCAGTACTTCAAGGACGACGCGACCGCGTTCAACAACAAGAAGAAGGGCACGATCACCGGCAAGGGCGTGCTCAACAACCGCATCTCGGAATTCCTGATGACGCGTTTGGAGGAGATGGGCATTCCGACCCACTTCATCCGCCGCCTCAACATGCGCGAACAGCTCGTGCGCGAAGTCGAAATCGTGCCGCTGGAAGTCATCGTGCGCAACGTCGCCGCTGGGTCGTTCTGCCAGCGCTTCGGCCTGCAGGAAGGCGCCCCTCTGCCGCGCTCGATCATCGAATATTGCTACAAGAACGACGAGCTCGGCGATCCGATGGTGTCGGAGGAGCACATCACCGCGTTCGGCTGGGCCGATACGCGCGACCTCGACGACATCATGGCGCTGACCTTGCGCATCAACGACTATTTGTCCGGTCTATTCCTGGGTGTCGGCATCAAGCTCGTCGACTTCAAGATCGAGTTCGGCCGTCACTGGAACGAGCACGACGAGATGCGGATCATCCTGGCCGACGAGATCAGCCCGGATTCCTGCCGTCTGTGGGACGTCAAGACGAACGAGAAGATGGACAAGGACCGCTTCCGCCGCGATCTCGGCAAGGTCGAGGAAGCGTATCAGGAAGTGGCCCGCCGTCTGGGCATCCTGCCCGAAAGCGGCCCGCGCGATCTGCGCGGCCCCGAAACGATGCAGTGATCCCGGGGGATCGAGAAAGCATGAAAGCGAAGATTCACGTCACGCTGAAGAACGGCGTGCTGGACGTGCAAGGCAAGGCGGTTCAGGCGGGGCTTTCGGGTCTCGGCTTCAAGGGCGTAGGCGACGTGCGCGTCGGCCGCTATGTCGAGATCGAACTCGACGCCAAGACGAAGGCCGCCGCGGAAGCCGAAGCCAAGCGCATGTGCGAAAAGCTGCTGGCGAACACCGTGATCGAGAACTACCGCGTCGAGATCGCGGAGTAATCGGCAGATGAAATCCGCCGTCGTCGTATTCCCCGGCTCCAACCGCGAAGGCGACGTCGCCGACGCGATCACCCGCGCCTCGGGCAAGAAGCCCGAGATCGTCTGGCACTCGACCGGCTCGCTGCCCAAGAAGCTCGACCTGATCGTGCTGCCCGGCGGCTTCGCCTATGGCGATTATCTGCGCTGCGGCGCCATGGCGGCGCGCAGCCCGATCATGCGCGACGTGATCGCGCGCGCCAACGCCGGCACGCCGGTGCTGGGCGTGTGCAACGGCTTCCAGGTGCTGTGCGAAAGCGGCCTGCTGCCGGGCGTGCTGCTGTCCAACGCCGGCCTTAAATTCATTTGCCGCGACGTGTACCTGAAGGTCGCGACCAGCCAGACGATGTTCGCGCATCGCTACGAAAAGGGCCAGGTCGTGCGCTATCCGGTGGCGCATCACGACGGCAATTACTTCGCCGACAACGACACGCTGAAGCGCATGGAGGATCGCGACCAGATCGCGTTCCGCTATTGCACGCCCGAAGGCGATACGACCGCCGAGGGCAATCCCAACGGCTCGGCGCGCAACATCGCCGGCGTGTACAACAAGTCGAAGACCGTGCTGGGCTTGATGCCGCATCCCGAAAACGCGACCGACCCCGCCACCGTCGGCGCGCTGGGCGGTTCGCTGGACGGCAAGCCTTTGTTCGACGCCATCGTGGACGCCGTTTCCAAATGAAGAAGAATTCGAAGCCGAAGAAATCCTGGCAGCGCCCCAACGATCTGATGGGCTTGTCGCCGGACGAATACGACACCGCGTGCGACATCCTGGGCCGCGAGCCCAGCTATACCGAGCGCGGCATTTTCTCGGTGATGTGGAGCGAGCATTGCTCCTACAAATCGTCGAAGAAATGGCTGAAGACGCTGCCGACCAAGGCCAAGTGGGTGATCTGCGGCCCGGGCGAAAACGCCGGCGTGATCGATATCGGCGACGGCGACGCGTGCGTCTTCAAGATCGAAAGCCACAACCACCCGTCTTATATCGAGCCCTATCAGGGTGCGGCGACGGGCGTGGGCGGCATCTTGCGCGACGTGTTCACCATGGGCGCACGCCCCATCGCGAATTTGAACGCGCTGCGTTTCGGCGATCCCAAGCACCCGAAGACCCGCCATCTGGTGGCGGGCGTGGTCGCGGGCATCGGCGGCTACGGCAATTGCGTGGGCGTGCCCACCGTTGCGGGCGAGACGAATTTCCATTCGGCCTATAACGGCAATTGCCTCGTCAACGCGATGACGGTCGGCATCGCGGACAAGAAAAAGATCTTCTATTCGGCCGCCGCCGGTGCGGGGAATCCCGTCGTCTATGTCGGCGCCAAAACGGGCCGCGACGGCATTCACGGCGCGACGATGGCCTCGGCCGAATTCGACGACAATTCGGACGAGAAACGCCCGACCGTTCAGGTCGGCGATCCGTTCACCGAAAAGCTGCTGATCGAAGCGTGCCTGGAATTGATGGCGACCGACGCGATCGTCGCGATTCAGGATATGGGCGCCGCAGGCCTCACCTCGTCCTCGGTCGAGATGGCGGGTAAAGGCGGCCTCGGCATCGAGATCGATATCGACAAAGTGCCGGCGCGCGAAACCGGCATGACGTCCTACGAGATGATGCTCTCCGAAAGCCAGGAGCGCATGCTGATCATCCTGAAGCCGTCGCGCCAGAAGATGGCGGCGGCGATCTTCAAGAAATACGGGCTCGATTTCGCGGTCATCGGCAAGCTGACCAAGACCGGCCATCTGGTCGTGAAGCAGAACGGCAAGGTCGATGCCGATATGCCGATCGCCCCGATGGTCCAGGCGAGCCCCGAATACGCGCGGCCCTGGAAGAAATCGCCCAAGCGCAAGGCGATCCAACCCAAGCGTTTGCCCAAGCGCGACCCGTCGGCCGTGTTGCCCAAGCTGATGGGCTCGCCCGATCTCGCGTCCAAGCGCTGGATATGGGAGCAATACGATCACCTCGTGCGCGGCCACACGCTGCAACGCCCGGGCGGCAACGCCGCCGTGGTCGGCATCCCCGGCCGCAAGAAGGCGCTGGCGATGGTCGTCGACTGCACGCCGCGCTATGTCCACGCCGATCCCGAAGCCGGTGGTGCGCAAGCCGTCGCCGAGACATGGCGCAATCTGACGGCGGTCGGCGCCACGCCGCTCGCGATCACCGACAACATGAATTTCGGCAATCCGGAACGGCCCGAAATCATGGGCCAGTTCGTCGGCGCGATTAAGGGCATGCGCAAAGCGTGTCTGGCGCTCGACTACCCGGTCGTGTCGGGCAACGTGTCGCTCTACAACGAGACCAACGGCAACGCGATCCTGCCCGCCCCGGTCATCGGCGCGGTCGGCGTGTTGAAGGACGCCGACAAGCGCGTCGATCTCGCCTTGAAGGCGCCGGGCGAAACGCTGGTGCTGATCGGCAAGACCGAAGGTTGGCTCGGCTCGTCGGTCTATTTGCGCGAAATCGAAGGGATCGAAGACGGCGCCCCGCCGCCGGTCGATTTGAAGCTCGAACGGCGCAACGGCGATTTCGTGCGCAAGCTGATCGAGAAGGGCATGATCAGCGCCTGCCACGATCTTTCCGATGGCGGCCTGCTCTGCGCGATCGCGGAAATGGCGCTGGCCGGGCGCCACGGCGCCGCGCTGGCGCCCAAGCGGACCGACAATGCCTTCCTGTTCGGCGAGGACCAGGCGCGCTACGTCGTGGCCACGTCCAAGTCCGACAAGCTGCTGGAACGCGCCAAAGCGGCCAAGGTCCATGCCGAAATCGTCGGCCGGACCGTCGCCGGGGCCTCGTTGACACTCGCGGGCCGGGTTCTTATATCCCTCGAAGCGCTGCGGGCCGTGCACGAGAACTGGCTGCCCGCCTATATGTCGCAGAAACACTAAGGGATTTGCCGGAATGCCGATGGCGGCCGCCGATATCGAGAAGCTGATCCGCGAGGCGTTGCCCGACGCGGATGTGCGCATCGACGATCTGCGCGGCGACGGCGACCATTACGCCTGCCATGTCGTCTCGGCGCTGTTCAAAGGCAAGTCCCGCGTCCAGCAGCACCAAATGGTGTATGCTGCCCTGAAAGGCCGCATGGGCGGCGAGCTGCACGCGATGGCGTTGCAGACCGCTTTGCCCGCCGGCGCCTGAACCTTTTCCTCCTCCCCCGGAGTATCCGCCATGGACCCCGTCAAGGAACGCATCGAAGCCGATCTCAAGGCCAACGACATCGTGCTCTACATGAAGGGCACGCCGGTGTTCCCGCAATGCGGCTTCTCCGCCGCCGTGGTTCAGGTGCTGACCCACATGGGCGTGAAGTTCAAGGGCATCAACGTGCTCGAGGACCCGGAGCTGCGCCAGGGCATCAAGGAATTCACCAACTGGCCGACGATCCCCCAGCTTTACGTGAAGGGCGAATTCGTCGGCGGCTGCGATATCGTGCGCGAGATGTACCAGACCGGCGAGCTCGCCGATCTGCTGACGACCAAGGGCATCGCCACCAAGGCGGCCTAAAGACGCGCGACGCGCCGAACGCGAAAGGCCCCGCCCGAAAGGCGGGGCCTTTTTATTTGTCTTAGGCGAACGAATACGCCGCCATCGACAGGCTGCCATGGGTGAAGGAATGGTGCAGCTGCGTGCCCTGCCCGCCCGCCCCCATCGCCACATAGATCGGCAGCAGATGTTCGTCGGTCGGATGCGCCATCGCGGCGTTGGGCGCACGCGCGCGATAATCGAGCAACGCGTCGATGTCGTTCGCCGCGATCTTCTCGGCGAACCAATCGTCGAACGCCTTCGCCCAATCGGCGACCGCGTTGTGCCGGTTCCACGCCAACGCGCGCAGATTATGCGTGGCCGAGCCCGAACCCACGATCGCGATACCATCGTCGCGCAGTTTCGATAGCGCCTGCCCCAACTTGTGATGATGGGCGGGATCGCGGTCGGGCTGAATCGACAGCTGGAACACGGGCACGTCCGCGTCGTCGTAAATCATCGACAGCGGCACCCACGCGCCATGGTCGAGCCCGCGGCCGGGATCGGTACCCGCCGCGGCGAACCCCGCTTCGCGCAGCGTCTGTGCGGCACGCGCGGCGATCTCGGGCGCGCCGGGGGCGGGATAGGCGAGCTTATAAAGCTCCGGCGGGAAGCCGTAGAAATCGTGGATCGTCTCGGGCTGTTTGGCCGTCGACGCCAAGGGCTCGTCGGTTTCCCAATGCGCCGAGGCGATCAGGATCGCCTTCGGCTTTTCGAACTTGGCGCCGAGCCCGCGCAGAAAATCGCGCGCGGCGACGTTCTCGAACGGCAGCGTGGGCGAGCCGTGACTCACGAAAAACGCGGGCGCTTTGGCCATGATCCGATCTTCCTTGCGACGCCGGGGCTGTGTCTCCCTCCGGCGCCAGCGAGTATAGTTACAAATTCATACCGATACGATATGATGTAAGTAGTTAGTTCGGTACAGTAGGTACCTCTCGGTAACCGCTTTGATGCAGATGACGGTAAAGGAGAGCGCTATGCCGCTACCCGAAAGCCCCAAAGCCTGCCCGATGGATTCGATCCTGCGCGTCCTGATGGGGCCGTGGACGACGTATATCCTGTGGGTGTTGAAATCGAACGGTCCGACACGCTTCGGCGAGTTGAAGCGCAAAGTCGGCGGCGTGTCGGCCAAGGTGCTGACCGAGCGTCTGCGCTTGCTGGAAAGTGCGGAGATCATCTCGCGCCATTACGAGCCGACGATCCCGCCGCAAGTGACCTACGCGTTCACGAAACGCGGGCACGAACTCTCCGACGTGTTCGAAAGCCTGAACGCGATCGCCACGCGCTGGCGCGCGGAAGACGAACAGCGCGACAAGAAAGCCGCCTAACGAAAAAGGCCGGACCCTCGGGTCCGGCCTTTCGCATTCCCCGAAGGGAACCGCCGATCAGCGCGAATAGAATTCGATGACCAGGTTCGGTTCCATCTTCACCGGATACGGCACGTCGGCGAGCTTGGGCACGCGCACGAACTTGCCCTTGAACGCCTTCTGGTCGACGACTTCGAGGTAGTCGGGGACCTGACGCTCCTGCGAGGCGACGGCTTCGAGAACCTGAACGTTCTCGCGCATCTTCGCCTTCAGCTCGATCACGTCGCCTTCCTTGATCTGCATCGAGGCGATGTTCGCCTTCTTGCCGTTGACCAGGACGTGGCAGTGGCTGACCAGCTGGCGCGCGGCGAACACGGTCGGCGCGAACTTCAAGCGATAGACCACGGCGTCGAGGCGGCGCTCCAGGAGACCGATGAGGTTCTCCGAGTTGTCGCCCTTCTTGCGCGTCGCTTCCTCGTAGGTCTTGCGGAACTGACGCTCGGTGATGTTGCCGTAGTAGAATTTCAGCTTCTGCTTGGCGAGCAGCTGAATGCCGTAATCGGTCGGCTTCTTGCGGCGCTGGCCATGCTGACCGGGGCCGTATTCGCGCTTGTTGACCGGGCTCTTGGCGCGGCCCCAGAGATTTTCGCCGAGGCGGCGATTGATCTTGTATTTGGACTCGTGACGTTTCGACATAACTCAGGTTCCCCTGGCATCGTCGCGGAGCCTGGCGAACCCCTTGACGCGACACCGGAAAGATTGGACCCGTTCTTTCCCGGTAATGGCCCGTCGAAACGGGGCAAAGCCTTGCCAGGCAGGAATGACGTGTCCGAAGGGCGCGGAATATACTAGAGTTACGCGGACTGTCAAACACGGGTTTCCCCTTTTGAATCAATCCACTGAACGTCGGTTAATGGGTTTCGGCATCGGCCCGCTGCTGGCGGTGGCGCTGGCCGGGCTGGTGGGACTCGCCCTCGCCGTGGTGCTCGCCATCCAGGTTTTGATCGGCGGCGGCGGGGCGCGCGAGCTGTTCCGCGAAAAAGCCGACCTGATGGTGGAGCTTGTGTCGCGCCAAGTGCGCGAACATCTCGAGCCCGCCTCCGCACAGCTCGATTACATCGCGCGCGTGCTGCCTGTCGACGGGCCGCCCGATCAAGGGTCGGAGCGTATGTCCGATCTGCTGACCGGCGCGCTCGCCGGCGTGCCCGCGATCCAAGCGCTCGCCTATATCCCGGTCGGCGGCATCGCCACGATCGTCAACCGCACCCAAGCGGGCGCGGAGGTAATGCATATCGACGCGCGCACGGATACGAGCATGCTCGCGGGCATCGCCGACGCGCAGAATCGCGACGGCGGCTGGTGGGGCGAATTGTTTTTCGCGCGCCGTTACGACGGGCCGGTCGTCAATCGTCGCCACGCCGTGCGCCGCGACGGCAAGCTGGTCGGCGTGATCGGCGCAGTTGTGTTGCTGGGCGAGCTTTCGCGCGTGATCGACGAATCCACCGCCACCGAGTATGGCGGCCATCCTTTCGTGCTGCGCGGGCGCGAACACGTGCTGGCCCATCGCCGTTTGGCCGATCACTTCCCCGGCCTGACGCCCGCCAAGCCGCTGCCCGACCTCGCCGAGATCGATGATCCCGTCCTCGCCCAGATCTGGACGGCGAAGCGATCGGCGCCGTTCCTCGGCCGCTTGTCCGCCACGTCGCACGCAGCCAGCGTCGATGGCGTGCCCTTTCTCTACCTCTATCGCACGATGCCGGAATTCGGCGACCCGCCTTGGTATGTCGGCGCCTATTTCCGCGTCGACGATATCGCGGGCGGTTTGCGCACCGCAACCTTGGCCGGTCTCGCGGGTATCGGCGTGCTCGCGGTTTCGGTGATCGTCGCGCTCGTTCTCGCGCGTAAACTCGCGGCGCCGACGCGCACATTCGCGCGCGCGGCCGCCGAACTCGCGGAACTCGATTTCTCCAAGGCGCAGCCGCTGCCGCCCAGCCGCATTCGCGAGCTCGACGAGCAGGCCCGCGCCTTCAATCGTCTGCTCGGCGCGCTGCGCTGGTTCGAATCCTATGTGCCGCGCGGCCTCGTGCGGCGCCTGGCGCGCGAAGCGCCGCCGGAATCGTCGGAACGCGAATTGACGATCATGTTCACCGACATCGCCGGCTTCACGACGCTGACGCAGGACATGCCGCCCACGCGCGTTGCGGACATGCTCAACGCCCATTTCGCGCAAGTGATCCGCGCGGTCGAAGCGACCGGCGGCACGGTCGACAAGTTCCTCGGTGACGGCGCGATGGCGTTCTGGGGCGCGCCGGACAATCTGCCCGGCCACGCGCGCGCGGCGCTCGAATGCGCCGCCGACATCGCCGCGTCGATGGCGAGTACCGGTCTTCGCGTGCGCATCGGCGTGCACACGGGCCGCGTCGTCGTCGGCAATGTCGGCACGACCGGCCGCCTCAACTACACGATCATCGGCGACGCGGTGAACGCGACGCAGCGCATCGAACAATTGGGCAAGGAAATCATGAAGGCCGGCGAAAGCTGCTGCGTGCTGGCCAGCGGCGACACGTTCGATGCCGCCGGCAAGCCCGAAGGCTGGATCGCGCAAGGCGAGTTCAGTCTTCGCGGGCGGGATTCCGGCGCTTCGATTTACCGGCTCGCGCCGGATCATGGGGCCGGTCGATAAGCCCCGACAACATGCCGTGCGCGGTGCGGATTTCGTGCGACATCGGGTTCGCGCGCAGCAGGAAGGCGCGGATATTACGCACCATCACGGGACGCATTTGTTCGTTGCGCAGGAAGCCGCAATCGTCGAGGGCCGCTTCCAGGCGTTTCAGCAGGCCTTCGACCTCGCCCTTGTTCGCCGGCTCTGCCTTGCCCAAACGCAGATGGCGCGCGGGCGCATCCGACGATTGGCGGCTGATCCATTCATAGCCGACGACCAGCACGGCCTGCGCCAGATTCAAGGAACTGAATTCCGGATTGACCGGAAAGGGCACGATAGCGTCGGCGAGCGTAATCTCGTCGTTTTCCAGCCCCGTGCGTTCGGGCCCGAACAGGAAGCCCGCACCCTGCCCCGCATCGATCGTTTCGGCCGCGACGCGGATCGCTTCGCGCGGCGCGAAATAGGGCTTCACCATGTCGCGATCGCGCGGGCAAGTCGCGTAGACGCGCGTGAGGTCGGCGATCGCCGACCCCAGATCGTCGAACACCCGCGCTCGTTCCAGCACCGCATCGGCGCCCGAACAAGACCGGCGCGCGCGCTCGTCGGTGGGCTCGACGCGCGGGGACACGAGCCGCATATCGTCGAGCCCGCAATTCAGCATCGCGCGGGCGGCCATGCCGATATTCTCCGCCAGTTGCGGGCGGACGAGAATGATGGCGGGGCCGCGCGCGGTCATCTTAAGGAGCGGCAACGCCGTCGCGATAAAGTTTCCAGGTGATCGAATCGTGCAGCGCGCCATAGGACGCGTCGATCACGTTCTCCGACACGCCGACCGTTCCCCAGCTACGCACGTCGCCATGCTCGTGGCCGTCGGCGCTTTCGATCATCACGCGCGTCACGGCGGCCGTCGCGCGTTCGGGCGCCAAGATGCGCACCTTGTAATCGACGAGGCGCAAATCTTTCAGGCCCGGATAGAATTCGAGCAACGCCGCGCGCAGCGCGGCGTCGAGCGCGTTGACGGGGCCGTTGCCCTCGCCCACCGTCAAGCGGCGATGCGTGCCGACATCGAGCTTCACGCTGGCTTCCGACATCGTCACCAAATCGCCGCGCGCGTTGTAGCGCCGCTCGGTGATCACGCGGAAGCTGACCAGCTTGAAATAGTCGGGCACGCCATGGATCAAGCGCCGCGCCAGAAGCTCGAACGAGCCGTCCGCGCCGTCGTAAGTGAAGCCTTCGTGCTCGCGGGTTTTGATCTCGTCGAGCAGCTTGCCCAGCGCCGGGCTTTTCGGATCGATCTCGACGCCGATATCGCGCAAGCGCGACACCACGTTCGACCGCCCCGCTTGATCGGACACGACGATATGCCGCTTGTTGCCGACCGTTTCCGGCGGCACGTGTTCGTAGGTGCGCGGGTCCTTCTCGACCGCCGAAACGTGCAACCCGCCCTTATGCGCGAAGGCGCTGTCGCCGACATAGGCGGCGTTGCGTGCGGGCGTGCGGTTCAAGCGCTCGTCGAGCAGGCGCGACAGATGCGTGAGCTGCGTCAGCTTCTCCGCCGACACGCCCGTATCGTAACCCATCTTGATCATCAGATTGGGAATGATCGGGATCAAGTTCGCATTGCCGCAACGCTCGCCCAAACCGTTGATCGTGCCCTGGATCTGGCGCGCACCCGCCCGCACCGCCGCCAGCGAATTGGCGACGGCGTTTTCGGTATCGTTGTGGCAATGGATGCCGAGCTTATCGCCCGGCACGTGCTTGGTCACTTCGCCGACGATGCGCTCGATCTCGTGCGGCAGCGTGCCGCCATTGGTGTCGCACAGCACGATCCAGCGCGCACCCGCGTCGCGCGCGGCCTTCACGCAATCCAGCGCGAAACCGGGATTGGCCTTGTAGCCGTCGAAGAAATGCTCGGCATCGAGCATCGTCTCCTTGCCGCGCTTGATCGATTCCGCGAGGCTTTCGACGATCATGTCGATGTTCTCGGTCAGCGATACGCCCAGCGCTAACTCGACATGGAAATCCCAAGTCTTGCCGACGAGGCAGGCGGCGGGCGCGGCCGAGCCCAGCACGGCCTGCAAACCCGGATCGTTGGCGGCGGAGCGGCCAGAGCGGCGGGTCATCCCGAAGGACGACATGCGCGCGAAGCCGAGCTTGGGCAGATCGGCGAAGAACGCGTCGTCGGTCGGGTTGGCGCCCGGCCAGCCGCCTTCGACGTAATCCACGCCGATCTTGTCGAGCGCCTTGGAAATCGCCGCCTTGTCCGCCGGGTTGAAATCCACGCCCTGCGTCTGCGCGCCGTCGCGCAACGTCGAGTCATAGAGATAAACGCGATCGGCCATGGTCAGCCTCGTTTCCAGGTGGTGCCTTTGGGCCCGTCTTCCAATATCACGCCCTTGGCTTTGAGATCGTCGCGGATGCGATCCGCTTCGGCGAAGTTCTTGGCTTTGCGCGCGTCGAGACGCGCTTGGATGGCGGCTTCGATGTCCGCCGCACTGGGTCCCGCCGTATCGCCTTGGAACCAAGCCAGCGGATCGCCTTGCGCCAAACCCAGCAATGCGCCCGCGTCCAACAACGCCGCCTTCGCATCGGGGCTTCTCGATACGTTCAAGGCATTCGCGTATTCGTGCATCTCGGCGATCGCCTTGGCGGTGTTGAGATCGTCGAGCAACGCGTCGAAAACCTTGTCGGCCTTGGCGGCCGACGGCGTCACGTCGCTCGCGTTCTTCAGCGCCGTATAGAAGCGATCGAGATCGCCTTTCGCCTGTTTCAACCCATCGTCGGTGAAATCCAGCGGCGCACGGTAATGCGTCTTGAGCAGCAGCAGGCGGATCGCCTCGCCGGGCGCTTTCGACCGTAAATCGCGCACGGTGTAGAAATTGCCGAGGCTCTTCGACATTTTCTCGCCGTTCACGATCACGAAGCCGTTATGCATCCAGTATTTCACGAACTGGACGCCGTCATGCGCGCAGACCGATTGCGCGATCTCGTTCTCGTGATGCGGGAAGATCAAATCCTGCCCGCCGCCATGGATATCGAATGTCGGGCCGAACAGCTTTTCGGACATCGCCGAGCATTCGATATGCCAGCCCGGCCGGCCGCGCCCCCAGGGCGAATCCCAGCCCGGCTGTTCCGGCGTCGAGGGCTTCCACAACACGAAATCGGCAGCATCTTTTTTGTAGGGAGCGACTTCGACGCGCGCGCCCGCGATCTGATCGTCGCGCGAACGGCCCGACAGGCGCCCGTATTCGGCGTAAGCGGGCACGTTGAACATCACGTGTCCTTCGGCCGCGTAAGCGTGGCCCGATGCGACGAGCTTTTCGATCATCGCCACCATCTCGGGCACGGTTTGGGTGCAGCGCGGCTCGTGATCGGGCCGCGCGGCGCCGAGCGCGCCCATATCTTCGTGATAGGCGCGCGTCGTCTCTTCGGTGATCGCCTCGATCGTACGCTTGGATTCCAGCGCCCGTGCGATGATCTTGTCGTCGATATCGGTGATGTTCCGCGCGTAGGTGACGGCCCCCGGATAAAGCCGCTTCAACACGCGATAGAGCGTGTCGAACACGACGACGGGGCGCGCGTTGCCGATATGCGCGAAGTCGTAGACCGTGGGCCCGCACACATACATGCGCACGTTCGCAGGATCGAGAGGAACGAATTCCTCCTTCCGTTTCGTGAGCGTGTTGTGAACGTGCAGTTTCACGCGGCCTTCCCTTCCAAACGGGCGAGCGCACGCGCGCGGCCCAGCATCGGCAACAGGGACTTGAGTTCGGGGCCGTGCTCGCGCGCAGTCAACGCCAAGCGCAGCGGCATGAACAGATCCTTGCCCTTACGGCCCGTCGCGGCCCCCAGCGCTTTGGTCCACGCCCCCCAGGTCGTCGCATCCCACGGTTCGGCCGGTAGCAGCTTCGCCGCTTCCGCCAGGAACGCGGGATCGCCAAGGACGGGCGCCACCGGCTGATGGGTCAACGCCCACCATTCGCGCGCGTCGAGCACCTTGGTCAGGTTCGGGCGCACGCCGTCCCAGAACGCCGCATCGGCCCCTTCGGGCAAACGCGCCTTGGCCGCGTCGAACGACAGGCCGTGAACGATCTTGGCGTTGAGGCGCAGCAAATCTTCGGGATCGAGCTTGGGCGAGGCACGGCTGAATTTCTCGAACGCGAAGCCGGGGATCAGCGCATCGAGCGACGCGATCGGTTCGACGGAATCGCTGGTGCCGAAACGCGCGAGCAGCGAGGCGATGGCTTCGGGCTCCAACCCGTCGTCGCGCAGATTGGCGACCGACAAACCGCCTTCGCGCTTCGATAGGTTATGGCCGCCGATATCGCCGATCAGCGTGAAATGCGCGAAATGAATCGTCGTCGGATCGCGGCCCAGCGCTTCGAAAATCTGGATCTGCACCGACGTGTTGGTGACGTGATCCTCGCCGCGCACGATGTGCGTGACGTCGAGTTCGACGTCGTCGACGACCGAGGCAAGCGTATAGGTCGGCGAGCCGTCCTCGCGGATCAGCACGGGGTCCGATACGCGCGAGCCGTGATAGCTGCATTCGCCCCGGATCAGATCGTTCCAGCGCACGTCCTTCGCGTCGAGCAGGAAGCGCCAATGCGGCTTACGGCCTTCGGCTTCGTAGGCTTGCTTCTGCGCGTCGGTCAGGCGCAACGCGGCGCGGTCATAGACCTGCACGCCGCCTTCGGAGACCTGGCTGAAACGCTTAAGCTTCAATTCCTCGGGCGTTTCGTAGCAGGCATAGAGACGCCCCAGCGATTTGAGCTTCTCCGCCGCCGCGTCGTAACGCGCAAGGCGATCCGATTGGCGCGCGAACTCGTCCCAGTGCAGGCCGAGCCATTTCATATCCGCGACGATGCCGTCGGCGTATTCGGGGCGCGAACGCTCCAGATCGGTGTCGTCCAAACGCAGCAGGAATTTGCCGCCGGTCTTGCGCGCGTAAAGCCAGTTCAACAGCGCCGCGCGCACATTGCCGAGATGGAGCCGCCCCGTGGGGGACGGCGCGAAACGGGTCCGCACCGTCATGACTAACCTCTGAAACCGTTGACGATGGGATAGCGGCGCTCGCGCCCGAAGGCGCGGCGCGTGATTTTGACGCCCGGCGGCGCCTGACGGCGCTTGTATTCGGCGAGATCGAGCATGCGCCAGATGCGGCGCACCTCGTCCTCGGCGAAGCCCTTGGCGACGACGGCCGCAACGCTGCCCTCGCCTTCGACCAGCGCTTGCAGAATCGCGTCGAGCCGCGAATAGGGCCCGAGCGAGGCTTCGTCGGTCTGGCCTTCGCGCAATTCCGCCGTCGGCGGCTTGACGATCACGCGCTCGGGCATCACCGCACCTTTGGGGCCCAGCGCATCGGCGGGCTTGTGCGAATTGCGCCAGCGCGACAGATCGAACACCGTCGTCTTGTAGACGTCCTTCAGCACGGCGAAGCCGCCGCACATATCGCCGTAAAGCGTGGCGTAGCCCGCCGACATCTCGCTTTTGTTGCCCGTCGACACGACCATGTGGCCGAACTTGTTCGACAGCGCCATCAGCGTCAATCCGCGCGAACGCGACTGGATGTTTTCTTCCGTCGTGTCGGGCTTCGTGCCCTCGAAGGCGGGGCCGAGCATCTCGGCGAAGGCGTTGACGGCGGGCACGATCGAAATCGTGTCGTATTTGATGCCGAGCAGCTTGGCGCACGCCGCCGCGTCGTCGAGGCTTTCTTGGCTGGTGAAGCGCGAGGGCATCATCACCGCGCGAACCTTGTCCGCACCCAGTGCATCGGCGGCGATGGCGGCCGTGAGCGCCGAATCGATTCCGCCCGACAGGCCGAGGATCACGCCGGGGAAACGGTTCTTGATCACGTAATCGCGCAGGCCCAGCACGAGGGCCGCATAGATCGCTTCGAGCTTTTCGGGCGGCTTGGCGCGGGGGCCTTCGACGCAAGCCCAGCCGCCGGCTTCGCGCCGCCACTTGGTGATGGCGAGATCGCTGACGAAGGCGGGCATCTGCGCCGCCAACTGACGATCGGCGTTAAGCACGAAGGACGCGCCATCGAACACCAGCTCGTCCTGGCCGCCGATCTGGTTCACATAGATCAGCGGTAGACCGGTTTCGACGACGCGCTGCACGCCCAGCGCGATGCGCTCGTCCAGCTTGTCGATCTCGAACGGGCTGCCATTCGGAACGACCAGGATCTCCGCCCCGCTTTCGACCAGGCATTCGGCCGCGTCGGGGAACCACATGTCTTCGCAGATCATCAGGCCGAGACGCACGCCCCGGAACACGATCGGACCCGGCAGCGGACCGGCGGCGAAAACGCGCTTCTCGTCGAACACGCCGTAATTCGGCAGTTCGTGTTTATGGCGCAACGCCGAGATCTTGCCGCCGTCGAGCAGCAACGCGGTGTTGTGCAAGCGTCCGGCTTCGACCCAGGGTGCGCCGACGATCACGCCGGGCCCGCCATCGGCGGTGTCGGCGGCCAAGGCATCGACGGCCGCGCGGCAGGCTTCCTGGAACGCGGGCTTCAGCACCAGATCTTCGGGCGGATAGCCGGCGATGTTGAGTTCGGAAAACACGACCAGATCGGCGCCGAGCTTGGCCGCCTTGGCCCGCGCATCGCGCGCCAGCGCGAGGTTGCCCGCGACGTCGCCGACCTTCGGGTCGGTCTGCGCCAGCGCGATGGCGAGTTCGCCGGTCACGCCTCGTCCTTCTGGGCGCTCTTCTGACCCAGCATCTTGTCGAGATAGGCGAGCATCAGCGCCGACAGGATGAACGTCAGATGAATCACGACCAGCATGATCAGCTTGTCGGTCGGGATCTCGTTGACGTCGAGGAACGCTTTCAGCAAGTGGATCGACGAGATCGCGACGATCGACGAGGCGAGCTTGATCTTGAGCGAGCCCGCGTCGAGCTTGCCGAACCACGACAGGCGGTCCTTGACGCCGTCGAGCTCCAAGCGGCTGACGAAATTCTCGTAGCCGGAGATCACGACCATGACGATCAGGTTCGCGACCATCACCATGTCGACGAGGCCGAGCACCGCCAGCACGAGACGGGATTCGTTGAGCGTCCACAAAATCGCGGTCAGGTGGACGAGTTCCTGGAAGAACTTCGCCGCCAGCAACGCCATGACGATGATGAGGCCCACGTAAAGTGGCGCCTGAAGCCAGCGGCTGGCGAAGATCAGCCGTTCGATGACACGTTCGAGCATGGCGGGATCAACCGGGTTTGCGCAGAAGGAATTCGCGGCCGACCTTGACCGAGGCCACACCGTCATATTCGACGATATCGGCCGTGGCGTAGGTTTCGGTCCAAATCTCCGGCAGATAGGAACCCGTGCCGACGACGTCGATCGGCGCGTTGGACACCGCCATCGATTTGCACTTCGCGGGCGTGAAGCCCGACGAGGCGACGATCTTGACCTTGGGGAAACCGGCGCGGTCGAGCTGTTCGCGCATATACCAGATCGCGGCGGCGGAAACGCCCGTTCCCGTCAAGTGACGCAGCTCGGTTTCGGTGCGATAGCCGCGCAACGACAAGGGCGCGTTGCGTTCCAGCACCGCATAGGCGACCTGAAGGTCGAGCCCTTCCATATAGCGCCCGCCATGCGTATCGAGCCGCACGGAGATGCCGCCCGCCGCGGCGAGATCGGGGAAGCGGCGGCAGACTTCCAGCGCGTCCGACACTTCCTTGCCGAAATAATCGACCAGCACGGTGATCGGATCGTCGGGATAAACCTCGCGATACATCTCGGCCGCGCGCACCGTGGAACCGGCATAGCCGATCAGCGCGTGCGGCATCGTGCCGTAGCCTTTGGGCTGGCCGAAATAATGCGCGGTCGCGTCGGTCGCGTTGCCGATGAAACCCTTGGCGCCGACTTCCTTCTTCGCGGCGTTGGAGCCGACGGAGGCGGCGTAAGCCATCATCTCCGCCATTTCGCCGCCCGCACAGTGGCGCGCATCCATCGCGAGGAAGGCGGTGCGCGGCAGGTCGACGCACATCTGATAGGCGTTGTAGGCGGCCACACAAGCCGGCCCGAGCTTTTGCAGATAGAGCGTTTCGAGATCGACGAGATGGAACAGCGAGCCCGAGAGATAAAGGATCGGCTCGCCCGCCCCCACCCAATCGCCTTCGGGATGGCGCAGATCGATGTCGATGACCGTCCCGCGCGCTGCCGCGATGCCGCGGATCCATTCGATCGCCAAACGCGGCGCGCAAATGATCGGGCGGCGCATGAACACCGCGTAGGTGACGCGCTTGTCGCCGAAACGCTCGACCGTTCCCTTCGTCTTGACGAAGTAATGGTCTGTCAGCCCCTTGATCTCGCCGATGGCGGGATGCGGGGGTGGCGGCGGTGCGGGTGCACGGCCATCGGCCATGGCGGTTTTGCCCTCAGTCGTTGGCGGCGAGGGCGCGCATCGGCACCGCGCGATCGCGCAAACGATCGGCGAGCAGGAACGCGAGCTCCAGCGCCTGCGTGCCGTTGAGACGCGGATCGCAATGCGTGTGGTAGCGATCGCCCAGCGACGCGTCCTGAATGGCCTCGGCCCCGCCCGTGCACTCGGTCACGTTCTGGCCGGTCATCTCGAAATGCACGCCGCCGGCGTGAACGCCTTCGCCGCGCGCCACGTCGAAGAAGCCGCGCACTTCGCCCAGGATGCGGTCGAAGGGCCGCGTCTTGTAGCCCGACGCCGACTTGATCGTGTTGCCGTGCATGGGATCGCTCGACCATACGACCTTGCGGCCTTCGCGCGCCACGCGGCGCATCAAAGGCGGCAGTTTCTGCATGATCTTGTCGTCGCCCATGCGCGCGATCAGCGTCAAACGCCCGGCTTCGTTTTCCGGGTTCAGCGTGTCGATCAGGCGGATCAGCTCGTCCGGGTCCGAAGTGGGCCCGCATTTCAAGCCGATCGGGTTTTTGACGCCGCGGCAGAATTCGACATGCGCGCCATCGAGCTGGCGCGTGCGATCGCCGATCCAGATCATATGGGCCGAGGTGTCGTACCAATCGCCGGTCGTCGAATCGACGCGCGTCAGCGCTTCCTCGTAGGGCAGCAGCAGCGCTTCGTGGCTGGTGAAGAACGAGGCTTCGCGGATCTGCGGCACGGCTTCGGGCGTGATGCCGCACGCTTCCATGAAGCGCAGCGAATCGGAAATGCGATCCGCGAGTTCGCGGAACTTTTCGCCGGCCGGCGAACGATCGACGAAGCCCAGCGTCCAGCCGTGAACGCGATGAAGATCGGCATAGCCGCCGCGCGCGAAGGCGCGCAGCAGGTTCAGCGTCGCCGCCGACTGGCTATAGACCTGCATCATGCGTTCGGGATCGGGGGCGCGGCGCGCCGGATCGAACTCGATGCCGTTGATGATGTCGCCGCGATAGACGGGCAAAGTCGTGCCGCCGATCGTTTCGTCGTCGGCCGAGCGCGGCTTGGCGAACTGGCCGGCCATGCGGCCGACCTTCACGACGGGCAAGCCGCCCGCATACATCAACACGACGGTCATCTGCAGGATGACCTTGAACGTGTCGCGAATGTTGTTCGCGGAGAATTCGGCGAAGCTCTCGGCGCAATCGCCGCCCTGCAACAGAACGGCCTTGCCTTCCGCCACGGCGGCGAGCTGCTTCTTGAGGTCGCGCGCCTCGCCCGCAAAAACCAGCGGCGGATAGGACGCGAGTTTCTTCTCGACGCCCGCCAGCACGGCGGCATCGGGATAAGTCGGCATTTGGCGCGCGGGCCGCGCGCGCCAGCTATCAGGCGTCCATTTCGCAGGCATTGTTTATCCCCAACTTGGCCGAGCACCCTACAAGGCGGCTTTCGCATCCGCAACGGCCCACGAATTTCCGATATCGTTCAAAGGCTTGACGGATCGGACGGGTTCTGCGCACAAAGGTTTTCACGCATGCTGCAGGATATTTTGTTCGCCGCCTCGAAGGTGTTGGGCCCGCTGCTCGATCCGCGGGTCGCCCTTTATTGGGTCCTGCTTGCTGGTATCGTGTTGCTGTGGAGCCCGTGGAAACGCGCGGGCCGCGTGCTGGCCACGCTCGCTTTCGTGTTGAGCCTCGCGATCGGATCGTCGCCGCTGGGTTCGCTGGCGCTGAACGCGCTCGAGAATCGCATCCCCGCGCCCGCCGCCTTGCCCGACAAGATCGACGGCATCGTGGTGCTGGGCGGCGACGTCGATCCGCGCATGATGCGCTTGCGCAACGCCACACCCGGTAACGACGCGCAGCGCCAGATCGCCTTCGCCGATTTGGCGCGCCGCTATCCGGACGCGAAGCTCATTTACTCCGGCGGCTCCGGCCGGTTGATCGACCGCGACGATACGGATTCCGACGGTGCTGCGAAATTGCTGCCGATGCTCGGCCTCGATCCTTCGCGCGTGATCTTCGAAGATCGCTCGCGCAACACGTGGGAGAACGCGACGCTGTCGCGCGAGTTGGGCCAGCCGCAGCCGGGCGAGACCTGGCTGCTGGTGACGTCGGCGTTTCACATGCCCCGCGCCGTCGGCTGTTTTCGCGTGGCCGGATGGACGGGCTTCATTCCCTACCCGGTCGGCTATATGACGCCGCCGCAAGTGGGTACGGATTGGTGGCCGGCCTTCACCTTCGACGGGCGCATGTTCGCGCTCTACGCCGCGATCCGCGAGTTCTCGGGCCTGTTCTACTACCGCCTGACGGGTCGCGTGGATGCGTGGTTCCCGGCACCTTAGGCGTTAGCGCTTCACCTTTTCGCGCATCAGCACGAATTCCTCGGCCGCGGTCGGGTGGATCGCGACGGTGCGGTCGAAATCCTTCTTGGTGAGGCCCGCCTTCACGGCGATGGCCACACCTTGGATGATTTCGGGCGCATCCGATCCCACCATATGCACGCCGCGCACGCGGCCCGTGCCAGCTTCGACGACCAGCTTCATCATCGTGCGCTCGTCGCGGCCCGACAGCGTGTGCTTCATCGGCCGGAACGTGGCGCGATAGATGTCGACGCCATCGACGCCGAATTGCCGCTCGGCGGCTTCCTGGGTCATGCCCACCGTGCCGCAAGGCGGCTGGCTGAACACGGCCGAGGGAATCTCGCCGTGATCGGTCGGCGACGGGTTGGCGTTGAACAAGGTCTCGGCGATGCCGCGCGCTTCGGCGATGGCGACCGGCGTGAGTTGCACGCGATTGGTCACGTCGCCGACGGCGTAGATATCCGGCACCGTCGTGCGCTGCCATTCGTCGACCGCGATCCCGCCCGCCTTATCGACATGCACGCCCACGCTATCGAGGCCCAGCCCGCCGGTATTCGGCGAGCGGCCGGTCGCGTAGAGCACCGCATCGACCTCGTGCGTGTCGCCCGCTTCGGTCGTGACGCGCAACACCGCACCGTCGCGATCGATACGCGCGATCTTCTCGCCGGGGCGGATGGCGATGCCCTGCTTGGTCATCTCCGAAGTCAGATGGTCGCGGATGTCGATATCGAAACCGCGCAGGATTTTCTCGCCGCGAATGAAGATCGTCACCGCCGAACCAGCCGAACGGAAAATCCCGGCGAACTCCACCGCGATGAAACCGCCGCCGACAATCGCCACGCGCTTGGGTAGAGCAGGTAGATCGAGCGCTTCGTTCGACGTGATCGCGTGTTCGATACCGGGGATCGCCGGAAGCTCCGGCTTCGCGCCCGTCGCGATCATGATGTATTTGGCGGTGACCGTACGGCCCGCAATCTCGACCGTGTTGGGCGCCACGATCTTGGCGTGACCCAAAACCGGCTCGACCTTCGACCCCGACAGAAGATTCTTGTAAATACCTTCCAGGCGATCGGTCTCGCGGTTCTTGGCGGCGATCAGCTTGCCCCAATCGAGCGTGCCATCGACCGACCAGCCATAGCCGCGCGCGTCTTCCATCTCGTGCGCGAAATGGGTGCCGTAGACCAGCAGCTTCTTGGGCACGCAGCCGCGCAGCACGCAAGTGCCGCCAATGCGCCAGGATTCGGCGATGGCGACGCGTGCGCCGTACGAAGCTGCGCGGCGCGAACCGGCGACACCGCCGGAACCCGCACCGATCGTGAACAGGTCGTAGTCGAAGCTGGTCATCAGATGCCGCCCATGCAGAGATATTTGATCTCCATGAATTCCTCGAGGCCGTATTTCGAGCCTTCGCGCCCGATGCCCGATTCCTTCATGCCGCCAAACGGCGCTTCGGCCGTCGCGATGACGCCCGCGTTGACGCCGACGAGGCCGTATTCCAGCGCGTCGGCCACGCGCCACACGCGCCCGATATCGCGGCCGTAGAAATAGGCGGCGAGACCGAACTCGGTATCGTTGGCGAGTTGGATCGCCTCCTCTTCCGTCTTGAAACGAAACAAGGGGGCGAGCGGCCCGAAGGTTTCCTCGCGCGCCACGGCCATCGCGGGCGTCACATCGGCGACGACGGTCGGCTCGAAGAACCGCCCGCCACGCGCATGGCGCTTGCCACCAGTCAGAACCTTCGCGCCCTTCGACAGCGCGTCGGCGAGATGGCGTTCGACCTTCGCGACGGCCGAATCCTCGATCAGCGGGCCTTGCGTGGCGCCCGCTTCGGTCCCCGGGGCGGGATTGAGCTTCGCCGCCGCGATGGCGAGTTTCTTGGCGAATTCGTCGTAGACCTTGTCCTGCACATAGATGCGGTTGGCGCACACACAAGTCTGTCCGGTGTTGCGGAATTTCGACGCGATGGCGCCTTCGACCGCCGCGTCGAGATCGGCGTCGTCGAACACGATGAACGGCGCGTTGCCGCCCAGTTCCAGCGACACTTTCTTCACCGTGCCCGCACACTGCGCCATCAGCAGCTTGCCGATTTCGGTCGAGCCGGTGAAGCCGAGCTTGCGCACGATGGGGCTGGATGTCAGTTCCTTGCCGATCGCGGACGCATCGCCGGTCACGATATTGAGCACGCCCTTGGGCAGGCCCGCGCGCTCCGCGAGTTCGGCGAGCGCGAAAGCGGAGTACGGCGTGAGCTCGGACGGCTTCAGCACCACGGTGCAACCCGCCGCGATCGCCGGACCGGCCTTGCGCGTGATCATCGCGGCGGGGAAGTTCCACGGCGTGATGCAGGCGACGACGCCGATCGGCTCCTTCGTCACCACGAAACGGCGATCATTGGCCGTCGACGGGATCACGTCGCCATAGGCGCGCTTGGCTTCCTCGGCGAACCATTCGAGGAACGAGGCCGCGTAACCGATCTCGCCCTTCGCCTCGGCCAAGGGCTTACCCTGCTCGGCGACCATCAGCAGTGCGAGATCGTCGGCGTGCTGGTTCATCAGATCGAACCATTTGCGCATGATCGCCGAACGCGCTTTGGCGGGCGTGCGGCGCCACGAAGGATAGGCGCGGTTCGCCGCGTCGATCGCGCGCTTGGTTTCGGCCCCGCCCATATCGGGCACATGGCCGATGAATTCGCCGGTCGCGGGATTGTCGACGTCGAAGGTCTTCTTCGAATCCGCGTCCACCCATTGGCCGTCGATATAGGCCTGCTGGCGGAACAGCTTGGGATCCTTCAGCGCCACACCGGTATAGCGGATGTTGCGGGCGGGCTCGGCCATGGATCGTTCTCCCCGGAAGCGAATTCGAGGGGGAATATATAGGCAGCCCCCCGGGCTTATTCCACCGTCACGCTTTTGGCGAGATTGCGCGGCTTGTCGACATCCGTGCCCTTCCGCACCGCGACGTAATAAGCGAGTAATTGCACGGGGATCGAATAAAGGATCGGCGTCACGAAAGGATGGCTTTCGGGGATCTCGATCGTCGCGGTCGCGAGCGATCCGGCCTTCGCGATACCCTTTGCGTCGGCGATCAAAATCACCTGCCCGCCGCGGGCTTTCGTCTCCTGGATGTTCGACGCCGTCTTCTCGAACCACTCGTCGCTGGGGGCGAGCACGATCACCGGCACATCCGACGCGATCAACGCGATGGGCCCGTGCTTCATCTCGCCGGCGGGATAGCCCTCGGCGTGGATATAGGAAATCTCCTTGAGCTTCAGCGCCCCTTCCATCGCGATGGGATAGGACGTGCCGCGGCCGAGATAGAGCACGTCGCGCGCAGGCGCCACGATTTCGGCGGCCGCGCGGATCGCTTCGTCCATCGCCAGCACGGCGGAGACTTTCTCGGGAATTTCGTAAATGGCACCGGCGAGTTCGTTCAACGCGGCGGCCGACATCGTGCCGCGCGCCTTGGCGGCGGCGAAGGCGAAGGATGCGAGCACGGAAAGCTGCGTGGTGAACGCCTTGGTCGAGGCGACGCCGATCTCCGGCCCCGCATGGGTGGGTAGCACCACATCGGCTTCGCGCGCCATCGAGCTTTCGGGCACGTTGACGATCGCGGCGATCTTCTGCCCCTGGGCCTTCGCATGGCGCAACGCCGATAGCGTGTCGATCGTTTCGCCCGATTGCGACACGAACATCGACAGCCCGCCCTTTTCCAGGATCGGATCGCGATAGCGGAACTCCGACGCGATATCGACATCGACCGGCAAGCGCGCGAGGCGTTCGATCCAGTAACGCCCGACAAGCCCCGCGTAATAGGACGTGCCGCAGGCGACGAGTTGGATGCGGTTCAGCGTTTTGAGATCGACGGGCAATTCGGGCAGAACCACCGCGCGCGTCGCCGGATTGACATAGACGCGCAGCGTGTCGCCGATCACGGCGGGCTGCTCGAAAATTTCCTTCTGCATGAAATGCTGGAAATTGCCCTTGCCGATCAGCGCACCGGACAAGGCCGTTTCCTTGATCGCGCGCGTCACTTGAATGTCGTTGTGATCGTGGATCGTGACGGTCGATCCGGTGACGACGACCCAATCGCCGTCGTCAAGATAGGAAATCTTGCGCGTGAGCGGTGCGAGCGCCAGCGCGTCGGACCCGACGAACATTTCGCCATCGCCATAGCCGATGGCGAGCGGCGAACCGCGCCGCGCGGCGAGCAACAAATCGTCATGGCCCGCAACGATCGCGGCGACGGCGAAAGCGCCGTGCAGGCGCTTCAGCGCCGCACCGAACGCGGCTTCGGGCGCCATGCCTTCCTCGATCAGCACGGTCAGCAGATGCGCGATGACTTCGGAATCGGTTTCGCTGGCGAAGACGCGGCCCTTGGCGGCGAGTTCGGCCTTCAGCTCGGCGAAATTCTCGATAATGCCGTTATGCACGATCGCGACTTTATCGGTCGCATGCGGATGCGCGTTGTTTTCGACCGGGGCGCCATGCGTCGCCCAGCGCGTATGCGCGATCCCCGTGCGCCCGCCCAGCGGCTCTGCGTTGACGCGATCCTCCAACGCGGCGATGCGGCCCGAGGCGCGGCGGCGTTCGATATGGCCGTTCACCAGCGTGGCGACGCCGGCGGAATCGTAGCCGCGATATTCCAGGCGCTTGAGGCCATCCACCAAAAGCGGCGTGGCCGCACCCTTGCCGACGATTCCGACGATGCCGCACATATCCGGATCTAGCCTTTCTTCTGCGCCGCTTTTTCGGCCGCCCGGCGGGTGCGGAACATTTTCGCCCAGCCGTCTTTCACCACCGGTGCGGCGCGCACCACGACCATCGCATCGGCGGGAACGTCGCGCGTGACAACCGAGCCCGCCCCGACGATGGCGCCGTCGCCGATCGTGACCGGTGCGACAAGCGACGCGTTCGAACCGACGAAGGCGCCCGCCCCGATATCGGTGTGCGATTTGAAGAAGCCGTCGTAATTGCAGGTGATGGCGCCCGCCCCGATATTGGCTTTCGCCCCGACGCGCGCATCGCCGATATAGGAAAGATGGTTGATCTTGGCGCCCGCTTCGACGCGCGCGGCTTTGATCTCGACGAAATTGCCGATATGCGCACCCTCGCCGATCACCGCACCGGGGCGCAGCCGCGCATAGGGGCCCATCAGCACGCCGTCGGCGACGGTGGCACCTTCCAGATGGCAGAAGCCCTTGATCTGCACGTCGCGGCCAACCTTCACGCCGGGCCCGAAAATCGTGCCGGGATAGACGACCGTGTCGGCGCCGATTTCGGTGTCGTAGCTGAACCACACCGCCGACGGATCGATCAGCGTAACGCCGGCGCGCATCGCGGCTTCGCGCTTCTTCGATTGAAACCAGGATTCGAGATCGGCGAGCTGCACCTTGTCGTCGGCGGCGCGCCATTCGTCGCGCGAGCCTTCGGCGGCGACGACCTTGCGCCCGGCCTTGCGCGCGAGTTCGACCGCGTCGGTCAGATAATATTCGCCCTTGGCGTTGGCGTTGCCGATCTTGGCGATCAGATCGAACATGCCCTTGCCGTCGAACGCCATGACGCCGGAATTGACGAAGTCGATGGCGAGTTCGGACGGTGTCGCTTCCTTCGCTTCGACGATGCGCACCAATTCCGCGTCGACATTCGTCACGATCAAGCGGCCGAAGGAATTGGGCAAGGGTACGCGCACGCCCAGCACCGCCAAGGCGGGCTTGGGTTCGCTGCGCAACGCCCCCGCCAATCGCGAGAAGGTTTCGGCCGACACGAAGGGCGCGTCGCCCAGCGCCACCAGCACGTCGCCGTCGAACCCGTCGAGCACCGAACGCGCCTGCAACGCGGCATGCGCCGTGCCCAGACGATCGATCTGCAGCACCGAGACGATATCGAGCCCGGGAGCGGCCGCGCGCGCGGCGTCGAGCACGTCGTCCATGCCCGCGCCCAGAACCAGGGCGACCTTGACGACACCCAGCTTGGCGAGCTCCGCCGCGATATGGCCGATGACCGGCCGCCCGCCCACTTCAAGCAGGGCCTTGGGCCGGGCCGATTTCATGCGCGTGCCAAGACCGGCGGCAAGCACGATGGCGGCGATTTTTCGGCTCATTCGGGCGAATCCATTTGTAACGGGCGGACCATTCCATATACCCCGCCCGACGCCCCAGTCACGAATTGTTGCGACCTGTGGCAGGGCCCGCTAAACCCAAGGGATGAAAGCCCCTTTTCGCGCGACCGCGATTCTTTTCGATCTCGACGGCACGCTGGTCGACACGGCCGGCGATATTGGCGCGGCGCTGGACGCGCTGCTGGTCGAAAACGGCCACAAAGCGCTGGGTGAAGCGACCGCGCGCGGCCTGGTCGGCGACGGGGCGCGCGCGCTGATCGAAAAGGGCTGGAAGGTCGCCGGCCAGCCCGCCCCCGACGCCGCCTCGCTCGACAAGCTGACCAAGCGCTGGTTCGAAATCTACGAAGCCGATATCGCGCGCACGTCCCGGCCCTATCCGGGCGTCGAGGCGACGCTGGAGGCACTGCGCACGCGCGGCCTCAAACTCGGCATCGTCACCAACAAGGCCGACCGGCCGACGGCGAAATTGCTGAAGGCGCTCGGCTTCGAAAAATATTTCGGCGCCGTCGTCGGCGGCGACGTGCCCTTCCGCAAGCCCGATCCGCGCCATGTGCGCGTCGGCTTGGCCGCGCTCGGATCGGCGCCGGGCGAAACCGCCTTTGTCGGCGATTCACCCAACGACGCCTTTTCGGCGCGCGCGGCGGGCTTGCCCTTCATCGCCGTGCCCTATGGCTATTCGCTGGGGCCGGTCGAAAATCTGCGCGCCGACGTGCTGGTGCGCGACTTCGCCCAAATCGCGGAGCTGATCGTATGACCGGCGACATGACCATCGAGAGCATCGCCCATCTGATCCAGATGGCGATCGCGCCCGTGTTCCTGCTGAACGGCTTGGGCATTCTGCTGAGCGTGTTCACCGGGCGCTTGGCGCGCGTGGTCGATCGCACGCGCAATCTGTCGCGCGAACTGCGCGGCCAGGGCGAGCCCGAGCGGATGCGCCAATGGCACGGCGAATTGGCGATCCAGCGCACGCGATTGCGCGTGGTCAACGCGGCGATCGCGCTGTTGACCGTGTCGACCTTCCTGACCTGCTGCGCGATTTTGGCGCTGTTCGTCGTGGGGGTGTCGCGCGGGATCGCCAGCACGGTGCCGATCGGCTTTTTCGCCGCGGCGGTGGTCGCGGTCATCCTGGCGCTGGGGCTATTCCTGATCGAAGTCTATGTCTCGATCCGCGCCCTGCGCCGCGAAACCGAAGACATCGAGCACAAGCCTTAATCGATCTCCGCGCGCGCGGGCATACGGCGCACGTCGCGCAGATGCCCGACCACCGTGCCGAACCACAACGTGAACTCGATGCGCACGGGGGCAAGCACCGCGCCATCGGCGACGGGGGCGAGATAGACCGTGCCGCTGCGCTGTTCCCCCGACACGCGGACCGAGGGGTTGCGCTTGCGGCCCGCGATCGGGATCCATTCGAATTCGCAGGCCCGCGCCTCGCCCTCGAAATTCGACGCGTTGTGGCGCGCCACGCGCTGCATGCCCTTGTCGGTGAAAGCCACGTCGTAACGCTGGCGGCCGTCGAACACCTTCACATGCGCGTCGCATTTGCCGGTCTCGTTCACCGTGCGCAGCGCATAGACCAGGGCCGAGACGGGATCGACCGCCCCTTCGCGCAACGCGGCCGGAACTTCGTCGCGGTCGTCGTCGCGCGCTTCGGGCACCGTGTCCATGCGCACGACGCGGCCGTCTTCGAACACGAGCTCCACTTTGCGCGGATTGCCGCGGAACACACCATCGACGCGATAGGACGTCGGTACCGGATCGTTGCCCCGGAAGAAGCCGCGCACCTCGGTTTGCGAGCGCCAGGAGACGAGCCAGTCGAGCATCCCGGCCGATTCCTGGCGCGAGGCGAACTGGTAGTTCTGCCCGACCATCGCGAAGGCCAGGGTCAGGCTGGCGATCCGGCCGCCCGCCGTCACGTCGAAATCGACCTCGTAACGGTCGCCGGACGTAAAGGCGCCCGCCGGCGCCGCAAACAAGGCAGCGGCCAGACCGAGAGCGGCGGGGCGGAGTCCCTTAAGCATGTCCATAAGATAGGGCATTTCCGCCCGGCGCCAAGGGCCGGTTCCTTGACAGTTGGTAACGCCCGCCCTATACCCCTGCCCCACCGCCGCTTTTGGCCGATGGCGACGGGCGCTTAGCTCAGCGGGAGAGCACTGCTTTCACACGGCAGGGGTCGCAGGTTCAATCCCTGCAGCGCCCACCATCCGGCGGCCTGATTTTAAACGGAAATCTAAGAATTCTGGCCTTGAAGGCCAAAGCCCATCGTCCGCCAAAATCCGCGACGATCCGCGAACATCCGTGCAGAATCCGTGCAGGGGATTCGCCGCCAAACCCTTTTGTTCTTCCTGCTCAAAAGCAAGTATCGCGTGAGCGCCTACCGACACTTCGGTGACTCGATGACTGAAGGACAGAATGCGATTGGTTTGACGGCAGTGCCGCCGGAACCAAGACGGGCCGCACCTTGCTAAATTGAACACACTTTGTTGTCATGCCTTCTTAAGCTTGTGGTCTCAACGCCACGGGCGCGCCGGATCGCAAGGGAGCTTCCGATTGGAGAAGAAGGAAAAGCTCAAACTCAGTGAATCTGACATCTGCGATCTGTTTATTACGCCGGCGATTAAAGCTGCGACGTGGGATCCATTTACGCAGATCCGGCGGGAAGTGACACTCACGCCTGGACCCGTCATTGTCCGAGGGAATCTGTCTTCCAGAAATAAGAAAAAGAAGAAATTCGCAGATTATGTTCTGTCGTGGAAGCCATCGCTTCCAGTCGCTGTCGTTGAAGCCAAGGACAATAATTTTTCAGTGTCGCATGGTTTGCAGCAGGCCCTTGGCTATGCCGAAATTTTGCAGTTGCCGAGCGCGTTCAGTTCCAACGGTGATGGTTTCGCGTCGCACGATAGAACAGCGACAACGGGACATGACACAGAGACCGAGTTTTCGCTCGATCAGTTTCCGCCGCCGCAAGAGCTATGGGATCGATACCGGAAATTTCACAACATCGCAGATCAAGAAATCGCGCTGGTTGAGCAGCCGTATCATGTGGACTCCGACGGTAAAGAAGCCCGCTACTATCAGGTAGAGGCCATAAACCGGACGATTGAAGCGATCGCCAAGGGGCAAAAGCGAGTGCTTCTTGTGATGGCGACGGGTACGGGGAAGACCTACACCACTTTCCAGATCATTTGGCGGCTTTGGAAGGCAGGGGAAGCAAAGCGCATCCTATTCTTAGCCGACCGGAACATCCTTGTTGATCAAACGCTGGTCAATGACTTCAAGCCGTTCGGGGCGGTCATGACCAAGGTGAAGAATCGGAAGATTGATCCGGCCTATGAGGTGCATCTTGCGCTCTATCAAGCGCTGACCGGTCAGGACGAATCAGACAAGATTTTCAAATCAGTCTCGCGAGATTTTTTCGATCTTATCGTCGTTGACGAATGTCATCGCGGTAGTGCGGCCGAGGATTCGGCTTGGCGGGAGATTTTGGATTACTTCGACAGTGCGGTTCAGATCGGTATGACCGCGACCCCGAAAGAAACGGAATACGTATCGAATATCACCTATTTCGGCGATCCGGTTTACACCTACACGCTAAAGCAAGGCATCGAAGACGGCTTCCTCGCGCCGTACAAAGTGATTCGTATCGATATCGACCGCGATGTCGAAGGCTGGACGCCGCCCCCCGGAATGGTCGATGACCTCGGCAACGAGGTGGAGGAGCGTGAATACAATCAAAAAGACATGGATCGAATTCTGGTTCTCAATAAGAGGACAAAACTTGTTGCCGAACGGGTGATGAAGCTGCTTCGGGCAACTGACCCGATGTCGAAGACCATCATCTTTTGTGAGGATATCGACCACGCCGAACGTATGCGGAAGGCGATTGTCAATGCGGCTGGTGCCTTAGCTCGCGATAACTCGAAATATGTCATGCGTATCACGGGCGACAGCACCGAGGGCAAGGCCGAGCTGGACCGGTTTATCGACCCCGAAGAGCCCTATCCTGTTATTGCCACCACGTCTCAACTTCTCACGACGGGTGTAGACGCGAAAACTTGCAAGCTGATCGTTCTCGATCGAACGATCAATTCTATGACCATATTCAAGCAGATCATTGGGCGTGGCACCCGTATTGACGAGGACAACAACAAGTTCTTCTTCACGATTATGGACTTCAAGAAGGCGACCGAGTTGTTTCGCGATCCTGCATTCGATGGCGAACCTGTGGTCATCTATGAGCCCGGTAACGATGATGACCCCGTGCCGCCGGACCCCGAGCCAGAGGACGAGGATAGTCCCGACGGAGATGGCACGGATGGTCAGCCTGGCATCACAAAAATCCGTATCAGCGGTGTGGAAGCGCAGATTATCGCGGAGCGTATCGAGTATATCGGGCATGACGGCCAGCTGATCACCGAATCCTACCGCGAATTCGCCCGCAAACAGATCGTCTCCGAATATCGATCGCTGGATCAATTCATCCAGAAATGGCGCGCGAGCGATCGCAAAAAAGCGATTATTGACGAGCTGGAAGAGCACGGCATCGTCCTCTCCAATCTGGCGGAGGAGGTCGGTAAGGAAATCGGCGATTTCGATCTCCTTTGCCATATCGCCTACGACCAGCCGCCTTTGACGCGCCGGGAGCGCGCCGCCAAAGTCAAAAAGCGGAACTATTTCGCCAAGTTTGGAGATAAGGCCCGCGCGGTGCTAGAGGGGCTGCTCGACAAATACGCGGATGAAGGCATAACCACGATTGAGGAACCGAAGGTACTTCGGCTGAAGCCGTTCGCGGATATCGGAACCCCTATTGAAATCATCAATGGGGCGTTTGGGGGCAAGGCGAAGTACGAGCAGGCACTCAAAGAACTCGAAGACCAGATTTACGGGCAGGCGTCGAACGAATGAGAAATATCTCGGGTATCATCAAGTCCATTCAGGACATTATGCGCAAAGACGCCGGCGTCGATGGCGATGCGCAGCGCATCGGCCAGATGGTCTGGATGTTCTTCCTCAAGATTTATGATGATCGGGAAGCCGAGCTCGAGCTCGTTGAGGAAGGCTACAAGTCTCCCTTGCCGGAACATCTGCGCTGGCGGAACTGGGCCGCGAACAAGGAAGGGCTTACCGGCGAAGGGCTCGCTGAGTTCGTCAACCTTCAACTCTTCCCCAAGCTGAAGGCGCTAGTGCCAGCGCCTGGCGATCTCGGACGTAAAGCGTCGGTTGTTCGTGACGTCTTCGAAGATGCGAACAACTTCATGAAGAACGGCACGCTGATCCGGCAAGTGATCAACAAGATCAACGAAATCGACTTCAATAGCCAAGAGGACCGCCACACCTTCGGCGCGATCTATGAGCAGATACTCAAGGATCTGCAGAGTGCAGGCAATGCCGGCGAGTTCTATACACCGCGCGCCGTGACGAAATTCATCATCAACCGGCTGAATCCGAAACTCGATGAGATCGTATTCGATCCGGCCTGTGGCACGGGCGGTTTTCTGTCCTGCGCTATCGAGCATAAGCGAAAGTTAGTGAAGTCGCCGGCCGATGAAGAAAAGCTCAGGCGCACCATTCAGGGCGTGGAGAAAAAAGCTCTTCCCCACATGCTCTGCGTCACGAATATGATCCTTAACGGGATAGATACGCCGTCCGGCATAAAGCACGGAAACACGCTCTCGAAACCATATCGCGATTACGGCGACAAGGATCGCGTCCATGTCATCGCTACCAACCCGCCGTTCGGCGGCATGGAGGAAGATGGTATCGAGAACAACTTCCCTTCGCATCTGCGCACGCGAGAGACGGCCGATCTCTTCATGGCCCTGATCATCAAGCTGCTGCGCGCGCATGGCCGAGCAGCCGTGGTTCTGCCTGATGGCTTCCTCTTCGGCGAGGGCACTAAAGCAACACTGAAAAAGCAGCTTCTGGAGGAGTGCAACCTCCATACGATCGTACGGCTGCCGAATAGTGTTTTCGCACCTTATACGGGCATCAAGACCAATATCCTGTTCTTCACCAAAGGGGTTCCAACCACGGATATCTGGTTCTATGAGCACCCCTATCCGGAGGGCATGACCAGCTACAACAAATCCAAGCCGATGCGGTTTGAGGAGTTTCAGACCGAGCAGGATTGGTGGGGCAGCGAAACAGATGGCTTCAAAGCGCGGAAGCCAACCTCGCAGGCTTGGAAAATTAAAGCGGATGAGATTGCGGCCAATGGCTACAATCTGGATCGAAAAAACCCACATCAGGCGGCTGCAATAGAACACAAGCCCGAGGATCTTCTTCGTGCTTACGAGAAGACGCAAGAGACTATCCAATCTTTGCGCAATCAACTTAAAGCTATCCTCTCCGAGGCCCTGTCAAGGTGAGCGACATGGCACGCAATTCAAAAATTCTAACCAACAATCTCGATATCTGGACGAGCGCAATTGAGCGCCGCTCCCCATCTGGTCGTGGGCGATCGAAGAAATTCAGGCTCTATGGCATTGAGAAGCTACGCGCACTCATTCTGGAGCTAGCAGTCCGAGGAAAGTTGGTGCCACAGGATGTCAATGATGAACCGGCGTCAAACCTTTTGAAGCGTATTGCGAAAGAGAAAGCGCGCCTGGTGAAAGCAGGTGAACTACGTAAGCCTCGCGAGTTGGACCAAGGTGAGGTGCCACAGAAGCCTTATGACTTGCCCTCCTCTTGGCAATGGACCCGACTAGATACAGTTGGCGCAATCGTTGGAGGTGGGACGCCTACAGCCGCCAACGCCGATAACTTTGCAGAACCTGGTGAGGGTATTCCGTGGATCACACCGGCTGATCTGGGGGGGTATGAGAGTTTATTTATCGCCCGAGGAGCGCGGGACCTGACAACGAAAGGTCTAGCTTCGTCATCAGCGACGCTCATGCCTGAGGGGACGGTACTTTTTACAAGCCGGGCACCAATTGGCTACGTAGCAATCGCATCGAACCCGATCTCCACCAATCAAGGCTTCAAATCAATCACCCCATACATCCTGGAGTTCTCGCCTTATATTGCGACAGCGATGCGGGCTTTTGCGCCTGAGATTGACGCGAGTGCACCGGGAACCACATTCAAAGAGGTTTCAGGAAAGATCGTCGCTTCTATTCCCTTCCCACTTCCGCCCCTCGCCGAGCAACATCGCATCGTGGCGAAAGTCGACGAGCTGATGGGGCTGTGTGATGCACTGGAAGCCCAGACCCACGACGCAATCGAGGCACATGAGCTACTCGTTGGCAACCTCCTCGCTACGTTGACGAGGAGCCAATCTGCCGCGGAACTGGCCGACAACTGGGCGCGCATCGAAAGCCATTTCGACATGCTCTTCACCACAGAAGCCAGTATCGACCAGCTCAAGCAGACTATCCTGCAGCTTGCTGTAGTGGGGAAACTCGTCCCGCAAGACCCGAGCAACGAACCGGCATCGGAGCTTTTCAAGCAAATCACTAAAGAGATTATCGCATATTCAAAGTCGGAAGGAATTCGCCTTCCCCAACCTGATGAGATCGATTTCGAGCAGGAACCCTTTGCACTGCCAAAGAGCTGGAAATGGGTGCGTTTGTGCTCTTTGTTTCGGGTCATTACTGATGGAGATCACCAGCCACCACCCAAGTCCGACAGTGGTGTGGCGTTCCTAACCATTGGCAACGTTACAACTGGAGTTCTGGACTTTGAGGATTGCCGCTTCGTTCCAGAAGGGTACTTCAGCACACTTGCGCCTTATCGAACGCCAGAGAAGGGAGATATTCTTTATACTGTTGTTGGCGCAACGTATGGCCGACCAGCAATTGTCGATACAGATAGAGAATTTTGCGTCCAGCGACATATCGCAATTCTAAAACCAGTTCTAAAAACTGATTTACGTTTTATGTTCTGGCTCATGGCGTCACCACTTGTTTACGAACAAGCTTCTAAGAGCACCACTGGTACTGCTCAACCGACAATCGCATTGCATCCGCTTAGAAACTTCTTGGTTCCCTTGCCGCCACTTCAGGAGCAACGGCGAATTTCCGCCAAGATCGATCAGCTTGTTAGCATCTGCGATAAATTGAAGGCCAAACTCGCAGCCGCTCAGGCGGAAAAGCGCCGGTTGGCAGACGTTATCGTTGCCAACGCTATGTCATAAACCAATGCGCCTGAAATCTGTCTTCATCAGCCAGTACAAGAACCTCAAAGATTTCTCGCTGGGCTTTGAAGGCAATAGCTTCATTGACATTTTTGTCGGTAAGAATGGCTCGGGAAAATCCAACTTCCTCGAAGCGCTGATCGAGATTTTCGATCACATCTATGGCTTCAAGGCAAGCGGCACTGGGCCCAATTTTAACTACGATATTGCGTGGGATATCGGCGGCAGGACCACATCGCTTAAGTGGCACGGCGGCCAAATGTTCATCAATGGCGTCGTGCGCCAGCAGCGTGGCGGGACCCCGATGCCCGCGAACATCATCGTCTATTACTCCGGCCAAAACGACACCGTGGCGACACTCATGCGACGCTACCACGGCGCATACCGCCGGTCCGTTCGGAAGGCAAATGTCGCCTCAGTCCCGCGGTTCATCGGCATTGGACCGGATTACAAGACCTTGCTGTTAGCCTTGATGCTGATGCTTCCGGAGACATCAAGGGCCCGGGAGTTCCTGCGCATTAAGCTCGGTATTGAGACAACGGGCGAAACAACTCGTCTTAAACTTCACAGACCGACAGTCGCGCACCGTACCAGACAATACGACCCCCTAGACGACGCGCAGTTGTTTTGGGGCGTCAAAGGGATCGCCCGGACATTCCTCGACCAATTGACGCGCTGCATCGTTGGGGATTTCACACCAGCATCGCTCTATGACCGCGCGACCGACACCTACGAGCTTGCGATCAATGTCGACAAGTTCCGCGAGGTTTTTGCCGCTCTGCCGCCTGTCGAAGTGTTCTGCGCGTTCAACGCGCTGAGGGCTCTTAACATGATCGCGGACATAGCAATTCCAGTCCGGTTAGCGGCAAATACTGAGGTGTCATCTCGCGCCTTCAGCGACGGGCAGTTTCAATCCGTCTACCTCTTCGCGATCTCCGAGCTGTTCAAAGACCGTGAGTGCATCACATTGCTGGATGAGCCGGACGCGTTTCTCCATCCAGAGTGGCAGTTTGATTTTCTTCGCCAGACGCTCGCAATCTCCGAGCAGGGAGCACGAACGAACCATATCCTGATGAGCAGCCACAGCGCCTCGACAATCTCTGCAAAGGTCGATTGCTGTATCAGGCAGATCGAGTTCACGGGCACAAAGACGGAAGTGCTGGAGAAGGACAAGGGCGCGTTGATCAAGTCGCTTTCAGCAGGGCTGATCACGTTCTCTGAAAAAGAGGCAGCACTCAGCATCGACCGAGTGCTCAAGAACACTGCCCAGCCCGTATTGTTCACCGAAGGCATCTCCGATGTAATTATTCTACGAACGGCTTGGGAACGGACCTTCCCCGGACAAGACTGCCCCTTCGAGATCGAGCAGGCCTTCGATTGCGCCTTCTTGCGCAACCTCATGAAACGGCAGTCTCTCTACGATGGGAATCCCGGGCGAAAGTTCTTCGCACTGTTTGATTTCGACGGCGCCTACCAAGATTGGACGCAAATCGGTGATCTCATAGAGACTGACATCTCAAAATGCCTTACCGTTAAGCGAAAGAATGTCGAGGGGTACGCAATGCTGCTGCCAGTGGCGGTGGGGCTCAGCATTCGAAATCAAGTTTGGAATGCAAACGCGAACCGGACCTTCGAAGGAGAATCACGGCTAAGCATTGAGCTTCTATTTAAAGACGTCCCCGGCATCGACAAGCATTTTGCAGTCGACGTGAATGACAGGGCTGGCTGGATCAAGTTCAACGGGGACAAAGTAAAGTTTGCCGCTGAGATTGTGCCCAATATCCCTCCCCAGCACTTCGTGGTGTTCAAACCTATATTCGATTTCGTTCTTTCGCGAATTTAGGATCGTCGATGGCGACACCTATCCTGATCACAATCGACAACGTCACCGATTTTGAGCAACTCGAGAATCTCGAAGTAAACATTCGGCGCAGCAATGCGCTAACAGCAGAAATCGAAAGTGCAATCAAAGCGAAGTACGCTTGGCTCGGACGCGCTTTAGTTGCCTCGCGAACGGGACTCAGTCTTGATCAGTTAACGCAGGCGGAAGAGAGAATTATCGAGGCGACAGCGCGGTACGTTGGCCTCAAGAAGCGCGATGGCAAAGCCGCCAACCGAACTTTTCAAATGCTTTCAAATCGCGGACTGATCGATGCCGCTGAGATTTCTGTATCGAAGTCAAAGCCAACGCTAGGCTTTGAGGTTCTCGAAGAAGCCGATTTGTCGGCCCTGTCGTTCGAGCAGATCATCGTCGATCACCCTGACGAGTTTTCACCAAGAGCTCGGTGGTATGCGCGCCGAACATTGCGTTTGCAGAATGACAGCGAGAAACCGCCGGCATCCGACAAGCTGATCACCCAGATCCGGACCGAGAAACTGATCGATTGGCTCGCCAAGCGTGCCGCAGAGCATGGTGGCGATCTGACGGGTTACACAAATGCGATGGCCGGTGCCGTCCTCGGTTTTGATGGCCTCGGCGCCTACGGTCGGGTCCTTGGCAACATTACATCTCGGATCGATTTTGCGTGCTTCAAAAGCGGGCTTCCGCCGCTCGGCCTGGTCGCGAACGCGCCGTTCGCGAATGCTTGGGGACGTGAAGATCGAACTTGGGAGTTTCCGATTCCGTCAATGGCGGCATCAGCCAAAACAAGACGGTGGTCAGCTCAAGATTTTAAGGTAATCCGCGAACGAACGCAGGAACTGCCGGGCACAGCCAGCATCGCTTGGAAGCAAGCACTGCGTGAGGATGAGACTAGCATCAGGGATTGGGCGTTTGCTCTGAAACCTGAGGGCCAGACGAGCGCGACGCCGGCAGCTCACCCACTTTCGGCGGCGTTCGGACACATTGCCGAACTTGAGCGCAAGACACTGCAAGAAGCACCCAAAGAAAAACTAGCGATCGGCCGGCAAATTGAACGCGGACCGATTGGTTCCGCTGTCAAGAAGCTCAACGGCTACCGGTGCCAGATTTGCGCCGAACTGGGCTTGGAACCACACGCTTTCAAGAAGAAGGACGGTACACCTTATGTCGAGGCACACCACGTCATGCCCGTTTCTGAGCGACAAATTGGGTCCTTATCGGTTTCCAATGTGATGACACTCTGCGCGAACCATCACAGGCAAATGCACTACGGCGACGTTTCGGTCGAAATTCTTGCGACCACGTTCGAAATCCGATTAGTAGATCGGATCATCAGAGTTCCGAGGCTTTCGCTGATCTAGCTATTCTAACTCAAACCCGCTGACATATATGCATCGACCTTTCCAACACCAAATTCGTGGACATTTACTTTCATAGTCATGTCATTGGCGTGACTTGACCGGCTTTTCTTGGGCAAAAATTCTCTGATCTCCGAAAAGTAGATCGTATTTTAGATAGAGTTTTCGGCAGGATATTCTTGTCGAGAAAGAGTATAGGATGATGAAGGTATCGACTCTGTTAGAGGCTATGCAGGCGTCATTCGGAAGCAGACATCGGACGGCATGCCGGTCGCCTAATGCTGCTCAGGGGAAGAGTGAGAAGCTTCTCCGTCACCGCATTTTGCGGTGGGGCGCGCTTAAAAATCTTGTGGATTTTTGAAGACTGCCGAGAAATCAATCGAAGGACAAAGCTCGGAAACGATAACGCCGTTGGCCGAGCACTTTCGATTGGCACGAGAGATGCTCAGTTTGATCGATCTATTTGTGCTTTTGCGCGATTGAAGAAAATCTAACGAAATTTACGAATAACCGCGGCCAATTAGTTTTCAATAGTCGTTATGTCAACTGGATTTACATCTCAATCTTTCAATTAATATTTAATTATCTGACGTAGAATCTAAATGGTGACCAGCAATGCGCCTTTCATATCGAAGAATAGTCCGCCCGATTTCAGGGTCACCGTTGCGATCCTCCGCAATTCTCAGTGCTCGCAATGCATCTTCGAAATAGTCCGCTTTTTTCGTGAATTTATAGTATTCGATTCCAAGCTCAGCGTATGCGGACAAGATATTCTTATTGTTCGGATAGCGATGAGCCCCTGAAACTGCCAACTCCTTCGCCTGCTCTAAAATTGCCACCCTATCTTCGGCCAAAAGTCCGGGGGCTCTAGTTGCTCTCGCGACCAGCAGGTTGATGCGATATCTGTGCACAGGGCCATCTGAACCAAAATCATTAGTGAATATTCGAATCTCAGCTTCCGCCTTCTCAAAGGCCTCCATTTCGATCAAATTTCGGATCAATCTATGACGTGGGATCCTTTCGCCGGGAGCTACAGACATCAAACGTCGCAGCAATCTATTTTGCGTATCCTTGTCTTGTATTCTAGGTAATCCCGAATCGATATTGCAGAGATCTCTTATGGTTCGAATTTCAATATCGTAAGTGGGACGAATCGAATCGATGACGCGCTCAAAAAGCTCAATCAAACGATCACTATCATTGAATTTGTACTTCGTAATGATCGCTGCAATAACCGAGTGTCGGCATCGCCAGGCAAAAATGCCTTCTTTCACCTCAATATCATATTCATGAACGATATCTCTCAAGCTCCCTAGTACAGCTGAGATCGAAGCAGCAGGAATTGCGAGAAGACGTACGATCAGCTGGCGATGAACTCGAACTCCTGCACTTTCCAGCGCGGCAACATAGCGATAAATATCCTGCACGGGCCCGGCGAGTTCGGCATACTCTCTTAAAATTATGTCATCCAAGTTATCTGTGGCGAAAATATTCTTGAGGCAGACAAAGAAATCTTTTCCGCAACGATCGGATAGTCTCCGCCGCCGTTCGTATTTTGAGAAGCCACTAAACATGGGCTCAACAAGTGGTCTGATTTTTTCATTTGAATCAACAAGCTGTAGGAGACGCTCCACTTCATCTGACTGAAGCTGCGAAAGGTGCCATTCACGACCATATCTGTAGATATTTGGCGTCTTGATTCGTGGATACCAATGATTTCGTGTCGATGCCAAAACTAGAAGTAAGTTGCCTATATTGTCTGTAGCAGCCGTATCTATCAGATCGTTGATCTGCTGAAGATGAGAGTGTGCATCGTCAACAAAAAGTACGCCAACCTTCTCCTGTGCGTGAAGTTCATGCATTACTCCGGTCCAAAGCTGAACGGAAAGTGGCTGATCTGTAATGTGCTCCCACACTAACTTGCCTTGATCGCGAAATCTGACGAGCACTTGTCGTGCTGCTGTCGTCTTTCCAACCCCACTCGCTCCAACGATAACTGCAACGAACTTCGCTGGTTCATTTAAGAATGTGTCGATGTCCGCAGAGACATTTCGTTGAAAAGTTAATCCACTAGACACATCTGCAAAATTGGCGGGCCATCCGCTAAACATCGCGCTCACGTCGCTGTGGTCCGACGATATCGCATGTTCAACGTCGATTGTAATCGGCGCAAGTCCAGGAAATTTACTTAAAATGTCTTCGCTATCGCCGCACGCTATTGGCGAAAGCGTCGAACTTTTTGATAGCTCTCCAAAGAACTCATTTATGCCAGCAAAGCAAACTTCGATCCCCCGCTGCTCAAATAACTGGGCGCGGTCTGGATCGCGATCAAATAGAAGGAGCGAGATTCGGCCTGAGCCCCCTGATTTGGCATTCAATTGAACCGCTCGATTTACTATTTCTTTAATATCGGGATCAGCGAGCGAATGACCAATAATAATTAGATGGGCGCCGGACAAATCTGATTTCAATCGATCAAACAGCATCTCCCTATAGTCGTCTGTTTGATCGTAATCCTGGTCGGTCAAGACTATGCGTGCCGTGTGCCCATCAGATACATCCTTCTCTATCGTGCCGTGCAACTTGAACAACTTCACCTGTGCCGGTAGTTCGTGAATAGTGAAGTCAAAGTTCGACGAAAAAACACTTATGTCTCGGCCTGCTTGTTTATAGCTCTGCTCGATAAGAGAGTCGTAGTTAGTTGTAAAAAGGCTCTTCCAATTGACCTGCCCGAGTTTTTGAACCAAGCCGAATGAGAGATTACTGCATCGCGGCGACCGGTTCGAGTGGCTGGATCTGACCAACAGTCACCGGCGCCGGCGGTCGATACCCAAGCGATGAGTGCGGCC
>JAYRYC010000010.1:0-2500 GCA_041917215.1 Tagaea sp.
GCCGCACTCATCGCTTGGGTATCGACCGCCGGCGCCGGTGACTGTTGGTCAGATCCAGCCACTCGAACCGGTCGCCGCGATGCAGTAATCTCTCATTCGGCTTGGTTCAAAAACTCGGGCAGGTCAGGCCTGTCGCCCTCGCCCTGCCTGCGCCGGGTGAATCTATTGGAGGAGAAAGGCGTCATCGCGCGCTATGTGGCGCTGGCCGACTCGGCCAAGCTGGGCTTGCCGGTGAACGTGTTCGTGCGCGTGACGCTTGATCGGCAGATCGAGGAGAATCTCGACGCGTTCGAGGTCGCCGTCACCAAGCGCCCCGAAGTGATGGAATGTTATTTGATGACCGGCGAATCGGATTACCTGCTGCGAATCGTCGTGCCGGATCTCGCGGCGTATGAGCGATTCCTCAAACAGCACCTGACGCGCATTCCCGGCGTCGCAAATATCCGCTCGAGCTTCGCGCTGAAACAGGTGCGTTATCAGACCGCCTTGCCGCTCGCGCATCTGCGCCCGGCCGCCGGCTGAGTTCCGCGCGACTCCAAAAGCAAAAACCCCGGCACCTTGCGGCACCGGGGTTTTTCGATTTGGTTGCGGGGACAGGATTTGAACCTGTGACCTTCAGGTTATGAGCCTGACGAGCTACCGGGCTGCTCCACCCCGCGTCAAAATCGTATCTTCCAAAAACAAACGCCCACCGAGGTGGGCGCTGTTAAGGAACATGTCGAAGAGGGTATGCGGTTAGCAGTGCTCTATCTAAAGAGCGTGCGATCTCTGATCTTCTTGCGATCGCTCCGATGAGAAGGCTCGGCGGCGACTTACTCTCCCATGCCTTGAGACATAGTACCATCAGCGCTGAGAGTTTTCACGGCCGAGTTCGGAATGGGATCGGGTGGGTCACCTCTCGCTAAGACCACCGAGCCGTCCCATCGGAACGAGCAAGAAAAACAGAGGGTATCGCGTGTGTCGGATGGAGAATTCAAGCGCAAGCGCTGGTTCCCTTGACCGGGGAACCGGGGCCCCTTGAACGGGGGCCTCGACGCTGCGTGCGAAACTGCGACGACGGAGGAGATCAAGCCTATCGGACTATTAGGACCAGTAAGCTCAACGCATTGCTGCGCTTACACACCTGGCCTATCAACGTGGTGGTCTTCCACGGTCCTCAGGGATACCTGGTTTCGAGGCGAGTTTCCCGCTTAGATGCATTCAGCGGTTATCTCTTCAGCACATAGCTACCCGACTGTGCCGCTGGCGCGACAATCGGTACACCAGAGGTGCGTCCATCCCGGTCCTCTCGTACTAGGGACAGCTCCTCTCAAGTATCCTACACCCACGGCAGATAGGGACCGAACTGTCTCACGACGTTCTAAACCCAGCTCACGTACCACTTTAATCGGCGAACAGCCGAACCCTTGGGACCTGCTCCGGCCCCAGGATGTGATGAGCCGACATCGAGGTGCCAAACGACGCCGTCGATATGGACTCTTGGGCGTCATCAGCCTGTTATCCCTAGAGTACCTTTTATCCGTTGAGCGATGGCCCTTCCACATGGAAACCACCGGATCACTATGGCCGACTTTCGTCTCTGCTCGACCTGTCGGTCTCGCAGTCAGGCGGGCTTATGCCATTGCACTCGAGGGCTGATTTCCGACCAGCCTGAGCCCACCATCGCGCGCCTCCGTTACTCTTTGGGAGGCGACCGCCCCAGTCAAACTGCCCACCACGCAGGGTCCTTAGCCCGGATAACGGGCCGAAGTTAGATATCAGAAACCGTAAGGGCGGTATTTCACCGGTGCCTCCATCAGAGCTGACGCCCCAACTTCATTGGCTCCCGCCTATCCTACACATCCAGTTCCTAATACCACTGCGAAGTTGCAGTAAAGGTTCATAGGGTCTTTCCGTCTAACCGCGGGTACTCCGCATCTTCACGGAGAATTCAATTTCACTGAGCCGGTGCCGGAGACAGTGGGGAAGTCGTTACGCCATTCGTGCAGGTCGGAACTTACCCGACAAGGAATTTCGCTACCTTAGGACCGTTATAGTTACGGCCGCCGTTTACCGGGGCTTCGATTCAAGCCTTGCAGCTCTCCTCTTAACCTTCCGGCACCGGGCAGGCGTCAGACCCTATACGTCCTCTTACGAGTTCGCAGAGCCCTGTGTTTTAAGTAAACAGTCGCTACCCCCATTTCTGTGCCACCCGACAAAGCTTGCGCTAAGCCGGGTCTCTCTTATCCCGAAGTTACGAGAGCAATTTGCCTAGTTCCTTCGACACCGTTCTCTCAAGCGCCTTGGTATATTCAACCAACCCACCTGTGTCGGTTTCGGGTACGGCCTATACGCTGGGGCTATTTCCTGGAAGACTTGACCGGCCCGCGGAATCCAATAACCGCGAACAAGCTGCCATCTCCGTCAACACCCAGCAGGCCCAGGAATATTAACCTGGTTTCCATCGACTACGCCTTTCGGCCTCGCCTTAGGGACCGGCTTACCCTGCGCGGATTAACCT
>JAYRYC010000010.1:7500-88899 GCA_041917215.1 Tagaea sp.
GCGCTTTGGTGAGTTCGGTCTTGCCCACACCCGTGGGCCCGAGGAACAGGAACGAGCCGATCGGCCGGTTCGGGTCCTGTAGCCCCGCACGCGCACGGCGCACGGCTTCCGCCACGGCGGCGACGGCTTCGTCTTGGCCCACGACGCGCGCTTGCAGCGTGTCTTCCATCTTCAACAGCTTCTCGCGCTCGCCCGACAGCATCTTGTCGACCGGGATGCCGGTCCAGCGCGATACAACCGCGGCGATGTCCGCCTCTGTCACTTCCTCGTTGAGCAAGCGGTTGTCCGCGTCGTTCGACGCCGCCGCGAGACGCTTTTCGAGCTCGGGAATCGTCGAATATTTGAGCTCCGACGCGCGCGCGAGATCGCCCTTGCGCTGTGCCGCCTCGAAATCGGCGCGCGCTTGGTCGAGCTGTTCCTTGATGCGCTGACCGCCTTGGATGCTCTCCTTTTCGGATTTCCATTGGCGGGTGAGATCGGCCGATTTCGCTTCGAGATCGGCAAGCTCCTCCTCCAACGCGAGCAAACGCTCGCGCGACGCATCGTCGGTTTCGCGCTTCAAGGCTTCGCGCTCGATCTTCAGCTGCACGATGCGCCGATCGAGCTCGTCGATCGCTTCGGGCTTGGAATCGACCGCCATGCGCAAGCGGCTCGCCGCTTCGTCGACCAGATCGATCGCCTTGTCGGGCAGGAAACGCTCGGTGATGTAACGGTTGGACAAAGTCGCCGCCGCGACGATCGCCGCGTCGGTGATACGCACCCCATGATGGAGTTCGTATTTCTCCTTGAGGCCGCGCAGGATCGACACCGCGTCCTCGACCGTGGGTTCGGTGACCATCACGGGCTGGAAACGGCGCGCCAAAGCGGCGTCTTTTTCGATGTGCTTGCGATATTCGTCGAGCGTCGTGGCACCCACGCAATGCAACTCCCCGCGCGCCAAAGCGGGCTTCAGCATGTTGGAGGCGTCCATCGCGCCATCGGCTTTGCCCGCCCCGACAAGCGTATGCAGCTCGTCGATGAACAGCACGACATCGCCTTGCGCGTGCGAAATTTCCTGGAGCACGGATTTCAGCCGCTCCTCGAACTCGCCGCGATACTTGGCACCGGCGATCATGGCGCCAAGATCGAGCGACAGCAAACGCTTGTCCTTCAGCGATTCGGGCACGTCGCCGTTGACGATGCGCAAGGCGAGGCCTTCGACGATCGCCGTCTTGCCGACGCCGGGTTCGCCGATCAGCACGGGATTGTTTTTCGTGCGCCGCGACAGGACCTGGATCGTGCGGCGGATCTCCTCGTCGCGGCCGATCACGGGGTCGAGCTTGCCCTCGCGTGCGGCCTCGGTCAGATCGCGCGCATATTTCTTCAACGCGTCATACGCATCTTCGGCCGTGGCGCTATCCGCCTTGCGGCCTTTGCGCACGGTCTCGATCGCCTGGTTGATCGCCTCGGGCTTCGCCCCGGCCTTCGCCAGAATATCCGCGGCGTTGCTGCCTTTATTGACCGCGATCGCCAGCAACAGGCGCTCGGCGGTCACGAAAGAGTCACCCGCTTTGCGCGCGATCTCCTCGGCCGTTTCGAAAAGTTTTGCGGTTTCGGGGGCCATATAGATTTGGCCAGCGCCCGATCCTTCCACGCGCGGTTGTTTCGCCAACGCGGCTTCGACCGCTTCGCGCGCGCGCTTGGCGTCGCCGCCCGCCGCGGTGATGAGGCCGGCGGCGAGGCCTTCCTCGTCGTCCAGCAGCACCTTCAGAAGGTGTTCCGGCACGAAGCGCTGATGGGACGAGCGCTGCACCAGGGTCTGCGCGTTCAAAAGGAAGCCTTTGGCGCGCTCGGTATACTTGTTCAAATCCATGTTTCGATTGCCCTTCTCGGAAGCGACAAACTGTTCGGGACCCGGTTTTCCAGCGTCCCATGCGAAATTTGGGCATAAGCCCCCCGCCCCGCAAGCCCTGCGACACTTGAGCGCCCGCATACCCAGCCGATAGGGTAGCGCCATGCAAATCGCCGAAATTTACCGCTATCCCGTCAAAGGTCTCAGCGCCGAGGCGCTAAACCGTGTCGCCGTCGTCCCGGGCGAAGGCCTGCCGCTCGACCGGCGTTTCGCCATTGCGCACGGGGCCACCGCCTTCGACCCGGCCGCCCCCGCTTGGATGCCCAAGCATAATTTCCTGATGCTGGCGAAGAACGAGCGCCTGGCGAAGCTCGAAACCGGCTTCGACGCGGCGACGAATGTTCTGACCGTGAAGCGCGGCGGCAAGAAGGTCGCGAGCGGCGACCTGACCACCCCGACCGGCCGCGCGCTGATCGAGCAATTCTTCGGCGCCTATCTGGAAGGCGAAACGCGCGGCAGCCCCAAGGTCGTCGAGGCGCCGGGGCATATGTTTTCCGACACCGCGCGCAAGGTCGTGTCGATCATCGGGCTTGCGAGCGTGGCCGATGTGGAACGCGTGGCGCGGGCCCCGGTCGATAAGATCCGCTTCCGGGCGAATATCTATTTCGCCGGCGGCAAGCCGTGGGAGGAGTTCGACTGGCTCGATCGCGAGATCGCGATCGGAGACGTGCGTCTCAAAGTCTACAAGCGCATCGACCGCTGCGCGGCGACGACCGTCAACCCGGCGACGGCCGAGCGCGACCTACAGATCCCGCGCCTGTTGCAGCACGGATTCGGTCATATCGATTGCGGCGTTTACGCCGAAATCCTGAATGCGGGCGAAATCGCGCAAGGGGACGCGCTGCGCGTCCTCTAGAACGCGCAAGGCCTCATCCTTCGACAAGCTCAGGATGAGGCTCGCTTTAAGCCTCATGGTGAGCCTGTCGAACCATGAGGCGCGCCGAATAAAGCTTAGTTTTCCTGGCCGCCCGGCGCGGTGAGGAACGAGGGCAGCGGACCGCCCTGCTGGATCGCGCCCTGCGGGGCCGCACTGGCGACATTCGGCAGATGCTGCTGAACATGCACGACGGCCGGGCCGTTATTGCCCATGCCGTTATTCGGCGCGGCACCCGGCTGCGGGCCCATGCCCGGGGCCTGTTCCATCCCCGGCTGACCGCCGCCTTCCGACGGCGCGAAGCCCTGCTGCGGCTGGCCCTGCTGGTAACCCTGCTGGGGCGGGCGCTGCTGCGGGAATTGTTCCTGGTTCGCATTGATCATGCGGAAATAGTGCTCGGCGTGCTGGTAGTAGTTTTCCGCCGCCACCCGGTCGCCCGACGACGAAGCGTCGCGCGCCAAGGCGAGATACTTCTCCAGCACCTGGAACGCGTTGCCGCGGATGCGCACTTCGGGGCCGTTCGAGTCGAAGGTCTGCGCCCGGAACGGAACGTTCGAGCGTTGCCCGCCGCCGCCACCGCCGCCGCCACGATGCATATTGCCGTGGTTCTGACCGCCGCCGTGATGCCCGCCGCGATTGTTGCGCTGCCGCTTCATTACCGAACTCCGGTTCCTTGACGTTCAAACGGCGAAATCGCCCGGACCTCCGGGGATTCGCCCATTCACCTTCGTAGCCTCGGGTGATCCGCGAGTCCCGCGACACAAGCACCCCAAGGGGCGATTCGGTCGGATCGGGATTTCGCGATGGCTAAATCGGCCGGCCCATCGGGCCAGGCCCATCGGCGCTTCCGGCTTAAACCCGGCGACGCCCTTCATTCGTTCCCAAGCTAAAGCCCCCGCAATTTCTTTCCAAGCGCTTTTTTGCCGAGGGGTTTCAGAGGCTTGCCAGCGATGCAACGACGCAACGCGCGACCCCGCCCAAATCGCGGCGGATGGATTCGACCGTCAGACCCGCCGCCCGGCATAGATCGGCGACGTCCTCGGCCTGGCCCATGCCCACTTCGAATACGACGGCGCCGCCGGGGTTCAGCAAGCGCGGCATCTCGGCGACGATCAGGCGATAGCAATCCAGCCCGTCCTTGCCGCCGTCCAACGCCTCGAACGGCTCGTAATCGCGCACTTCGCGCGACAAATGCTCGATATCGCCGGTCGGGATGTAAGGCGGGTTCGACAAGATCAGATCGAATTTTCCGGCGAGCGACGCGGTCCAATCGCCGCACACGAACCCGGCCTGCCCGTCCAGGCGCAGCGCATGCGCGTTGCGCTTGGCGACGGCGAGCGCTTCTTCCGAGCGATCCACACCCACGCCCATCGCGAAAGGCCGTTCGGACAGGAAGGCGAGCAGCAAACAGCCGCTGCCCGTGCCCAGATCGGCCACGCGCCAGGATTTGTCCCACGCCGCACATCGCGCCAACGCGGCTTCGATCAGCGTTTCGCTATCCGGGCGCGGCACGAGGGTCGCCCCCGTCACCGCGAAATCGAGGCTCCAGAATTCGCGGCTGCCGAGCAGATAGGCGATCGGCGCGCCGTCGGCGCGGCGCTCGGCGAGCGCGCGGGCGAAAGCGGCGGACACGGCGTCGACCGGCGCTTCGGGCCGCGCGATCAATTGCTCGGTCGTCAAACCGGCCGAAGCGCCGACGATCAGCCGCGCTTCCAGACGCGGATTGTCGATCCCGGCATCCGTCAACGTCGTGCGGATTTCGGTCAGCAGACTTCCGGCGGGAACGGGCGGCAGATCGTTCACGGCAGCGACGCCAGCTTGGCGGCGCGGTCTTCGGCAATCAGCGCGTCGATGAAGCGGTCGAGGCCTTCGCCTTCCATCATCTTGTCGATCTCGTAGACCGTCAGGTTGATGCGATGGTCGCTGACCCGGCCTTGCGGGAAATTATAGGTGCGGATGCGTTCCGAACGATCGCCCGTGCCCACCTGGCCCTTGCGGTCGGCCGAACGGCTGGCGGCTTGGCGCTCGCGTTCGGCTTCATAAAGACGGGCGCGCAGAATCTTCAGCGCCTTCGCCTTGTTCTTGTGCTGCGATTTTTCGTCCTGCTGCGACACGACCACGCCGGTCGGGATATGGGTGATGCGTACCGCACTATCGGTCGTGTTGACCGACTGGCCGCCGGGGCCCGACGAGCGGAACACGTCGATGCGCAGATCCTTCTCGTTGATCTGCACGTCCACTTCCTCGGCCTCGGGCAACACCGCGACAGTCGCGGTCGAGGTGTGGATACGCCCTTGCGTTTCCGTCTCGGGCACGCGCTGCACGCGATGCACGCCGGATTCGAATTTAAGCCGCGCGAACACGCCCGCGCCTGAGATATTCGCGACCGCTTCCTTGAAGCCGCCCAAACCGGTTTCGGCGAGTTCCATCGTCTCGAACCGCCAGCCGCGCGCGGCCGAATAACGCTGATACATGCGGAACAAGGCGGCGGCGAACAACGCCGCTTCCTCGCCGCCCGTGCCTGCGCGCACTTCCAGGATCGCGTTCTTCTCGTCGGCCGCATCCTTAGGCAGCAGCATCAATTGCACGTCGCGCTCGCGCTCGGGCAATTTGGCTTTGAGGTCGAAATACTCCGCCTCCGCCATCGCACGCATATCGGCGTCGCCTTCGCTGCGCAGGGTTTCGAGCTCCGCGAGTTCGGCCTGCGACTTGCGAAGACTGTCGATCGCCGCGACGACGGGTTCGAGGTCGGAGAATTCCTTCGACAATTTCGCGAAGGATTTCGGATCGACAGTACCCGAGGCGAGCAGATCGCCCAATTCGCGCTGGCGCGCGAGAACCTTGTCCAGCTTTTCCGCGAAACTCATGACTCGTCCGTTCTAAACAATCGCGCGACCAGTTGTTCGGCCATTTCGCGGGTCTTGGGATCGCCTTGGGTCAACGCGCGCAATTCTTCCGAGGGCGCGTGCAGCAGGCGATGGATCAGCAATTCGGTGGCGCGCGCGGGATCTTGCGTTTCGGCGAGCACGCGCTGGCGCTCGCTTTCGAAACGCCGGCGCAACGCCACGATCGCGGGATCGGCGGCGCGCGCCGCCCCTTGGCGGCGGAACGCGTCGAGCTCGCCATCGACGATCTTCCATGCTTCGGCGAGCGAGGCTTCGCGCTCCGCCCGGCCCTTCAACGCCAGGCCTTCCAGATCGTCGATCGCATAGCGGAACGCGCCGTCGAGTTTCTCGACCGCGCGCGCGATCTCTTCGGGCACGGCGAGGTCGAGCAGCAGGATCGGCCGGCGGCGGCGGCGCTTCAACGCCGCTTCGACGCGCGCGGCGTTCAGCGTTTCCTGGCCGCGCCCCAACGCCGAGAACACCAGATCGGCGGCGGCGAGCGCGTCGTCCAGCGCTTCGAAATTCACGGCCGTGCCGTTCAGGCGCCGGGCGAGATCGCCCGCGCGCGCGGCACTGGGGGCGGCCACGTTCAGCTTTTTCATGCCCGCGCGCTGAAAATGCTCGACCAGCGTTTCGCCCATCTCGCCCGCCCCGATCAATAAGCCGGTGCAGGACGCGACATTGCCGTGCACGTCGCGCGCGACTTCCGCGGCGGCGGCGGCCAAGCTGACCGGGCGTTCGCCGATCGCGGTTTCGCTGCGCACGCGCTTGGCGGCGGCGTAGGCATGTTCGAGTGCGGCGTCGAGTTCGGGCCCCGTGAGGCCCATTTCGCGAGACAAACGGTGTGCGGCTTTGAGCTGCCCCAGCACCTGCGGCTCGCCCACGACTTGGCTGTCGAGCGAGCACGCAACCGCGAAGACATGGCGCAACGCGTCGTCGCCCGAAGCGACATAGAAGGACTCGCGAAGCTCGTTCGCTTCCATGCCGCCGCGCGGCGCCAAGGCTGCGAGCACGGCGGCACAGGCCGCCTCGGGATCGTCGGCGGCGATCTGCAACTCGGTGCGATCGCAGGTCGACATCGCCACAGCTTGGCGCAAACCCGCGCGTTTCAGGCTTTCCAGCAGCCCGCGCATTTCCGCTTCCGGGACGAACAGCGCGTCGCGGAGCGAAGAAGATGCGGTTTTGTGATTGGCCCCCACCACGCAGAGGCGGGGGCGTGCGGATGGCGCCGACATTTCGCGTCGCTAAAGCGAAACGCTACGACGGCCCCGGCTCATTCCGCGGCCTTGGGCGCTTCGCGCGCCTGAATTTCCGCCGCCTTTTTCTCGACCATCTCGGCGAGATACTCGACGATATCGACGTCCTTGACCTTATGGTCGGGCACGCCGCCGACATAGACCATATGCGTGCCGTTGCCGCCGCCGGTGAAACCGATATCGGTTTCGCGCGCCTCGCCGGGGCCGTTCACCACGCAGCCGATCACCGACACGGTCATCGGCACGGTGATGTGCGAAAGCCGTTCTTCCAAACGCTCGACGGTCTTGATCACGTCGTATTGCTGGCGCGCGCAGGACGGGCACGACACGACGGTCACGCCGCGCCGGCGCAAGCCCAGCGATTTCAGAATGTCGTAGCCGACTTTCACCTCCTCGACCGGATGGGCCGAGAGCGAAACGCGGATCGTGTCGCCGATGCCCGCCCACAGCAGCGAGCCCATGCCGATCGACGATTTGACCGTGCCCATGCGCGTGGCGCCGGCTTCGGTGATGCCCAGATGCAAAGGATAGTCGCAGACTTCCGCGAGCTGCTGATAGGCCGCGACCGCGAGGAACACGTCCGAGGCTTTGCACGAGATTTTGAACTCGCGGAAATCCTCGTCCTCGAGATATTTCGCGTGGTTCAACGCGCTTTCGACCATCGCTTCCGGGCAAGGCTCGCCGTATTTGTCGAGCAGTTCCTTTTCGAGCGAGCCCGCGTTGACGCCGATGCGCATCGAGCAGCCGTAATCCTTGGCGGCCTTCACGACCTCGCGCACGCGCTCCTTCGAGCCGATATTGCCGGGGTTGATGCGCAAGCACGCCGCCCCGGCCTTGGCCGCTTCGATCGCGCGGCGGTAATGGAAATGGATGTCGGCGACGACCGGCACTTTGGCGGCCTTCACGATGGCGCCCAAAGCCGCGGTCGATTCTTCGTCGGGGCACGAAACGCGCACGATATCCACGCCCGCTTCTTCCGCGCGGCGGATCTGTTCGATCGTCGCGTTCACGTCCGGCGTGGGCGTGTTGGTCATCGTCTGCACGGTGATCGGCGAATCGCCGCCCACGGGCACGTTGCCGACCATGATCTGACGGCTTTTGCGGCGCAGGATTTGGCGATAGGCGCGAACGGTCATCGGCGAGCCCGAATAGGAAAGGTCAGGTCCGCGCGGCCGAACCGCGCGGATGGACCTTTATATAGCGTAATCGGATCAGCCCTGCGAGCCGGGGCTCGCGGGGCGCGCCGGGGCGGCGGGCGTCTCGCTCTTGGCCGTACCGGATGCGAGTTTTTCCGGGTCCAACGCGATACCGCGTTCGACCATGCCGGGACGCCCCAAAGCCGGAGCGGCGGAACCATCGACCCGCACATCCAGCGCGCCGGCATTGCCGGTGGACATCGTCAGGCCCGGACGATCGGGCACGTTATAGGTCTCGCCCGCGCGCAAGATGCGCGAAAACACGATGTTGCCGTTGGCGTCGCGCACTTGCGTCCAGCTATCGCCGGTCGCGCGGATGACGATCCGGCCTTCGCTCGCCTCGCCGAACACGCGCGGCGTGCCGGGTTCGGACACCGGCGCCGAGCCGGTGACCGGGGCGGCGGGTGCTGCGGGCGCCGGGGCGACGGGGGCCGCGACCGGCGGCACGGCCGCGATTTGCGGGGCCGGCGCCACGGGCGCCGGTACGACGGGTGTCGGTGCGGCGGGGGCGACGGCGACGGGCGGCGGCGCGGCCGGTTCGGCTTGCGGAGCGGGCGTCGCCGGTGCAGCGGGCGGCAACACGCGCGCTTGCGCCTCCGCCGCCGAGGGTGCGGGCGTGGGGGCCGGGACGCGCGCGGCCAAGGTTTCGGGCACGGCGGTGACGCGCGGCACGGGGGCGCGGTCGGCGGCCGTCACGTAATACCAAGCGCCATAGGCGCCGACGGCGAGCAGCAGCGACAGCGCCACCAGCACGCCGCCCGGCAGGCGGCTTTCGTTGATCGGCGTGGGGAAGGACAGCTCGGCCGGCACGTCGATGCCCGCGGCTTCTTCCTTGAAACGGCGGCTAAGATCGGCCGCATCGAGGTCGAGCAATTCGGCGTAAGAGCGCACGAACCCGGCGGCATAGGCGCCGCGCGGAAGCTCGTTGTAGTTGCTCGTCTCGATCGCTTCGAGCTGGACGCGGCGGATTTTAAGATGCTTGGCGACGTCCGCGACCGACCAGCCGCGCCGCTCGCGTTCCGCGCGCAAGGTTTCGCCCACGCGCGCGCGCAACGGCGTTTCGAACGCCGTCATATCCTTCATCCGTGCTTCGTCGCGTTGGCTCTTGGCCACCGAAGCCTCCGTTAAGCCTATGAAATATAAACCGGAATGGGAATTCCGGGAATTTCACGTTCGGCTCTGCGGGTTATCCCGGGCCGAGTCTTATCACCTTCGGCACGGACCGCCAACAGCAAGCGGGCCGTAAATTTTCCGCCGAAGTAATAAAAACTACACGGGTATGTTGTGATCGCGTGCGAAGTCGCCGAGCTTCTTGCGCACCGAATGGTCCGCCAGGCGGCAAATCTCGTCGAGATATTTGGCGAGCGGCGGCAGATCGAGCGCGCGCACCATCGCCTTCACCGGGCCGATCGCGGGGAACGGCATCGACAAGCGGCGATAGCCGATCCCCAACAAAGCCATCGCTTCCAAGGGCCGCGAGGCCATGTCGCCGCACAAGGTGAGCTGCGTGTGCGTCGCTTCGCAATCGCGCGCGATGGCGCGCAGGAAGCTCAGCATGCCCGGCGACAGCGGATCGTAGCGATCGGCCATGTCGGGATTGCCGCGATCGGACGCGTAGAAGAACTGCATCAGATCGTTGGAGCCCACCGAAATAAAATCGACGCGTTTCAAAAGTTGCGGCAGCTGCCAGTAGAGCGACGGCACTTCCAGCATCACGCCGATGCGGATGGGATCGGGCAGCGCACGCCCGCGCTTGGCCTCGCGCGCGATTTCGATCTCCAGCAATTCCTTGGCGGCGTCGAACTCGGCGATCTCCGCCACCATCGGGAACATGATGTCGAGGCGCCTTCCGCCGGCCGCGCGCAACAGCCCGCGCACCTGCTCGCGCAAAATCGCCGGACGGTCGAGCGTCAGCCTTATCGCGCGCACGCCCATCGCCGGATTCTCCTGCGGGTTCGCGTCGAGATACGGCAGCACCTTGTCGCCGCCGATATCGAGGGTGCGGAACACGACCGGCCGGTTTTCCGCGCGATCCAAGATGCGGCGATAAAGATCCGTCTGTTCGACGACGTCGGGCATCGTCGAGCGGATCATGAACGGAATCTCGGTGCGGTAGAGACCGATGCCGTCGGCGCCGCTCTCGGCCAAATGTTCGAGATCGAGCACAAGGCCGGCGTTCATGTTGAGCGAGATCGGCGTGCCGTCGCGCGTGACGGCGGGCAGATCTTTGAGCGCGGCGTAGCCCGCGCGCCGTTCCTGGCGCGCACGCAACGCCGCGGCATAGGTATCGCGCACGTCTTCGCGCGGACGCAGGATGATTTGGCCGCCCATCGCGTCGACGACGACGGGATCGCCCGGCTCCGCGCGCGACAGCAAGCCGGCGGCGTGCCCGACCATCGGCAGGTCGAGCGCATGCGCGATGATCGCGACGTGAGACGTGCTGGAACCTTCCTCCAGCGCGACGCCCTTCAATTTGCGCCGGTCGTATTCGAGCAATTCGGCGGGGCCGAGATTGCGCGCGACCAGCACGATATCGTCGGGCAAATCGGCGTCCGCCGCCGCCGTGCGGTCGCCGGTCAGATGGCGGACGAGCCGGTTCGCGAGATCGTCGAAATCGGTGATGCGCTCGCGGATATAAGGGTCGGACACCAGTGCCAGACGCGCGCGGTTATCCTCCTGCACGCGCTGCACGGCGGCTTCGGCGGTCAGGCCCGTATCGATCGCGTCGGCGATGCGGCTGAACCAGCCGCGATCCTCCGCGAACATGCGATAGGTCTCGAGGATTTCCCAGCGCTCGTCGCCTTCTTCCAGCCCCGCATCGGCGAAGATGCGGTCGATATCGGTGCGCATACCCGCAGCGGCTTCGCGCAAGCGCTTCTTCTCGGCCGCCGGATCGTCGGCCACCATCTGGCGCACGGAGACGCGCGGCTGGTGCAGCACGACGGTGCCGATGGCGATGCCTTCGTTGAGCTTCTGGCCTTCGATGCGCTCGGACGCGACGAGCCCCGCATCCTCGGTGCGCAGCATTTCGTCGGGCGACACCAATTCGCCCGACGCGACCAGCTCGGCCAGCACCATCGCGACGGTTTGCAGCGCTTCGACTTCCTCGTCCGCGTATTCGCGGAAGGTGCGGTTTTGAATCGCGACCACGCCGATCGAGCGCCCGCTGCGCAGGATCGGCACGCCGAGCATCGAGTGGAAGATTTCTTCGCCGGTTTCCGGGCGGAAGGCGAAGTTCGGATGCGATTGCGCGTCGGCCAACGCGAGGGGCCGCGCATTCTCCGCGATTTCGCCGACGATACCTTCGCCCACGCGCAGGCGCGTTTTGTGGACGGCTTCGGGCTTCAAGCCTTCGGTCGCGAACAGCTCGAGCACTTGGCCCGCGCGCGTGATGTAGACCGAGCAGACTTCGGCGATCAGCTCGCCCGCGATGATCTTGACGATCTTGTCGAGGCGCTGCTGGGCGCTGCCGCCCGCCGCCATCGTATCGCGCAGACGCTTGAGCAGCCGGCGCGTCGCCCCGGGCCCCAGCGTCGCGGCCATTACGCGGCTCCCGCGGCCTCGCGCGCGGCGATCGCATCCACCGCCTGCGCGACGAGTTCGTCGAGAATGTCTTTGACGCTTTGCTCGCGCGTCACCATGCCGACCGATTGCCCGGCCATGACCGAGCCGGTTTCGACGTCGCCGTCGACCACCGCGCGACGCAAGGCGCCCGCCCAGAAATGCTCGATCTCCAGCTGCGCCGCCTTGGCGTCGAGCTCGCCCGCATCGACCTTGGCGATCACGCGGCGCTGGCATTCCATGAATTCGGCCGTGCCCTTGTTGGCCAACGCGCGCACCGGAATGACCGGGAAGCGCGGATCGAGCTGGACCGACAGCACGGCATCGCGCGCGGCGGCGCGGATGAAGGCTTGCTTGAACGCGGGATGCGCCACGCATTCGGTCGCGCAAACGAAGCGTGTGCCCAGCTGCGCGCCCGAAGCGCCCATTTCCAGGAACGACAGGATCGCTTCGCCCCGGCCAATACCGCCCGCGACGAACACGGGCACGTCGCGGATCACGGGCAGAATTTCCTGCGCCAGCACGGCGGTGGTGACGGCACCCGTGTGCCCGCCCGCCTCCATGCCTTCGATCACCAGCGCGTCGATGCCGCCGCGCACCAGCTTCTTGCCGATGACGGGCGCGGGCGCGAAGCCGATGACTTTGACGCCGGCGGCTTTCAGCTTCTTGATCACGTCGGCCGGCGGCAGACCGCCCGCGAGCACGACATGGCCGACCTTACCGTCGATGCAAACCTGCGCGAGATCCAAGAGCTGCGGATGCATCACGATAAGATTCACGCCGAAGGGCTTCGACGTGAGCTTATGCGTCGCCGCGATTTCGGCCGCGAGCATGTCGGGCTTCATCGAGCCGCAGGCGAGCACGCCGAACCCGCCGGCGTTGGAGATCGCGGCGACGAGATTGCGCTCCGACACCCAGGTCATCGCACCGCCGAGAATCGCGACCTCGCAGCCCAAGAACGCGGTTCCCCGCGCCCAGAGGCGGTCGAGACGCTGACGTGCGGCGATGCGATCCATGGCTTAGTGCGCGTCCAATCCGTAAGCGGTGTGCAGGGCCCGCAACGCGAGCTCCAGATATTGCTCGTCGATCAGCACCGAAATCTTGATCTCCGACGTCGAGATCACTTCGATGTTGATGCCCTTTTCCGACAGCGTGCGGAACATGGTCAGCGCCACGCCCGCATGGCTGCGCATGCCGACGCCGATGACCGAGACCTTCACGACGCTGGAATCGGGCTTGATCTCCGAAAAGCCCAGCGCCGCCTTCTTCTCGTTCAGAAGCTTCACCGCGCGGTCGAGATCGGTGCGGCCGACCGTGAAGGTCATGTCCGTCGTCTTGCCGTCGTCGGAGATGTTCTGGACGATCATGTCCACGTTGATGGCGCTGTCGGCCAAGGGGCCGAAGATCGCGGCGGCCACGCCGGGGCGGTCGGAGACCTTGGTAAGGGTCACCTTGGCCTCGTCCCGGCTATAGGCGATCCCGCTGACGATTTGCTTTTCCACGATTTCTTCCTCGTCGACGACCATCGTGCCGGGCTTGTCCTCGAAACTGGTGAGGACTTGCACCTTCACGCGGTGATTCATGGCGAGCTCGACCGACCGCGTCTGCAGCACCTTGGCGCCGAGCGAGGCCATTTCGAGCATTTCTTCGTAGGCGATTTGATCGAGCTTGCGCGCCTTGGTCACGATGCGCGGGTCGCACGTGTAGACGCCGTCCACATCGGTGAAGATGTCGCAGCGATCGGCTTGCAAGGCCGCCGCGAGCGCCACCGCCGACGTGTCGGAGCCGCCGCGGCCCAACGTCGTGATGCGGTTGTCGGCACTGATGCCCTGGAACCCGGCGACCACCGCGACGACGCCCTTTTCCATCGCGGCGATCATCTCGGCCGTGTCGATGCCTTCGATGCGCGCCTTGGAATAAGTCGCGTCGGTGCGCAGCGGAATCTGCCAGCCTTGCCAGGAGCGCGCTTTGACGCCGAGTTCCTGCAAGGCGAGCGCGGTCAGGCCGCTCGTGACCTGCTCGCCCGTCGCCACGACCGAGTCGTATTCCTTCTCGTCGTAGAATTTCGAGACTTCGTTGACCCAGGCGACGAGCTGATTCGTCACCCCGGACATGGCCGAAACGACGACGGCAACCTGGTTGCCTTCCTCGACCACGCGCTTCACGCGCTGGGCCACGTTTCGGATGCGCTCGATATTCGCGACCGACGTACCGCCGAATTTGAGAACCAGACGTGCCATAACCGCGACCGGACTCCGGTAAAAGCCGAATTAAACCAACGCATTGGCGCAAAGGGGTGCAACCCGACTCTTGCCGGGTGCGCGCGCGCGGCATATCTACTGTGATCTTCCCGGCGGAGCAAGCATGGCTTCCGCCCTGCGACATGGAGATTTCGTCCGCGTGACACTTCCCGACGCCGCAACCGGTTCCAGCGTGGACCCCGCCGAAATCGCGCGTTTCGCGGCGATGGCGGACGAATGGTGGGACCCGGCGGGCAAGTTCCGCCCGCTGCATAAATTCAACCCGGTGCGGCTCGGCTATATCCGCGACCGTTTGGCGCGGCATTTCGGACGCGATCCGCTGGGCGCCAAACCGCTCGACGGCTTGCGAATCCTCGATATCGGCTGCGGCGGCGGGCTGGTGGCCGAGCCCTTGGCCCGGATGGGGGCGGCGATGACCGCGATCGACGCCTCGGCCAAGAATATCGGCATCGCGTCGAACCATGCCGAACGCATGGGCCTTGCCATCGATTACCGCCATACCACGGCGGAAGATCTCGTCGCGGCGGGCGAAAGCTTCGACGCGGTGCTGTCGCTCGAAGTCGTCGAGCATGTCGCCGATCCGAAGGAATTTCTCGCGAGCTGCGGCGCCCTGGTGCGCCAAGGCGGGGCGATGGTCGTCGCCACGCTCAACCGCACGCCCAAGGCGTTCCTGCTCGCCATCGTCGGCGCGGAATACGTGCTACGCTGGCTGCCCAAGGGCACGCATGAATGGGCGAAATTCGTGAAGCCCGCCGAAATGTGCGAAGGCCTGCGCAATGCCGGGCTCGAAACGACCGATCTGACCGGTGTGACCTACAACCCGCTGCTCGACACCTGGCGCCTCGCCCGCGACATGGACGTCAATTACATGGGCTTCGCGATCAAGGGCGGGTGATTGCCCGACGTCACGTCTTGTGGCTACAATGGCCACATGAAGGCCAAGCGCAAATCCACCGGCACCTGGACGCTACGCGCCGCGAAGGATCGGCTATCGGAAGTCGTCGCGGCAGCGGAAAAGCATCCGCAGCGCATCGTGCGCGCGGGCCGTTCCGGCGTGCCGACCAAGGAATTCGTGCTGACGACGGCGGATAAGCTCAAGCCCGAGCCCCGCAAGGAAACCCTGGCCGATTGGCTGCTCGCAAGCCGGGGCATTCTCGACGACGAGGGGGCGCGCATCATGGACGAAGTCGTCGCCCGTCGGCGCGGCGCCAAGATCGACATTCCGGATTTCGACTGATCCATGCCGGGCTATCTGCTCGATACGATGGTGGTCAGCGAGGCGATCTCGCGGCATCCGTCGCAAAGCGTGTTGGATTGGCTTTCGCGGACACGTGCAACCGGCCTCTATGTCAGCGTTTTGACATTTGCAGAGATTCACTACGGCATCGAGCGCATGCGCCCGGCGGATGCGGTCCGAAAACGCCGACTATCCGAGTGGGCGCAATACACGGAAGACCATTGGCGCGACGCCACGCTTCCCGTCGATCTGCCGGTCGCACGTTTGGCGGGCCGTTATTTCCGCGATTTGCCCGACGATCCGATCGACGCGTTGATCGCCGCGACGGCGACGATCAACGGCCTAACGGTGGCGACGCGTAACGTCCGGCATTTCCGCCTGTTCGGCGTTCCGGTTGTCGATCCCTATATCTGAATCGTCGCTTCCGCCGACATCGCCAACGCACCGTCGGGCGTTTCGGCCCAAGCTGTGATCTTGTCGCCGTCGCGCTTCGCCTTAATCGCGAAGGGGGCCGTATCGAACAACGGCGCCACGCCGCGAAACGAAAACCGCGCGAGCGATGCGCCGCCCAGTTCCTCGGCCAGCGCCATCAGCAAAGTCGCGGTCAGCGGCCCGTGAAAGACGAGGCCGGGATAGCCTTCCACCTTCGTCGCGTAAGGCTGGTCGTAATGGATGCGATGGCCGTTGAAGGTCAGCGCCGAATAGCGGAACAGCAAGGTCGGATCGGGCGTAATCGTCTTGACGATCTCGGCGCCATCGGGCGGCGCGACCGAAGGCGCCGTTCCGCCGCCCATGCCGCGATAGACGATGTCGTGTTCTTCCTCGAGCGCCAGCACGCCATCGGCTTCGATGCGGTGCTTCACCACGACGAAAACCAGCGCGCCGGATTTGCCGGTCTTGGTTTCGATCTTCGCGATTTCCGAACGACGCGTGGCATTCGCGCCCACACGCAGCGGCGCATGGAAAGTAAGCCGTCCGCCCGCCCACATGCGGCGCGGCAAATCGATCGGCGGCATGAAGCCGCCGCGCTTCGGATGCCCGTCGCGGTCCAACGCGGCGGCGGGCTCGGCCGGATTGAACAACATCCAATGCCAGCCGGGCGGCAACGCATCGCCGTCGCGTGGGATCGCGCGATCCAACGTTGCCGCCATTTTCACGGCCTGCATCGGCTCGACGCGCTCGACGCGCGTTTCGGTCCGGCCGAGCCAGGCGGAAGTGTCGTTCATGCGAATTCCGCGCGGATCGCGGCGGAATGTTCGCCGATTTTGGGCACGGGGCCCAACGCGGGTGCACGAACGCCGTTCACGATCGCGGGCGGGGCGGGCAAATTCACGTCGCCGGTTTCGGTCGCCACGCTCACGCGGCGCAATTGCGGGTGCTTGGAGAATTCCGCGACCGTGTTCGCGACACCGTAGGCCGTGCGCGCGGCGTTCAGCAGCGCGACCATTTCATCCTTGGTGCGCGCTTCGAAAAATGCCGCGACCTTGGTGTCGAGCGTCGCGCGGTTCTTCACCCGTTGCACATTGGTCGCGTAGTCCGCGTGCGTGGCGAAACCGGGCTCGCCCAAAACATGCGCGCAGAAATCCGCCCATTCGCGCTCGTTCTGGATCGAGATGACGATGCGCACGCCATCCTTCGTCATGAAATCCGAATAGGGCGCGATCGACGGGTGCGCCAAGCCCACGCGTTGCGGTGCCTTGCCGAGATAATCGAAATGCAGCAGCGGAACGGCCATCCATTCGGCCATGCCGTCGAATAGCGAGACTTCGATATGCGCCCCCTGCCCCGTGCGGCCGCGCTCGATCAACGCTTCGAGCACGGCTTGGTGCGCGTACATGCCCGCCGCGATATCGCAAACCGAGACGCCCACGCGCCCCGGGCCTTCGGGCCGGCCGGTCACATCGGCAAGCCCCGTCTCGGCTTGCAGCAGCATGTCGTAGCTTTTCATCTGCGCGTAGGGGCCTTGCGAGCCGTAGCCCGAGATATCGACGCAGATGAGGCGCGGGTTCGACTTACGCAATTCCGCCACACCCAGCCCCGCGCGCGCAGCCGCCCCCGGCATCAAATTCTGCACGAAGATATCGGCCTTCGCCGCGATGCGTTTGAGCAGCGCATTGTCGTCCGGGTTCTTGATATCGGCGACGAGGCTCTGCTTGCCGCGATTGAGCCAGACGAAATAGCTCGACTGGCCCTTCGCCGCCTTGTCATAGCCGCGCGCGAAATCGCCTTCCGGCCGTTCGAGCTTGATGACCCGGCAGCCTTTGTCGGCGAGGCGCGAGGTGAGATAGGGGGCCGCGACAGCCTGTTCGAGCGAGAGACAAAGAAGTCCGTCGAGGGCCGCCATCAATAGCTCCTGGGCAGGCCGAGTACGTGCTCGGCGAGGTGTGCCAAGATCAGATTGGTCGAAATCGGTGCGACCTGATAGAGCCGCGTTTCGCGGAATTTACGCTCGATATCGTATTCCTCGGCGAAGCCGAACCCGCCATGGGTTTGCAGACAGGCATTGGCCGCATCCCAGGACGCTTCGGCGGCGAGCATCTTGGCCATATTCGCTTCCGGTCCGCAGGGCGATTGCGCTTCGTAAAGCCGGATCGCTTCGCGGACCATCAATTCGGCCGCGCGCATCCGCGCATAGGCTTGCGCGATGGGAAACTGGATACCCTGGTTCTGACCGATCGGGCGGCCGAACACGATTCGCGTCTTCGCGTAGTCGCTGGCCTTGGCGGTGAACCATTTGGCGTCGCCGATACACTCCGCCCCGATCAGAATGCGCTCCGCGTTCATCCCGTCGAGGATATAGCGGAACCCCTTCCCTTCTTCGCCGATCAGGTTTTCGGCGGGCACTTCAAGCCCGTCGAAAAACACTTCGGTCGTCGCGTGGTTGATCATCGCGCGCAGCGGCTTGATCGTCAGGCCCTTCGATTTCATATCGACGACGAAGACCGACAAGCCGTCGCTCTTCTTCGCGACTTGATCGCGGGGGCTGGTGCGGGCGAGCAGCAGCATCAGATCGGAATGCTCGGCGCGGCTGGTCCACACCTTCTGGCCATCGACGATATAGCGATCGCCTTTCTTGATCGCCGTCGTGCGGATCGCGGTCGTGTCCGTACCCGCACTCGGCTCGGTCACGCCGAAGGCTTGCAGGCGCAAATCGCCCGACGCGATCTTGGGCAGGAAGCGCGCTTTCTGTTCGGCCGATCCGTGCCGCAGGATCGTGCCCATCGTGTACATCTGCGCATGGCACGCCCCGCCATTGGCCCCCGCGGCGTGGATCTCCTCGAGGATCGCGGCGGCACCGGAAATCGGCAAACCCGATCCGCCATATTCCTCCGGGATCAGCACGGCGAGCATCCCGGCATCCGACAGCGCCTTCACGAAATCCGCCGGATATTCGCGCGCGCGATCCAACGCGCGCCAATATTCCCCGGGGAAATTGGCGCACAGCGCGCGAACGGACTCGCGGATTTCGGGATAGGTCTCGCTCACGTCGATCCTTTGATCCCCAATCGCTGGAGTTCGCGCCGGACATTCGCGACGGTGACGGTGGAAACGCGGATATTGCCTTCCGCCGTCACGCCGGCGATATGCGGCGTGAGCCACAAACGCGGCACGCCTTCGAGCACCGAGCCCGCCTTCAGCGGCTCTTGTTCGTAAACGTCCAAGACCGCACCGCCGAGTTTGCCCGCCGTCAACGCCGACGCCAACGCCGCTTCGTCGATAATGCCGCCGCGCGCCGTGTTGATCAGCAAGGCGGAGGATTTCATTTTGGCGAGACGCGCCGCATCGATCAGATTGCGCGTTTGCGGCGTGAAGGGCACGTGCAGCGAAATCACGTCGGCCTTGGCCAGCAACGCGTCGAGATCGGCTTCGCGCTCGACGCCGTATTGCGCCCAGGCCGGGTCGTCGGCTTTCACATGCGGATCGAAGGCCGAGATCGCCATTTCCAGCGCCTTGGCGCGGCTGGCGACCGCGCGCGCGATGCCGCCGAAGCCGATCAACGCCAAGCGCCGGCCTGCGGCTTCGCCCAGCATCAAATCGTTGCGCGGCCATTTGCCGGCGAGCACGTCCGCGTTGGCTTTCCACACGTCGCGCAAGCCGACCAGCGTGGCGCCGATCACGTATTCGGCGACCGACACGGTATTCGCCCCGGTCGCCGGGAACACGGCGATGTTCCTTCGCGCGCATTCCTCCATGTCGATATTGTCGAGGCCCACGCCCAGGCGGCCGATCGCCTTCAAATTCTTCATCGCGGCCAGAACGGACCCGCGAATCTGCGTGCGATTGCGGATGACGATCGCGGGGCTTGTCGCCGCCAGCTTCGCCAATTCCTCGGGCTTGTCGACCAGCGTGCGGTCGTAGTGGACTTTGTAATCCTTGGCGAGATCGTCGACCGCCCATTGGTCGACGAATTCCGTCACGACGATATCGTACATCTGCGAACTCCTGAACGCCGAGGCGTCAGAATAGCAGGCCGAACCCCGAGACGATCAACAGGATCAGCAAGGTCCGCCGGAACGTCGCGTCGTCGATGGCGCCGTAGAGCTTGAGACCGAGCCACGCCCCCGCCGCCACCGGGATCGCCGCCCACATGAAATCGGACACGACGCGCGAACTGACGCCGCCGGTGGCCAGCAGCACGGTCACCGAGCTTGCCTGCATCATATAGATATACGGCTGATAGACGGCGCGCTGTTCGTCGCGCGGCCAGCCGCGCATCGCGGTCCAAATCGTGATGGTGACGCCCGCCAACCCGCCGATCCCGCCCATCACGCCGCCGGAAAGGCCCACGATACCGTCGGCCACGCGGCCGCCGAACGTGACCGGGGGCCCCGGTTTGCGGGCGAGCGACCACGTGCCGTAGACGATCATGAAGGCGCCGATCGCTTTGCGCAGCGGGTCGGCCGGCACGATCGACAGCAGGAACACGCCGATCGGCACGCCCGCCAGCCCGCAAATCAGGAAGGGCAGCAGCCGGTCCCAGCGCATATGGCCCCGGAAGGCGAAGATCGACATCGTCTGCGCGATCACGCTGGTCGCCTGGATCAAGGGGGTCGCGTCCACCGGATCGCGGAAATGCAAGAGTACGACGGCCCCGATCATCGCATAGGCGAAGCCCGACAGGCCCGACGCGATCGCCGCGACGAACAGCCAGCCGGCGACGAAGAGTTCCGAGGGCAGATCCATGGGGCGGCTATATACAGGCAGACGACGCGCGAACGCTCCCCGAATCGCGCAACTCTGCTAGGATCGCCGCGACATGGCCAGCGACGACGAAATCCGGGAAGGCTTGCGCGAACTCGACTTCGCCTGCCACGGCGCCTGGAAACTGGGCCAGAACATCGTCGTCGGCTGGACGCATGAAGGCCAAACGGTCTCGCTTTGCGCCGCGCCCAATTGGCGTGTGCTGGCCGAAGCGCCCAATGCCAATCGTATTTTGGGCGGCGGCAGGATGATGAGCGCGTCGACCTTCGCCGAGGTCTGCAAGGTCCTGAAGACGCGGCCGATCAAGGTCGATCTGCCCTTCACCATCGGCGACGGCAAGGGCGAGGTGAAGCCCGTCGTCCTCGACCAAGTGGCGCGCCGCTACGCGATCTCGCTGACCGAACATCGCGCGGTCATCCTGTTCGACATCGTCGGCTTCTCGAAGGTCGATCCGCTGGAGCAGGTCGCCCAACTCGCCAGCCTCGAATACTCGATCAATTCGGCCGCCAAGAAATTGGGCGAAGCCGGGCTCGACGTCGAAATCGCGCGCTCGACCACCGGCGACGGGTTCTATGTGTGGAACCGTACACGCGGGTTCGAGGCGGATATGCGCCTTTACGCCGCGTTGGTGCTGATCCTGGCCGACAACGCGGTCGCGCGCGCGCGCGGGGAATCGCGGCTCGTGCCGGTGTTGCGCACCTGCTATTCGATCGGCAGCCATTACGCCTATCACCAGATCGAAGGGACGCGGCCGCGCGGCTTCGAATATCTGGTGGGCGAGGTGACGATCCAGCTCGCGCGCCTGGTGGGCAAGGCGCAGCCGGGGCAAATCTGCATCGGGCGTTTCATCCGCCCGACCGAGCCGCCGGTGGTGCGCGAGCTCGACACGCTGATGTTCCTGGCGCGCGTCGAAAAGATGCTGGAGAAACTCGCCGGCGTGACCGTGGGCGGCTACGGCATCGCCAGCGCCAATTCGCAATTGACCGGCGGCAAGATCGGCGAGGCCCAGTATCCCGTGCTGATCCACCGCATCGTCGACAAGCACGGTTACAACCACGATCTGTTCAACGCGCGCATCGCCGTGCGGCGCAACGACGCCGATCCGATCGTGGTGGGTTTGCGGCCCGAACAATTCAAGGATTTCGAAGCGACGCCGTTGCCCTACGAAATCCCTAAGCAGCCGGCGTGATCTTCTTCTTGAGCCGCGCGTCGAGCGTGACGTCGGTGAAATCGATCGACATGATTTGCGTATCGTCGATCAACACGTCGCGCAGATCGGCCTGCGGCATCGGCGTGTTGCCGAATTTGGCGCCGCGCAGATCGGCGGCGCGGAAGATCGTGCCCGCGAGGTTCGACGCGAACGAGCGCCCGGGAATGGGGATCAGCGGCGTGAAATCGCAATCGCGCAGATCGGCGCGCGTGAGCTTGGCGCCCGCGAGATTGACGCCGCGCAGATCGGCACCCGCGAACTTACAGTCGCGCAGATCGGCCCCGGCGAGCCGCGCCCCCTGCAACTGACAGCCGGAAAGATCGAGCCCCACCAGCACCGCGCGTTCGGCGCGCAAACCGACCAGCACCTTGCCGCGCAAGGACGGCAGGCCGCGACAATCCACACCCGACAGATCGGCGACTTGGCCTTGCGCCCCGCCCGTATCGGCCCAGAGTGCGTGCAGGCGCAGAAGTTCCTCGGGTGCCATGCCGACTTCGGAAAGCGGCTTGCCCGCCGGCGCGTCGGTGACCGCATCGGTCATGTCCACGCCATCGAGCACGGCCGACCCGAATTTAGCACCCGACAGCACCGAGCCCGCGAGATTGGCGCCGGTGCAATTCGCCCCGGTGAAATCCGCCCCCGCCAGATTGGCGCCCTGGAACTTCGCCTTTTGCAGCGTCGCGCGCGCGAATTTGCAATCGCGTAGCACGGCATCGGTGAAATCGGCGTGCGAGGCGGACATGCCGTCCATATTCGCTTCGGAGAGATTGGCCGCTTCGAGCTTCGCGTCGTTCAATTCCGTAGCGCCGACATGGCCGAGCTTCAGCGCATGCAGATTGCCGCCCTTGTCCTTCTGGGTCAGCGAGCCTTCGCGCAGATCGGCCTGAATCAGATTGGCGCGCGTCAGGTTCGCGCCGCGCATCGATGCCCCGCGCAGATCGGCGCGCATCAGCGAAGCACCCTCCAGATCCGCCTCGCGGAAATCGCAGGCGAACAATTGCGCGCGATCGAGCACGCAATCCGACATCATCGCGCCCCGGAACGAAGCGCCCGTGCAATCCGCTTCGGTCAAATTGGCGCCCGCCAGCGCCATGCCCGACAAATCGGCGAAGGCCAGCATCGCGCGCACGCCGCCCGGCTTGCCCGTGCGAAACCGCTCGTGCAAAGCGACCACATTCGCCAATTCCGAATGCGAATATTTGCGGCGCTGGATTTTCGACGGTGATGCAGACAGCATAGGTGGCGAGCCGCCCCTTCGGCCCGAATGGGTTACCCATTAGAACGTCTATTTAACAAGCCGAACGCGGATTAGGCAAATGAAGTCCCGCAGCACGGAAACTCCGACTCCGCCTCGTACCCCGCGCCCGCCGGTGCGCCGGGCGATCGACACGGTGCGCGATTTGGCCCCGGCGGTGACGGCGATTTCCGCCCTGACGGCGACGATTTTCCACGTTCTCTATAGTTACCGTATGGGCGTGCCGCTGCTGGGCGAGCTGGCCGCCACATCGTTCGTCGTCGTCACCTTCGCTGGCATGGTGCTGCTGGTGGCGCTGTTCCAATTCGCCGCATTTTTTCCGTTCATCGCGCTGGGCGGGCTCGACGACCAGGACCAAGCCGATCTGCGCGCGGCGCTCGCGGGCCCCGATACGCGCAAGCGCGGCCATTGGGGGGCCTGGTCCGACGCCAAAGGCTTCGCCGTGTGTTTCGGCTGGATATATTGGGCGGCGTTGTTCGCGCTGGCGATCCTCGGCGGGCTCGCCGGCAATCAGGGCGACGGGCTGCTGCTGTGGTTCCTGATCTCCGCGCTGATCGCGGCAGCCATCGCGGCGAGCTTCCGCCTGAAAAGCCCCGAAGCGCCGGCCGAAGTTTTGCGGCGCATGGCCGCGACGCTGAAACTCGGGCTGCCGCTCGCCTTCCATGTCGCGATCTCGATCGCGGTCTTCGCTATCCCGGCGGGCGTGCTGCTGTTCGATTCGAATCCCCGCGCCTTCGCGTGGCTCGGCATGCTCGCCGTGCTCGGCTCGGCCGTGTTCCATTATCTCGTGGTCAGCGACCGCTTCTCGCGCGATCTCGCCATCCGCATCGGCTTGGCGCTGGCGGTGCTGGCGATCGTCGCGTGGCCGGGGGCGTCGTATCTCTATGCCCGCGCGCTCTACACGCTGGGCACGGGCGGCGGGTTCCTGGCCGAACTCGAAACCAAGGATTACGGCGGCATCGCCAACGGCTTCACCACCAAGACGCGCACGCGCTGCGTGTTGCTGGTCACACCCAGCACGGTGTTCGTGCGCGTGGGCAACGCGTCGAACGCCGACAGATGCCGCGTACGCCCGCTGGGCCCGCTGGAGTTCCCCGACCCGACGCCCTTGCGCGACGTCGAAGCGATCGCGCGGGTCGAGATCGTGCGCTTCGGCCCGCCGAGAGGACCATGAACAACCCCTTCGCCCCGCTGCAACGTATTCCCGCTTCGCGTTTCACGTCGTTGCCCGACGAATTTCGCGACAAGCGCACATGCGAATGGGCCGACGCCAACAAGCGCGGCGAAGCGGTCCATTCCTTCCTCGAAGGCCCGTGCTTCGACGCGGCCGGGAATCTTTGGTGCACCGACATTCCCTTCGGCCGCATCTTCCGGATTTCGCCGTCAGGCGAATGGACGAAAGTCGCCGACTACGACGGCTGGCCCAACGGGATGAAGATCGCGCGCGACGGGCGCGCCTATGTGACCGACGCGCGGCACGGGGTCATGATCGTCGATCCCGCGAGCGGCGCGGTGACGCCGCACTTGCGCGGTTATCGCGCCGAAGGCTTCAAGGGCGTCAACGATCTGACCTTCGCGGCGAATGGCGATCTCTATTTCACCGATCAAGGCCAGACGGGGATGCAAGACCCGACGGGGCGCGTGTTCCGCGTGAAGGCGTCGGGCGAGATCGACGTGTTGTGCGACCGCTTCCCCTCGCCTAATGGACTGGTGCTCGACTTGGCCGAGCGCGTGTTGTTCGTCGCCGTCACGCGCGCCAACGCGATTTGGCGCGTCCCCCTGTTCGAGCGCGGCATCTCGGCCAAGGTCGGCTGCTTCATCCAATTGTCGGGTGGCGGCGGACCGGACGGGATCGCGCTCGACGAAGACGGCGGTCTTGTCGTGGCGCATCTCGGCATGGGCGTGTGGCGTTTCGACCGCCTGGGCTTGCCCACGCATTTCATCGGCGAACCCGGCGCCTTCGTCACCAACATGGCGTTCGGCGGACCCGACCGGCGCACGCTCTACATGACCGAAAGCGAGACCGGCGAAATCCTGACCGCGCGCATGCCGTTCGCGGGCCGCAAGCTGCTTTAGGGCGGCCAGAGCCGCGAAGTGTGCACGACGGCCAATATCCAAACCGTGTCCGCGTCGAGTTCGTAAACCAAGCGATACGTTTTTTGCGCGAGCAGCAACTCGCGTATTCCGGCAATCATCCCCGGCTTGCCGAGCTTCGGGTGCGTTGCCAATCGCGCGGCCGCTTCACCGAAGGCTTCGTCGATACGGATGGCCGCCCCCGGATTTTCGTCGGCGATAAAGTCCCAGATCGCCGTGCGATCCTTCACCGCCTCCGGCGTCCAGCGGACGATCACGCTTTAACGTTCGCCGCTTTCCGGCGCTTGGCGGCGAACGCGGCTTCGACATCGTCGTTCGACCGGCCGCGACCCGCGCGCATCGATTCGCGCGCGGCGGTCACCTTGCGGCGCAAATGATCCTCGTATTCGCGCTTCTCGCGGCGATCCCGAATGTAGTCGCGCATCAATTCGCGCATGACCTGCGACGCGGGCCGGTCTTCGCCGGCCGCTTCGGCGACGAATTGCGCGCGCAATTCGGGTTCCAGCTTCATCGTGAACACGGCTTCTTTCGCCATGGGGACCGCCTTCCGGAATCAGGTACTAACAAAATATAACCGAAGTTAGTACGAAAGGCGATGCCCGCCTCGGCCATCGCACATGTCCTTCCCGGGCAAGATTATGGCCTCGCAACGTTGATCAGCGATAGACTGGGCCCAACCACTCGGAGGCACGTCATGAACCGCCGCACGATTCTTTTGGCCGCGATGGCCCTGCCCGTTTCCGCCCAGGCGCAAAGCCTGCTCGATCAGGGCCGGAACCTGTTGAACCAGGGCGGCGTCGCGGTGCCCGGCACCGGCGGCACACGCGGCAAGGGGCTTTCGGCGGGCGGGATCGCGCAGGGTTTGAAGGACGCGCTCGAAAAAGGGGCCGGTGCCGCCGTCGCGCGGCTTGGCCGCGCGGACGGGTTTCTCGGCGACGCGGCGGTCAAAATCCCGCTGCCCGATACGCTCGCCCGGGTTCAATCCGCGCTGCAAACGGTCGGGCTGTCGGGCATGGCCGACGATCTGCAAACGCGCCTTAACCGCGCGGCCGAGCAGGCGACACCGGTCGCGCGCGATATCTTCCTGCGCGCGATCCGCGCGATGACGCTGTCGGACGCCCAAGGCATTCTGAACGGCCCCAACGACGCGGCGACCAGCTATTTGCGCCGCACGGCGGGTGGCGACATCGGCAATCTGATGCGCCCGCATATCGACCGCGCGCTGCAAAACGTGGGTGCGATCCAGTCCTACGAAAAGATGATGGGCGCCTATCGCAACATTCCCGGCGTGCCCGACGCGCGCGGCAATTTGGCCGACTGGACCCGCGACAAAGGCGTCGACGGCATTTTCCATTACGTCGCGCGCGAGGAAGCCGATATCCGCGCCAACCCTGGTGCGCGCACGACCGAGTTGCTGCGCAAAGTCTTCGGCTAAGCCTTAGCCCTCGCGCATCGGCGCGCGGCTCAACTCGTTGCTCGCGTCGATCGCCTTGCGCAACAGGCGCAGCAATGTCGCGGCTTCCGAAGCCTCCAGCCCGCGCAGCATCGCTTTTTGCGCGGCGGTGACGGCGGGCTCGATGCCGACCAGCGTGCGCTTGCCCAAGGGCGTGATTTCCAGCACGCGCGCGCGACGATCCTCCGCACTCACCCGTCGCGAGACGAGGCCTTTTTGTTCGAGCCTGTCGACCACGCCGCCGATCGTCGTGCGGTCATAGGCGATCAAGCCCGCCAGCGTCGCTTGATCGATGCCCTTATGTGCTTTGACCGCGGCCAGCGCCGCGTATTGCACGGGCGTGAGGTCGTAGCCCGCCGCTTCGGCCTCCGCCACGAAGACCGACACGGCGATCTGCTGGAAGCGCCGCGCCAAATGCCCCGGCCTGTTCAGAACTTCCGCGATCATCGCCCGCTCCCGGCCGCTAAATTGACAAGTATACTGATCATCAGTATTGTGACTAAAATCTCTTCCGGGAGCAAGCGCGATGCAGTTCCATCTCGACGGTTTTCAGCCCGGCGATCCCGATATCGCCGATCCGGTCGCACGGCTGGGCAAGCCCGGTTCGCCCGGCACATTGCCGCAAACGACCGACGTGCTGATCGTGGGCTGTGGCCCGGCGGGTTTGACGCTCGCGGCTCAACTCGCCGCCTTCGCCGATATCAAGACCTGCATCGTCGAGCAGAAGCCCGACCGCTTGCTGCGCGGCCAGGCCGACGGTGTGGCTTGCCGCACGGTCGAAATGTTCCAGGCGTTCGGCTTCGCCGAGCGCGTGGTGCGCGAAGCCTATTGGGTCAACGAGACGACGTTCTGGAAACCGGCCCCCGGCGGTATCGCGCGCAGCGGGCGCATTCAGGATACCGAAGACGGCTTGTCGGAATTCCCGCATGTGATCCTGAACCAAGCGCGCATCCACGATTTCTATCTCGATGTGATGCGCAGTTCGCCCGCGCGGATCGAGCCGCATTATTCGCGCAAGCTCGCAAATCTGACGGTCGATCGCGCGGCTTCGCATCCCGTGACGGTGACATTGGAACGCACCGATCCCGGCCATGAGGGCGAAATCGAAACGATCCGTGCGCGTTATGTCGTGGGCTGCGACGGCGCGCGCAGTGCGGTGCGCAAAGCCATCGGCCGTACGCTGGAAGGCGATTCCGCCAACCAGGCCTGGGGCGTGATGGATATTCTGGCGGTCACGGACTTCCCCGATATCCGCTTCAAATGCGTGATCCAGTCGCCCGCGGGCGGCAGCGTGGTGCTGATCCCGCGCGAAGGCGGCTATATGGTCCGCGTCTATGTCGAGATGGACAAGCTCGATTCGCGCGAACGCGTCGCCGATCGCAAGCTGACCGTCGAGGACGTGATCGCCGCCGCGCAAAAGGTCTTCGCGCCCTATACGCTGGACGTGAAGGACGTCGCCTGGTGGTCGGTCTACGAGATCGGCCAGCGCATGTGCGAACGCTTCGACGACGACGCGAACGACCCACACGTCTTCATCGCGGGCGATGCCTGCCACACCCACAGCCCCAAAGCGGGCCAAGGCATGAACGTGTCGATGCAGGACGCGTTCAATCTCGGCTGGAAACTCGCCGCCGTGCTGCAAGGGCGCAGCGACGCGGATCTGCTGCGTAGCTATTCGAGCGAACGCCATGCCATCGCCAAAACGCTGATCGATTTCGACCGCGAATGGGCAAGCCTGCTGCACGAAGCCTCCAAGCCCGGCAGCACGATCGATCCGGCCGAGGTGCAAAGCTATTTCGTCCAGCACGGGCGCTACACGGCGGGGACCGCCACGCGCTACGCGCCGTCGGTGCTGACGGGTAAGGCGACGCACCAACATCTCGCCACCGGCTTCGAGATCGGGACGCGCTTCCACTCGGCCCCGGTCGTGCGTTTGGGCGACGCCAAACCTGTCGAACTCGGCCATGTCGTGCGCGCCGACGGGCGCTTCCGGGTGATGCTCTTCGTCGGAACGGACACGAAGCTCGACGCGGTGTGCGCCGATTTGGCCAGCGCGGTGAAACGCTTCACGCCCAAAGGCGCCGATATCGATTCCGTGATCGATGTCCGCGCGATCCTGCAAGCGGGCCATCGCACGCTGGAAATCACGTCGATGCCGCCGTTGCTTTTCCCGCCGAAAGGCAAATTCGGGCTGCGCGATTACGAGAAGGTGTTCTGCCCGGACCTCAAAAACGGCCGCGACATTTTCGACCTGCGCGGGATCGACCGGTTGCGCGGCGCCTTGGTCGTCGTGCGGCCCGATCAATATGTCGGCCATGTGCTGCCGGTGACGGCGATGGACGAATTATCGGCCTATTTCGCGGGCGTTCTTCGCATGGCATAGTCGCGGCTTCATTTGAGGAGCCAATCGCACCATGCCGCCTTCCGTTCCGCCGACCTTCACCACCCGCCCCGAGATCACCGGCACGTTCGGCGTCGTTTCGTCGACGCATTGGATCGCCAGCCAAGTCGGCATGTCCGTGCTGGAAAAGGGCGGCAATGCGTTCGATGCGGCGGTCGCGGCGGGTTTGACGCTGCAAGTCGTCGAGCCGCATATGAACGGCCTGGGCGGCGATGCGGTGCTGATCGCGTGCGAGCATAACGGCACGCCCAAGGTCATTTGCGGCCAAGGCCCCGCCCCTGCCGGGGCGACGATCGCGCATTACAAATCCGAAGGTCTCGACCTCGTCCCCGGCACGGGCCTGCTCGCGGCCGTCATCCCCGGCGCCTTCGACGCGTGGATGGTGATGCTGCGCGACTACGGCACGATGACGCTGGCCGAAGTGATGTCGCCCGCCATCGGCTATGCCGAGAACGGCTTCCCGCTGTTGCCCGGTGCCGCCGGGGCCGTGTCGTCGGTCGCGGAGATCTTCAAGACCGAATGGACGACGTCGGCCGCGTTGTGGATGAAGGGCGGCGAATTGCCCAAGGCCGGCGCTTTGTTCGAGAACAAGACGCTCGCCGCGACGTTCAAGCGTTTGCTGTCGGAAGGCACTTCCGCCGGGCCGAACCGCGAAGCGCAGATCGAAAAGGCGCGCAAGGCCTACTACCAAGGCTTCGTCGCCGAAGCGATCGGCAAGTTCTGCGCTTCCAACGCGATCATGGACGTGTCGGGCAAGCGCCACAAAGGTGTGCTCACCGCCGCCGACATGGCGAGCTGGCAAGCGCCCGTCGAAGCGCCCGCGACTTACGATTATCGCGGCGTGACCGTGTGCAAGGCGGGCCCGTGGAGCCAAGGCCCCGTGCTGCTGCAATTGCTGGCGCTGCTGAAGGGCTACGACGTGCCCGCGATGGACACGATCGGGCCCGAATTCATCCATCTGCTGATCGAGGCGAAGAAGCTCGCCTATGCCGATCGCGAAGCCTATTACGGCGATCCGAATTTCACCGACGTGCCCCTCGAAGCTCTGCTGTCGGATGCCTACAACGCCGAACGGCGCAAGCTGATCGGCGAGATGGCGTCGAAAGAATTGCGCCCCGGCAAGCCCGGCGGGCGCGACTACAAGCTCCCCGCCTTCCAATCGGCCGAAGCGCGGCCCGTGATCGCTGGCATGGGCGGTTTCGGCGAGCCCGCGCGCGTCGAATCCGACGCGCTGGCGAAGGAAACCTATCGCGATGGCGGTGCGTCCGCGATGGCGCGCCAAGGCCGTGCGGCGCGCGGCCCCGCCGAAGGCGATACCTGCCATCTCGACGTCATCGACCGTTGGGGCAATGTCGTCGCCTGCACGCCGTCGGGCGGCTGGCTGCAATCCTCGCCGACGATTCCTGAACTGGGCTTCTGCCTGGGTTCGCGCGCGCAGATGTTCTGGCTGGAAGAAGGTCTGCCCGCGTCGCTGAAGCCGGGCGCGCGTCCGCGTACGACGCTGACGCCGTCGATGGCGATGAAGGACGGCAAGCCCTGGCTCGCTTTCGGCTCGCCCGGCGGCGACAACCAGGATCAGTGGATCGCGCAGTTCTTCATCCGCCATGTCGATCACGGCTACAACATGCAGGCCGCGATGGATGCGCCGATGTTGCAGACCGATCATTGGCCGAACTCGTTCTATCCGCGCGCGGCACGGCCGGGCAAAGTGCAGGTCGAAAGCCGCTTCCCCGCAGCGACGATCGACGCGCTCAAGGCCAAGGGCCACGACGTGGAAGTCGGCGGCGAATGGTCGCTGGGCCGCAACGCGGCGGCGAAGAAGGAAGGCAAGCTGCTGAAGGCGGCGGCCACGCCGCGCTTGCAGCAAGCCTACGCCGTCGGCCGCTGAACGATTTAACGCGAAGGGCGGCGCTCCCGAACGGGGCGCCGCCCCTTTGCATTTCGGCGGCTGATCAGCTCGGCCCTTTGAAGTCCCGCCAGCGATCGCCGAGTTGGCGATGCGCCAGCAGCGCGCAGATCCATAGGATCGTGCAATATGCGCACAGTATCGCCATAACTGGAAGCGCTAGTACGTCTTTTAGTATTTGGTGGGTGTTATGTCCCTGGAACGGAGATAGCCATAACGTCACGGCGAGTACCAGCCACGCCAAGAAAGAAATCATTCGAATTTTGTATGCCATAGCCGGATCTTCGCGCCCCGCAACGACGGCGGTGCGCACCAACGCCGGCATGAACACCGTGGAAAGCAAAATCGTCGCGTAGATCAACAGCCACGCTATCGCAACGAGATGGCGGGCGTGTTCCACGGTCGGATAGGGCCAACGCGGAACATGGCGACGCTGCACCGAATCCCAAAACGGCACGATCCACGAAAACCAAGGGTCGAATTTCTCGGTCAGCGCAATCGCGGATATTTTCCAGACCGTATGACCGGACATAACGAAAATCAGCCAATAAAGAAAACATGCGATCGGCAAGATCGACAAACGGATGAACGCTTGTCGATGCGACCGGAAGAGGAGCGCCCCGAAACTCGGCAGTCGCGACGGAAAATTGGAAGAGAAGAAGAACACGGCGCCCGTATCCTAGCAGAAACTCGCCGCTAGAATAGATCGCAAATTAAAACGATAAACTCCTAGTTCAACTGCGCGGCGAAATCCTTGAACAGGTCATGGGCGTCAAGCGCGGTCTCCAAATCGAGATCGCGCCACGCCTGACCGCCCCGCAGCTGCGTCAGGAAATCGCGCCAGAATTCGCGCTTGCCGGGCATGTCGTCATCCCAGGCCGCGTCGAATAGTTTCTTTGCCGACGCCGCATCGCCCGAATAGACGAGTTCGAGCGCATAACGCCACACGACCGAGGGCGGGTTCTCGGGGCTCTCGCCGGGGGCGCGCGCGGCGATCGCCGTATAGACGCCGCCGGCGTTGCGCCATTTCGTCAACGCCGTGCGCGCGTCTTCCGTCCAACGCTCGAGCAAGCCGGGATCGCGTGCGTAACGGCCGAGCGAGTCGGGTTCGACCTCGTAGCGCGTCCCCGTCCAGCCGAGATGCAGCGTGGGGACGGGCGACAGATGATAGGGCGCGTTCCAGCCCATGAAGGCGTAGTCGGAGAATTGCACGCGCAACGCCGCCGTCTCGCCGCTTTCGTCGGAGCCCGCATAAGTGTCCCCGAGCCCGATCGTCTGGAGCGAGAAATAGGGCGCCAGTACGAAGGCGTGCAGCCGGGCCCCCTGCCCGTTCGCCGCGTTTTGCGCATCGACCAGCAGGTCCGGCCCTTCGCCCCAATCGCGCTCGCGATAGGCGATCACGCTGTAGCGGTCGGCGGTGGAGAGATAGACGATCCGCCCGCGCCGCTCGGCGACGAAGATCGCCGGGTGTTCCGGCGTCGCGGCGTAGATCGTGAAGATATGGCCCTTCAACGTGAAGCGCTGCGGGACGGGTTCCTTCGTGCGCCGCTCGCTGAGGCGCTCCCAGATCAACCAATCGAATGTCGGGAGTGCTTGCGTTTGCGTCTGCGCGGACGCCATCGGCGCGCCCGCCAAGAGCAGCATCAGACCCGCCAGAATTCCGCCGATCGTCTTGCGCATCTCGCCCTCCATAAGCGGCCCAAAACCGGCTTGGTCGTTGGGACCGCGCCGCCACCGGGGTTTCGAGAGCGTTTCCTCAGAAAGACCTTCTGTCTTCGCAGGTGCAGCATAAATTTGCATAGACCGTGCCGGACGGCGACTCGCCCAGACGCGGTAATTAAATACGCTCACGACTCGAATTTAGGCAAAACACGGTATCCAGCGCGCTGCGGCGCCCGATCTGCCTGGATTTTGAGCGTGCTGGCGATGATTGCCTCGCACTCGCGACATTGGCACTCTCCGCCCCGCATGACGACGCACAACAACGACGGATTCGCCCGATGACCGCCCTTGCCCGCGACCGCGCCATCGGAGTCATTGGCGCGGGAACAATGGGCGCCGGCATCGCCCAGGTCGCCGCCGCCGCCGGCCACCGCGTGAAGCTGCTCGACGCGCGCCAAGGGGCCGTGGACGACGCGCTGCGCAATATGGGCAAGGCGCTCGACGGCCTCGTCGCCAAGGGCAAGATCGGCCAGGACAAGCGCGACGCGATCCTCGCGCGCATCGAGCCGGCCGAGGCCTATATCGATTTCGAAGTTTGCGATCTGGTGATCGAGGCGATCGTCGAAGACCTCGCCGTCAAACGCCAGCTCCTCGCCGAACTCGAAGCCGTGGTCGGGGATAGCTGCATCATCGGCACGAACACATCGTCGATTTCGATTTCGGCGATGGCGAAGGACATGCGCCTGCCCGGCCGCTTGGTCGGGTTCCATTTCTTCAACCCCGCACCGATCATGGCGCTTGTCGAGATCGTGTCGGGCCTTGGCACCGACGCAAACGTCGCGCAAACCGCGTTCGACACCGCCGCCGCCTGGGGCAAGGCGCCGGTGCACGCCACGTCGACGCCGGGCTTCGTCGTGAATCGCTGCGCGCGCCCCTTCTACGCCGAAGCGTGGCGCCTGCTGACCGAGCGCGCCGCCGATCCCGCGACCATCGACGCCGTGATGCGCGAATGCGGCGGCTTTCGCATGGGCCCGTGCGAATTGATGGACATGATCGGCCACGACGTGAATTTCGCCGTGACCAACTCCGTCTATGACGCCTATTTCAAGGATCCGCGCTACGCGCCGTCGGCGATGCAAGCCGAAATGGTCGCGGCCGGAAGGCTGGGCCGCAAATCGGGGCGCGGCTTCTACGATTACGCGAAGGGTGCCACGCCGCCCGAACCCGCCACCGAACCCGCCGCAGCACCGCCCAAGCAAATCGTGTTCGAGGGCGAGCTCGAGCATTTCGATGCGCTGGAAAAACGCGCCAAGGATGGCGGTTTGCCCGTGCATCGCCGCCCGGCGGGCGAACGCGGCGACGTGATTCTGCTCGACGGTGTGGCCTTGCGCCTTTCCGACGGGCGCACGGCCACTTTGCGCGCGGCGGAAACGGGCGAGCGCGAACTCGTGCTACACGATCTTGCGCTCGATTACGCCACCGCGACGCGCATGGCGATCGCCGTCGCCGACCAGTCGCGCGGCGAAGCAGCGGCGCTGGCCACCGCGTTTTTCCAAGGCTGCGGCATGAAGGTTTCGCTGATCGACGACGCGCCCGGTTTGATCGTGATGCGCACGCTTGCCATGCTGGTCAACGAAGCGCTGGAAGCCGTGCAGCATGGCGTCGTCTCAGCCGAAGGGGTCGACGTCGCGATGACCAAGGGCGTCAATTATCCGAAGGGCCCGTTCGCCTGGGGCCGCGCGGTCGGCCTGCCGCATATCCAAGCCACCCTCGAGAGCCTCGCCCGCCATTACGGCGAGGACCGCTATCGCGCCGCGTCGCGCCTGCGCCGCCTCGTCGCGCGCGAAAACTAAGTTCATCGTTCAAGGACACGCCAACATGACCGAAGCCTATATCGTCGACGCGATCCGCACGCCCATCGGCCGCTACGCGGGCGCCCTCTCCGGCGTGCGCGCCGACGATCTCGCCGCGATTCCGTTGCGCGAACTCGTGAAGCGCAATCCGGGCGTGGATTGGGCGGCGATCGACGACGTGATCTATGGCTGCGCCAACCAGGCGGGCGAGGACAATCGCAACGTCGCGCGCATGGCCGCGTTGCTCGCCGGCTTGCCGGTCGCGATCTCCGGTACGACGATCAACCGGCTGTGCGGTTCGGGCCTCGACGCCGTGGGCATTGCCGCGCGCGCGATCAAGGCGGGCGAAGCGGATCTGATCGTCGCGGGCGGTGTCGAAAGCATGAGCCGTGCGCCCTTCGTCATGGGCAAGGCGGAAACCGCCTTCTCGCGCGACGCGGCGATCTACGACACGACGATCGGCTGGCGCTTCGTGAATTCCCTGATGAAAAAAGCGCATGGCGTCGATTCGATGCCGGAGACGGCCGAGAACGTCGCCGCCGATTTCAACGTCTCGCGCGTCGATCAAGACGCCTTCGCGTTGCGCAGCCAGCAACGCGCGCTCGCCGCGCAAGCCTCCGGCCGTCTCGCCAAGGAGATCGTCGCCGTCGAAACCCGCAAGGGCAAGGAGACGGTGACGGTGTCGCGCGACGAACATCCGCGCGACACGACGCTCGAAACGCTCGCCAAGCTCAAAGCCTTCGTGAAGCCCGACGGGTCCGGCACGGTGACGGCGGGCAACGCCTCGGGCGTCAATGACGGGTCGGCGGCGTTGCTGCTCGCCTCCGAAGCCGCGGTGAAGAAATTCGGCCTGACGCCAAAGGCGCGCGTGATCGGAGCCGCCGCCGCCGGCGTGCCGCCGCGCATCATGGGCATCGGTCCGGTCCCGGCGACGCAGAAACTGCTCGCGCGCCTCGGTTGGAAGATCGGCGATATCGACGTCGTCGAACTCAACGAAGCCTTCGCCGCGCAAGCGTTGCCGGTGCTGCGTCAGTTGGGCCTGCCCGACGACGCTTCGCATGTGAACCCGAATGGCGGCGCGATCGCGCTGGGCCATCCGCTAGGGGCGTCGGGTGCGCGTCTTGCCTTGACCGCGATGTACGAGCTGCACGAACGCAATGCCAAGCGCGCCCTCGCCACGATGTGCATCGGCGTGGGCCAGGGCATCGCGCTGGCGCTGGAGAAAGTCTAAGCGCCGCAATATTCGCGCCAAAGGCGGCGATACGCCGCCTCGACTTCGCGAATATGGGTCTCGCTTTCGAACAAGGTCGAAGCGCGGAAACGATCGCGTAGCCCCGCGCGTATCGCGTCCAGCCGTGCGGGATCGCGCGCGAGCTTGACGGCCGCCGCGACATAGCCGTCTTCGTCGGTGCCGACCAGATCGCCGAGATCCAGGCGCGACATGATGCACCACGCCAAGCGGCCATAGACCGGCGCGCCGATCTCCGAGATCGTCGGCACGCCCATCCAAGCGGCCGAGCCCGTCGTGCGCCCGCCATTGAACGGCACACAATCAAGCAGCGCGTCGACATCCGCGAAGCCGTCCCAATAGGCGCCGCCGTCGGCATGGCCGCGCAATTCGACGCGCGATATGTCGAGGCCCAGTGCCGCCCATTCGCCGCGCATGCGCGCTTCCTCGACCGCGTCGAAGCGCTCGGGGATTTTCACCAGCAATCGTGCTTCGGGCAGTTCGGCCAGCACGCGCGCCCAGCGCCGTACCGTGCCGCGCGAGATTTTGGCCACGCGATTGAAACTGCCGAACACGATCGGCGCTCCGCCGCGCGCGCGCGGCGGCGGTTTGATCGCGATTTCCGGCAGGAACGACGTCGAGTAATAGCCGCCGGGCAGATCGATCACGCGTTCGCCGGACATCGCCGCGAGCGCGCCGTCGCCCGACACCCACGGATCGGCGAGATAGGCGTCGCACGCCGAAATCCCCACGGCGGGTGATTGGCAAAGATATTCGATCTGGATCGGCGCCGCCCTTCGCGCGAACACGCCCAAACGGTTCTGCTGCCAATGGCCCATCGTGTGGACCAGGATGTCGATGCCGTCGGCTCGGATTCTCTCCGCCAGAATACGGTCATCGAGCGCGCCGGCATCGGTCCAGGTATCGGCGTAGCCGCGAAGCTCGTCGGTGATCGAATCTTTTTCCGGCACGGTCGCATAGACATGGACGGCGAAATTCGCGCGGTCGTGGCGGCGTAAGGCGGTGCGCATCTCGGCCGACGCGATATGCGCGTAGAGATTCGACGAAAGATAGCCCACGCGCAGCTTGCGATCCGGTGCGCGATCATTCGCGAAACTCGAATCCACCGGCCCGGCGAGTTTTTCGACCTTCGCCCCGAAAGCGCGATGCGCGGCGAACAATTCGGCCACCGGCAGTTCCGCGTCGAACGCGAGCGCCACTAGACGGCGCGAAGCGATATCGATGCGTGACGGGTCGCGCGCCAGAGCCTCGTCATACGCCGAAACGGCACCGACGGCGCAATCCCACATGCCGGTCAGCGCGGTGCCGAGATCGTCCCACGCGGCGAGATTGGCGGGATCGAGCGAAACCGCGCGTTCCAATGCTTCGGCGGCCGGTACGGGCCACGCGGCGAGCAACCGCACATGGCCCAAATTGCGCCACAGATTGGCGTCGTTCGGCGCCAATTCCACCGCGCGTTCGAAGGCGGCGGCCGACAGGTGGTAGCGCGCGAGATCGTAATTCGCGAGTGCGGCGCCCGACCACGCCGCCACTTCGTTCGGCGCCTTGCGGCACGCGATATCGAACGCGGCCAGCGCTTCGGCCGCGCGCCCCATCGCGCGCAATTGGCGCCCGGCGTCGATCAGCGCTTCGGGCGGCCATTCTTCGGGGGAAGGCGGACGTTCCGCGTCGGTCATCGAAGCGTCAGCACCAGCTTGCCGATATGCGTGTCGGCTTCCATCGTCGCATGGGCTTGCGCCGCTTGCGCCATCGGGAAGGTCGCGTGAATCAGTGGGCGTACTTTGCCGGCCTCGAGCAGCGGCCACACTTTCGCGCGCAACGCGGCGGCGATTTCGCCCTTCTGCGCCACGCTGCGCGGACGCAAGGTGGAGCCCGTATAGGTCAAGCGCTTGCGCATGATCGCGTCGAACGACAATTCGGCTTTGGCGGATTTGAGGAACGCGATCTGCACGATGCGCCCTTCCACCGCCGCCGCGTCGATATTGCGCGCGATATAATCGCCGCCGACCATGTCGAGAATCAGATCCACGCCTTTGCCGCCGGTGAATTCCTTGGCGATTGCGACGTAATCCTCGTCGCGATAATTGATCGCGCGATCGGCGCCGAGCTTCGTCACGGCGGCGCATTTCTCCGCCGTGCCGCATGTCGCCAGCACCTTGGCGCCGAACGCCTTGGCGAGCTGCACGGCCGTGGTGCCGATACCCGAGGCACCGCCATGGCACAGAAACGTCTCGCCCGCGACAAGGCGCCCGCGCTCGAACACGTTGGTCCAAACGGTGAAGAAGGTCTCCGGCACCGCCGCCGCTTCGACCATCGAGAAGCCAGCGGGGATCGGCAGACATTGCAGCGCCGGCGCCGTGCAATATTGGGCGTAGCCCCCGCCCGCGACCAGCGCGCAGACCTTGTCGCCGATTTTAGGCCACGTCACGTCCGGCGCCGTCGCGACGACGGTTCCCGCCACTTCAAGCCCCAGCGTGTCGGGCGCCCCCGGCGGCGGCGGATATTTGCCGTAACGCTGCAAAATGTCGGGGCGGTTGACACCGGCAGCGGCCACTTCGATCAGCACTTCCCCCGCTTGCGGCACCGGCACCGGCCTTTGACCGGGGACGAGAACCTCCGGCTTGCCGGGGGCGGCCATCGTGACGGCTTCCATGACGCTGGGGAGACTCATAAACTGGCGACCTCGCACGGGGGACGGATATGGAATTCGACGAACTCGAACCACGCCATAAATTGGTCAAACCCAAGGATTTGTCCAATTGGGGTGTCGCGGAACTCGAAGCCTATATAGCGCGTCTTGAAGGCGAGATCGCCCGCGCCAAGGCCGAGATCGGCAAAAAGAGCTCCCACAAGGCCGCAGCGGACGCTTTTTTCAAAAAATAGCGGCGGCGGCGGCGTTCCGGCGGTAAAACCGGACAGGATCTGGAAATCGGAGAGCACGACATGTCGTTGAAAGGCAGAACCGCCCTCGTCACCGGCTCGACCAGCGGCATCGGGCTTGGCATCGCCAAGGCGCTGGCGGCGCAAGGTGCGAATATCATGCTCAACGGCTTCGGCGACGGCGAGACGATCGCCCGCGTGCGCGGCGAGGTCGAAACGCTGGGCGTCAAGACCGGCTATTCCGCCGCCGACATGTCCAAGCCCGCCGACGTGGAGGCGTTGATCGCCGCCACCGTGAAGGAATTCGGCGCGGTCGATATTCTGGTCAACAACGCCGGCATCCAGCATGTCGCGAATGTCGACGAGTTCCCGCTCGACGCGTGGGACCGCGTCATCCAGATCAATTTGACGAGCTGCTTCCAATCGATGCGCGCCGCCTTGCCGCATATGAAGAAGCGCGGCTGGGGCCGCATCATCAATGTCGCCTCGGCGCACGGGCTGGTCGCGTCGGCCGGCAAGTCGGCCTATGTCGCGGCCAAGCATGGGCTGGTCGGCCTGACGAAGGTCGTGGCGCTGGAAACGGCGACGCTGCCCATCACCGCCAATACGATCTGCCCGGGCTGGGTGCTGACCCCGCTGGTGCAAAAGCAAATCGACGCTTTGGCCGAGCGCAAGGGCATTTCGGGTGCGGCCGCGAAGGACGAGTTGCTGTCCGAGAAGCAGCCGTCGAAGGAATTCGCCACGCCCGAACAGATCGGCGGTCTTGCCGCGTTCCTGTGCTCGCCCGCCGCCGACCAGATTCGCGGCAGCAATTTCTCGATCGATGGCGGGTGGACCGCGCAGTGATTCCGATGCAACGCGAGGACGTCACCGGGAAGATCGTCGAGGTCCGGCGCAAAAGCGCCGCTTGGATGGTCCACGCGCTGACGGCGTCGGGGGCGGTCATCGGATTGCTGGCGCTGATCGCGGTCATCGAAGGCAATCCGCGCGAAGCGTTGCTGTGGCTGGGCCTCGCTTTGATCGTCGACGGGATCGACGGGCCTTTCGCGCGCAAACTCGACGTCGCCGAACGCCTGCCGCGCTTCGACGGCGCGTTGCTCGATCTCGTCGTCGACTATCTCACCTATGTCGTCGTGCCGGCCGTGCTGCTCTGGCAGTTCGAATATCTGGGCGACGGCTGGCTCGCTTCGGCGGCCGCGGGCTGGATCCTGTTCTCCTCGCTCTACATCTTCGCCAATCTCGACCTGAAGACGCAGGACAATTACTTCGTCGGCTTCCCGGCGATCTGGAACATCGTGGCGCTGTATATCTACGTGCTGGGCACGCCGGTCTGGTTCAACCTGATCGCGGTCGCGGTGCTGGGCGCGTTCAGCTTCACCAAGGTGAAGTCGATCCATCCCTTGCGCGTGCGCGATTATCGCGCGTTAACGCTGACAGCCAGCGGCGTTTGGGTATTCGGCGCCACATGGTTGTTGTGGTTCGCGCCCGCCGTGAACCCGTTCGTTCTGACCGCTTGGATGGCGGCCAGCGCCTGGCTGGTCGGCCTGTCGCTCTGGCGCTCGGTGCGCGGCAACTAACGCCCGCGATAGATCGTGCGGCCGCGCGCCGCACCGATACCATCGCGCGACTGATCGACGCGCACGGTGTAGCGCATCAGATCGGCGCGATGGATCGACTTGCCGGCCATCGCCGCGCGCCCCTGCCGATCGTAATAGACGAGATGCCGGATCAGGATCGGCGACTTCGCCGGCAGATGCAGCAACTCCATCTCCTCCGGCCCCGACAGCGCCGCCTCGATCGTCAAATCGCTATGGGCGAGATCGATCCGCCGCCAGATCAGGTTGATCAGCGGCTGCGTCCCTTGATCGCGGCCGATCCCTTCGGCGGCCCACAGCGGCAGATAGCGCCAATCGATCGACACCGGCGCGATCGGCGTGGTGCGCAGGCGTTTGACGAACAGCAACTCGGTTTCCGCCGGCACGCCCAAGGCGTGCGCGGCGTCCGCCGGGGCGGCGATCCGCTCGAACGCCAGCAGCACCGTATCGACCGGCATGTCGCCCGAATCCCATTGACTGCCGATATGGGACCCCACGCCGAGTTTTTCGCCGACCTTGCGCAGGCTGACGACCGTGCCCTGCCCGCGCCGGCGGCGCACGACGCCCGCGTCCACCAGCTCGGTCAGCGCTTCGCGCACCGTGGCGCGGCTGACGGCGAACATCGCGGTCAATTCGTCGTCGGAATAGAAGCGCCTTTCCGGATCGCGCCAATCGCCGAGCATCGCCAGTAGGCGATTGCGGACTTGCAGGTAGAGCGGTATCGGCGAGGCGCGATCCAACGCCACGAATGCCGAATGCCCGTCGCCGGCCTGTCGCTTGCGGCTCATGCCGCCGGCCCGAGAATTCCCCACATCGCTACCGCGTGGAATTCGGAGAAATATTCACCCATGACTTGAACGCTACCCTAGCGCGCGCGGCCCTGGTAGAAAAATCGCCGGGGAGAGAACCATGCCGCTGATCAAATACGTGACCGACATCCATTTCGACTTCGGCGCCGCGAAGGCGCTGGGCGAGCTTTGCGCCGCGCACGGGATTTCGCGGCCCTTGATCGTGACCGACAAGGGCGTCATCGCGGCGGGTGTCGCCGCGCAAGCCTTGGCCGCGATCGAGGGCAAATTGCAATTTGCGATCTTCGATGAAACCCCCGGCAACCCGACCGAGGCGGCCGTCGATAAGGCGGCAGCACTCTATCGCGATCATAAGGCCGACGGGATCATCGCCATCGGCGGCGGCTCGTCGATCGACCTCGCCAAGGGTGTGGCGATCCTGGCGGGCCATCCCGCCCCGCTCGCGCAATACTGCACGATCGACGGGGGTGCCCCGAAGATCACCAAGAATTGCGCCCCGTTGATCGCCATCCCGACCACGGCGGGGACAGGCAGCGAGGTCGCGCGCGGCGCTATCGTCATTTTGAACGACGGCCGCAAGGTCGGCTTCCATTCCTGGTTCCTGGTCCCGCGCGCGGCCGTGCTCGATCCCGAGCTCACCCTCGCTTTGCCCGCCGGCCTCACGGCCGCGACCGGCATGGACGCGATCGCGCATTGCATCGAGGTGTTCCTGGCGCCGGCCTTCAATCCGCCGGCGGACGGCATCGCGCTGGACGGCCTGGCGCGCGGCATCAAATGGATCCGTACCGCCGTGACCGATGGCAAAAATCGCGAGGCGCGCAAACAGATGCTGAGTGCTTCGATGCAAGGCGCGATGGGATTCCAAAAAGGTCTCGGGGCCGTTCATTCGCTCTCGCATGCGCTTGGCAGTTATCGTGCCAAGTCGCTGCATCACGGCACGTTGAACGCTGTGCTGCTGCCCGCCGTACTGCGCTTCAACGAAAGCGCCGAGACCGCCGTCGCCGAAGACAAATACGCAAGGCTGCGCGTGGCGCTGGGCCTCGTACCCGGTGCCTCGGTCGATCAAGCGATCGCACAGCTCAACCGCGATCTCGGCATGCCGTCGGGTCTAGGGGCGATGGGCGTGGACAAAGGCTTCGTCGAGGAAGCCGTGGGCAAGGCGATGAAGGACCATTGCCACGCCACCAATCCCCGCATCGCGACGCCGGACGAATATCGCGCGATGATGGCCGAAGCTTGGTGAACTAAACGGACTTCACCGAGCCGCGCAGCACGACGCGCGCGGGATGCATGACGCGCCGGCCCGGCGGCGTGCCGTTTTCGATGCGGTCGATCAGGATGTCCCAAGCGCTTTGGGCGATCAGGTCGATCGGGTGGCGCACGACCGAGAGCGGCGGCGTGGTGAGTTCGGCCCAGTCGGGTTCGTCGAACGCAACGACGGAAAGATCGTCGGGGATTTTCACGCCCAGCGACGACAGCGTGAGCAGCAGCGCCTCCGCGATCGTCGAGTTCGACGCCACGATCGTGTCGGGGCGTTTGTCGCCCGTCAGCAATTCGCGGATCTGGCCCGCGAAGATCGCGTCGTCGGGGTCGCGCACCAGCGTTTGCGCCGCGATGCCCGCTTTCGCCCCTTCGCGCGCGAAGGCCGCCATACGCTGGCGCGTAGTCACGAGTTCGGGCCAGCGCACGACGAAGCGCACGTCCCGCCGCCCGCGCGCCGCGAGCGCATGGACGAGTTCGGTCATCGCACCGTCGTTGTCCATCGTCACGTAATCGAAGCGCGGATCGTCCATGCCGCGATCGATCATCACCGCGGGTACGCCGGAATCGGCGATCAGGTCGAACGTCGCTCGCGGATGCGCGGTCGGCACCAGGATCAACCCGTCGACCTGGCGTTCGATCAGCGCGCGCGTGCGGCGCAGCTCGATCTCCGAATCGCCGCGATTGAGGACTTGCATCACCTCGTAGCCGAGATCGCCGCCCATCGTTTCGAAGCGGTCGAGCATCGCGGCGAAATAGGCGCTTTTGGTGTCGTGGACGACCAGCCCGACCACGCGCCACGCCCGCCCGCGCAGGCTTTGCGCGTTGCGATTGGGCACAAAGCCCAAGGCGGCGATGGCTTCCTCCACCGCCGCCCGGCGGCGATCGCTGACCGCGATGCGCCGGTTGAGGACGTTCGACACCGTCCCGACCGACACGCCCGCCCGGCGCGCCACGTCGCGGATGGTCGGCCGCCCCCCCGAATCATGCCTTGCATCATCCATGAAGGGAGCATAACATATTTGAACCGGTTCAATCGAAGGCCAAAGACGGCCGCGAGCGCCGGAATTCGGGAGAAACGGCCTAACGCCTATGAAAATCACGAAGATCGAGACCCATAAGCATTGGGTGGATTGGTGCAACTGGATGTTCGTCCGGATTGAAACGGACGAAGGTCTGGTCGGCTGGGGCGAAGCCTCGCTGCATGGCGCATTGGACTCGGTCGAAGCCGCGATCCGCGAATTCGCGCCGCATCTGATCGGCCAGGATCCCGCCGGGCCGGAACGCCATTGGCATCGGCTCTACAACGCGTGGCGCTGGCGCGCGGGTGCCGTGTTTAGCACGGCGCTCGCCGGTATCGATCTTGCCTTGTGGGATCTCGAAGGCAAGCGTCTGGGCGTGCCGGTGCATCGCCTGCTCGGCGGTGCGCATCGGACTTCGTTGCGCGTTTATGCGAGCCACTGGCTGAACGCCAAGATGACGCCTGACGAAGCCCATAAGGGTGCCAAGGAAGCCGTGCGCCGCGGCTTCACCGGGTTCAAGTTCTCGCCGCTGACGCATGAAGCGCTGAAGGCCGACGAAAGCGGCGCCATCCGCCGCGCGACCGAGGTGATGGCCGCCGCCCGCGAAGGTGCGGGCCCCGACGTCGACATCTTCATCGAATGCAGCGAATCGCTCTCCCCCCGCACGGCCGTGATGCTCGACCGCGCCTTCGCGCCCTATCGCCCGGGCTGGTTCGAGGAACCCGTCCCGTTCGAAAACGCGGCGGTGATGGTGCGCTTGCAGCGCGAGATCTCCACGCCGATCGCGACGGGCGAACGCCTTTTGTCGCGCTACGAATATCGCGAATTGATCGAGAACGGCGGCGTGAAGATCATCCAGCCCGATCTGATGCACGCCGCCGGCATCACCGAAGTGCGCCGCATCGCGAGCTTCGCCGACACCTATTACATCCCCGTGGCACCCCATAATCCCGGCGGGCCGATCTGCACGGTGGCGTCGATGCATTTGGCCGCCGCGATCCCGAACTTCTACATCCTGGAGCAGATGGAACCGCAGCGCGAATTCCGCGACCGCTCGGCGGCACCGGCGGTGAAGTTCGAAAAGGGCCATTTCATCCTGCCGCAAGGTCCCGGCTGGGGCATCGAACCCGATCTCGAAATCATGAAGTCCAAGCCCTACCAGCCGCAGTCGCGTGTCGAGCGCGGCGGCGCGCTGTGGTCCTGAACGACGAAAACGAACGATCCATAAAAGGAGGAACCCCATGTCGCGTAACGCCCTGCTCGCCGCCGTCGCGGTGATCGCTTTGGCCGGCCCCGCCGCCGCCCAGACCCAAGTCACCATCCAATGGCAGACGCCGAACCTGACCGAAGCGCAGTACGAGCCGATCTGGAAACAGACGATCGCCGAGTTCGAAGCCGCGAACCCGGACGTGAAGGTCGAGCCGATCCTGGTCGCGCGCCGCGACCATTGGACGAAGTTCGTCGCCTCGGCCCAAGCACGCCAGGCGCCTTGCGTCGTCGCGGTGGACCTGACGACCGCCGCCGCCGAAGGCTATCTGCGTCCGATGGACGATTTGTGGGCGAAGGAGCCCGCCTCGTTCCGCGACGCCTGGGCGCCGGAAATGCTGTCGGCCGCCAAATGGGAAGGCAAGCTCTACGGCCTGCCGAATTGGGGCGGCACCTATGCCGAAGTCTATAACCGCGAACTGGTCGAGAAGGCCGGGCTCGATCCCAAGAATCCGCCCAAGACCTGGGACGAATATCTGCGCTGGGCGAAGGCGCTGACCGGCCCCGATCGCTGGGCGACCAGCATTCTGGGCGGCAAGACCGACACGACGACGCGCGTGCTGCTGACCTGGATTTGGGGCAATGGCGGCGAAGCGTTCAACGCCGACATGACCGAGGCGACCTTCGCCAAGAACCCGAAATCGCTGGAAGCGATCAAGTTCTATCTCGGCCTGTTCACCAAGGAAGGTGTCGCCTCGCCCGCCCCCACCACGACCAACTACCTCGAACAGACCGTGCTGTTCGCGCAAGGCAAGATCGCCACGATGCGCAACGCCTATTGGTCGATCGCCAAAGTGACCGGCGACAATCCGGCGATCGCGAACAAGATGTTCGTGGCGCCGATGCCCGCGAACATCCCCAACGCGCCCACACTCGCCAGCGTGTCGGCGCATTCGATCTCGCAAAGCTGCCGCTACCCCGAACAAGCGTGGCGCTTCATCAAGTTCGACATGGATAAGAAATGGGCGATCCAGCGCGCCGTGAAGGCGAACTGGATGCCGCTGCGCCGCGATCTGGTGAACGAACCCGAGTTGAAGGCCGATCCGATGCTGGCCGAGTTCGTGCGCATCGGCGCCAATGCGCGTTCGTATCCGCTGCCGCATCCGGCCTGGGCCGACATCGCCGTCAACGATATCGTCGATGCGGTGCAGAAAGCCTTGCTGGAACCCGCGCGCACCGACGAGATCTTCCGCGATCTCGACGTCCGCGTGACGCGCAAGCTGCGTCAGTAATGTCGAATACGACCACCACGACGAACATCCCCGCCCGGGCTTGGACCGGGCGGGGTCTCGCGCGCGAACGCTGGCACGGCTATCTGTTCCTCGCACCCACGCTGCTGTTTTTGGCGGCGGTCATCGTGCTGCCGCTCATCCACGCCTTCTGGACCAGCTTCCAGCGTATCCGTGGTTTGAATTCGACCTTCGTCGGCTTCGCGAATTACGTGCGCGTGCTGGAGGACGAAGCCTTCTGGCATGCGCTGCGGGTCTCGCTCGGTTTCGTTTCGATCTCCGTCGCCGCCCATGTGCTGCTCGGCCTGTTGCTGGCGCTGGCGCTCAACCAGATCACCTTCGCGCGCACCGCGTTGCGCGTGTTGTTCCTCACGCCTTGGATGGTCGCGGCGGCCGTCGGCGCCACGATTTGGCTGTGGCTGCTCGAACCGCAATTCGGCGTGATCAACTACATTCTGCAATCGGCCGGACTCATTTCCGCCCCCGTCGCCTGGCTCGGCACGCCGGGCACCGCCTTCGCGGCCGTCACGACGGTCGAGATCTGGCGCGGCGTGCCCTTCATCATGCTGTTGACGCTGGCGGGGTTGCAGACGATCCCGGCCGAGCAATACGAAGCCGCCGAAATCGACGGCGCCACGTCGTGGCAGAAATTCCGGCACATCACGCTGCCGAATCTCAAATACTTGCTGGTCGTCGCCTCGACGCTCGACATCATCAACGTCGTCCGCCACTACGACATAATCGGCATCATGACCGGCGGCGGCCCGGCGGGCGCGACCGAAGTGCTGCCCGCCCTTCTCTACAACACCGCGTTCCGCGCCAACCGCTTTGGCGAGGCGGCGGCGATCGGCGTGTTGTTGCTGCTGATGGTGCTGATCTTCGCCGCGATGTATCTGCGCATCACCCGCGTGGGCCAAGAGGACGACCGCCGATGAACCGCACCTCCCCCTTGGGCCAAGCGGGTTTGTGGATCGCGATCCTGATCGCGGCGCTGGTGACCGTTTTCCCGTTCTATTGGATGCTCAACACCGCGCTGAAGCCGCAAAGCGAAGTTTTCCTGTCGCCGCCGGCCTTCTATTCGGCGAATTGGAGCTTCGACGCGTTCCGCACGCTGCTGATCGAGCGGCCCTTCGCGCGCTACTTCCTCAATTCGCTGATCGTGTCGCTGGGCTCGACGCTGCTGTCGGTCGCGTTGGCGACCTTCGCGGCCTATGGCTTCACGCGCTTCCATATCAAGGGGGCGGGCCTGCTGATCGTGTTCCTGCTGTTCACGAAAATGCTGCCCGAGACTCTGCTGATCATTCCCTATTTCCGCCTGATGTCGGAACTGGGCCTGATCAATAGCCATATTTCGCTGATCCTGGCCTACAGCTCGTTCGCATTGCCGTTCAGCGTGTGGATGCTGATCGGCTTCTTCCGCTCGATCCCGTTGGAGATCGACGAGGCCGCGATCGTCGACGGCGCCTCGCGCGTCACCACGCTGTGGCGCGTCATCCTGCCGCTCGCACGGCCCGGCCTCGTGGCGGTCGCGCTGTTCACGTTCCTGATCTCGTGGAACGCCTATGTCTGGGCGCTGGTGCTGACGACCGATCCGTCGATGTTCGTGCTGTCGGTCGGCATCGCCAACATGGTCGGCGAATATCGCGTCCAATGGAACGAATTGATGGCCGCCGCGATGATCGCCGCCGTCCCCGTGATGGTGATGTTCGCGTTCCTCGAACGTCACCTCGTCAACGCGCTGACGGCGGGTGCGGTTAAAGGCTAACCGCCGCCGTAACCACGGATCAGTCTCGGCAGGCCGGTCGATAGGATCGGGAAATAAACCATCACGATGATCGCGGCGATCTGCGCGTAGAAGAACCAGCGCAATTCGTGCCAGAGCTGGCGCAAGGTGAGGTTCCCGATCTTGCACGCGACGAACAGGCAGATGCCGACGGGCGGCGAGATCAGCCCCAGCGTGCAGCAGACGATCATCACCATCGAGAAATGGATGTCGTCGATGCCCATCTGGCGCGTGACCGGCAACAGGAACGGAGCGAGCAGCAGCAGTGCGGGGCCCGCATCCAGCGCCAAGCCGATCAGCAGGAACACCAGAACGCAGACGATCATGAAAAGCTGCGGATTACCGGCGAAAGCGGTGGCGAGGCCCGCCGTCCATTCGCCGATCCCGGCCATGATCAGCACGTAATTGACGATTTCCACCGTCGCGATCAGCAGGAACAGCGACGCGGTCAAGCGCGCGGCGTTGCGCAACGCCAGCATCGCGCCTTTGCGGTCCAGCGAGCGGAACACGAAGGTCGACAGGATGATCGCGTAAATCACCGCGATGCCGCCCGCTTCCGTCGCGGTGAACACGCCCGACGTGGTGCCGAACACGATGAAGGCGGGCAGGCTCAGCACGATCGTGCCTTCGCGCGCGACGCGACCGTAAAGCTCGCGCGGCACGTCGATCTGCGACACGGGCAGTTCGCCTTTGACGCCCTTCCAGAACACCACGGCGCCGCAGGCCACGCCCAGCAGCAAGCCCGGAACCACGCCGGCCAAAAACAGGTTCAAGACCGAAATGTCGGAAACGGCGGCGTAAAGCACCATGATGACCGACGGCGGAATGATCGGCCCGATCACCGACGCGGCCGTGATCAGCGCCGCCGCGAAGGCCTTCGAATAGCCTTCCTTGGGCATCGCGTTGATGAAGATCTGCCCGAGTGCGGCGATATCCGCGACCGCCGTGCCCGAAATGCCGGAGAACATCACCGCCGCGACGATCGCGGCGTAGGCGGTCCCGCCCTTGATGCGGCCGACCAGAATGCGCGAAAGCTCGATGAGACGCTCGGATATCCCGCCGCGATTCATGATCTCGCCGGCCAGGATGTAGAACGGCGCCGCGAGCAGGACGAAACTGTCGAGCCCGGCGAACATGCGCGAGGCGACGTTGAGCAGCCCGTAGCCGTCGTACATCAGCGCGAAGATGGACGAGAGACCGAACGCGAAGGCGACCGGCATGCCGACGAACAAGGTCGCAGTCAGAAGGATGAGGATCGTGGTCACGCGCGCGGCCTCGACAGCAGGGAATCCGCCGCCTTGACGAGATGGATGAAGGTGAGCGCCGCCCCGCCGAACGCGATCGAGGAATAGATCCAGATCATCGGCAGGCCGGTCGTGGGTGCGGTTTGCGCGCCGTTGAGCTGGCAATAGATCAGGCCCTGCCAGGTCAGCACGACGCAGAACGCGACGTTCAGCAAATGCAGCAGCGATTTATGCCAGGCCTGGAACGTCGCGTTGTCGATTTCGCCGAACAGGTTCATGTCGAGATGCTCGTCCGCCCAGCTCGCGGCGACGGAGCCGAGGAAGGTGATCCAGATCGCGATGTAGCGGATCGCCTCCTCGCTCCACGAGATCGAGTCGACCGCGACGTAGCGCATATAGACGCTGACGCCGTTGAGCACGACGAGAATCGCGAGCAGCCAGCCGGCGGCGTGATCGCACGCCGCCGACAGGCCTTTCGCGAATGCGCGGATCGCGTTCATGTTTTCCGCGCCCTATACGTTACTGACCGTAGACGCGGCGCTTGGAGTCTTCGACCGCCACGAGCAGCTTGTCGACGACGTCCTTGCCGGCCTGCGAGGCGATGAACTCGATCACCGCACCTTGCGACGCCTTGCGGAACGCTTCCTTCTCGGTCGGCGTGTTCACGTAGACCTTGGTGCCCTGCTGGCGGATCTTGTCGATCGCCTGCAGCGAGTCCATCGCCTTGCGCGAGTTGGCGACTTCGGCGTGCATGCGCGCACCGTCCATCAGGATCTGCTTGTGGTCCGCCGACAGGCCGTTGAACACGCGGTCGTTGATGATGATCAGATGCATGCCGAAGATATGCTCGTTCACGCTCATGAACTTCTGCACTTCGAACAGCTTGCCGTCCCAGATCGTCGCGGCGGCGTTTTCCTGGCCGTCGACGACGTTCTGCTTGAGCGCGGGCACCAATTCGGGCCACGCGATCGGCGTGGCCGATGCGCCCATCGAACGCATGAAGTTCACGTAGACCTGGCTTTGCATCGTGCGCATCTTCAGGCCCTTCAGATCGTCCGGGCCTTTGATTTCGCGCACGTTGTTGGTCAGGTTGCGGAACCCGTTCTCCGACAGCGCCAGCGTGCGAATACCCGTCGCCTTGCGCATATCCTCGGTCATTTCTTTCATGAACGGGCTGGTCATGAATTCCCACGCGACCGGCGAGGACGGGAACAGATACGGGATCTGGAAGGCCTGCATCGGCTTGTGGAACGAGCCGAGCACCGAATCGTCGGTCAGCGCCATTTCCAGCGTGCCGTTCTTCACCTGCTCGGTCAGCTGCAACGAGCCGCCCAGCGTGTTGAAGAACAGACGGATCTCGAGCTGCCCGCTGCTGCGGAACTCGACATATTCCTTGAGCGCCTTCATGCCCAGGATTTCGCCGCCCATCGAATCGGGCGCGCCGATCGAGAAGCGGAGCGTCGTCTTTTGCTGGGCGTCGGCGGCGGCGGCCGAGAGGCCGACCGCGGCGAAAGCGGCAAGTGCCAGAACCTTGAATTTCACGGCTTTCCTCCCTTTGGGTTATTTGCTTTTGGTCTTCAGTTGCGCCGCGTTGACGCAAGCGGCGAGCGAGCCCGTTTCGAGATGGGCGAGCACGTTGGTGAGCGAACTCACGCGCATGTCGACCAGCGAAGCGGGGCTGTAGAAGGCGGCGTGCGGGCTCAAGGTCAAGCGCCCTTCGAGCCAGGCTTCGCGCGCGAGGAACGCGCGCACGAGGCGGTTGTTCGGATTGGCCGGCTCCTCCGGCAGCACGTCGAGACCGGCGGCGGCCACGCGCTTGGATTTGAGCGCGTCGTAGAGTGCTTCGAGATCGACGATGGCGCCGCGCGCCGTATTGATCAGCACCATGCCCTTTTTGGCTTTGGCGAACACATCCTTGCCGATCAATCCGACGGTTTCGGGCGCCGAGGGCGCATGGATCGACAACACGTCGGAAATCGCGGCGAGTTCGGCGGGCGTCTTCACGCGCTTGGCGCCGACCGCGATTTCGTAGCCGGCGGGCTGGAACGGATCGCAGAAGGCGATATCCATGCCGAAAGCGCGCGCGCGCAATGCGGCGGCGAGCCCGATACGCCCCAATCCCACGACGCCGAAGGTGCAGCCCCGCAGGCGGCGCACGACCGGCGCTTTCAGATGGTGCCAGTTCGCCGTCGGGTTGGCGCGGATCAGGTCGTGATAGCTCGACGTACCGCGCGTCAGCGCCAGCATCAGCGCGATCGCGTGATCGGCGACTTCCGACGTGCCGTAATCGGGCACGTTGAAGACGGCGACGTTGCGCTTGGTCCACGCCGCGACGTCGATCATGTCGTAGCCCACGCCCGAGCGCAGCACCGCGCGCACGTTGGGCCAATCGGATGTCTTGCCTTCGATCGTCGTGCCCGCCGGGTAATGGACGATCGCGTCGGCCTTGGCGCGGATCGCGGCCGGGATCGGCTTCGACTCCGCTTCCTCGCGAGTCTGGATATAAAGCTCGCAGCGGCCTTGCGCCGTGCGCTTTTCCAGATCCGGCGCGCCGTGGGGAAATTGGCTGAGAACGACCAGCATCGCGTCACTTGCTCCGGATCGAGGTTAGTGTGGCGCCCATCTTCACGACGGTGCCTTCGGGGAAAAGGTGCTTGCCGACGATGCCGGCGGCGGGTGCTTCGATCTCGACGACCGCCTTATCGGTTTCGACTTCGGCGACGAGCGCGCCTTGTTCGACCTTCGCACCTTCGGCGGCGACCCAGCGGATCAGCTTGCCTTCGCTGACGGTCAAATCGCCGAACGGCATCTTCACCGGCTCGCCATCGACGGCGACCTCTTGCACGGGGGCCGCCTTGGCGACGGCGGCCGGCTTCACCGGCGCCGCAACGGGTGCGGCCATGCCGCTCGCTTCGCGGCCCAAGCGGCGGATCGGATCGGCGTGGCCCGCGATCGTACGGCGAACGGCGTTCGCGATCGCATCGGTATTGACCAGCATCGCGCGTTCCAGCACGGGCGCGAAAGGATGCGGCACCGGGTCGGTGTGCAAACGCGCGACCGGGCCATCCAACTCGTCGAAAGCGAGTTCGTTGATCGATTGCGCGAGTTCGGCACCCACGCCGAACATCGCGTAGCCTTCGTCGACGACCAGCAAGCGATGCGTCTTGCGCACGCTGGCGGCCACCGTATCGACGTCGAGCGGCTGGATCGTGCGCAGATCGATCACTTCGACCGACACGCCTTCGCCCGCCAGAATCTCGGCGGCTTCCAACGCGCGATGCACGAGCTGCCCCGCACTGGCGATCGTGATGTCCTTACCTTCGCGCGCGATGCGGGCAAGGCCGAAGGGCACGTAGTGATCGCCCTTGGGCACCGGACCCTTCGTCGCGAACAATGCTTTCGTCTCCAGCATCAACACCGGATCGCGGCCGTTGAGCGCCGTCTTCATCAAGCCTTTGGCGTCGGCCGGTGTGGCCGGCAAGCAAACAACCAAGCCCGGAATATGCGCCCAAGCCGGGTGATACGTGCCGCTATGATGCGGACCGGCCGAGCGCACGGCGCCCGAGCCCACGCGCACCACCATCGGCGCTTCCATCATGCCGTTGGACATGTAGCGCAGCTTCGCCGCCTGCAACGCGATCTGACCCGCCGCCTCGAACATGAAATCGGCGAACATGAGGTCCGCGATGGCGCGCACGCCCGTGGCGGACGAACCCAACGCCGCACCGGTGAAGCCAAGTTCGGAGATCGGCGTATCGACCATCCGCGTGGCGCCGAATTCCTGATAGAGATTCTTGGTGTGCGCGAAAGTGCCGCCGCGTTCGCCCGTCCCTTCGCCGAAATAGACGATGTTGCGGTTGCGGCGCATTTCTTCGGCGATGCCGTCGCGCACGGCGTCGAGCCAGCTCGTCTCGACCTCTTCCGCGAGTTGTTTTCCGGCGGCGGCGCGCGCCACGCCAGGATTCAACGGCTCGGCGAAGACATGCAGATGCACCAGCGACGGATCGGGCTCGGCCGAATTCCGCGCGAATTCGATCGCGGCGGCCACATCCTTGTCGATCTGTTCGTCGATCTGATCGAGCGTGCGGCCGGTGACGATCGCGAAATCCTCGATCAAGCGGCGGCGGAACGTGTCGACCGGATCCTTCTTCTTCCAGTGATCGACTTCCTCCTGCGTGCGATAGGTGCCGGTCAGCGGATCGCCTTCATGATGGCCGACGGTGCGATAGGTCTTCGCTTCGATCAGCGTCGGCCCGCCGCCCGCGCGCGCCTTGGCGAGCGCTTGGTTCGCCGCTTGCCACACCGCGACCACGTCGTTGCCGTCGACCGCGATTCCGGGAATGCCGTAAGCGGCGGCGCGCGTCGCGATTTCGGGATTGCGCGTGACGTTCTTCAGCGCCGTCGCGGTGGCGTAGAGATTGTTCTCGCATACGAACACGACGGGGGCGTCGAACACGCCGGCGAGATTGAGCGATTCATGGAATGCCGCGTGGTTCGTGGCACCATCGCCGAAAAAGGCGACCGACGCGCCGCGCGACTTGCGATACTTGGCGCTGAACGCCGCCCCCACCGCCGACGGCAAGCCGCCGCCGACCAAACCGTTGGTGCCGAACAAGCCGACCGACGGATCGTAGAGATGCATGGTGCCGCCGCGACCGCCGCAGCAGCCGTCGCGCTTGCCGTAAAGCTCGGCCATCAGGATCTTGGGATCCATGCCCTTGGCGAGCGCGTGGCCATGACCGCGATGGGTCGAGGTGATCCAGTCGCTGGGCTGAAGATGCGCGCACACGCCGACGGCGGTCGCTTCCTCGCCGATATAAAGATGCAGGAAGCCCGGCGTTTCACCCGCCCGGCACGCGACTTGCGCCGCCAGCTCGAACTTCCGGAGCAGCACCATCTGCTTGTAGAGCTCGACCATCGCATCGGCGTCGAGCCCGTCGGGCAAGGCCTGCCGGTTGGTCAGCGGGGTCGCGAGGGCGGTGCTGGCGGGCGGCGTCATGGATCAGAAATCCCGTGCGAAACCGGCCGTCCAGCCGCCGTCGATGGCGAGGATATGGCCGGTGATGTAGGTGTTGCCCGGATCGGCGAGGAACAACGCGCCGCGCGCGATTTCCTCGGGCTCGGCCGGGCGGGCGAGCGGAATATGCGACAGCAGCCTTGCGTGCAGATCGAGCTCGGCGCTGGTCGCGTTGTGGATCCAGGATCGCCAGCCGGCGGTCGCGGTCGAACCGGGTGCGATACCGTTGACCAGAATGCCATCAGCGGCGAGTTCAAGCGCGGTCGAGCGCGTGAGGTTCACCACACCCGCTTTCGCCGCGACATAGGACGATTGCAGGCGCATGGGCACGAGGCCCAGCACCGATGCGATATTGACGATGCGCCCGAATTTTCGCGCGCGCATCGCCGGTGCGATTGCTTGCGTCATCAAGAACACGCCGGTCAGATCGATCGCGATCATCTCGTCCCACGCGGCGATCGGAAACTGATCGGCGGGTTTGCGATCGGCGGCTTTGACGCCGATCCCGGCGTTGTTGATCAGAATGTCGATGGCGCCGCCGGTTGCGTCGAGGGCGGCTTTCGCGGTGTCGGCGATCGATTGGCGGTTGGCGACGTCGAGCGCGAAGGCGAGATGCCCTTGCGGGTGCTTGGTCGCGGCAACCGCCGCCGCTTGCGCACCCGCCACATCGCGATCCGTGTAGATGACGCGCGCGCCGTTCGCCGCCAGCCCGTCCGCGATGGCGCGGCCGATCCCTTGAGCGGCACCGGTGACGAGCGCGTTGCGCCCGTTCAAATCCAGTTTCATGCGCTTTCTCCGAAGCGCTAGCGTTTCACGTTCCGCCCCTCGCGCGGCGGCTCTCCCGGTTGTTATGACAACTCACGGCCGCCGATCTGTCAAGCGGTCCGGCGCGAAAACGTGTAGGTGAGGCGCGCATCGGCGGCGAGCGCACGGGTGTAGGCGGCCTCGATCGGCGTGCCGGCGGCATCGCGATACAGCAAAAGCGTGACGAGAAGCGGCTCTCCCGCAATGCAACCAAGGCGCAGCACGTCCGACTCGTTTGCGCCGTCGGCCCAGACCGTGTGCGACACGTTGCCGATTTCGATTCCCGTTTTCCGCACGACCGACCGGAACACGACCGTGTCGTCGAAATCGCCTTTGCGCATCTTTCCGCCGATTCCGGGCGGGAAATAGATCGTCGAGCGCGCGTAAGCCCGCCCGTCGCGCTTCAACACCGAACGCAGGCAATGCAGCCGCGCATCCGGCTTCTCGCCGAACAGCTCGGCGGCGTCGGGCCGGCGTTCGCGCGCATAGCTTTCGACCGCAAGCGTGGCGCCCTGCACCATCGCGACGACGTCGCCCAGCGATTCCATCGGATAGCCCAGGCGCTTGACCGGGCCGGTCGCCACGATCTCGGTCCGGCGCGCGCGCGCCTTGCGGATGACGCCGTCCTGTTCCAGCAGCGCCAGCGCATGGCGCACGGTGATGCGGCTCACATTGTACTGCTCGGACAATTCGGCTTCGGTCGGCAAATGGCCGCCGATCGGCCATTCGCCGCGCCGGATTTTGTCGCGCAGCGAGTCGAGCAAACGCTGATAGAGCGGCGGCTGCCCGCCTTGTTCGTTGGTCGCCATGGCGACGCAATACGTAACGCGAAGCTTCGCTTGACGGAAGGGCGTGCACGCGGCGACGCTGCCGCCCTTCAACGTCCGGAGGAATCGCGACGATGTTCTACGAAATGCGCGTCTATTATTGCCTGCCCGGCCGCCTGCCCGCTCTCAACAAGCGTTTCACCGATGCGACGCTGAAATTGTGGGACAAGTACGGCATCAAGCAGGCCGGGTTCTTCACCGATTACATCGGCACCAACTGCAACGCCAAGCTCACCTATTTCATCGCGTGGGAAAGCATGGCCGAACGCGAGACGAAATGGGCCGCTTTCATGGCCGATCCCGATTGGATCGCCGCGCGCGCCGCCAGCGAGAAGGACGGCCCGATTCTGGAGCGCGTCGAATCTTCGATCCTGCAGCCGACGGCCTATTCGTCGGTCAAATAAGCCGCGCGGGCCCGGTCAAGGCGATGCCGGCGGTGCGAACGCCTCGCGAGAGCGGGCTTAGAGCAAGCCCGCCGCGGTCATCAGATCGGTGACTTTCTTGTTGTCGAAACGCGAGGCCTCGACCCGCGGCGGCTGAAGCTTGGAAAGCGGCTCGAGCTTGGGGTTGGATTCCGCGCCGACGCCGATCGCGTATACGTGGGAATCGCCCATGCGCAGCACGCCCTGGCCCCCTTTGCCTGCGATCCAACGCAGGAAGGCTTGGGCCTGTTGCTGGCGCTTGGATGCCGCCAGCACGCCGCCGCCGGACACGCTGACGAAGGCGCCCGGATCCTGATCGCGGAAATATTGCAAGGCGATATTGGCGCTGTTCTCGCCGGTCTTCGCTTGGTCGTCGAAAAAGTAATAGTGGTAGATCAGCGAACCGTCGACCTCGCCGGCATTGGCACCGCGCATCGCGTTGCTGTTGCCGCGATAGGGTTTGAAATTGGCCTTCATGCCTTTGAGCCATGCGGCGGTCGCCGCTTCGCCCTTCAATTGAAGATAGGCACCGACGATCGCCTGGAAATCGGCGCCCGAAGGCGAAGCGCCCCAACGGCCCCGCCATTTCGGCTCGGCCAGTTCGGCCATCGTCTTGGGCAGGTCTTCCGGCTTCAGCTTCGTCTTGTCGTAGACGAACACGGTCGAACGCGCGGCGACGCCGATCCACAAGCCGTCGGCCGGGCGATACGGCTCGGGGATCAGCGCGTTGGTCACGGCATCGATCTTGGCGAACAGACCCTTGCCGGCGACGAGCTGCATTGCGGGTGAGTTTTCGGTCAAGAACACGTCGGCGGGCGTGCGCGCGCCTTCCATCACCAGCTGGTTGGCCATGTCCATATCGCTGCCTTTGCGGATCGTGACCTTTATGCCGGTTTCCTTGGTGAAGCCGACGGCCCAATCGCGGGTCGGTTTGTCGCGCTGCGCGCTATAGACGACCAAACCGTCATCGGTCTGCGCGAAAACCGGCACGGCGCCGGCGGCGAGAAACAGGGCGCCGGCCGCGAGGGCGCGGAAGGCGGATTTGAACGCTCGCATGTGTTTGGCCTCGGCCAAGGAAGCACGCAACTTCGTGCGGACGAGGGAAAGTTTAGATTCGCTTGTAATTCAAGCGCAAATCACTCTCATTCTCTTTATCAAGTCGCTGATATGAAATGCCTATTCATAGAAAGTGGAGGTTAGCCGCATGTTTTATAGACGCATCCGTGCTGTGCGACGCAATCACGCCGTGTGGCGTTAGAGCGAAGCGGCCAATCGCGTCGCATTGCGATAGGCGAGCGCCAGGATCGTCAGCACCGGGTTGAAGCCGCCATTGGTGACGTGCAGCGACGCGTCGGCGACCACAAGATTGGGGCAGGACCAAACGCGCCCGTCGGAATCCGTGACCGAGCGGCGCGGATCGTCGCCCATACGCGCCGTCCCCGCCTGATGCTGGCCGCCGGTCAGACGTACGGGCTGCGGCGACATCCATATCTTCTTTGCACCCGCCGCTTCGATCCACGCGACGGCCTTGCCCAGCATGTACTCGGCCGTGCGGAAGGATTCGGGATGCGCCGTGCCGGAAAGCCGCGCGACCGCCAGGCCGAAACGATCCTTCACGTCGCCGTCGAGCGTCACCCGTGCGTCGGGATTCGGAATTTCCTGGATCGGCCCGCGCACCTGTGTGATGCGCCGGTAGTTGTCGCGCATGTAATCCTTGGCGCCTTGGCCCCAGAACGGCGCGTCGGGCGGAAACATCGTTTGCGCGAAGATCGTCGGCACGACGATGAAATCGTCGGCCAACATGCCGCCGCCGATGATTCCGGGATTGCCGTGATTGAAGTCGCAAGTCGCAATCGTCACGCCCGGTCCGTGCGGGTCGTAGACCGGATCGTCGAACAGCCCGATCGCGGTCGGATAGATATGGCCTTGCAAATGCCGGCCGACCTGATCGTGGTCGTTGCCGATGCCGTGCGGATGTTTGCCGCCCGCCGACAACAGCAGCAATCGCGCGGTCTCGATCGCGCCAGCCGACAACACAACCGAACGCGTGCGCACGCGAAGGCGCGGCGCCTCGGCCGAAAATCCGCGGCGGAATACGACGGCTTCGGCTTCGCCATTCGCCGCCGTCTCGATCCGCTCCACCGTCGCGCGCACGATGAACGTGCAGCGCCCGGTCGCGAGCGCACGCGGGATCGCGGTGTTCTGCGTGCCGTTCTTGCCGTCGCTCGGGCACGCGAAGCCCGCGCAGGATCCGCACTCGATGCACGCCGCGCGCCCGTTATAGGGTTGCGAGTTGATCAGCAGCGGCGGGCTGAAGGTCGAATAGCCGAGCTTCGCCGCCCCCGCTTTCAGGATCGACTGGATGCGATAGCCCGGCAACGGCGGCATCGGATAGCCGCGTCGGCGCGAAGCCGGATGGCCCGTATCGCTGCCCGCCACGCCGATTTCCCATTCCGCGCGTTCGTAATCGGGCGCGAGATCGGCATAGGTTATCGGCCAATCGGCGAGCGACGAACCCGCCGGCACGCCGTAGCGCGTGGCCATGCGAAAATCGTCGGGCAGGAAGCGCCACGCTTGCGCGCCGTAGACGGCGGTGCCGCTGCCGGGACCCGCCGCGTTCGAATGATAACGCTTGTCGTGCGGCGCCACGACATGCGTGCCGCCCGCCGGATCGACAAAGACGCGCGGATTGCCGTCGAGATCGGGCCCTGTATTGTGGCCATAGACCTGATTGCGATGATTGCGCAGATGATCGCGGCGGCCCGATTGGTCGTAGTCGTAGGCGTCGCCGCGTTCGAGCAGCAGCACGCGCTTGCCAGCCTCGGCCAGCACGCAAGCCGCAACACCGCCGCCCGCCCCCGCGCCGATCACCACTGCATCGTAGACGATATCGTCGGGCCGCTCGTCGCGATGCCGGGCGTAGGAAACGCGCGGCACCGGTTTGTCGGGCAGACGCGGCTCGTAGCCGACCATGCGCCAGGATGCGTTGCCCGCATTCCCGCCATTGCCTTCGTCGGCGTAGAAGCCTTCGCGCACGAGTTCGCACAAGCGCCGGAACCACGGCGCGTCCGCGCGCGCAGCCAACAGCGCATCGCGCGACGCGGCGTCGAGATCGGCGAAGGATTTGGCGGCACCCGCGTCGAGTTCGGCCAACCCCGCCGTAATGCGGGCCGCATCCGCTGCCGCCTCGCGCGCAAGGCGCGCGCGCACATAGGCATGCGTGCCGAGATCGATGGCACCGGGATCGGCGTCGCGCGGCACGATCCTGTCGATCGCGGCGTTCAGCAGTCGAATTTCATGCGGCGTCATGGCGTCTCCCATTCGCCAATTCTCCGGCGATCCGCCGATGGAAGGCGAGCAGCACGACCAGCGACGCGATGCCCAGCGCCGCCGCGAACAGATACGCCCCACCGCCATAGGCGTGATAAAGCGGGCCCGAGGCGAGGGTGATGCAGCCCATCATCGTGCCGCTGATTGTCACATAGGTCGCTTGCGCCGAAGCGCCGCGCGCCGAGCTGATCGTGACGGCGACGAAGGCCTGCAAGCCCAGATGCACGCAGCTGAAACTGATCGCGTGAAGGCTTTGCAGGAACAAGGTCGGCCATGGGCCGGGATCGAGCGCCATCAATCCCCAGCGCAATACGGCGCCGGATGCGGCCAGCGCCAGCGTGCCTACGGGCCCCAAATAGCGGGCGACGAACGGCCCCATCCAGAACATCGCCATTTCGCTGATCGTCGCGATCGACCACATCATGCCGATCATCGTTTCCGGTGCGCCGAGTTCGCGCAGATGGATCACGCTGAAACTGTTCCACATCGCGTGGCTGCTCATGACCAGTGCGGCGGCGACCATCATCGCCAGCACCGCCGGCCGGCGGAAAGCGCCCGATTCGGGAACGGCGTCGCGGCCGACATGACCGCGCTCGGTTTTCGGCAACAGGAACGACGCCAAACCCATCGCGCAGACCGACAGGACGAAGGCGGCATAGACCGCCGCCGACCCGCCCCAGCCGAGCAACACGCCGCCGATCAGACTCGTCACGGCGAAACCGGCCGAGCCGAAGACGCGCAAGCGCCCAAAATTGCGCACGATGCCGCGCCGCACAAGATCGACGGCACCGGCATCGAAGACCGGCGGCACGTTTTGCAACGCCATCATCATGGCGACGTAGAGAACGAGAATCGCAAGGAAGCCCGAGACTTGCCAAAGGATGAGCGCGAGCGCCACGCCGACAAGCGCCAGCGCTTGGATCATCCGCCGCGTATCGCCCACCCGGTCGGCGACGCGCCCGACGAGCGGCGTCACGAATAGCCGTGCGAACATAGGTGCACCAACGATCAGCGCGATCTGCGCCTCGCTCAAACCCCGTTCGGCCAGCAAGCTCGGCAGATAGGGCTGATTGAGGCCCGACCATGCGAAAATCGTCAGATAGACCAGGCATGTCCGCGTCACGAGGCTGCGGTTTCCCGATACGGTCGTCTCCACGTTGCGCGTTTCCTTCCCTTGCGGCGCACAGTAATCCGCACCGATCGCGCGCGCCAGCATGAAACTTTGAAAACGATTACATGCCTATTTTACGGTGGACAAACGCTAGTGGATGTATTGTCATGCGCGGCGGATCGATGACCCGGATCAACCGGCGCGATCGCCACTCGGCATGTAAGGGAGGAATCAGATGGAGATGAAATCGGGCGGTCTCAGCCGGCGCGACACCATCATCGCCGGTCTCGGCGGGTTGTTCGCCCTCGGCTACAAGGGTGCCAACGCGCAAGGCCAAGCGAACTTGACGTTCTGGTCGGTGCGCCTCAACACGCCGGAACTTTCGGCGGCGCTGCGCGGGATCCTGGAGCAGTTCCAGCGCGAGAACCCCAGCATCAAGATCACGCACGAGCCGGTGTCCGGCAATCTCGTCTATCCGAAATTCATGGCCGCGATCCGCGGCCAGTCGATGCCCGACATCGCGGAAGCGTATTCGTATCACCCGCTCCAGTTCGCCGCGGCGGACCAGATGGAGCCGATGGACGACATCATCAAGGAATGGCAGGGCAACGGCCTGCTCGCCGACATCAGCAACGAGTTCGCCTACAAGAAGTTCCTGTGGAAGGACCATTATTGGGGCGTGCCGTACAATCTCGATATCCGCGCGATCTACTATCGCAAGGACATCCTCGCCGCGAAGGGCCTGCAGCCGCCGAAGACTTGGGACGAGTTCCAGAAGGCGGTCCTCGCCTGCCACAACGCGCAGCCCGGCATGTACGGCCTCGTCTTCCCGGCCGGCAATTTCCATATCGCCCAGCACTATTTCATGGCGTTCATGTTCCAGGCCGGCGGCTCGATCCTGGACAAGGACGGCAATCTGATCTTCGGCACGAAGGCGAAGGACGCGAATGTCCGCGCCCTCACCTTCCTCACCGACTTCCACACGAAGCACAAAGTGACGCCGCCGGGCATCGCCTCCTACAACACCGACGATCCGCACACGCTTTATGTGCAGGGCCGCGCGGCTTTCGGCATGGGCACGGGTCTCGTCATCTCGCGTTTGATGAAGGAGAATCCGGACCTCTACGAAAAGACCGGCATCTTGGAAGTGCTCGAAGGCCCCGGCGGTCCGTCGGCGCGCCTGTCGGCGGGCTTCTACAACCCGATGTTCGTGTGGAAGCACAGCCCGGGCAAGGAAGCGGCCAAGACCTTCATCCGCTGGTTCATCCAGCCGGGCCGGTTGGAGCCGCTCTATCGCGCCGCGCCCGGCCAGCATTGGCCGATCTTCAAGCGCGATGCGGGCACGCCGCGCGTGATGGAGAATCGCCTGCTGCGCGAAGCGCTGACCAACGTCGTGCCCTACGCGACGGACTTCGCCTATCCCGGCTTCGGCCGCCCCGAAATGGGCGTCATCGACGGCGAGAAGATGTTCGCCGCACCGGTGAACGAAGTCGTGGTCGGCGCCAAGACGCCGGAAAAGGCGGTTCTCGACGCGCACGCCGCGATGGCGAAGCTGTTCGCCTGACGCGAACGAAAGCGGGGACCGGCACGCCGGTCCCCGCGCTTTTCCTTTATCCGGAGCACGCGGCATGTTGGTTCAGCAAAGAAAGCGGATGGCCTTCTGGCTTATTCTGCCGACCTTGCTGCTGATCGTCGCGTTCAAGATCGCGCCGATCATCGAAGGCATTATCGTCAGCTTCCAGGCGCAGTCGATGATGCGCCCCAATCCCGACGCCTTTGTCGGCTTCGCCCATTACAAGCGCGCGATTTTCGACGACGGTATTTTCGGCGCCGCCTTGTGGCGCACGATCGTGTGGACGTTCGGTTCGGTCGGCGGCGCCTATTTCGTCGGCCTGTCGATCGCCCTGCTGCTCAATCGCCAATTCGCCGGCCGGACCTTCTTCCGCGCGCTGTTCCTGATCCCTTGGGTGATCCCCGAAGTCGCGACCGCGCTGCTATGGAAATGGTCCTACGGCGACGAATTCGGCGTGATCAATTTCCTGCTGATGCGCCTGGGCGTGCTCGACACGCCGATCCTGTTCCTGTCGAGCCCCGGTGCGGCGATGGCGTCCGTCATCGTCGTCCAGATTTGGAAGCTCTATCCCATCATGTTCATCACGCTGCTGGCAGCACTTCAAAGCGTGCCGCGCGAATTGCACGAATCGGCGGAGATTGACGGCGCCACGGTGTGGCAGCGTTTCGTCTACGTGACCTTTCCCTATATCCGGCCGACCAGCGTGATCATCACGCTGCTGGCCGCGATCTGGACCTTCCAGAATTTCGACATCATCTACCTGCTGACCGGCGGCGGCCCGGCCGACGCGACCAAGATCCTGCCCACGCTCGTCTACGAGAAGGGCTTCTGGGGCTTGGAGCTGGGCTACGCGTCCGCGATCAGCCTTCTGATGCTGCTGTGCATGACGGTGCTGAGCGTCACCTATCTTTTGGTCTATCGCGCGCAACGGGAAGAAACATGACCGACACCGCTCTCAACCCCGGCGGCGCGCCGCGATCGGAAGCCGCGATGAACGCCTGGCGTTCGCGCGAGTTCCTGCTGCGCCTCGGGCTCTATCTTTTCTTGAGCGCGCTGACGATCGTGATGTTGTTCCCGATCCTGTGGATGGCCTCGTCGTCGTTCAAGCCGCAAGCGGAACTGTTCGCGCGCGACATGACGCTGCTGCCCGTCAAATGGACGCTCGATAGCTATATCGCCGTCTGGCAGGGCACGAATTTCCCGACCTATTTCTTGAACAGCTTCAAGATCGCCGTCGCATCGACCGCCTTGTCGGTGATCGTGGGCATGTACGCGGCCTACGCGATCGCGCGCATCAAATTCCGCGGCCGCTACGCCTTCGGCATGCTGCTGCTGATCGCGCAGATGTTTCCGCAGATCATGCTGGTGATCCCGCTGTTCATCGTCGTGCAGAAGGCGGGGCTGTTGAACACGCATATCGCGCTGATCGTGTGCTACGCCGCCTTCGCCCTGCCCTTCACGGTGTGGATGATGCGCGGCTTCTTCGAAACGATTCCCGAAGAACTCGAAGACGCCGCCGCCGTCGATGGCGCCGGCATCCTCATGACCTTCCACAAGATCATCCTGCCGCTGGCGGGGCCGGGCCTCGCGGCCGTCACGATCTTCGCCTTCATCCGCAGCTGGAACGAATTTCTGTTCGCGCTCGTCTTCCTGCAATCGCGCACGATGTTCACGATGCCCATCGGCCTCGCCAGCTTCCAGGAGGAATACACCTTCCGCTGGGATCTGATCATGGCGGGGGCCGGAATCATCACCCTGCCGATCCTGTTCTTCTTCCTGCTGATGCAGAAATTCATCGTCGCCGGCCTGCTGGGCGGCGCCGTGAAGGGTTAATTCCCGCCGCTCTCTTCACCCACCACCCCATTCAACGCAACGAGGAGTAGAGTATCATGAAGTTCGGAGCCAGCTGCTGGCCCTTCCAGTGGGAACCGCCCTATGACGAGGCCATTCGCCGCATCGCCCGCCACGGGTTCAAGGCGACCGAGTTGATCGGCTGGAACAAGGATTATCTGCGCGATTACTACACGCCGGACACGATCAAGAACCTGAAATCGGTTCTGTCGGGCGAGGGCGTGTCGATCTCGCAATTCGTGTCGACGCCGCACGATCTGTCGAGCCCCGACAAGGCCAAGCGCGACGCCGCGATCGATCATTGGGCGCGCGCGGTCGAAGTGGGCGCGGAACTGGGCTCGCCGATCATCAACATGGTCAGCGCCTATCCGTTCGGCTTCCGCGACGCCGAGTATCCGCGCATCACCACGAAGCCGCTGGTCCAGACCTTCACCAACAAAATTCCGAAGGGCCTGAACTGGGACCAGAACTACCAGGACTACGTCGCGTCGCTGAAGGCGTGCTCGAAGCTGTGCGAGAAGGCGGGCGTGAAGCTCTCGATCGAGCCGCACCCGTTCCGCTACCTCGCCAATACCGACGGCGCGCTTCGTTTGATCGAGGACGTGAACTCGCCGGCCTTCGGCGTCAATCTCGACCCGAGCCATACGTTCCCGGTCGGCGACTTCCCGAACGTGTCGGTCTATCGCCTGGGCAAGCACCTGCTGCATCTGCACGTGTCGGACAACGATGGGGTCACGAACGTCCATTGGCGTCCGGGCATGGGCAAGATCGACTGGAAGGAAATGTTCATCGCACTCAAGGAAGTCGGCTATGACGGCGTCGTGTCGATCGAGCTCGAAGACGTGCCCGGCACGTCGCGCGGGCCCACGTCCACGGCGCCGGGCCTGTTCCGGAACCCGACCGCGACGGATCAATTCGTCGAGGAAACGGTGCTGGCGATGAAATACCTCAAAGGTATCTGCGCCGAAGTCGGCATCAAGGTCGAGTAAGCAGCGAAGAAGGATCGAAGGCCGATGTCGAACGACGAATTGGTTTACGTAGGCACCTATAGCGAGCCGATTCTGTTCGGCACCGGCCAGATCCTGCAAGGCAAGGGCAAAGGCATCTATTGCTATCGCTTCGATCGCGAAGCGGGGAAGCTGCACCTCCTCGGCATTACCGAGGGGGTGCGGAATTCCTCGTATCTCGCCTTCGATCCCAAGCGCCGCTTCCTGTTCTGCGTGAACGAGTACAAGGAATACGAAGGCAAGGCGAGCGGCGCGGTCAGTTCCTTCCGCATCGATCCCGCGACCGGCGCCCTCGCCTATCTCAACACCAAGGCGAGCCACGGCACCGACCCGTGCCATCTGATCGTCGACGCCACCGGGCGCTTCGTGCTGATCGCGAATTTCGCCAGCGGCAGCGTCTGCGTGCTGCCAATCGCCGAGGACGGGTCGCTGGGCGAGGCCATCGAGTTCATCCAGCATAAAGGCGGTACGGGTGTCGATCCGCGCCGCCAGGCGGGCCCGCACGCCCATGCGGTCGCGATCGATGCCGCCAACCGCTTCGTCTTCGTGCCCGATCTGGGGCTCGACGGCGTCGTCGTCTATGCGTTCGACGACAAGACCGGCAAGCTGACGCCGCACAAGACGCAGCCGCTGGTGAAAACGGCCCCGGGTGCGGGCCCGCGCCAGCTCGTGTTCCGCCCGGACGGCAAATTCGCCTATCTGATCAACGAGCTGAACTCGACGATGACGGCCTTCGCCTACGATGCGGCGAACGGCACGCTCGCCGAGCTTCATACGTTGCCCACGCTGCCGCCCGGCTATCACGGCCATTCGACCTGTGCCGAGGTGCAGATCACGCCCGACGGGAAGTTCCTCTACGGGTCCAATCGCGGTCACGATTCGCTGGCGATCTACGCGCTCGACGCCGCCACCGGCCGGATGACGATCGTGGGGCACGAACACACGCGCGGGCGCATCCCGCGTAATTTCGAGATCAGCCCCTGCGGCAAGTTTATCGCCGCGGCGAACCAGGATACGAACAACGTGCTGCTGTTCCGCCTGGATCCGGCGACCGGCAAGATCTACCCGACCGGCGACGTGGTCGATCCGGGCACGCCGATTTGCGTTCGTTTCCGGTAACCCGCCCGAAGACGAAAAACTTTCTCGTCCCCGCCCCGACTCGGGCTAGCTTAGCGCCGAGGCAGCGCCCGGCGGGGGCCGGACGCGCCGAAGGGGATGGCGGCCGGCATGGCGGACGAGCAGGCGACACTCGAAGAGCGTCTGAAATTCATCGGGTTCGGACCGGCGGACGCCGCCGCGTTGCGGCGGATCAAGCCGTTGCTGGCGCAGAATCTCCAGCGGATCCTGACCAAGTTTTACGCCCATATCGAAGCCTATCCCAATCTGATGGCGATGTTCGGCGGCGCCAAGGGCGTCGCCCATGCCCGCGCTGCCCAGGCGGACCATTGGCTGCGCTTGTTCGACGCCGGGTTCGACGCCGAATACGTCAAACGCGCCTTGCGCATCGGCGATGCGCATCACCGTATCGGGCTGGAGCCGCGCTGGTACATCGCGGGCTACGCGACGGCGGTGGCCGAATTGACCGCCGTGATTTCCGAATCCGTGCGCTGGCGCGCGGCCGAACGCACGGCGGCGCTGAAGGCGCTGAACAAGGCCGTGCTGCTCGATATGGACTACGCGATCTCCGTCTATATCGCCAAGGGCAAGGTCGAAACGGCGTCGCGCGTCGCGGGGCCGATCGAACAAATCCGGGGGGGCGGCCAACGAGATTTCGCAGGCGAGCGGCGATCTCGCGCGGCGCACCGAACGCCAAGCCTCGGCCTTGCAGGAAACCGCCGCGACGATGGCCGGGATCACCGCGGCCGTTTCCCAAGCGGCGGAGAGCGCCGCGCGCGCCAGCACGCTGGCATCCGAAGCGCGCGCGCTGGCCGAGGACGGCGGCAAGGCCGTGACCAGCGTGGCGCAAGCGATGACGCGCATCGAAAGCTCGTCCTCGCGCATCGGCGTGATCAGCCAAGCGCTGGAGGAAATCTCGTTCCAGACGAAGCTGCTGTCGCTCAACGCCGCGGTCGAGGCCGCGCGCGCGGGCGAATCCGGCAAAGGTTTCGCGGTGGTGGCGCAGGAAGTGCGAGCCCTCGCCGAGCGTTCGCGCCAAGCCTCGATGGAAGTGCGCGAGCTGATTTCCGAAAGCTCGGTCGAGGTCGGCCAGGGTGTGCGGTTGGTGACGGCCGCCAACGAAGCTTTGGGCGCCATCGTCAAAGTGGTCGCCGAAGTCGACGAGATCGCGCCCGAGATCGCTGCGGGCAGCCGCGAAGTCGCGCGCAGCATGGCCGAAATCGACAAGGCGCTGGGCGAACTCGACACCACGACCCAGCAAAACGCGGCGATGGTGGAGGAAAACTCCGCCGCCGTCGGCTCGCTGGCACGTCAGGCCGCCGATATCTCGGACGTGCTGGCGAATTTCCTGGGCGAGGAAACCGGCAAAAAGCGGCGTTAGCGCGGCGCCGGGCCGGTGCTGCCGCGCACCCGCAATTCGGTCGCGAGCCGCACATGGGCGGGCACGTCGCCCGAACCGGCCATCAAATCGGCCAGCATTTCCCCCGCCGTTTCGCCGATCTGGCGGCGCGGCACGACGACCGTGGTCAAGGCGGGTTCGCTGAACCGCGCGTAATCGATGCCGTCGAAGCCGACGATCGACATGTCGCGCGGGACCGAAACGCCCGCCGCGAGCACGGTTTTCAGGAATCCGATCGCCATTTCGTCGGACGCGGCGAACAACGCCGTCGGCCGGTCCTGCGGTTTGCCGCGCAGCATCGCCTCGGCCGCCGCCACGCCGGACGCGAAATAGTAATCGCCCGTCCATTCGAGGCCTTCGGCACCCGTCAGCGCGTCGCGAAAGCCCGAGCGGCGCGCCGAATCCAAATGGCTGCGCGGCCGTCCCGACAGATAGGCGATGCGCTTATGGCCAAGACCGACCAGATGCTCGACCGCGCCACGCGCGGCGACGCGGTTGTCGACCTCGACCTGCGGGAACTTGGCGCCGCGAATCCGCTCGCCCACCGCGACGATCGGCAAGCGCGCGTCGAGCATGGTGCGCACCGGCCCTTTCGGGACGTAGCCGTTGAGCAGCAGCACGCCGTCGACCTGGCCGGCGGCGGCGAGATCGACATAGCGTTCCTCGTGGTCGGGCGAATTGTCCCGCGTCGAGGTCAGGTCGAGATTGGCGATGATCAGGCCGTAGCCGCGCCGCGTGAGCGCGGCGTCGATGCCGCGCAGCAATTCGCCAAAATAGGCGTTGCCGATATTCGGCACCACGACCAGGGCCATGTTGCTGCGCCGGGCGCGCAGATTTCGCGCCGCGACATTGGGCGTGTAGCCCAAACGCTTGGCTGCCGCGACGACGCGCGCGCGCGTGACCGCTTCGACCATGCCGGGCTTGGCCAGCGCCCGGCTGACCGTCGCGACCGAAACGCCGGCGATACGGGCGACGTCGGCGATCTTGGCGGTCTTGATCCGGCGGGTGGATTTATTCTTCGCGGCCATGCTGGGGAACGAATGTGGCCGGGTTCGCGGGGGCTGACAAGCATCGGCTTCACGTCCGGTCTTGCGCTGCCGCCGAAACCCCGGATAGGTTGTATGCAATCGTTTTTTAAATAGACAATCGGTACCGGGAGAAGCGTTTCATGCCTGCCACGATGAAAGGACCCGCCATCTTCCTCGCCCAATTCGCGGGCGACGAAGCGCCGTTCAATTCTTTCCCCGCCATCGTCAAATGGGCGGCCTCGCTCGGCTACAAGGGCGTGCAGGTGCCGAGCTGGGACAAGCGCCTGTTCGATCTGGAAAAGGCCGCGTCGTCCAAAACCTATTGCGACGAGATCGCGGGCATCGCCGCCCAGCACGGCGTGACGATCACCGAGCTTTCGACCCATTTGCAGGGCCAGCTCGTCGCCGTGAATCCGGCCTACGACGAGATGTTCGACGCGTTCGCGCCCGCCGAAGTGAAGGGCAACCCGGCCGCGCGCCGCGAATGGGCTGAACGCCAAGTGCGCCTCGCCGCCAAGGCCTCGCGCCATCTCGGTCTCAGCGGCCATGTCGGTTTCCCCGGCGCGCTGGCCTGGCCCTATCTCTATCCCTGGCCGCAGCGTCCGGCGGGCTTGATCGAAGAAGCCTTCGCCGAACTCGCGCGGCGCTGGAAGCCGCTGCTCGACGCGTTCGACGAGAACGGCGTCGATGTCGGCTTCGAGATCCATCCCGGCGAGGACGTGTTCGACGGCATCACGTTCGAGATGTTCCTGGCGGCGTTGAACAACCATCCGCGCTGCAAGATCAATTACGACCCGTCGCATTTCCTGCTGCAGCAGCTCGACTATCTCGCCTTCATCGATATCTACGCCGAACGCATCAGCGCCTTCCATGTGAAGGATGCGGAGTTCAACCCGAGCGGGCGCCAGGGCGTCTATTCGGGCTATCAGCCCTGGATCAACCGTGCCGGGCGCTTCCGTTCGCTGGGCGACGGACAGATCAATTTCAACGGCATCTTCTCGCGCCTCGCCACGCACGGATATTCGGGCTGGGCGGTGCTGGAATGGGAATGCTGCCTGAAACACCCGGAGGACGGGGCGCGCGAAGGGGCGGAGTTCATCAAGCGCCACATCATCCGCACGACCGACAAGGCGTTCGACGATTTCGCCGGCGGCGAAACCGACAAGAACCAGATCGCGCGTTTGATCGGGACGGCGAAGCGATGAGCGCGCCGTCCCCCCGCATTCGCCTGGGCATGATCGGCGGCGGCGAAGGCGCTTTCATCGGCGCCGTGCATCGCATCGCCGCGCGGCTCGACGACCGCTACGAATTCGTCGCCGGTGCCTTGGCCTCCACGCCCGACAAGGCGAAACGTTCGGGCATCGCGCTGGGCTTGGACGAAGCGCGGTCCTATCCCGACTACGCCGCGATGATCGCAGGCGAAGCCAAGCGCAAGGACGGGATCGAGGCGGTGGCGATCGTCACCCCCAATCACGTCCATGCGCCGGCGGCGCTGGCCTGCCTCGCCGGTGGCTTGCATGTGATCTGCGACAAGCCGCTGGCTCTCGATCTCGAGCAAGGCCGCGCGCTGGCGGCGGCGGCGGCGAAATCCGATCGCGTCTTCGCCGTCACCTACAATTACACCGGCTATCCGATGATCCGGCAGGCGCGCGCGATGATCGCCGCCGGCGAGATCGGGAAGTTGCGCGTCGTGCAGGCCGAGTATCCGCAGGATTGGCTGTCCACGACGCTGGAAGCGACCGGCCAGAAACAAGCCGATTGGCGCACCGATCCCGCGCGCAGTGGCAAGGCCGGCGCGCTGGGCGATATCGGCACGCACGCCTTCAACCTGCTGGAATTCGTCACCGGCGACTTGGTCGACGCGGTCGCGTGCGATGCGCAAGCCACGTTGCCGGGTCGGCGCGTGGACGACAACGCACAAATGCTGCTGCGTTTGAAAAGCGGCGCACGCGGCGGCTTGTGGGCAAGCCAGATCGCCGTCGGCCACGAGAACGGCTTGCGCTTGCGCGTCTATGGCGAGACCGGCGGCTTCGAATGGCACCAGGAGGAGCCGAACACGCTGCGCTTCGCCAAGTTCGGCGAAGCACCGCGCCTCATCACGCGCGCCTCGCCGTCCGCCCTGCCCGCCGCATCGCGCGTAACGCGCGTGCCCAGCGGCCATCCCGAAGGCTATCTGGAAGGCTTCGCCACGCTCTATGCCGAGATTGCGCGCGCGATCGACGCCAAACGCCAGGGCCGCGCGCCCGATGCGGACGTGACATTCCCCGGCGTGACGGAGGGCGTGCGCGGCATGGCGTTCATCGATGCGGCCGTACGTTCTTCCGCATCCGACGGCGCTTGGACGAAGCTCGCGACCGGCTGAGTCTATAAACGCGATTTAAGCTAGTCTACCGGCCGAATCGCTTTCGACCGGGTCGTATCGTCATGTCCAAATCGCCGTTGCGCCGCCGCGCCGTCCTGAAACTCGCCGGCGCGGGGGCGCTGAGCCTCGCCGCCCCCGCCATCGCGCAAGCCGCGCCTTTGCGCATCGGCATGATCGTCACCTATACCGGCGCCTATGCCGATTACGGCCGCCAGATGGATAATGGCATGGCGGTGTGGCTCGCCCGGCGAAACGGGCTGGTCGGCGGGCGCAAGGTCGAGTTCGTCAAACGCGATACCGCCGGTGCGGCCCCCGATCTCGCCATCCGTTTCGCGCGCGAATTCGCCACGCGCGACGCGGTCGACGTGGTGATGGGCCTCGATTTCAGCCCCAACGCCATCGCCATTGCACCCGTGCTGACCCAGGCGAAATTGCCGTGCCTGGTGCTGAACGCCGCCGCGTCGGTGATCCCCGGCCGCTCGCCCTATATCGCGCGGCTTTCCTTCACCGTGGGTCAGGTCAGCGCGCCGATGGGCCTATGGGCCGCGAAACAAGGGATCAAAAGCGTCGTCACGCTCGTGTCGGATTATTCCGCCGGCCACGATGCGGAAAAGGCGTTTACCGCCAGCTTCGCCGCCGGCGGCGGCAACGTCGTGTCGGCGTTGCGCGTCCCCCTGGCCAATCCCGATTTTTCGCCCTTCGTGCAGCGCATCCGCGACGAGAAGCCCGACGCGGCGTTTTTCTTCTTCCCCTCCGGCGATCATCCCAACGCCTTTTTGAAGACTGCGCGCGAACGCGGCCTCGCCGAAGTCGGGATCAAACTGATCGCGACGGGCGAAGCGATGGACGATAGCTATATGCAGGCGGCCGGCGATGCGGGGCTGGGCCTCATCACCACGCATCATTATTCGACGGCACATGAGTCGGCGCTCAATCGTCAGTTCGTCGGCGATTATCGTGCGGCGAACGGCGCCTATCCGCCCAACTATATGGCGATGACGGCGTGGGACGGGCTGAACGTGCTCGACGCGGCCCTCGTCGCCACCGGCGGCAAGACTGATGGCGACGCGCTGATCAACGCGATCAAGGGGCGCCAGCTCGAAAGTCCGCGCGGGCCCATCGAGATTTCGGCCGCGACGCGCGATATCGTCCAGACCGTCTATGTCCGGCGGACCGAACGCATCGACGGCAAGCTCGCTTGCGTCGAATTCGACAAATTCGAGCGCGTCGCCGATCCGCTGGCTTAGACGTTACGCCGGCTGCTTCTCGACATGCGGCTGCGGCGAGTTGAACTTCGCGTCCGCCGCCACGCCGCGCGGCGCTTCGCGCACCGCCGAGTCCGGCAGCTTGTCGAGCTTCGTGTAAGGCGGGTGCGTCCCGACCGATTTGAACGGGCTGTTGCGCGCCGCGTTGTAGCAGCACAGCAGCACGTTGCGCGACTTCTCGGATTTGTTTTGCCCGGATGTGTGCAGCAGATTGGCGTGAAAGAACAGCGCGTCGCCCGGCGCTTGCTCGACATAAACATGCTCGAGCACTTTCATCGCCGCCTCGACGCGTTCCATATCGGCACCGACCTGGCCGCCCACCGTGCCGTGCTCCAACCGGCCCAGCAGATGCGAGCCTTTGAGAACTTCCAGGCAGCCGTTCTCGCGCGTCGACGGATCGACCGAGATGAAAACGCTGGCCATATCCGGGAACAAGCAGCCGTTGCGATACCAATAACCGTAATCCTGGTGCCAATCCCAAGCGCCGCCGACCTTGGGGCGCTTCATCGTCAGCTTCGAATGCCAGTGATAGACCTCGCCGCCGAGCACCTTCTCCATCGAATCGACGATGCGCCGGCAGCGTGCGACCGCGCCGAACACGTCGTTCGCCGGGTGATTCCACAAGGCGAGCTCGGTGGACGCCCCTTTGCTGTCGGGGCGGACATAGGTGGCCTTGGCGATCGCCGGATCGTTGCGGATCGCGTCGGACAGCATCTCGATCTCGTCGGCCGCGAACAGGCCGCGGCGCAGCACGTAGCCGTCGCGCGCGAAAGCGGCCAATTCGTCGGCTGTCAGGCTCAGATCGGGTACAGCGCCCGATTGGGTCATGGTCGGCATGTTTCCTCCAGCGCCGCCTTGCGCGGCTTTATTCCGTTATAGAGTCTCACGAACGGCCGGAAATTTCCAGACCGGCGGCGCGTCTGATGACGGCGCGGCTCGATTCCTGTTACATTTGATTCGCCGTTCGAGGGCGCGCTACCGCGCCGCCGCGCCGGCCGTCCAAAGGGTCTGGCTTCATGCGCGTCCGCGACGATTACCGAACGCTCACCGGCAAGGACAAAGCCTCGATCCTGCTTTTGTCGCTGGGCGAGGAAGTCGCAGCCAAGCTGTTCGCGCTGATGACCGACGACGAGATCAAAGAGATCTCGCAGTCGATGGCCGGTCTCGGCAACGTCAATTCCTCGATCATCGAACGTTTGATCGTGGAATTCGCCGACCAGATTTCCGCCACCGGCTCGCTGGTCGGCTCCTTCGATTCGACCGAACGCCTGCTCGGCAAGATTCTCGACAAGAATCGCATGGCCGGGATCATGGACGACATCCGCGGCCCCGCCGGCCGCACGATGTGGGACAAGCTCGGCAACGTCAACGAAGGCGTCCTCGCGAACTATCTCAAGAACGAATATCCGCAGACCGTCGCGGTCGTTCTCTCCAAAATCCGCGCCGATCACGCCGCGCGCGTCATCGGCACGCTGCCCGAAGCCTTCGCGATGGAAGTCGTGATGCGCATGCTGCGCATGGAAACGGTGCAGAAGGACGTGCTCGACGACGTCGAACGCGTGCTGCGCAACGAGTTCATGTCCAACCTTGCCAAGACCACGCGCAAGGATACGCATGAGCTGATGGCCGAAATCTTCAACTCCCTGGACCGGCAGACCGAAGCGCGTTTCACGACGGCGCTGGAGGAACGCAACCGGGACTCGGCCGAGAAGATCAAGGCGCTGATGTTCAAGTTCGAGGATCTCGGCCGTCTGGACCCCGGCGGCGTGCAAACGCTGCTGCGCGCGGTCGACAAGTCGAAGCTCGCCATCGCCCTCAAAGGTGCGAACGAAACGCTGCGCGATCTGTTCTTCTCGAACATGTCGGAACGCGCGGGCAAAATGCTCAAGGAAGAAATCGAGGCGTTGGGCCCCGTGCGAGGCAAGGACGTCGCCGAGGCGCAAACTTCGATGGTCAACACCGCCAAGGAACTCGCCGCGAAGGACGAAATCGTCCTGTCGAAGGGCGGAGCCGGCGGTGCCGACGACCTCATCTACTGAAAACAAAACGCCCGCCGGCGGGGGTGGCCGGCGGGCGTTCTGGCGAACAAGGACGGGCGATCAGACCCAATAGCTGGGCGTGTCGTAGTACTTGTCCACTTTGCGGCCGTAATCGGGCGTCCACTCGAACGGCACGCCGCGGTCGTAGGTCGGTGCGGTCTCGAGCTTCTTCTTGTCGAGATTGACGACATAGCCGCCCATGCCCGAATCGTATTTCAACTGCGACCAGGGCAGCGGATGCTGGCTTTCGCCCATCCCCAGGAACCCGCCGAAGGACATGACGGCATAGATCGCGCGGCCGCTGACCTTGTCGATCATGATGTCGTCGACATTGCCGAGCTTTTCGCCCTTCGTGTTGTAGACGGTCGTGCCGTCGACCTTGCCGGCGGCGATAAGGCTGCCCGTGGTGATTTTCGTTTGGTCGGCCATGGCTCAACTCCTTTGTTGCGTCGATTGTGAGGGAGTGTGGCGACGCGGCGCAGCGTCACGCATGCAAGTTAGGGCTGCCGCCCGGCGCACGGTAGCGTCGGAAACTACCCAAGCTTCTCGCCGCGCCGGCACGTAGTTTCCGCCCCTGATGGACGCCGCCGCCGCCGCATAACTTCGTGGGGCATTCAACCCTGCGAAGGAGGCTTACATGCGAATTCGACGCACCACTTTGATCGCGGCGCTGGCCGCATCGCTGGCCCTGCCCGCCGCCGTCCATGCGCAAGCGGCGAACGACAAGAGCGTCACCGCGGGCGAGTTCCTGGACGATACGATCATCAGCAACTCGATCCGCGCGCGCGTGATCGGCGACAAGGATCTGACGATCCGCGACATCGGCGTGGAGACGCATAAGGGCGTCGTCCAGCTCAGCGGCTTCGTCGACAACGACGCCGCCAAGATCAAGGCCGAAAGCATCGCCCGCGACGTGAAGGGCGTGAAGGAAGTGCACAACAATCTGATCGTCAAGTAACGCGCCGCGATCCCAACGACGAAGGCCCGGCACCTTGCGGTGCCGGGCCTTTTTCATGCCGGAAGCCGGCCGCTTAGCGCGGCACGCATTGATACGTCGCCGTCTTCGTGCCGTTGACGTTGGTCACGATGCCGGTCAGCGTCTGCTGCATGCCGGCGTTCGCGCATTGCAGCTGGGCGCTGCGCGTACCCTGCAGCAATTCCTGATCCTGCGTGTAGGTGAAGCTGAGCGCGGTCGCGGGCACGGCCGGCTGCACCGCAACCGGCGCCACCGCCACGACCGGCGCCGCCGGCACGCATTCGAACACGACGCTGCGTTCCCCGCTGGGCTCGCCGAAGAAGCGCGTGGTCTGCGGCACCGCGCTGTAGCGCGCGCAATGCGTCGCGGCGGCGCGGTTCGCCTGAATCAGATCCTGATCCGACCGGTAGGTATAGGTGACGCTGGGATTGTTCGCCTGAACCTGCGTCGGCGCGGCGGCCGGTCCCGTGCAGGCGGCGACGGTCAGGCCCGCGGCGGCGATGGCGGCGAACGCGCCGGCGGCGCGGAGTCGAGAATGGATCGTCATGCGGATTCTCCCTTGGATGATCGGCGCGATCGCGCCTTCGTGAAAGCTAGGCGCCGTCGCCATGTCGCGGCAGCCCCGGAAACTACGCGCGCCCTTCGGGCCTCATATCTTTCCGAGCAAGGCGAGCACGAGCAGCACGATCAACACCGTGCCGAGCACGCCCACGCCGCCATGGCCGAAGCCGTAGCCGTAACCGCCGAAACGGCCGCTGAAGCCGCCCAGCAGCGCGATGATCAGCAGGATGATCAGGAATGTTCCGAGCGTCATTTTGGGTCTCCTTTTTTAGCGGTTGATTGCTTCGTTCATTTGGAAACGCCGCGCCCCGCGACGAGCCCGCCGGCCAGCGCCAGCGCGATCATCGGGAACGGCGGCAAGTTGCGGCCGGCTTTGAGCACCTGCGCGAGTGCGGCGGATTCCTCTCCGCCGCGTTCGAGCAAAGGCAACAAGGCGTCGATATCGTCTTCGGGAATCGCCGGCGGCGGATCGCGCCGCGCCATCCGACGTTGCACCAGCACCGTTATCGGCCAGACCGCCGCCGCGGCACTCGCATAGAAAGCCGCGACGATAAGCGCCGCGTCGATCTCGCCGTATGCCGCGCGGGCGGCCGCATAACCCGCATGGGTTGAGAAGCCGATTGCGACGGCCGCGAAGACGGACGCAAGGCCCGCCGCCGCGATCGACGGCAGCGGGCGGGTGACGCCAAGCAACGAGGCGAGCATGACTAACCGCGTGTGCGGCTCGCCATCGCCAGCGACAAGCCGACGCCGAAAGCGATCAGCATCGCGGCCATCGGATGTTGTTCGATGCCCGCCTCCAGCTTGGCGCCCGCGGCGCGCAATTGCGTTTGGGCGCCCGCCGCCGTATCGGCGAGTTTCCCGGCGATCGCCGAGCCCGCGTCCGCCGCATCGCCGCCCGCTTCGCGCACGCGCGCCTTGGCGACCGTGCCGAGTGTTTCGGCGAGCTTGGCGACGTCCTCGCGCAGCGCCGCGATATCGGCGGCCAGATCGGCGGAAGATGCTTCCGTGTTCTTGCTCATGCTGTTCTCCATCGTGAAACGGCGATCGCGCCGCGATCGATGGAACTTGGAAATGCGGCGTCGCCCGCATCAGCCCCGGAAACTACCCGCGCGGGAGTTTTTCCGGCGCCCGTGCGGGCGGACCGCAATTCGCGCGGTTACGTACGCATTTCCACGAACTTGCCTTTTTCATTGCCGCGGTTCGGCCCGATTTCGCCGCATTCGGCTGCGATCCAAGGCGGGCGTTTCGATCAAGGCGGGTCCGGCCCGTCGGCGCATAGAGCTCGATAAACGGCCCGGCGGAACCCCCTTCGCCGGCAAAACCGAGGAGCGATTTCGCATGCATAAGAACGCCAATCATTTCGCCGTCGCCCGCCGGGGCACTCCTTCTCTGCCCGCGATTCTGCTGGGCGAGCCGCGCACGCAATTGCGGATCGGCAAGCCCGGCCGCGAACGCGACGGCACATCGCGCGCCGAATTGATCGCCGCGAACGAAAAGCTGCGCGAGGATTTGATGCGCCAGCGCGCTTTGTCGCGAGATCTGCGCAATGTGCTGTTCAGCCTGGACGTGCCCGCCCTGTTCCTGGATCGCACGCTGAAGATCCGCGTGTTCACGCCGGCGGCGAGCGTGTTGTTCGGCCTGTTGCTGGGCGATGTGGGCAAGCCGGCGGCCGAAATGCCGTCGCTCGCCGCCGATGGCGATCTGCGGGACGATTCGCGCGACGTGTTGCGCGACGGAGCGCCCGTCGAGCGCGAAATCCAAACCGCGTGCGGCGCCTGGTTCGCGCGCCGTGCGATGCCCTATCGCGCCGAGAACGGCGCGATCGACGGCGTGGTCGTGACCTTCATCGACATCGGCGAACGCAAGCGCCAAGCGCAGGATCTTTCGGAGGCGGGCGACGCGCTGCGCCGATTCGCGCGCCACCTGACGCCGATGCGCGACATGCTCGCCCGCATCGACGATTCCGCGCGGGCGCGCGAGATTCTGGCGCGCCTCGATCGCAAGCTCGACACGCTCGCCGGGCGTTTGGGCGCGCAAGATGCCGACACCCTCGACGACACGATCGATGCGGAGGAACCGCAGCCGATCGAAATCACTTTGCCCGCCGACATGCCCGATGCGGAAGATTCCGCGCGCCGCCTCGACGGTCTCAGCAAGCGGCAGCGCGAGATTCTCGATCTCGTGCTCGCGGGCCATCCCAGCAAGAACATCGCGGCCGATCTGGGCATCAGCCGCCGCACGGTCGAAGGCCACCGCGCCGCGATCATGAAGAAACTGGGCGTGAAATCCCTGCCCGCCCTCGCCCGCATGGCGATGGCGGCGGCGATGCATGCGAACGCGGGGGCGGCGGCACCGCCGCCCGCGTGATCGCGTCTCGATCTTTCGGGAAATCCGCTGGTCGGAGCGAGAGGATTCGAACCTCCGGCCCCTAGCTCCCGAAAAATCGGGCCATGGCCTAAGAGATTGATTTTGAGAGATATTGGCTTGGCGGAATAGGCCAGATAGTGACCATTTGCGGCACGATCTCCCACCGCAAGTCCCACCGTGCCCGAGGGCCAGGAAGCAGAATGTTCTACATTTCTCACGCAGTGATGCGCTGACAACGGCCATCGCATTCTCATGATGGCGCCGATGCTGATTGACTGTCACTGCTCAGGCTCGGCTCAAGCACGCGGATAGTCGAAAGCCGGTATTGTACTATTGGCGTATCCACGGAATGCCGAGCGGTACCCCATCGCCGATTATACTAGCCGCGTATGCATTCCACATCGTTCGCGAAGAAGTAATTAGTTTGGGTTAACCCGGATTTGGTGGACGCCGAAAAAGGTGTCCACCAAACCCGGGGCGGGCAAAAACTGTCGTAAACGCGCTGACGGGAACAAGTAAGATCGCAGCTACTACGTCATGACATTTTCTTTGGCACAATTGCGAATCGCTTGAGTATTTGTGTCCCTAGGAGTCCGTTTACTGAGAGTGCTGATTTGATATGAATCACATCATTTAGCCGATCCTTAATACCCGAAGCGAAACTTTCGCAGGCTTTGCGAAGGGCATCTAGCTCAGGCACACCCATGCACTTCATACCCACCGGTGGGGCAGCAAGTTTGTCTAGGACGCTAGAAGGGTGGACGATGACTGGCGTTGCGTTGCAAGTTGAGTCATAAGCCCCCTTGAACCAATTTACCGCGCCACTTACTTCGTCGGTGTAGTGCTTAGAAATCGTAGGCGAAGTTGCCTCGCTCTTGCATGGCAGCAGTGCAAACTCCAAGTTGCCGATACCCCAAAGGACATCCAAATTCCAAATTCCATCTTTCTCCAATCTCTGCGAGCGAAATCCCAAGTGGTGCCCTAAGTCCGCGAGCGCTTGCTCGAACTTTTCGGCTCCATCAGGGCCGAATGATAGATTTTCCAAAACACCATTCATCCCCAAAATAATAGTGTTGCCGCCTCTGGGATATGTTGCCGTGAGAAACTTTTGGGCTTGCTGCGCCTGATCCAGAGCGCCCGCATCAAGCTTCTTGTATGCAATACCTGACAGCGGTCGTGTAACAACGCTGTTGCGCTCATTAGCGGCAGCCAAAACTTGTTGGCTTCGCACCTTATCCAATGGGTGCAGCACAGTCGCAATCTGTTCGAGAAGCCATCCCTGTACTAAGCGGCTTTCTATAGTTGCCTCGACAGATCGAAGTACAGACTCCGAAGTTTCGTATTGTTTCTGCCGCGCGGCCTCGAACGATTGACGCTGCGCAACGGCAATAGGATCAACTGTAACCTCCGAGGGATTTGAAATTTCGATCAGTGCATTTTTTGCTGCTGTTACCCATCCGGGATTGCGCGCAAGAATATCTCCGATGGGTTCGTGTAGCTCCGAAAGTCCCTTTTTTTCGATCTGATCGGAAAGCTGCTTGGATAAAGCTAATTGAGCGGCCGTTGCGGCGGAAAAATGCTTGCTAGCACCTGCTGCATACAATGTGCTGAGTAAGCGCGCGCCCATCAAAATGACAACGCAGTAGTCGTCGTTTGAACGGATCCCGCGCCCCATCCCCTGTTCTATTCGTTGGACTTGCCGAGTAGTCAATCGATCGCTCGACCGAAGCGCTGCCTGTTCATGCCGATCAATTAGTCTCCTAGCGTCGGGAACACCGTCGACAACTAACACACGGCACGAATCGCCAGGAAGATCTACGCCATCGTATTTGTTGACGAGGACGGCTAAGTTCCCGGAGCTTTTCCGCAATACCTCAATACCCGCGTGAATATTCTGACTCGTCAGTGTGAGTTCCGGCGTTGCGACGTCCCCCCAAAAGGCAGCTCTTTGTAAAGATGGAACTATAACCACTACGTTGTGCTTCGATTTGTATTGAGCAACGAAAGCCTTGAGCTCTTCATCCGTGACCTTGGGGTTGATCTCCTGCGGAACTAGAATCATTCGCTCCCCGAGGTCGGAAGCGGTTTTTGGTGAGATAGGCTTCGCCACTGCTGAAGGATCGGCTCCAAAGTCAGTGACCAAAACGGCGTCATCTGCAAGGGTCGCAGTCATGTAAACGCGCCGACGAGCGTTGGTGAAACTCGGAATGGTGTCTATGGGCAAACACCGAAGCGAAATTTCAATTTTTTGTGACGTGAAGAAACTTCGACACAAGAGAAGATCATTTTTCAGCAGTGGCCAGACGAACCTTAGCTCAGGATCATTTTGGTGCTCCAACAGAACACTGATCACCCGATCTTGCTTGTCCATCCAAATCCAGTAGGGCACCGGCAGAATCCCGCGAGGGTCGCCGCGCTCAATCTCTGCCGCAGCAACTGGCGACTGCCTCCGTATGTCATCGCGGAAAATATTAAGTAGCTTTCCATATGCGGGGTGAGAGCGCGGCAGCGACAAAGTGAATTGCTCTTCAGCCTGAGCTAAGCAAGCGTGCGCATCGTCAACTACGAGGCTGCCAATCTCGATCTCAATTTCGTGTCCAACACCAAATTTTGATTTTCCATTTACGAGCGTGTGGATCGGTATGACCAAAATTGCCTTACCTGTGCGAAACTCAATTGAACGTGGATCATCAGTGGTCGCGAGACCTAACTCGGCCGCTTCGGCGCTCACTTGAGAGCATAAATAGTGGTCTGGGGCGAGATATACCGCAGGTCCTGCGCCACCATTGATGCACGATTTGAGTAGCAAGAGCCCAACGACAGTTTTCCCGCCGCCCGTATTCATCTTTATCACAACGTCGCGCATATCTTTCACCGCGAACCAACGCGTGAGCACTTCTCCCTGTACATCGCGGAGATAGGCGTACTTCTTCGCCTTGGCCGGCAAAGCGTGGAACAACTTCTGCGGATCGGTAACGGTATCAACCGTAAGGCCGGGCTTCAGCGCTCCGTAGTTTACTACCATGGACCATACCTCCGATTTACAACCCGATTGCAATTCCTAAGCGAACAAAATCACACGCCTTATTTGTCAAATAAAATAACTGGATTTTTCTTCAAGCACAATTCGAGGTAACAGGAAGGGACTTGCAAAGAATGGATTCTTGTTGTGGTGGTCGGGGGAGCTACGATTGATCGAGAATTTGGCCTTGGCCTGCCCCGGGTTTGGTAGACACGCGGTTAAGCTAATCGCATCTTGGCCTCGCACGCCATCGGACTCTCGTAGCCAATCGTCGAGTGGCGCAAGCGCGGATTGTATAAGCGCTCGATATAATCGAACACGTCGGCCCTCGCGTCGTCGCGCGTCCGGTAGACCTTGCGCTCGATCCGCTCGGCCTTGAGTAACGAGAAAAAGCTTTCCATCGCCGCGATGTCCCAGACGTTGCACGCCCGGCCCATAGAACAGGCGATGCCTTGATCGGCGTCCGATTGACCCCAGTAGACGCATGAAAAATAACCGATTCAATACCTTGAAGCCAACGATCCGAGCCGAACAGGGGCCAAAGTTCGATGCCGATTCACGCTGGTAATAATTCCTCCGGCTGCACAATATCTTCTAAAGAAACGGGCGCGTGTCCCGCGCTGAGTCGGGGTTCAGAGGAATGAGCAACGGAAATGGCAGGGCCGCCGGCGCTTCGCGGCCGCAAGGTGAGAGCGGATCGCGCGATGACGCGGCTCCATCCCGTACGATTCTGGCTATCGATGAACTGCGGCGGCGGCTGCTCGATCTTAGCCTTAACAATCAGT
>JAYRYC010000011.1:0-74605 GCA_041917215.1 Tagaea sp.
CCGCACTCATCGCTTGGGTATCGACCGCCGGCGCCGGTGACTGTTGGTCAGATCCAGCCACTCGAACCGGTCGCCGCGATGCAGTAATCTCTCATTCGGCTTGGTTCAAAAACTCGGGCAGGTCAGTAGTCGAACCAGGTCAACGGGCACCGGAAATCCCCGACGAATTTGATGCTCTGGACGACCGCTTCTTTTCGCTCGGTCAAGGTGAAGATTACTACGCCTCACTCAATGCTCTATCCCCGGAACTACGGGAAAGAGTGCTTCGCGGGCTTCGGGATGTTGCATCCGATTTGGCGCTCTTCGAAGCGCGTCTCAACGAAGATGTCATGGGCGAATCGTTGTTGCGCGACATCAGAGCGGCAACCGTTCGTGGTCGCCTTAACCGTATCACTCGCGGTGATGCAACTCTCACAAGGTTCCATTTTCGGTACACACTACCAAGCGCGAATGATGCTCCTCCAGCCATATTGGATTTCGACGTTCGACCCGAGTCCGTTCCGCCGACGAATGTGCACGTGCTCATCGGACGAAATGGGGTCGGGAAGTCGCGCTGCTTACGGGGCATGACCGAAGCACTATTGGGCCGTCAAGGTGTGGAAGATGTCCCGGCTGGAAAGATCGAGCTTCTCAGCGAATTGAACGACGATGTGTGGTCGTTTGCAGGCCTTGTGCTGATCTCATTCAGCGCGTTTGATAGTTACGATCTCGATCCGCTCTCCACCGACAGTATGGGCTCCACTCAGGTAGGGCTCCGCCACAAAATCACGGCGGGTGGACAGACCCAGTTCACCATGAAGTCTCCGACCGAGTTGGCTATCGACTTTCGAAAAAGCCTGTCGCGATGCCGGAACGGCCTAAAGGCCAATCGCTGGCGCGAAGCAGTCCAGACGTTAGAATCGGACGATTTGTTTGCCGAAGCGGATGTCTCCGCCTTACTGGACGAAGAGTCAGGACCAAACTGGGACGAGCGAACGCAGGCTTGGTTCGAGCGACTGAGTTCGGGGCACGCGATCATTCTTCTTACCGTCACTCGGCTCGTAGAATTGGTCGATGAACGAACATTGGTGCTATTGGACGAGCCAGAAGGTCACCTTCATCCGCCGCTACTCTCCGCCTTCATTCGCTGTCTGTCCGACCTCCTGGTGAAGCGAAACGGTGTCGCGATCATCGCGTCGCATTCACCGGTGGTGCTTCAAGAGGTGCCGCAGTCTTGTGCGTGGAAACTTCGGCGCAGCCGCGGCGTGTCGGTCGCAGAACGACCGACGCTGGAAACTTTCGGCGAAAATGTCGGATTGCTGACACGCGAAGTGTTCGGCCTCGAAGTGACGCGCGCGGGTTTCCATCAATTGCTCAGACGAGCCGTAGACGAGAGGCTAACCTACGAACGCATATTGCATGACTTCAACGGGCAGCTTGGTATGGAGGCACGCGCCATCGTCCAAGCCCTAATCGCAGAGCGGGATCAAGGCTAATGCGCCGTTTGCCGCGCCCGCAAATCTCTGCACAGCATGCCCTCACCCAGTGCGCGCAAAGCATACAAGACGCCAATCTGACCGCGCGACTTGCGCAAGTGATGCCGACGGTCGTCGCGGCGGAGGGCGCCTACGTAGCCCACGGAGATGCCTCAACTCTTCACCTCATACCGAGCACCAATGGCATCGATGGGATCGTGACAACCGCCGAGATGAATCGCGTCTACAATAGGACGTTCGTGACAAGCGCCCGCACACGAGAGCTTTATGGCGCGATAAAGTCTGCTCCAGAGAACGGTATCTGCCCTTTATGTTCACAGCGAACGGTTTCGCAGCTCGACCACCATCTTCCTCAGTCGGCCCACCCGGCACTGACAGTCACGCCGGTAAATCTCGTTCCGGCATGCAGCGAGTGCAACAAGACGAAGCTGGCGACTGTGGCGGGAAATCAAGGTGAACAGACTTTCCATCCGTATTTCGAAGACGCGGATGATGCACGATGGCTATTTGCGACGGTCCAAGAGACCAATCCGGCCGCATTGGTCTTCCGTCCAGAGCCCCCGGCCCATTGGGACGCCCTAAAGTCACAGCGAATCTCGTGGCATTTCCAGACCTACAAGTTGGGCGAGCTATACGCTTCACATGCGGCGGTCGAGCTAAACGACATCAAGTTTGGACTTCTGGAAATGGCCAAGCTCAATACGCCACAGGCCATCAGCGAACACTTACGTAGTCAGGCCAAAAGTCGAGCGGCCGCCCATAAAAACTCTTGGCGCAGCGCCAGCTACGAAGCTCTTGCCGACTCAGCGTGGTTCTGCTCCGGAGGCTTTGCTTGAGGCCGAATTAGAAGCGTTCGTGTTTCAGCAGACCTTGACAAAACTATGCCGCATCCGAAGTCGTACGGCGTTTTTGCATCTCAAGCCAATGCTCAACATCAGCACGCTCGTACCGAACATTCTTACCCAGTTTTATAAAGACAGGGCCGCCGCCGTTGAGGCGCCATTTGGCAAGATTGCTCAAAGGAATTTTCAGTTCCTTTGCCAACTCGGTGGGCTGCAAAAACCGATCGGGCATCGCTGGTTCCAAGGCACCGCCGCAAGATGCTGCAGCGGTCAAACCAGGGTATCAGGCGTTATCGGAACGTCAGCCGTTCCCAAGCGGTGCACAAACGGTGCACGACTAGAGAAGTAGGCTTTCTCAAATGGCCCGGGAAATTGCTTAAATTACTGAGAAATAATGGCGCGGCCGAAGGGATTCGAACCCCTAACCTTCTGATCCGTAGTCAGATGCTCTATCCAGTTGAGCTACGGCCGCGCTGTCGTTCCACCGGGGTATCCCCTGGGAAACGGGCCGGGACACTAGGTGATTCGCCCCCCTACCGCAAGCGCTAAACGACGGTCCGGCGGCCATCGTCAAAAACACGCCCGAAACGCGGCCAAGCCTGTGGAAAACCGTTATAAATTCAAACTTGTGCGCGTCTTGACGCTTGGTTACGATCCCCCGCCGGTGACTTGGGATGTCCGGTCCTAAGAATCCGCGAGACGGCGTTTGCTTGCGAGGCAGTCATCATCCGATGGCATCGCGTTCGCAAGGCGCCGTGGAGGCTTAACTGGTTCCGTGGCGCTTTCAACGCGTGGCGGATCGCATCTAACTAACGATTATATCGGCCATGACCGTTATGCGCCTGCCCCTCGCCACCTCCACGCGTCGCCGCGGTGCCCGCCTTCTTGCCGTGGGCACGCTCGCCTTGGGGCTCAGCGGCTGCAACTACATGACCGAGGCGCTGTGGCCCTCGATGGGCGGGTCCGAACCCGCGCGGTCGAGCGATGGCCCGATCGTGCGCCAGGAAATTCCGCCCTCGGCCGCCGAGCAGCGCGCGATGACCACGACCAGTGCGGCCGCCGTCGCGGCGACGCCGGATACCGGCCGCCTGCCGCAGGGCCAAGCCACCGCCGTCGGCCAGCGCGCGCAGCAATTGCGCGGCGAGGTCCAGAATCTCCAGGGTGCCGTGCAGCAGCGCGCCGCCGCGATCCAGCAGATGCGCGGCGACGCAATCTCCACCTCGCAGCGTTATTTCTCGACCGTCGCGGGCATCAACGCGCGCCTGCAGGTCGGCACGACGCCGGGCAACCCCATCCTGCAAAGCCAGTGGAACACCGCCGCCGCCGAGCTCGACCGCATGTCGGCCGAAATCGGCCGCATGTCGCAGATGTCGAGCCAGGTTTCCGCCGACGCGGCGATGGCCGCCTTCCTGCTCGATTCGACCCGTGCGGCGTATTCGCTGTCGGGTGCCGTCGAGGACGATCATCGCCAGCTCGCGACGGTCGAAGACGAAGTGAACCGCACCGTCGTGTCGATCGACCGTCTGCTGAACGAGCTCAACGAGGATATCGGCCGCCAGTCGACCTATATCGGCCGCGAGCGTTCGAACCTGACCGCGCTGTCGCTCGCCATCCGCAACGGCGAATTGTTCGGCACCGGCCTCAACAACCGCGCCTTCACCAACGTGACGCCGCCCGACGGCAGCCCGGCGATCCTGGGCGTGGCGCCCGGCGCGTCGCCCCAAGCCGGCAACCCCGCGCAAGCCGCCGCCGGCCGCCGCCCGTTGATGGTGATCCGCTTCGATCGCGCCAACCCAGCTTACGAGCAAGCGCTGTACACCGCCGTCAGCCGCGCGCTGGAACGCAGCCCCGCCGCGAATTTCGACCTCGTCGCCGTCGCCCCGTCGCGCGGCGGTCAAAGCCAAGCCGCACTTGCCGCCTCCACCGCGCGCCGTCAGGCCGAAACGGTGATGCGCAGCCTCGCCGATATGGGCCTGCCCGCCCAGCGCGTGACGCTGTCGTCGACCACGTCGAACCAGGCGCAGGCGAACGAAGTCCATCTCTACGTCCGCTGAAGCGGACGCGACGCGCGAAGATCGAAGGCGGGTGCTTCGGCACCCGCCTTTTTCGTTTGCGGCTTATTTCGGCGGATAGGGCGCGCGCGGCAAGGCGCGCGCTTTGACGATCTTGCCCGCGATGTCGATGTCGTAGCTCCACGACAGCATCGCGGCGCGATCGAAATTCTCCGCTGCGCGCACATAGCCCATCGCCACACAGCGGCCCAGCACCGTGCTCCACCCGGCCGAGGAGATTTCGCCCGCCGGGCGCCCGTTCGCGAGAATGCCTTCGCCGCCCCAGCACCAATCGCCGGCGTCGTCCAGCGCGAAGAGGCACAGGCGCTTGGCCACACCCGCTTCGCGCTTGGCGAGCAGCGCTTCGCGGCCCAGGAATCCGCCCGGCTTGTCGAAGGCGACGGCGTGCAGCAAGCCCGCTTCGACCGGCGTTTCGTCCGGTCCCAATTCGGGCCCGAAGGCGCGCCGCCCCGCTTCGATGCGCATGGCGTCGAGCGCGTAATAGCCGATATCGGCGATCGCGGGCGTCGCGGCTTTGAGTTCGTCATAGACGCCGGCGGCGTATTCGGTGGGGACGAGCATTTCCACGCCGGGTGCGCCGACATAGCTCATCGGGGTCGCCAGCACGCGCGCGAGGCCCACATCGATCATCCGCATCTCGCCGTTCGCGAGCTTGGGCAAACGCGGGCTGATCTTCGCCAACGCGGCTTCCGCCCCCGGCCCGATCAGCGATAGCGTGGTCCAGGTCACCGTCGCGTCGGTCAGCGTCACGAATTGATCGCCGATCTGGCGGCCGAGCCAATCGAGATCGCGGGTGAGCTGCGCCGAGCCGGTGATATAGAGGAACTTGTCCTCCGCGAGCCTTGCGATCGTCACGTCGCTTTCGAAGCCGCCGCGCTCGTTCAGCAGCGCCGTATAGACCGAGCGGCCGGGGGCGACGTCGATATCGTTGGCGCAGATGCGTTGCAGATACGCGGCCGCATCGCGGCCTTGGACCAGGATCTTGGCGAAGCTCGCTTGATCGATGATGCCCACGCCATTGCGCGCCGCTTCCTGTTCCTTGCGCGTATAGGGCAGCCAGTTGGGCGTCCAGGCGTAAGGGATCTTCGCATCAATGGGCGCGAAATAGTTGGCGCGTTCCCAGCCCATCTTCGATCCGAAGCGTGCACCATTGGCGGCGAGGCGATCGTAAAGCGGCGAACGGCGCAGCGGCCGCGCACTTTCCAATTCCATGCGCGGCCAGCGCATCACGTAATGCAAGCCCAGGCTTTCGACCGTGCGCTCGCGCAAGAAGCGGCCATTGGCCTGGAAATCGGCGAAGCGGCGGATATCGACGTCGGCCAAATCCATCGGCGCTTCGCCGCCCGCGATCCATTCGGCGGTCAGGCGCCCCGCCCCGCCGGCATTGGCGATACCCGCCGAGTTGAACCCGGCGCAGACATAAAGCCCGCGAAGGCCCGGCGCTTCACCCAGGATGAAATTGCCGTCGGGCGTGAAGCTCTCGGGCCCGTTCAGCAATTGGCGGACTTCGGCGGTTTCCAGGCACGGCGTGCGGTGGAGCGCGTTCTCCATCAGGATTTGGAACTGGTCCCAATCCTCGGGCAGAAGTTGGAACGCGAAATCCTCGGGCACGCCGTCCATGCCCCAAGGCTTGGCGACCGGCTCGAACCCGCCCATCACCAAACCGCCGACTTCTTCCTTGTAATAGATGTAGCCGTCGGGATCGCGCATCACCGGCAGATCGGGCGTCACGCCGGCGATCTTCTTGGTGACGATGTAGAAATGCTCGGCCGAATGCAGCGGCACCGCGACGCCGAGTTGCTCGCCGACTTGGCGCGTCCATTGCCCGCACGCGAGCACGACGACGTCGGCCGCGATCCGGCCCTGATCGGTCTGCACGGCGACGATCGAACCGTTCGCGCGCTCGAAGCCGGTGACCGCGACACCTTCGAACAGCTTGGCGCCCATTTGGCGGGCCCCCTTGGCCAGCGCCATGCACAGATCGGCGGGGTTGGCCTTGCCGTCGCCCGGCAGCCAGATCGCCCCTTGCAAATCGTCGGTGCGCATCAACGGCCACAATTTGCCGGCTTCGTCCGGGCTGATTTCCTGGATATCGACGCCGAAGCCCTTGGCGAGCGCCACTTGGCGTTTGAACGCGACGACGCGTTCGGGCGTGCGCGCCACGTTGACCGATCCGCAGTTCTTCCAGCCGGTCGCCTGGCCGGTTTCGGCTTCCAGCTTCGAATAAAGGTCGATGCCGTATTTGCTCATCGCCGTCAGGGCGCGGTTGGGGCGCATCGCGCCGACCAGCCCCGCGGCATGCCACGTCGTCCCGGCGGTGAGGCGGGCGCGCTCGACCAGGACGATGTCCTTCCAGCCGAGCTTCGCCAAATGATACGCAACCGAACAACCGGCAATGCCGCCGCCCACGATAACCGCGCGCGCCGAAGCCGGAACCGCCTCTGCCATGGAGCCCCCGTCCTATTTGTTGGCGCCAGATTAGCAAGGTCCGTGGGACAACGTATCGGCGATTTTGCGGTGGACGGCCCGGCTTTTGCCCCGTATTTGGCTTATTCAACCTCGCAACGAGAACTTCCCGCATGGATCTGAAAGCCCATATCCGCGACGTGCCCGACTTCCCCAAGCCCGGCATCCTGTTCCGCGACATTTCCCCGCTGTTGGCCGACGCGGGCGCCTGGAAGGCGACGATCGACCGCTTGGCCGATGTGGTGGCGCCCCATAAGCCGCAATTGCTGGCCGGGATCGAAAGCCGCGGCTTTCTGGTGACGGCCCCGCTGGCGCTGCGCCTGGGGATCGGCTTCCTGATGGTCCGCAAGCGCGGCAAGCTGCCGGGACCGACCGTGCCCCATACCTACGCGCTGGAATACGGCGAGGACACGATCGAGGTACAGGAAAACGCGGTGCCGAAGGGAACGCGCGTCGTCGTATTGGACGACGTGTTGGCGACCGGCGGCACGCTTGCGGCGGCGATCTCGTTGCTGCAAAAAACGGGGGCCGATGTGCGCGGCGCGGCCTGCCTGATCGAGCTCACGTTCCTCGAAGGGCGCAAGCGCCTGCCCGTCGCGTTCGAATCTTTGGTCCGCTACTGACCGATCGGGGGAGCGGTCGAGCGATGGACAAGATCCTCGACGCGCTACCCGCCGCTTTGTTGATCCTCGACGACGATTTGAAAATCGTCGTGGTCAACACCGCCTTCCACCGGATGTTGGGCCTGCCCGACGGCTTCACCAAGCCGGGCGACACGATCGCCAGCGCCATCGCGAAGCTCGCCGAATTGTCGGAGCCGGACCCGCGGCTGCGCGCGCGCGCGATCGCCGAACGTATGATGCTGATGGAAGCGCGTAACGGCTTCACCTATCGCCGCCGCTTCCATCACGGCCGCACGATCGAAGTCGCCGGGCGCCCGCTGCCCGATGGCGGGCAGATCGTCATGTTTCACGACGTGACGGAGGCCGAGGCGCAAGGGACCGCCCTCGCCCGCGACTGGAACCGGCGCGAGGACGAGGAGCGGCTGCTGCGCGCGATCGACGGTTTGTCGACCGGGGTGGGCATCTACGATCCCGACGACCGGCTGATCCTGCATAACGCCGCCTATCGCCACTTGATCGATTTGCCCGCGCATATCGGCGTGGGCGCCACGTTCCGCGACGTATTGGAAGCGCAGATCGACAACGGCGTCGCGTATCTTGGCGGCTTGCCGCGCAACGCCTGGCTCGAAGCGCGCCTCGCCGAACATCACATGCCCGGCGACAAGATTTTCGAAACGCGCATCGGCGGCGGACGCGTGTTGCAGATCCGCGATCAGCGCCTGCCCGACGGCGGCTTCGCCATCACGCTGAACGACGTGACGCAAGCCCGCGCGCGCCAGACCGAAATCGACCGCCAGGCGCAGATCCTGGCCAGTACCTTCGAATCGATCGACGAAGGCATCGTCGTCTACGATCACAACCGCGTGCTGATCGCCTGGAACGACCGCGCGCGCCAATTGCTCGACGCGCCCCCCGAAGGCATGCGCGTGGGACTCACCTTCGACGATTCGATCCGCTTCCAGATTAGGCGGGGCGATTTCGGCCCGATCGCCGACGAGGACGCGGAGATCGCGCGCCGCGTCGCGCGCGTGACGCGCACCGAACCTTATTCGGACGAAGGCTGGCGGCCGAACGGGCGCTATATCGTCACAAGGCGCACCGCCTTGCCCGGCGGCGGCTGGGTCACGCTGTTCACCGATTTGACCGAGCGCAAACACGCCGAGGACGCGCTGCGCGACGCCAAGGAAATCGCCGAGATCGCCAGCCGGACGAAGTCGGAGTTCCTGGCCAATATGAGCCACGAATTGCGCACGCCGCTCAACGCCGTGATCGGCTTTTCGGAAATCATCCACAATCAGCTTTTCGGCCCGATCGGCGAACAGCGTTACGTCGACTACGCCAAGGATATCCACTCCTCGGGCACGCATCTGTTGCAGGTCATCAACGACATCCTCGACATTTCGAAGGCGGAAGCCGGCAAAGTCGAACTGCGCGAGATGCAGATCGACCTCAACGGCACGCTGGCGTCCTGCGCGCGATTGATCGATCCGCGCGCGCAAGCCGCCCAAGTGCGCGTCACGGTCGACGTGGCGCCGGACGTGCCGCTGCTGACCGCCGACGAACAACGCGTGCGCCAGATCGTGTTGAACCTGCTGTCGAACGCCGTGAAGTTCACCCCGCCCGGCGGGCGCGTGCGCATCGTCGCGAAAATGGAGATCGATGGCTGCGTCGCCGTCGCCATCGTCGATACCGGCATCGGCATGCGCCCGCAGGATATTCCGCGCGCGCTGGAACCGTTCGGCCAGATCGACAGCGTGCTGGCGCGACGCTTCGAAGGCACCGGCCTCGGCCTGCCGCTCAGCCGCAAGCTCGTGGAGCTGCACGGCGGCACGCTATCGATCGACAGCGCGCCCAATCGCGGCACGACCGCGACGGTGCGTTTCCCCGCCTCGCGCTGCCGCTAAACAAGCCGCACCTCATGGTTCGACAGGCTCACCATGAGGTTTAAAAAGTAGGCCTCACCCTGAGCCTGTCGAAGGGCGAGGCCGGCACAAGACTCCCCGGCGCTTAACGGGGCTTCCAGGCGAGCATCGCCTTCAGCGTGCGGCCCACGCGCTCGATCATCGCGGCCCCGCGCGAAGTTTCCCAGCGATAAGGCGGATCTTCGTCCATATAGGCGATCTGCGCCTTTTCGAGTTGCAGCGCATGGAACCCTTCGGTCGGGCGGCCGTGGCGGCGGGTGATGTAACCGCCCTTGAATCGCCCGTTGAGCACGAGGCTCATGCCCGGCCCATCGAGAGCGCTACGCGCGGCCTCGGTCAATCCCGCATCGGCCGAAGCGCCCGACGCGGTGCCGAGATTGAGATCGGGCAAGCGGCCTTCGAAGAAGCGCGGCACCAGCGACGGGATCGAATGCCCGTCCCACAAAATCGCGTAGCCGAATTTGGCTTTGAGCCGCGCAAGCTCGTTTTCCAGCGCGTCGTGATAGGGCATCCAATCGCGCGCGACGCGCTGCTGGATCTCGGCCGCGTCGGGTTCCTGGCCCGGCTTGTAGACCGGTGCTTTGCCGAAGGAGCTGAGCGGGCACAATTCGGTATTGTCGGCCCCCGGATAAAGCGGCGTGCCGGTCGGATCGCGATTGAGATCGATCACGTAACGCGACTGACGTGCGACGATCAGCCCCGCGCCCAGCGAAGGGGCGGCGGCATACAGCTTTTCGACATGCCAATCGGTGTCGGGCAGCGTCAGCGCGTGGTCGGTCATGCGCTTGGCGAGGGCTTCGGGAATATGCGTGCCGGCATGGGGCACGCTGACCAGCACGGGCGAATTGCCCGGCGTGAAATTGAAAATCTCGCTCATTCTTCGCCGTTCCTGAACACGCGTTGCGGACCGGGCCCGCCGATCCAATAGACCAGATCGGCCGGGCGTTCGATATCCCACACGCAGAAATCCGCGGCCTTGCCCGCTTCCAGCGTGCCGCATTCGTTTTGCAGACCGAGCGCGCGGGCACCCTCGCGCGTATAGCCGGCGATCGCCTCCTCCGGCGTCATGCGGAACACGGTGCAGCCCATATTCAGCACCACGCGCGGATCGAAAGCGGGCGCGGTGCCAGGATTGCAATCGCTGGCGAGCGCCATCTTCACCCCGCCTTTGCGGATCGCGTCGATCGGCGGCAGCTTGGTGTCGCGCAGGAAGTAATAAGCGGCGGGCAGAAGCACGGCGACAGTGCCCGCCATCGCCATGGTGGCAATCCCGGCTTCGTCGAGATGTTCGAGATGATCGGCCGACAACCCGGCATAGGACGCGACCAGCGCGGCGCCATGCTGGTTGGTGAGCTGTTCGGCATGCAGCTTCACCGGCAGACCGTGCGCCTTAGCGGCGTCGAACACGGCGCGGGTTTCGTCGTTGGTGAAGCCGATCGATTCCGCGAAGGCGTCGACCGCGTCGGCCAAACCCGAGCGCGCGATTTCCGGAATCATTCCCACGACCAGCTTCGCGTACTCGGCTTGGCGGCCGGCATATTCGGGGGGTACGGCGTGCAGGCCCAAAAACGTCGTGCGCACCCGTACGCCCAAACGTTCGCCGAGTGCTCGCGCCACGGCGAGCTGCTTCATCTCGTTTTCGAGATCGAGGCCGTAGCCCGATTTAATTTCGACGGTCGTGACACCGCGATCGGCCATGTAGTCGAGGCGGCGCGCGGCACTTTCGAACAATTCGTCGAAGCTGGCGGCGCGGGTCTTGGCGACCGTCGAGCGGATGCCGCCGCCCGCGCGCGCGATCTCCTCGTACGACACGCCATTGAGGCGCTTTTCGAACTCGTCCGCACGATCGCCGCCGAACACCAGATGCGTATGGCAATCGACGAAGCCCGGCAGCACCCAGCCCCCGCCCAGATCGATTCGCGAATCGGCGTCCGGGGCGTCGTCGCGCTTGCCGATCCAGGCGATGCGGCCCTTATCGACCAGCATCGCGCCATCGGAAATAGCGCCGTAATCGGGGCCCGCTAGCGTCGCGAAATCCGCGTTTTCGTAAAGTGTCGCCATGCCGCGTTTATGCTCCTATAAACGGCGCCAAGAATAGCCCCAGGATCGCCCTCCATGCCGACATTTTTCGCCCCCCGCGCCCGCTTGCCCCAAGGCTGGGCCGACGACGTGTTGTTCGACGTCGATGCCGCCGGATATTTGACGAATGTTCAGGCGGGCATGAAACGCGGCGATGCCGAATTGCTGAACGGTGCGGTCGTCGGCGGGATGGGCGATCTGCATTCGCACGCCTTCCAGCGCGCGATGGCGGGTTTGGGCGAAACGGCGCGGCCGGGCGAGGACGATTTCTGGTCGTGGCGCGAGGTGATGTACGCCTTCCTCGCCAAGCTCGGGCCTCGCGAACTCGAAGCGGTCGCGACCCAGCTTTATGTCGAGCTCGCCAAGCACGGCTTCACCTCGATCGCCGAATTCCACTACGTCCACGCCGATCCCAAGGGCCAGCCTTACGAGACCGTGACCGAAATGTCCGATCGCCTGATCGCGTCGGCCTCGGCGGCCGGGATCGGGATCACGATTTTGCCGGTCGTCTATCGGACCAGCGGTTTCGGCGCCAAGCCGCCGACCGAAGGCCAGAAGCGCTTCACGATTCCCGAGGACGTCTTCAACGATCTTTACGAGCGCCTCGCGCGCCGGCACCGCAACGACCCGAATGTGCGCGTGGGCATTGCGCCGCATTCGCTGCGCGCCGTGCCGCCGGCGGATTTGGCGCGCGCGGTCGAACTCGCGCGCAAATTCGACAAGGCCGCACCGATCCATATCCATATCTCGGAACAGCCCAAGGAAGTCGCCGATTGCAAGGCGTGGTCGGGCACGACGCCGATCGATTGGCTTTATGCCAACGCCGCCGTGGACGAGAGCTGGTGCTTGGTCCACGCGACGCATGCCACGCCGGGCGAAGTGACGTTGATCGCCAAGAGCGGCGCCATCGCCGGAATTTGCCCGACGACCGAAGCCAATCTCGGCGACGGGATTTTCCCGCTGCCCGAATTCTTCGCCCAAGGCGGGCGCATCGGCGTGGGCACGGATTCGAATGTCTGCACCAGCCCGGTCGAAGAATTGCGGTGGCTGGAATACGGGCTGCGTTTGACGCGCGGCCAGCGCAATGTCGTGTCGCGCGCGACCGGTGGCTCGACCGGCGGCTTCCTGCTCGACCAAGCCGTGATCGGCGGCGCGCAAGCCGGCGGGCGCAAGACCGGGCGCCTCGAAAAATTCTGGCGCGCCGATTTCGTCGTGCTCGACCGCGACCATGCGGCGCTGACGGGCCGCGACGGCGAACATCTGATCGATTCCTGGCTGTTCGCCGGGAATTCCAATCCGGTGCGCGACGTGGTGATCGGCGGCGACTGGATCGTGCGCGAAGGGCATCATCGCCACGAGGATCAGGCCAAGGCCGATTATCTCAAAGCGATGGCGAAGCTGCGCGGTTAAGCGGGTTCTTCGACCGTTTCGCGCGGCGCGAGATCGACCGAAACGTCGAGCTCGTGAGCACCACCGCCCAAGATCACGCCCCGGATCGGCGAGATATCGGAATAGTCGCGACCCCAGCCGACCACGACATGTTCATCCTTCACGACCAGATCGTTGGTCGGATCGACATCGACCCAGCCCGCCCCCGGCACCCACACCGAAACCCAAGCGTGGCTGGCATCCGCGCCGACGCGCCGCTTTTGGCCCGGCGGCGGATAGGTGCGCACATAGCCCGAGACGTAACGCGCGGCGAGACCCACCGCACGCAAGCACGCGATCATCACATGCGCGAAATCCTGGCACACGCCCCGGCGCAGGCGCATCACCTGCTCGACCGGTGTGGCGACACCCGTCGCGCGCGGATCGAACACGAAGTCGCGCTTGATGCGCGAATTCAAATCGAGCACGCAAGCGAAGATCGGCCGCCCCTTCGGGAAGGAGGGTGCTGCGTATTGGCGGATCGTGTCGTCGATCAACGCCATCGGCGATTCGCGCGTGAATTCCGACACCGCCCATTCGACCGGCAAACCGCCGCCGTCGAGCGCGTCGCGCACGCTTTCCCACGACGGCGTTTTCGCCGCATCGGGCGGCGGCGGATAGGCGACATCGACGACCGAGCGCGCATCGACGACCAACTCGTCGTGCGGCTCCTCCAGCGAGATATGGCTGACCTTGTTGCCGAACCAGTCGACGCGATCGACGACGCGCAAGGGTGCGGGTGTCGCGATCACCGCGCTGCGCAACACGCGCTGATAGGGCAATTCGCGCGGGGTGAGCCGCAGCGTGTGATACGACACGTCCACCGCCGAGGCGTAGCGATAGGTCGTCCGGTGCACAACGTCGTAGATCACGCCTGCCCCTCCGGCCCCGCCATGGTTTCGTAGCCGATCGCGCGCAAAGTCGTGACATGGCTGAAATAGGCGCGCGTGATCGCCTCGGACAGATCCGACAACCGCGTCGCCGTGGTGCCCGTCAATTCCTCGAGCGAGGCGACCGCGTCGCGATCGATGATCGACGCCAAGCGCTCGACATCGAACAACTCGATCGCGGAGATCGCACCGCGGGCGATCTTCTGTTCGGGCAGCGACAAGGGCCGGCTGGCGCGCTGGGGCAACGCGTCGAGATGTTCGGCCACCGCGCGCAATTGGAACGCGACCGAGCGCGGGTTCGTTTCGTCGCAGAGCACGAGATCGACGACCGGGGCGGGCTGGATCGCCGCCATATAGCGCGTGCGATAGGTGATCGAGCTGTCGGCGAGTTCGAGCAACAGGCGCAGCCACGGTTCGCCGCCTTGGCTGCCCGCCGCCGCGAACACGTCGCGGATCATCGCCGTGCTGTAGACCGCGCGTTCGATGCGCCGTCCGAGATCGAGGAAGCGCCAGCCCGAGCCGCGCGTCATGTTCTCGGCCGCCATGCCGTGGAACGCCGCGCACACGCCGATGACGTGGTCGACGCCTTCGAACAGCCAATCGACATCGCCCGTGCGGCTTTCCAGCCGCAGCCGCGCGTCCTTCAGCAGATCGTTGACGACTTTCCACATATCGCCGGACAGGCGGTCGCGCACCGTCGGCGCGATGCGCTGGATCGCCTGGAACAGATGCGAAATACCCTGGTCGGGCCCGCAGGCGTTGGCGATCGCTTCCATCATCGCGCGCCCATCGGGCATGCCGCTGAAGCGAAGCTCGATCAACCCGCGCGAGGCGAGCATACGCGCGAGCGCTTGGAATTCCGCCACTTCGCGCGCCGACACGCCGCCCGCAGGGGCGCGCATCAGGCAGGCGCGCATCAAGCGCGCGGTATCGTCCAGGCGTTCGGCGTAGCGGCCGAGCCAGAACAGATTGTCGGCGACACGGCTTTGCAATTCGCCCGAGGAGCGGCGCAATGGCTCGCGCCCGCCGCTCGCGCGCGGTCCCATGGAGAAATTCTGCGGCTCGCGCACCACGACCCAGGTGTCTTTCGACGCCCCGCCGCGTTGCATGGAGATATCGACGCCGTTGTCGTCGGCGGCAACGCGCGTCATGCCGCCGGGCATCGGCACGTAGCCATCCTCGTGGCGCACGAGGAACGCGCGCAGCATCGTCGGGCGCGGCTGCAATCCGTTCGGCGACCACACCGGCATCGCGGATTTCTGCAAACGGGCTTGCGCCACGTAGCGCCATGGCCGTTCGGCGATACGCGCGATCAACGCTTGGCGCTTGCGCGCGTCAAGCGTGGACGCGTCGGTCGCGGGCTCGGTCTCGCCGCCGAAAGCCGGGCGGATGACGTAATCCTCGATCCGCTTGGCGATGTCGGCGAAGACCTCGGGCTGGCCCAGCCACCAGGTCTCGATCGAGGCGATGTCGAGTTCCTCGCCCAGCAGCTTGCGCGAGAGGCCGGGCAGGAACGGCAGCAAGGCCGGCGTTTCGACCGCGCCGGCGCCCAGCGCGTTCGCGATCGTGACGTTGCCCGCGCGCACGGCATCAAGCAGACCCGCGACGCCGATCGCCGATTCCTGGCGCAGTTCGACGGGATCGCAGTAATCGGCGTCCATGCGGCGCAGGATGACGTCGACCTGCTGCAACCCGCCGAGGGTCTTCAGGTAGCACTTGCCTTCGCGCACGGTGAGGTCGGCACCTTCGGCCAAAGTGAGGCCGAGCTGGCGCGCCAAATACACATGCTCGAAATAGGTCTCGCTATAGGGGCCCGGCGTGAGCAGCACGATGCGCGGGTTTTCGCGATGGCGCGGGGCGAGATTGGCGAGTGCCGTCTGCCACATCTCGAAAAACGGCGCCAAGCGGCGCACATGCGCGGCCTGGAACAGTTCGGGCACCGTGCGCATCAGCACGTTGCGGTTTTCGAGCGCGTAACCCGCGCCCGACGGCGCGTTGATACGATCGGCGCACACGCGCCATTTGCCTTCGAGCCCGCGCGCCAGATCGGCCGCGTAGAAATGGATGAAGGGCGCGCCGTTCGCCGGCACGATGCCATGGCACTGGCGCAGGAAGCTGGGGTTCGCATGCACCAATGCGGGCGGCAGCAAGCGTTCGGCGAGCAGCGTCTGCGGCCCGTAGAGATCGGCGAGAATTTTCTCGAGCAACAAGGCGCGCTTGGCGAGCGCGCCTTCGATCTCGTCCCATTCGTCGGCCGGGATCGGCAGCGGAATCAGATCGAACTGCCAGGGCCGCGCGGCGCCGTTCGCGTCGGCGAAGACGTTATAGGTGACGCCGTTCTCGTCGTATTGCCGGCGCGCGCGTTCCATGCGCTCGGCCAAGGCGCCGGGCGGCAAGGTGCGCAACGCGCCCATGACCGGTTGCCAGTGGAAGCGGATTTGCCCGCCACCGGTCACCATCTCGTCGTACGGCGATACCGCTACCGCCGCCGGATCCTTGATTGCCGACGAATCGTCCATTCCGCCCCCGGTCGAAGGGCGGAGTGTCGGCGTCATGCCCGTCGAAGGTCAAGCGTCAGCGGGAATTCCGGGTTCGGTTTCGGTTCGCGCGGGGTCATCGGACCCGGCGTATGGCCGAAAGCGAAGAACCGGGCCCGGCGGCGCGCCTCGGCCTCGTTGGCGTTGACCGGGAACTTGTCGTAATTCCGCCCGCCCGGATGCGCCACGTGATAGGTGCAGCCGCCCATCGAGCGGTTCGACCAGCCATCGACCAGATCGAACACCAAGGGCGCATGCACGCCGATCGTCGGGTGCAGCGCCGAGGCCGGGTTCCACGCGCGGAAGCGCACGCCCGCGACGTATTCGCCTTCGATCCCCGTCGGGTGCAGCGGCACGGCGATGCCGTTGCAAGTCAGCACATGCCGGCTTTCGACCAGATTGCTGACCTTGACCTGCAAGCGTTCGAGCGAGGAGTCGACATAGCGCACCGTGCCGCCGCCGCCCGCTTCCTCGCCCAGCACATGCCAGGGCTCCAGCGCATGGCGCAGCTCGATGCCGACATTGCGATACGCGGCCTCGCCCAGCTTCGGGAAGCGGAATTCCCAATGCGGGTCGAACCACGAATCCTCGAAGCCATAGCCTTCGTCACGCAACAGCTGCACGACATCCGACAGATCGTCGCGCACGAAATGCGGCAGCAGGAATTTGTCGTGGATCGCGTTGCCCCAGCGGACCAGCTTGGCGGTGTAGGGCTCCTCCCAGAAATGCGCGACCAGCGAGCGCAGCAGCAATTGCTGCACGAGGCTCATGCGGCCATGGGGCGGCATTTCGAAACCGCGCAGTTCGACCAAGCCGCGCCGCCCGCCCGAATGGTCGGGCGAATAGAGCTTGTCGATGCAGAATTCGGTGCGATGCGTATTGCCAGTCACGTCGACCAGAATGTTCCGCAACACGCGGTCGACCATCCAGGGCGGTATGCCCGCCGTGTCCTTCGCCGGCAATTGCGCAAGTGCCAGTTCCAGCTCGTGCGTCTGATCCTGACGCGCCTCGTCGGCGCGCGGATGCTGCGACGTCGGCCCGATGAAGAGCCCTGAGAACAGATACGAGAGCGAGGGATGATTGTGCCAGAAGCGCAGCATCGACCCGAGCAGATCGGGCCGGCGCAGCCACGGCGATTCCGACGCCGAGCGTCCGCCGAGCACGAAATGATTGCCCCCGCCGGTTCCGACATGGCGGCCGTCGAGCATGAATTTCTCGGTGCCCAAGCGGCTTTGGCGCGCTTCTTCGTAAAGCGTGGTTGTCCGCTCAACGAGTTCGGGCCAGCTTTCCGCCGGATGCACGTTGACTTCGATCACGCCCGGATCGGGGGTGACCGAGAAACTATTGAGCCGCGGATCGGAGGGCGGCGCATAACCTTCGATCAGGATCGGCTGGCCCAAATCGGCGGCCGTATCTTCGATCGCGGCGATGAGGTCGAGATAATCCTCCGTCGTCGGGACCGGCGGCATGAAGACATGCAGCAACCCGTCGCGCGGTTCGACGCACAACGCCGTGCGCACGACCCACGCGGCCGACGCTTGCGGCTTCAGCTTCTGGCGATCGTTGCGGCGCAATTCCTCGATCCGCTTGCGGTCGGGTATCGCTTCGCCATGCGGACCCGCCATCATCCCGCCTTGATGCGCGAAGCCTTCGCGGAACGGGGCACCCGTCACTTGCGTCGCGCGTTCGCGCGGATCGCGCTTGGGCAACGGCGGATATTCGTCGAACGGATCGGTTTCCCAATGATACGGGTAATCGACCGGTGCCACCCACGGCAGCGAATCAAGCGGCAGGCGATAGCCCATCGGCGAATCGCCGGGGATCAGGAACATGTGCTGCGGGCGCACGAACCAGAAGCCCGACGACCATTTCGACTTGCCGCCGCCGCTGCGCTGAACGGGCAGCACGACGCCGACCGGCTCGTCGAGACCCTTTTCGAAAATACGCGCAAGCCGCGCACGTTCTTCGGGATCTTTGAGGTTCGATTTCAGCGGATCAACATTGACCGGCAAGCGCTGCTCGCGCCACAGGTAGTACCAAGAATCTTCGAACGCGCGATGCACGAATTCCTCGGGCACGCCCAAGCGCTTGCACAAGCGGCGCGCGAAACGATCGGCATGCTCGAAATTCACATTCGACTTCATGCCGTCATCGGCGAATAGCGACGGATCGCGCCAGATCGGCTCGCCGTCGCGCCGCCACCAGCAACCCAACGCCCAGCGCGGCAGGCTTTCGCCCGGGTACCATTTGCCCTGGCCGAAATGCAGCAACGCGCCCGGCGACCACAGCTTCTGCAAGCGCTTCAACAACGTGCCCGCCAAGCGGCGTTTCGTCGGCCCGAGCGCGCCGGTATTCCATTCGTCGCCGTCCATGTCGTCGATCGACACGAAGGTCGGCTCGCCGCCCATGGTCAGGCGCACATCGCCTTTCGCCAAACGGCCGTCGACGACATGGCCGAGCTTTTCGATCTTGGCCCATTCTTCGTCGGTATAGGGCTTGGTGACGCGAGCACTTTCGGCGATGCGCGTGACGTACATCTCGTGGCCGAATTTTACTTCGGCCTTTTCATGCGCCCCTTCGACCGGGGCCGCCGATTGCGGGGCGGGCGTGGCCGCCAGCGGAATATGGCCTTCGCCGGTCATCAGGCCGGAGGTCGGATCGAAGCCGATCCAACCGGCACCGGGCAGATAGACTTCCGTCCAGGCGTGCAGATCGGTGAAGTCGTGCGTCGTGCCCGATGGGCCGTCGAGCGCCTTCTGGTCCGCGACGAGCTGGATCAGATAGCCCGAGACGAAACGCGCGGCGAAACCCAGATGGCGCAAAATCTGGACGAACAACCAGCCCGAATCGCGGCACGAGCCTTTGGCGCTGCCCAGCGTCTGCTCGCTGGTCTGCACGCCCGGCTCCATCCGGATGATGTAACCGATATCCTGTTGCAGACGCTGGTTGAGCCCGACCAGGAAGTCGACCGTTCGTTGTTCCGACCGGTCGACCTTGGCGAGCCAGGCTTTCAGCAGCGGGCCGGCGGGCTCGGGCTTGCGGAACGGCGCCAAATCCTCCAGCAGCCCGTCCTCGTACGCGAAGGGCCATTTTTCCGCATAGGGCTCGAGAAAGAAATCGAACGGATTGACCACCGCCATGTCGGCGACGAGATCGACCGACACGGTAAAACGGTCGGTCTTTTCAGGAAATACAAGCCGCGCCAGCCAATTGCCGTGCGGGTCTTGCTGCCAATTGATGAAATGGGTCGACGGCTCGATCTTAAGCGAATAGGAAAGCACCGGCGTGCGGGAATGGGCCGCGGGCCGCAAACGCACGACCTGGGGCCCCAGCATAATCGGGCGGTCGTAGAAGTAAGACGTGCGATGGTGGAGCGCCACGTGAAGAGTCATGGAACCGGCCCTGGGATGCACACGTGTGAAAAGCGGAGCGTTGTCGGCACGTTGGCCCGGAAACCGGGCGCGCGCAAGGCTCTGCAAGCCGCGTTCCAGCGCGCCGGCCGATTCCACCGGGGGACGATGACGAAATGACGTTGCGCCCCCCAATGTGGCTGCTGATCATGATCAGCGCCGTCGGCCCGTTTTCGCTGAACGCCTTCATCCCGTCGCTGCCGCGCCTGGCGGAGACGTTCGCCACCGATTACGGCACGGCCCAGCTTGCTTTGACGCTGTTCCTGGTCGGGATCGGGGTCGGCCAGTTGATCTACGGACCGTTGTCCGATCGCTATGGCCGCCGGCCGGTGCTGCTGGCGGGGCTGGGCCTGGGCTTCGCGGGCAGTTTCGTGTGCCTGCTCGCCCCGACGATCGAGGTGCTGCTGGCGGGCCGCGTCGCGCAAGCGCTGGGCAGTTGCTCGGGCCTCGTGCTCGCGCGCGCGATGGTGCGCGATCTCTACAGCCGCGACCAATCGGCCAGCACGCTCGGCTACGTGACGATGGGCATGGCGATGATGCCGATGGTCGCCCCCAGCATCGGCGGTTTGCTCGACCAGACCTATGGCTGGCGCGCGAGCTTCGTGGCGATGATGGCCTTCGGCGGCTTCGCCTTCTTCGCCGCGCGTGCGCGCGCCTACGAAACCAACCATTCGCCGCTGTCGCATATCGATTTCACGACGCTGACGCGCGGCTGGATCGCGCTGATGCGTTCGCCCGCCTTCCTGGGCTACACGCTGGCGATCAGCTTCAACTCGATCCAATTCTTCGGCTTCCTCGCGACCGCGCCCTTTTTGATGATCGGCGTGCTGGGACGCCCGCCCGCCGAATACGGGCTGTGGTTCGCGTTCTGCGCGATCTCCTACGCCGCCGGCAATTTCATCGCCGGGCGCTGGTCGGCGCGGATCGGCCTCGACCGCCTGGCCTATTGGGGCTTGCTGTTGGCGATGTTGCCATGCTTGCTCCTCGTGGCGCTGCACGTCGCGCAAGGCCTGACGCCGCTCGGCATATTCGGGCCATTCTTCCTGCTCGGCTTTTCCAACGGCGCCACGCAGCCCAACCTCATCGCGGGCGCCGTATCGGTCAATCCGGCTCTCGCGGGATCGGCCTCGGGCTTGCTCGGCTTCACCCAAATGGCGATGGGCGCCGTCGCCACCGTCGTGATGGGCCATTCGCAGGACGGCACGCTGTTGCCGATGGCGATCTTGTTTTTCTTCTGCTCGATCGGCGCGATCGCGTCGCATCGCATGGCGATGCGCCGGCACGCGGGCTGAAGCGCCGATGGGCTGGCTCGCGGCGATCGGTGCGGCGGCGGCGCTCTACGCGGTGGCGGTCGCGTATATGTATTTCGGCCAGCGCGGCTTCCTCTATCACCCGTCGTCCAAACCCGCCGACGCGGCGGCGTTGCGCGCGGCGGGCTACGCGCCGTTTCCCGTTTCGACCGCGGATGGCTTGACGCTGACCGCATGGCGGCGCGACGGTCGCGCGGACAAGCCGGCGATCGTCCTGTTCCATGGCAACGCCGGTGACGCCAGCGACCGCATCGGCATCGCCGAACAGGCGGCGCGCCATGGCTACGCCATCGTGCTCGCGACCTATCGCGGCTTCGGCGGCAATCCGGGCAAGCCAAGCGAAGACGGCCTCTACGCCGACGCGCGCGCGACATTGGACGCGCTGGGTCCGGGGCCCTTCGTCCTCTGGGGCGAAAGCCTGGGCACGGGTGTCGCCACGAAGATGGCGAACGAGCGCCGCGTGGCCGGCGTCATCCTGCAATCGCCCTATATCTCCGTCGCCGATCGCGCGGCCGAGATGTTTTTTTGGCTGCCCGCGCGGCGCTTGGTGACCGACCGTTTCGATTCCGCGTCGCGGATCGCGACGATCGGCGGACCATTACTGGTGGTCCATGGCGCGCGCGATACGCTTATTCCCATCGCGCATGGCAGGGCCATCTTCGACGCCGCCAAGCCCCCGAAAACCTTCGTGGAACTGCATGATCGCGGCCATGGCGACATGGCGGGTCCGGCATTCGAAGCGGGATTGGCCGAATTCCTGGGATCGCTTGCGCTTTCGCGCCCGGCGCCATAAACATCGGACATGGCCGACGCTCAACCCGCGAAACCCGCCGCCCCCGCCGCTCCCGCGAAAATCGACGAGCGGCGCAAGATGGAGCTTCAGAACACGCTGAATCGCATCAGCATCATCGCGGGTATTTTCGACACGCGCATGGGCTCGGTGAACTGCAAGCCGTTCCACGCGATCCGCGAGTTGATGGATATCTATATCGCCGGCGCCATCCGCGCGCTGTCGAGCGGGCGCGACTATCTCGACAACGGGATCGAGTTGAAGGACGAGGAGCGCGCGAGCGTCGAAACGCTGATCCTCAAGATCTACGGCGACGTCGCCAAAAAAGACGCGGCCCCCGAAAAGTCCTAACGGGCGCGCACGCGCCACACGCGGCAATTCGTCATGCTCTGGTGCTCGAACACGTAGAGCGTGCCCGGCTGCGACACTTTCCGATAATCGGCGAGATCGTTCGAGCCCGCTTGCGCGGCGCCGTAAGTTTGGCCCGCCAGAACCACCGTCGCGCGATGTTGCTCGAACTGACCGAAATCGCGTTTGCGGCATTCGGCCGAGGCGCGCGCGTCATAGGTGCCGAGTTCCGACAGCGGCTTGGGGCTGCGCAACAGCACCGGGCGCGGGCGCGCTTGTTCGGGGATGCGTTGCGCTTCGATATTGGGCCGCACGCCGGTATCGAAAGGCGGCACCAGATGCCCGTCGCGCGTGCGCGTCATATCGGTCGCCGACGCCGGTAAGGCGGCGGCGAACAAGATCGCGGAAAGGATCGAACGGGAACGCATCGGCCAACTCTATGCGATCGGCCGCCGATCTCCTAAAGTTGGGCCATGGACGGCATCGAAATCCGCCCCGGCATGCGTTTCGCGAGCCAGCAGACTTATGAATGGGAAGTGGCCGAACTGGTCACCGACGGCGTGTCCGTGCCCCATGCGCGGCTGCGCGCCCTTTACGATCCGGACGTGACGCGACTGGTCGCGTGCGCGGTTCTGGCCAATCCCGCGCGTTTCAAGCCTTTGAATTCCTGAAATTTCTTGGTTTTTCCGGGAGGGGGATTGACTCTGCCCATTTATTACGTATTTTAATAAATATTGATTAGACTTGCGGAGAATCCCGTGTCCATCGCGGCGGACAACGCTTTCGAGCAGGGGGCCGAACTCGGCGAGCGCCGCTATTTGGTGGCGACGCTGCTGATCGACGCTTGGCTGCCGCGCGCGATGGAACGCGACCTCGCCGCCGCCGAGCGCAAGGCGATGTATTGGAGCGAGATTTACGGGCCGCGCCGCACCCGCATTTCGGAAATTTTCGTGCCCGGCGCGACAAGCGGCCCGCGCGCCGCGGCCGCACCACCGCCGCCGCGTCCCAAGCCGCAACCGCAAGCGAGCCCGCGCGAAACGGTGACGCCCGAACAACCGCGTGCGCGCGAAGCGCCGCGCGGCGGCCTGCTCGCCCTTCTCGATCGGCCGATCGATCCCGCCTATGCCAAGGCGATGTGCGATCTGTTCCTGCTCTATATCGGGACGAAATTGCTGGAGCGGATGTTCGGCACGCTTCCGATTTGAGGCTGGGCCGATCTGAAGCGCCACCGGACGGTGGCGCCCCAGATCGGTCGCGCTTAGGCTTGCATCAACAAGCCGAGAAGCTGCTTCTGCAAATCGTCGGAGTTCGACGACGTGTCGCTCGAGTTCGAGAACCACGACGCGAAATCCGGCTGCCCCAGGCTTTGCGCCTGGCTATAGGCCTGCATGCCGCGTTCGTGTTCCGCGTGATTGGCGCGCATGGTCTTGTCGAACGTCTCGAACTCCTCCGACGACAGCTGACCGTCGCCGTCCGTGTCGGCGGAGGCGAAGGCTTCCTCGGCCTTCGACGCCGCCTCGCTCGACTTCGGCCCATGGGCTTCGCCGAACGCCTTCAACTCGTCCGAACTGACCGAGCCGTCGCCGTCGGTATCCATCTCCGACATCATGTCGGCGGCGGATTTGCCTTCGCCCGGCGGCGGGGGCGGCGGGCCGAAAGCGCCTTGGGCGCCGCCGGATTCCTGTGCGCCCAGCAAGGCCGACTGCATCTGCGCCGACAGGCTGTCGGCGAAGGACTTGAGTTCGGTTTTGGACACCGAACCATCGCCGTCGGAATCGATCGACGAGAACAAATCCTCGAGGCTCGCGCCCGATTTCGACTCTTCGGCCGACTGGGCCGACGACCGCGTTTGGAAATAGGACGAAACGCTGGAGTAGCTGCTGTATCCGGAAATCGACGTCATTGAACAATCCTTCCCGTTGGAAAAAACGGCGCCGCGAACGCGCCGCAAGGGAAGGAAATTCAATGCCCATGCCCGGCAACGAAATGTACGGGCCGGGATTCATCGAACGAATTCGGGGGAAGGCGTTACGTTGCGTTACGTCGCGCGCGGCAAGCGCCGCGCGTCCGGCAATTCCTGCCGGGATGAACTTGCCGCGTCAGATCAAAAGATTGATGCCCTGGATCTGGGTGATGTCGCCGTCGAGACCGCCCGTACCCGCTTGCATCAGCTGCACGGCCACGTTCGTCGATCCGTCGCCGTTCGCCTCGGCGTCCGCGGCGGCCAGAAACCGCTGGATGTAGCGGTCGACGTATTTCTCGTCCTTGGCCTTCGACACGTCGAACTGGCGGCCGAAGACCTGCGCCTGCGTCTCCACGCTTTGCACGGCCGTCTCCAGCGGAATATTGCCGACTTTGGTGACGACGGCGCGCAACGTGTTGTCGCCCAGCACCGAGTAGATGTCGGAGATCGAGCCGATATTGTTCTTGAAATACTGCGCCTGCCGCAAAGCGGTGTTCTTGTTGCCGAGATCGATTTCGTAGCGCGCCTTCTCGTAGCGCGCTTCGGTGCCGGCGATGAAGGACTCGCTTTGGATGCTGGAAAGGCCGCCGGCCTTGAAATTCAGCGCCTGCGCCAATTGCTGGAAGCGCGTATCCGACATGCGGTTGGCCAGCGAATTCGTGTCGGTCAGATCGGATTCGGCGACCTTGCGCAGCTTGCCGACGTTATTGATCTCGGATTCCAGCCCATACGCGGTCAGGACATAATTCAGCAGCTTGTAGTTCTTCTTGTCGAACAGCTCGCTGGGATCTTTGAGTTTGGCGACCGCGGATTCGAACTCGGCGTTCGCCTTGTCGATATCCTTCTGGTTCGACTTCACATAGCGCGCGACACGCTCGTCCTCCGACGTCTTGGACATCTGGTACCAGGACGTGAGCGCGTTGGCCGAAGAATAGGACGATGAAATCGAATAACTCATAGCGAATGCCCTTCTGGCGAATATCTTCCGTGGGATGATATTCCCGGTCGCGCGTCGTCGCCGGGGTCCAAACGTGACGAAACGTAAACGCGAAAACCCATTTGAATCCGGTGGTTACGCTTCGTTACCCCGCGCGGCTTGGCATCGGGCGCGTTTGGTCCCCACATTCCGGCCATGATGACCCCGCCCGAACGCCATGTTCTGCTGGTCGACGACGATCCCGAGATCCGCCGCCTGACCGAACAACTCCTGACCGAAGCCGGTTTCAAAGTGACGGCGCTGGCCGGTGCCGCCGGCGCGGTGCGCCACGCCGCATCCGGCCGCTTCGACCTTGTGCTGCTCGACGTGATGATGCCGGGCGAAGACGGCTTCTCCGTCTGCCGCAAGATCCGCGCGGTGTCGCAGATCCCCATCGTGATGCTGACCGCGCGCGCGGAAGAAATGGACCGCGTCGTGGGCCTGGAGATCGGCGCCGACGACTACATCGTCAAGCCCTTCTCGCCGCGCGAGTTGGTCGCGCGCGTGCGCGCCCGGTTGCGGCGCGCGGGCGACGGCGAATTGGCGCAAGCCAAGCCCAAGCACGACCGCTTGGCGTTCGACGGCTGGATCGTCGATCTCGTCCGCCGCGAATTGCGCGCCCCCGACGCCTCGCTCGTGTCGTTGACGGCGGCGGAGTTCGATTTGCTGGTGGCGCTGGCGACGCGCGCGCGCCGCGTCGTGTCGCGCGACGAATTGTCGGAAATCCTGCACGGCCGCACGCCCCACCCGCTCGACCGGTCGATCGACGTCGCGGTCAGCCGCCTGCGCCGCAAGATCGAAGCGACGCCCGACGAGCCGCGTTTCGTGCGCACGGTGCGCAACGGCGGTTACGTTTTCGCCGCCGAGGTCGAGAACCGCACGGCATCGCAAGCGGGCTCCGCCGCTTGATCCGCCGCATCATCCCGCGCGGTATCGTCGCGCAGACGGTGCTGTTCGCGGTCGCCCTGTTGGCGGCCGTGCAAGTCGGCTCGATCGCCGTGTTCGAAGCCATGCGCCCGACGAATTTCACGCTGTTCGAAACAGGATGGCTGGAGGAGCATCTGCCCGGCCTCGCCGCCGGCGCGCTGGCCCAGCCCGCGCAATCGCGATTGGCGTGGCTCGCCGACCGGCCGGAAGCCGCCTATCTCGTGTTCGCGCGCGACGGTACCGCGCCCGCCGACGGCGACGCGGAAACGTGCCCCGCCTTGCTGGCGCTGTCGGCGCGCCTTGCGCGCGACCTCGGCACCGACATCGATCTCGATTCCGCGCGCGCGCGCGGCCCCGGCCCGCGCCCGCCCGCCCCGCGCCTGCTGCGCGCCGAATCGCCGGGCGTCGAGCTGCCGCCCGATGCTTGCCGCCCCACGCCCTATTTCCGTCTGGCGGTGCGCGAGCCCGAGGGCACGTGGCTGCGTATCGAGCCGCCGCGCGCCTTCACGCTGGGGCCGGCCCTGTCGTATCTGATCGGCTGGCTCGCCATGCTGCTGATCGCGTCGATCGCGGTCGCATGGCTCGGCTTCCGGCGTTTGGTGCTGCCGCTGACGGCGCTCGCCGCCGCCGCCGAGCGTTTCGGGCGCGGTCTCGATACGCCCGCTTTGCCGCGCCAGGGCCCGCGCGAAATCGTGGCCATCTCCGCCCAGTTCGACGGCATGCGCGAGCGCATCCGGCGTTTCATCGCCGAGCGCGCGGCGATGCTCGCCGCGATCGGCCACGATCTGCGCACGCCGCTCACCCGCTTGCGCTTGCGCGTGGAACGCGTCGCCGATCCCGAGTTGCGCGTCCAGTTGTCGCGCGACGTGGACGAGCTCGAAACGCTGGCGCGCGAAACGCGCGACTTTTCCGCCATCGCCCAAGCGCGCGGCGCCGACGATAAGGTCGATCTCGCCAGCCTCGCCCAAACCATCGCCGACGCCCATAGCGATCGCGGCGACGAGGTCGTCTATCACGGGCCGCGCCACGCGCCCGTGCGCGGCCGGCCCGACGCGCTGCGCCGCGCGATCGAAAATCTCGTCGCCAACGCGCTGCGCTATGCGGGCCATGCCACGCTGCGGCTGGCCGACGGCGATCGTGAATTGCGCTTGTCGATCGACGATTCCGGTCCGGGCGTGCCGGAAGCCGAACTCGAGCGCGTGCTCGAACCCTTCGTGCGGCTCGAAGAAAGCCGCAATCGCGACACCGGGGGCACGGGGCTTGGCCTTGCCATCGCGCGCGATCTCGTCCGCGGCCATGGCGGCGAAATCCGCTTGGAAAACCGCCGCGAAGGCGGCTTGCGCGCCACGATCGTGCTGCCGAAATCGGCTTGATCGGGCTTTTGCCAACGCGGCGATAAGGGGTTAGGTTCGGCGCCCCGCTGCGAGCAAGTCTCATTTGCGCCGATGCCCATCACGACAACAACCGATACCGCCCTGCCGAGTTCGAACGCGCCAGCCCGGCTTTCGCCCGTCAAACGGCTGAGCTGGCCCGGCATAATCGCGTTGTTCGTCGCGGCGACGATCGCGTTGCCGATCATCGTGGTCGCGTTGTCGGTGTTCCAGCCCGATCGCGGGGCATGGGCGCATTTATGGTCGACGACGCTGCCGCGCATCCTCGCCAATACCGGCATGATGATGCTCTACGTGTCGATCCTCACGGGCGTCGCGGGCGTCGCGGCCGCGTGGTTCGTGACGATGTGCCGCTTTCCCGGCAGCCGCGTTCTGGAACTCGCCTTGCTGCTGCCCTTCGCGATGCCCGGCTACATCATCGGCTATGCCTATAACGACTTCCTGCAATTCGCGGGGCCGCTGCAATCGGCGTTGCGCGCCGCCTTCGGGTGGTCGCGCGGCGATTACTGGTTCCCGGAATTCCAGAGCCCCGGCGGCGTGTCGTTCATGCTGGCGATCGTCCTCTATCCTTACGTCTATCTGCTGGCGCGCGCGGCGTTCCTCGAACAATCCGTCTGCGTGCTGGAAGCGAGCCGCATGCTGGGCCGCAACGCCTGGGGCGCGTTCTTCCGCGTGGCGCTGCCGCTCGCACGCCCCGCGATCGCGGCGGGCATCGCCTTGGCGCTGATGGAAGCGCTCGCCGATTTCGGCACGGTGCAATATTTCGGCGTCGAAACCTTCACGACCGCGATCTACCGGACCTGGATGGGCATGGACAACCGCATCGCGTCGTTGCAATTGGCGACGGCGCTGCTGGGCGTCGTGCTGGCGCTGCTCGCGATCGAACGCGTCTCGCGCGGGGCCGCGCGCTATCACCACACGACACGCCGTTATCGCCCGCTCTCGCCGATCCGCCTCGCCGGCTGGCGGGCCGTCGCGGCCTTCGCCGTGTGCGCCACGCCGGTTTTCCTCGGCTTCGTGCTGCCTTTCGTCATCCTGGCGCGCATGGCGATCCGGGTGGGCGATCCGTTCTGGGGCCCGCGCTATATCGACTACGTCGCGAATTCGCTGACGCTGGCGGCGATCGCGGTCGTCGCGATCGTCGGCACGGCGCTCGCCCTCGCCTATGCGCAACGCCGCGTGCGCGGCGCGTTCGTGTCGGGTGCCGTGCGCATCGCCTCGCTCGGCTATGCGATCCCGGGATCGGTCATCGCCGTGGGCGTGCTCGTTCCGCTCGCGGCGTTCGACAACACGCTCGACGCGTTCATGCGCGCGACCTTCGGTATCTCCACCGGGCTGCTGCTGTCGGGCACGGTGCTGGCGTTGATCTACGCCTATTCCGTGCGCTTCCTCGCCGTCGCGATGGGCACGGTCGAAGCGGGCATGGGCAAGATCGCGCGGTCGATGGACGAATCCGCCGCCACACTGGGCGCCGGGCCCACGCGCATCCTGGCGCGCGTGCATGCGCCCTTGATGTGGGGCTCGACATTGACGGCCGCCACGCTCGTGTTCGTCGACGTGCTGAAGGAATTGCCCGCGACGATGATCGTGCGGCCCTTCGGCTTCGAAACGCTGGCGGCGCGGATCTATCAGCTCGCGTCGGACGAGCGTATCGAGCAAGCCTCGACCGGCGCCATCGCCATCGTCGTCGTCGGCCTGCTGCCGGTGGCGTTGCTATCCTGGATGATCGTCCGCGCCCGGCCGGGATCGACTAACGCGTGACGTCCACGACCTGGCGCGGATTGCCGATCGCCGGATGCCACGACCAGCCGAGATCGGTGGAGTAATTGCGCTCGGCGCGATCGAGGCAGAACCATAAGGGCGGCGTGGCGATCTCGCGCCCGTCCTGCACCATGCGGCCATCGGATTTGCAGCGCGTGACGATCGTGTAGCCCTTGCAGCCGTGCTTCATTTGCAGACCGGGGCAATCGTCGGACGGCTCGCCGACTTCGAAGCTCTCCTCCACCGTCCAGCGCCCGAAACGCTGCGCCAGATTCGGCCGGTTGCCGGGGAAGTACCAGCCTTCCTGAAGGATGTATTTAACCGTCAGCGTCTTGCCGGTCGCCAGCGGGAACAGCGATCCCTTAGCGTTTTCGAAGCGCACGATCCAGGTCGCGCGGTCGGAAAGTTCCTTGACCTGCGCGGTGTCGGTGCGCGCGAGGAACAGCAAACCGCCCAGCGCCACGGCGAATTGCCGCTCCGCTTTGCCCGCGACCGAGCCCAGCGATTGCTCGATCCGCGTGATGCCCTTGTCGTGCCCGACCAGCGCCAAACGATTCTCGGACGAGCCGATGCGGTCGTAGCTGATCGCCGCGAAATTGGGCTTGGGCGCCTCGGCCAGCGGCGGCACTTGCTCGACGAATTCGCGCGCCATGCCTGTCAGGCCCGGCACGCCGAAACTCGCGACGAAGGCTTGCGGCGACGTCTCTTGCGCCGCGACGGGTGCGGCGAAGATCGACAGCAGCAAAGCGAGGCGAGCGCGCATCCCTAATGCTTGGCCGGTTCGGGCGGCGAAAGCAACTCGGGCTTCGCGATCTCGCGCACGGCGGTATCGAGGGGCTTCAATTCCTCGAATTTCGCGTCCTCGGGGCCCGCCCCCAGCTCGTTGAGCTTGCGCGCGGCCGGGAAGACGCGGCTTTCGAGCGAGCCGACCGACTTGTTATAGGCGTCGACCGCGCGCTTCAGGCCCGATCCGACATCGGCGACATGCCCGGCCATATCGCTCATGCGTTTGAACAATTCGCGGCCTTGATCGGAGATCGCGCGCGCGTTCTCGGCGAGCTTTTCCTGCCGCCAGCCGCGCTCGACCGTCCAGAGCAGCGAGATCAGCGTCGTCGGCGTGGCGATCAGCACGCGATCATTGGCCGCGTCGTCGAGCAAGGCGGGATCGGCCTGCACCGCCGCCGAGAAGAAGGATTCGCCGGGCACGAACATCACGACGAATTCGGGCGCGTCGGGGAATTGCTCCCAATACGACTTGGCCGACAGGCGCTTGAAGTGATCGCGCACTTGGCGCGCGTGATCGGCCATGAACTTGGCGCGAACGGTTTCGTCGGCCGCTTCGACGCCTGCGAGGAAGGCCGCCGTCGGCGCCTTGGCGTCCACCACCACGACGCGGCCCGCGGGCATGCGCACGATCATGTCGGGGCGCAGGCGTCCGCCCTCGCCCACCGTTTCTTGTTCGGCGAAGTCGACATAGTCCGACATGCCGGCCAGAGTGACCGTGTTGTGCAGCGTGCGCTCGCCCCAGCGGCCCTTCACATGCGGCGTCTTCAACGCCTGGACGAGAGCGCGCGTCTCGCGCCCCAACTCGCCGATCTGCTGGTTGAACAAGCCGTCCTTCTCGGCGCGCGCCTTGTCCATCGCTTCGACGCGCTTGTCGAAATTCTGCAGCGTCTCGCGCAAGGGCTGAACCAGACCGACGATCGCCTTCTCGCGCGCTTCCTGCTCGGCCTTCGCGCGCTCGCGATCGGCGTCGAGCGCGTCCTTGGCGATCGCCTTGAAATGCTCGGAAAGCTGTTCGCGCGCGACCTGGAACGCCTTGCGCTCGGACTCCAACTCGGCTTCGAGCTTCGCCTTGGCGCGCCCGACTTCGATCGCGTCGCCCTGCACGCGGGCGAGATCGGCTTCGATCTGGGGCACGCGCTTGGCGAGTTCCTCGAACCGCAACGCGCTGTCGAGCCGTTCGCGAGTTCCGCGCAATTCGGCTTCGGCGCGCTCGGCACGGGCGAGAGCTTCCCCGCCGCGCGCGCGCAGGGCGAAGAAAACGACGATGGCGCCGAGCGCCAACCCGGCGGCGAAATAGAGAATATCCATAGGTTGGAGTGTAGCCCGATTCGCCGTCAGACGGCGCGGCGCGCGCGCAAGGCCGCGACCAGCGTGCCGTCGTCGAGATAATCGAGCTCGCCGCCCACCGGCACGCCGTGGGCAAGGCGCGTGATCTCGGCGCCCGACGAACTCAAACGGTCGGCGACGTAATGCGCCGTCGTCTGACCTTCGACCGTGGCGTTGAGGGCCAGCACGACTTCGCGCACGCGGCCCCCGGCGCAACGCTCGACCAGCGTGGCGAGGTTCAAATCCTGCGGCCCACGGCCATCGAGGGCGGAGAGCGTGCCGCCGAGCACGTGATAGACGCCCTTGAATCCGGCGGTGCGTTCGATCGCCCAGAGATCGGCCACGTCCTCGACCACGCAGACCAATTGCCGGTCGCGTTTGTCGTCGGCGCAGACGGAGCAAGGGTTCCGCGTGTCGAGATTGCCGCAGGTCTGGCAGGTCTTGATCGCTTCGGCGGCGGCGCTGAGCGCGTCGATCAGCGGCAGCAGCGTCGCCTCTTTCTTTTTAAGAAGCTGCAACGCCGCGCGGCGCGCCGAGCGCGGGCCCAAACCCGGCAGCTTCGACAGCAACCGGACCAGCGTGTCGATCTCGGGCCCGTTCATGCGCGGCTCAGAAGGGCAGCTTCATGCCCGGCGGCAGCGACAACCCGCCCGTCACTTCGCGCATCTGATCGGCGGCGGCGGCGTCGGCCTTGCCCTTGGCGTCGGCCATGGCGGCGACGATCAGATCTTCGAGCACTTCGACGTCGGCGGGGACGAGCAACGCGGGATCGATCTTCACACGGCGCACATCGCCCTTGGCGGTCGTGGTCACTTCGACCATGCCGCCGCCCGCACGGCCCTGCACTTCCAAGCTGCCGAGCTTTTCCTGCATCTCGGCCATCTTCGACTGCATCTGCTGGGCCTGCTTCATCAGGGCGCCGAGATTCTTCATGCGAACGGATCCTCGTCGAGTTCGTAGTTGTCCGGGATCATATAGGCTTCCTCGCCTTCCGGCGCATCGCCCGGATCGCCGGCTTCGACCGGGGCGGCGACGAAACCGGGCACCGCGTCGTCCGCACCGCGCACGGATTCGACGTATGCGCCGGGAAACGCCGCGAGCACGGCGGCGACCAGCGGGTCTTCGGTCGCCGCTTGTTTCTTGGCGTCGCGCGCTTGCGCGGCGCGCGTGGCCAGCGTGGGCTCGCCTTGCGCTTGGCCGTCGAACGACACGAGCCAAACGCGGCCGGTCCATTCCTGCAATTTCGCGGCGACCTGCGGTGCGAAATTCTTGTCGACCGACGGGATCGGCATCAGCACGAGCTTGCCCGGCTCGAACGTCACGATTCGCGCGGAGTTGTAGAGCACGCCGTAAAGCCGGCCTTCGCGCTTATCCTGAAAAAGCTGCGCAAGTTCCGCGAAGGTCGCGAGTTCGGTCGCGGCCGAAGGTGCCGCGCGCGCCATCGTTACGGGTGCGGGATTGCTGGCGACCAGCGCGGCCGCCGCCATCGCGCGCGCGCCGCCTCCACCGCCGCCGCCATTCGGGCGGCCGGCGGGCGCGTCGCCCGCTTTGGTCAAGCGATCCACCAGATCGGCGGGCGACGGCAAATTGGCGGCGTAGCACAGCCGCACGATCAGCATTTCCAGCGCCGCGAAAGGCTGCGGCGCGTTCTGCACTTCGCCGACACCCTTCAGCAGCACCTGCCACGAACGCGCAAGGACCGGCACTGTCAGCGACTTCGCCATGGCGAGGCCGCGCACGCGCTCGGTTTCCGGCAGGCCCGATTCGTTGGCGAGATCGGGTGCCACTTTGAAGCGCGTCAGCGTATGCGAGATTTCGAGCAAATCCTGCACGACGACCAACGGCTCCGCCCCGCGCGCGTAGAGATCGGCGACGCGGACCAACGCGGCCGACGCGTCGCCCTTCATGATCTCCTCGAAAAGGTCGAAGCCTTGCGCACGATCGGCGAGGCCCAGCAGATTGCGGACCTGTTCTTCCGTCACCTCGCCGTCGGCCGACGCCAAAGCGCGATCGAGCAGCGACAAGCCATCGCGCGCCGAACCATCCGCCGCGCGCGCAAGCAGCGCCGCCGCCCCTTGCGCGACCGCACGGTTTTCCTTCGCGGCGACGTTGGTCAAATGCTTGGCCAATGTGGCCTGATCGAAGCGGCGCAAATCGAAACGCTGGCAGCGCGACAGCACCGTCACCGGCACTTTACGGATTTCGGTCGTCGCGAAAATGAATTTCGCGTGGGCAGGCGGCTCCTCCAGCGTTTTGAGGAGCGCGTTCCACGCCTGATTCGACAGCATGTGGACTTCGTCCACGATGTAGATCTTGTAGCGCGCCGAGACGGGGCGATAACGCACCGCCTCGATCAATTCGCGCACGTTCTGCACGCCGTTGTTCGACGCGGCGTCGATCTCGATCACGTCGAGATGCTTGTCCTCCGCGATCGCCACGCAATGCTCGCACACGCCGCAGGGATCGATCGTCGGGCCGCCCTTGCCGTCCGGGCCGATGCAGTTCAGCGCGCGTGCCACGATGCGCGCGGTCGTGGTCTTGCCCACGCCGCGCACGCCGGTCAGCACGAAAGCGTGGTGAATGCGGCCCGTTTCGATCGCGTTGGCGAGGGTACGCACCAGCGCTTCCTGCCCGACCAGGTCGGACAGGCGCGTCGGCCGGTATTTCCGGGCCAGCACCTGATATTGGGCGGTCTCGGATTCGGCCATCGTCACGCGCGGCTGGAGAAAAAGGGTGGGAGGCTGGACGTCGACCCGGGTGGAGACTCGTTACGGCTGCTTCCTTCCGGACCTGACCGGGTTGGCGAGGCACTCGTCCGCCGCCAACCTCCCGAGGGTTATATAGCGGGTTGGAACGCCGGTTGCCAGACTCCCTTGTTCGCGGCCTAAGGCCTTGATTTCACGACGAAGCACGCGGCTGGCGGCGACTCGAACACCGCGCTAGTGTCGGCCTATGGAACGCCCGAATTTTTACGCCTCGCTGCCCCTCGACCGGAAATCCGAACTGCGCCGCGACGACGCGTTCGTGATTTCGCGCTTGGAACATCGCGAGGCGCGCTTCGTGCCGGTATGGCGCACGCGCAATCTGGTGCGCGAGGGCAGCACCCCCAAGCCCGTGTGGCTGACGCGCACGCATATCGAAAAAATCTCGGTGTCGGCGCCGGTCTATCTCGGCGATTGGGACGACGTGCCCTATTTCGCCGCCGATATCAGCCATATCGAGGAAACCGAATTGTCGGTTCACGCGCCGGAAGGCGCCTTCGTCGATCTGCGTGGCGTGGGCGCGATGATGAACCGCGACGAAGGCGGCTTGCTCGCCTACGCGCGCGGCCTCGCCTGGTGGCATGCGCGCAACCGGTTTTGCGGCGTGTGCGGCGCGCCCAACGCGGCGCAAGCGGGCGGGCATGTTCTGCGATGCACGAACCCCGATTGCGCGACCGAGCATTTCCCGCGCACCGACCCCGCCGTCATCATGCTGATCGCGCGCGGCGACAAATGCCTGCTGGGCCGCAACCGGCGCTTTCCGTTGCCGATGTATTCGACACTGGCGGGCTTCGTCGAACCCGGCGAGAGCCTCGAAGATTGCGTACGCCGCGAGACGTTCGAGGAGGCGGGCATTCGCGTGGGCGCGGTCGAATATCGCTCGTCGCAGCCCTGGCCGTTTCCGTCGTCGATCATGCTCGGCTTCTGGGGCGAAGCGCTGAACGAAGACATCGTGCGCGACGACGAGGAATTAATGGACGCGATGTGGGTCACGCGCGATTTCCTGCGCCAAGAGCACGATCCCGACCAGTTCCGCCTGCCGCGCGTCGATTCGATCGCGCGCCGCCTGATCGAAGAATGGATCGCGGCGGGCTGACGCCCGCCGCGACCGCATCTTCGTTCATTCCGCCGGCGCCGCCGTCGCGTCCGGTTCCTTCGCCGGTGCTTCGGGCAACACGCCGTCGCCGCGCGTGCCGAGTTCCGCGCGCCACGGGCGCCATTTCTCCAACGCGTAAAGCCCGCCGATCAACGCGGCCGCGAAGACCAGCGCGACCGGCGCGAAGGGCAGATCGAGCAATCCGTTGAAGGTCAGCTTGCCCGGTCCGCCGGACAGCAGCACCGGCGTCAGCATCGGCTCCACCAGGATGAACGTCGCCGTGCCCGCGACGGCGCCCAGCATCGTCCAACGCGCGTCGCGATACCCCGCCCCCAGTTGCGCCAGGATCGTGCCGGGGCATGCGCCGGCCAGCGCGATACCCGCACCCAGCAGCAAACCGCCGACGATATCGGCGCCGTAGATCGTCGCCTTGGGCGCAAGCTTCACCAGGCCGAAGCCCTGCAACGCCGCGAGCACGACCAACCCGGTCGCGACCGCCGTCAGGAAGATGCGCAGCATGATGAAGTTGCGCAGGCGCATCTGGCCCAGGATCACGCCCGGCTCGAACACGCGCGATTTTTCCAACGCGAAGCCGAACACCGCCCCCATGGCGACGCCCAGCAAAATGGCTTCGAACACACCCATGATCGGTTTCCTTTCCTTAAACGCGACGCAGCGCGAAGGCGGTGGCGATGCCGCCGGCGAACATCGCCATCACCGCGATCGTCGAGCCGACCGCGAGTTGGGCCATGCCGGAAATCCCGTGACCCGAGGTGCAGCCGTCGGCGATGCGAGCACCCAGCAGCAGCAGGAAGCCGCCCGCGAAGGCGACGGCGAACCGCGTCCGCGGATCGGCGCTGCCCAAAGCGCGGGCCCAGATCGGGCTGGGCGCGGCGCGGCGCGTGCCCGACAGCCGCGAGGACACGTATGCGCCGATGAAAATTCCGCCGACCATCGCGACCTGCCACCAATTCTTGGCGCCGTTGAGATGCTTGGCGACGTAATCGTAGGCGGCAATCGACGGATCGAGCGCCGATAGCGCCCAGCCCATGACCGTCACATAGGACGACGACGCGCCGAGCGCCGTGCCCAAAAACAGGAAGGCCGGGATTTGCAGCAGCCCGATTAGAATCCCGGCCGCGTAAGGCGACCAGGCGACTTGGCGGAAGACGGACATCGGAACCTCCATTCCATCGGATCATTAAATTAGGACTTGCTAATATAATGCGCTTGACGGCGCCGCTTGTCCTTGCGACGTTCCGACGCAGGAGCCCGAAAACATATGATTTTGGATCGCAACGGCTACGCGCTGACGACGAACCGCGAGGCGGCCGAAGCCTATAATTCCGGCCTCGACAAGCTGCTGTCGGCCAATGCGGGCGCCGATGCGGATTTCGGCCGCGCATTGACCGCCGATCCCGATTACGCGCCGGCCTATGCCGCCCTCGCCCGCCATCATCAGATCTATGGCGATCGCGCGCGCGCCAAAGCCGCCATCGCCGCCGCGCGCGAAAAAGCGCCCAGTTTTTCGGGCCGCGAGGCGAGCCTTGTCGCGTGTTTGGGCTTCGTGCTCGACGGCAAAGGCGCCGAAGCGCTCGCCGCGATCCAGGCGCATATGAAGGACTTCCCGCGCGACGCGCTGGCGCTATCGCCGGTTTGCGGCGTGTTCGGCCTTTACGGCTTCTCGGGCCGGGCCGGCCGCGACCAAGAATTACGCGCCTATCTCGACACGCTGGAAGCGAGCTTCGGCGACGATTGGTGGTTCCTGGTCCAGCACGGTTTCGCGCGGATCGAAACCGGCGACATCGCGCGCGGGGCCGCGAAGGTCGATCGCGCGCTGGAATTGTTCCCGCGGGAAGCGAATGGCGCCCATATCCGCGCGCACGCGCATTACGAGATGGGCGAGAGCCAGGCGGGCTACGCCGCCCTTTCCCACTGGCTGAAGCCCTATCCGCGCGATGCGCTGATGTATTGCCATCTCGATTGGCATCGCGCCTTGTGGGCGCTCGATCTCGGCAAGACCGACGACGCTTGGGCGATCTATCGCGCCAATGTGGCGCCCGGCGCGATTTGGGGCCCGTCGCTGAACGTGGCGACCGACGCGGCGTCGTTCCTGCTGCGCGCGGAATTCGCGGGGGCCAAACGCGACACGGGCGAATGGAAGCGCGTCGCCGATTACATCCGCGCGGAATTCCCACGCGCCGGTATCGCCTTCGTCGATGTGCATGCGCTGCTCGCCTGCGCGATGGCAGGCGACGACGAAGCGTTCATCGAACGCAAATCGGGGTTGCGCGGCCCCGCCGTCGATATCGTCGCTGGCTTGGGCGAAGCGTTCCGAAACTATGCGAAAGCCGATTACGCAAGCGCCGCCACATCCCTCGCCCCGCTGCTCGCCACGCATGAACGCATCGGCGGCAGCCGCGCACAGCGCGACCTGCTGGAACAGCTATACATCCAGGCGCTGCGCCATGCCGGCCGTGCGACCGACGCCGAGGCTTACGAAAAAACGCGCCGGCGCTGAAAACGAAACGGCCGCCCGTGCCAAGCACGGACGGCCGTCCCGCCGTGCGCGGCGCCGGGAGGATTAGGCGGCGCGCACGTCCGAAAGGAAGCTATCGACCACCGACTTCAAGGTTTCCGCCTGGACGGCGACTTCGCTCGCCCCTTCGGAGACGTTGCCGGCGACCGAGCCGGTGCTGGCGGCGGCTTGCGTGACGCCGGAGATATTGGAGCTGACTTCCGCCGTGCCGGCCGATGCCTGCTGGATGTTGCGGGCGATTTCGGTCGTCGTCGCGCCTTGCTCCTCGACCGCCGCCGCGATGGCGCCGGCGATCTCGTTCATCTTGCGGATCGTGCCGGAAATGCCTTCGATCGCCGCGACCGACTGGTTGGACGCGGTCTGGATCGAAACGATCTGCGCCGCGATTTCGTCGGTCGCTTTGGCCGTTTGATTGGCGAGGCCCTTCACTTCCGACGCCACGACCGCGAAACCCTTGCCCGCATCGCCCGCGCGCGCGGCTTCGATCGTCGCGTTGAGGGCGAGCAGGTTGGTCTGGCCCGCGATTTCCTGGATCAGGTTCGTGACGTTGCTGATGCGGCCCGCCGCGGCGACCAGATCCTGGACGATCGCGGTGGTCTTCTCGGCTTCGGCGACCGCGAGCTGGCTGATCGACGAGGATTCGGCGACTTGGCGCGAAATTTCGGCGATCGACGACGCCATTTCCTCGGCGGCGGCGGCGACCGTCTGCACGTTGGTCGACGCCTGTTCCGACGCGGCGGCGACGGCCGTCGCTTGGCGCGAGGTTTCCTCCGCGTTGGCGCTCATCGCCGCGGCGTTGTCGCTGAGCGTGTTGGACGAACCGCCCAAGGTTTCGATCACCTTGCGCACGGTCTCGTCGAAGTCGCGGGTCAAACCCATGACCTTCGTGGCGCGCGCTTCGCGCACGGCGCGTTCCTTGGCGGCGTCGGCCTCCAGCGCGTCGGCCTTGATCATATTGTCCTTGAAGACCTGAACGGCGGCGGCCATCGCGCCGATTTCGTCGGTCTTGCCGATCGCGGGAATGATCGCGGTCATGTCCTTGTCGGCGAGCTTGCGCATCGCGGCGGTCATGTCGACGACCGGTGCGGCGACCGTCTTCACCATGAACAGCAAGGCGCCGCCCACGACGACGACAGACACGATCAGCATCGACACGATGATGTAGATCGCGCGTTCGTCCGTTTCACGCGCGATACGCCCCGATTCCTTGGCGCCCGCCTCGTTGACCGCGATGGCTTCATTGAGCGTCGTCTCGAGCGCCAGGAACGCGGGCAGCGAGTCGGACCACAATGCGTAGGCTTTCGCGCGGTCGCCGCCGCGCGACGCCGCGATCGCCGCGTCCAGCGACGGCAGATACTCCGCCCACGCCTTCGAGAACTTCTCATACAAGGCGCGCTCTTCGGCGCTCGAAATCATCTTCTCGTACTTGGCGCGGCTGTCGTCCATGCGCTTGCGGATGGCGGCCATATCCTCCTCCGCCTTGACGCGGCGGGGCGCTTCATCGGTCATCACATGGCGCGCGGAGTAAACGCGATCGCGCGTGACGCCGAAGCGCAGGAAGCCGAGCTCCTGGATGCTCGGCAGCCAATTGGTGCTGACATCCTCGCCGGCCGTGAAAACCGTATCGAGCTGGCGCAGCGAGATGAGCGAGCTGGCGACCGACAAAAGCAGCAGCGCGCCCAGCGCCCACAATACTTTCGTCCGGATCTTGAAGTTCGAGATGGCGGTAAACATGCGGATCCCTTTCGAGCAGGGCGATCGGCATGGCGCGCGACCGCCCTTCGTGACGGGACCGAATCTAGGAAGACAGGCTTAAACGCCTCTGAAGCCGCGCGGGCGCTTACCCGCGCCCGCGATAGGACTGAACGCCGGTTTCCGGGAGCCAGAGACCCTTGGGCGGCAACCCGGTCTGCCAAAACACGTCGATCGGCATACCGCCGCGCGGATACCAATAGCCGCCGATGCGCAAATATTTCGGCGATAACAATTTTACGAGCGTCTTGCCGATATCGACGGTGCACGCCTCATGGAATGCGCCGTGATTGCGGAAGCTTTGCAGGAACAGTTTGAGCGCCTTCGATTCCACCAGGAATTTGCGCGGCACATAGTCGATGACGATATGCGCGAAATCGGGCTGGCCGGTGATCGGGCATAGCGACGTGAATTCGGGCGCGGTGAAACGCACGAGATAATCCGTGCCGGCATGCGGGTTGGGTACGCGCTCCAGCTTCGCCAGCGACGGATCGGCGGGGATCGCCGTTTCCTTGCCGAGCTGCGTGAGGCCCGCATAGATCGATTTCGCTTTAGGCATCTTCCTTCGTCTCCAAACCGATCCGCGCTTCGAAGCCTTTGCGCCACGCGTCGAAACGGTTTTCGACGATGGCGCCGCGGATGTCGCGCATCAGATCCTGATAGTAATGCAGATTGTGCCAGGTGAGCAGCATGGGCCCGAGGATTTCGCCCGCCCGGATCAGATGGTGGATATAGGCGCGGCTATAGCTGCGGCAAGCCGGGCACGAACATTCGGGATCGATGGGCCGCGTATCTTCGGCGAATTTCGCGTTGCGCAAATTCAGCGTGCCGTCGCGCGTGAAAGCCTGCGCCGTGCGGCCCGAGCGCGTGGGCAGCACGCAATCGAACATATCGACGCCCAAGCCGACGGCCGCGACGATATCCTGCGGCTTGCCCACCCCCATCATGTAGCGCGGCTTGTCGGCCGGCATGAAGGGTTCGACCGCCGCCAGCGTTTCCTCGCGGTCTTTCTTGGGCTCGCCCACAGCAAGCCCGCCGATCGCGTAGCCGTGGAAGCCGATCCCGGCGAGCGCCTTGGCGCTTTCCTCGCGCAGATCGGCATAGGTCGAGCCCTGCACGATGCCGAAAATCGCGTAGCCCGGTCGCTCGACGAAGGCGTCGCGGCTGCGCTGGGCCCAGCGCATGGAAAGGCGCATCGACTTCGCCGCGTCCGCATGCGTCGCGGGCCAATCGGTGCATTCGTCGAACGCCATAGTGATGTCGGAATCGAGCTTGTGCTGGATCTGGATCGAGCGTTCGGGGGTCAGCTCGTGCGTCGAACCGTCCAAATGCGATTGGAACACGACGCCGTGCTCGTCCATCTTCTTGCGCAGGCCTTTCAGCGAGAAGACCTGATAGCCGCCGGAATCGGTCAGGATCGGCTTCGACCAGTTCATGAACGGGTGCAAGCCGCCCAAACGGTCGACGCGATCGGCGCCCGGGCGCAGCATCAGATGATAGGTGTTGCACAGCAGGATTTCCGCACCCGTCGCGGCGACGCTGTCGGGCATCATCGCTTTCACGGTCGCGGCCGTGCCCACCGGCATGAAGGCCGGCGTTTCGATCGTGCCGCGCGACGTGGTCACGCGCCCGCGCCTTGCGCGGCCGTCCTTGGCCAGAAGCTGGTATCCGAACTTCACGAATTCCTCTCGATCAGCGACGCATCGCCGTAGCTGAAGAAGCGATACCCCGCCGCGACGGCATGCGCATAGGCCGATTTCATCCGGTCCGTACCGGCGAAGGCGCAAACCAGCATGAACAACGTCGATTTCGGCAAATGGAAATTGGTGAACAACGCGTCGGCCACCCGGAACGGGAAGCCGGGCAAGCAGAACAGCCGCGTTTCGCCGGCCCAAGCGCGAACCTCGCCCTGCGCCGCCGCGACGGTTTCAAGGACCCGCAGCGCCGTCGTGCCCAGCGCGATGACGCGCCGCCCCTCGGCTTTCGCGGCCCGGATGCGCGCGGCGGTCGCATCGCTCACCTCGCCCCATTCGGCGTGCATTTTGTGGTCTTCGACGTTCTCGACCTTCACCGGCAGGAACGTGCCCGCGCCGATATGCAGCGTGACCGAGGCGCGCTCGATCCCGGCCGCGTCCAGCGACGCGAGCAATTCGGGCGTGAAATGCAAACCGGCGGTCGAGGCGGCGACGGCGCCGTCCTTGGCCGCGAAGACGGTTTGGTAATTGCGCTCGTCCTCGGCATCCGGCGTGACGCGCTTGATATAAGGCGGCAGCGGCATGGCACCATATTTCTCCAGTGCCGCCATCAGCGCCGGGCCGGAAACCGAGAAGCGCAGCAGCACATCCTCGTCCTTCGCCTCGACGATCGCGGAAACGCCGGGCGCGTAGTCGATGCGATCGCCAATCTTCAGGCGCTTCGATCCCTTGGCGAAAGCGCGCCACAGATCGGGGCCTTCCATTTTGTGCAGTGTCGTCTCGACGCGCGCGGCCCCGCGCGATCCGGTCAAGCGCGCCTTCAGCACGCGCGTGTCGTTGAAGATCAGCAGATCGCCCCGGCGCAGCAGCGCGGGCAAGTCGCGGATCGTATGGTCGGCGAGCGTGGCGCCGACATGCAGCAGGCGCGCGGAATCGCGCGGGATCGCGGGGGTTTGCGCGATCCTGTCGGGCGGCAAGTCGAAATCGAAGTCGCTGAGCTTCAAACCAGATCCCATTCGGTCCTGACGGCGGCGTCGGTTTCGCAAGAACCGCGGCGCTGCGCAAGGGCCGAATGTTTCGCCGGATCGAGGCGTTTGAGCGCCCAAGCCGCCATCGCGCGGACCAGCGGCGACGGGTCTTCCGCCAATCGCTCGGCCGCCGGGACCAGCGACGCGGATCGCGAGTTCCCGATGGCGATCAGCACGTTGCGCACGAAGCGGTCGCGCCCCACGCGCTTGATCGGCGATCCGGCGAATTTCGCGCGGAACGCCGTATCGTCCAGCGCCGCCAGCTCGGCCAAGGCGGGCGCTTCCAAATCCACGCGCGATTTGAATTCGCCGTGGCGGGTGGACGACGCGAATTTGTTCCACGGGCACACGGCCAAGCAATCGTCGCAGCCATAGATGCGATTGCCCATGGCCGCGCGGAACTCCGCGGCGATATGCCCTTTATGTTCGATCGTCAGATACGAAATGCAGCGCCGCGCATCCAAACGATAGGGCGCCGGAAACGCGTTGGTCGGGCAGATATCGAGGCAGCGCGAACAGCCACCGCAATGATCGGTCTCGGCCGCGTCGGTCTCGAGTTCGAGCGTCGTCAGCACCGTGCCGAGGAACAGCCACGAGCCGAAGCCGCGCGACACGAGATTGGTGTGCTTGCCCTGCCAACCCAATCCCGCCGCTTGCGCCAAAGGCTTTTCGAGCAGCGGTGCGGTGTCGACGAACACGCGCGCGTCGCCGCCCTGGCTTTCCACGAGCCAGCGCCCCAGCGCCTTCAAGCGGCGCTTGATCAAATCGTGATAATCCTTGTTGCGCGCATAGACGGAGATCGTGCCGGTTTCGGCGCGGCCCAGATCGTCGAGCGGATCGTGATCGGGCCCGTAATTGGCGCCGAGCACGATGGCCGAGCGCGCGGGTTCCCACATCGCTTTCGGGTCGGCGCGGCGCGTCGCATTCGCCGCCAGCCAGCCCATATCGCCGTGATGGCCCGCCGCCAGGAATTGCCGCAGGCCTTCGCGCGCTTGTACGCTGGACGCGGCGCGCGCGAAGCCGACGGCTTCGAACCCGAGTTCGAGCGCCTTGGCGCGGATTTTGGCCGTCGGTTTATCCTGCGATTCCATATGGGTATACGGCGGCGGGGGATGCGTTCCGCCCGATTCTTGCATATTCTGGGGCGTCGTTGACCCCCCTCTTGGGAGCCTTGTTTGACCGACCCGATCCGTTTCCTGCTGGGCCGCAAGCCCGTGGAAGTGTCCGGCGTGGCGCCGACCACGACCGTGCTGGAATGGCTGCGCGGGGATGGCGGGCGTTGCGGCACCAAGGAAGGCTGCGCCGAGGGCGATTGCGGGGCCTGCACCGTGGTGCTGGTCGAACGCGACGCGGACGGCGCACTCCAATCGCGCTCGGTCAATTCCTGCATCCAGTTCCTGCCCACGCTCGACGGCAAGCAATTGCTGACCGTCGAGGATTTGAAGGCGGCGGACGGAGCACTCCATCCCGTGCAAGCGGCGATGGTCGAAACGCATGGCGCGCAATGCGGCTTCTGCACGCCCGGCTTCGTGATGACGCTCTATCATCTGCATCGCACCTATCAGGGACCGCTGCCGCCGAGCCGCGAAACGCTCGACCGCGCCTTGGGCGGCAATCTGTGCCGCTGCACGGGCTATCGCCCGATCCTGGACGCGGGCGTGAAAATGTTCGATATGCCCGCCGTCGCCGATCCGCGCGACGCGAATGTCGGCGATCTGCTCGCCGCGTTGAAACACGATCACGGCTTCGCCTACGAAGCGGGGGAGAAGAAATTCTTCGCACCGCGCACGCTTGCCGAACTCGCTCGCGTGATGGCAGCGAACCCGAGCGCGCGGTTGCTGTCCGGCGGCACCGATCTAGGCCTGGAAGTCACCAAGGCGCATCGCGATTTCTCGATCCTTGTGTCGCTCAACGAAATCGCCGAGCTGAAGCGTATTGCGCGCACGGCGACGCATCTCGAGTTGGGCGCGGGCCTCACCTGGACGCAAGCGATGGCGCCGCTGGTCGCGACGTTCCCCGCACTCGACGAACTTCTCGCGCGCTTCGCCGGCCCGCCGGTGCGCAATGCCGGCACGATCGGCGGCAATATCGCCAATGCTTCGCCCATCGGCGATTCGCCGCCGATGTTCCTCGCCCTCGACGCCGAGCTCGAATTGTTCGGAACCAAGGGCAAGCGGCTTTTGAAGCTCGCCGATTTCTTCCTCGATTATCGCAAAACGGCGCTGATGCCGGGCGAGATCGTGGCGGGCGTGCGCGTGCCGCTGCCCCGTGCGGAAGCCAAGCTCGCGGCCTATAAGGTCTCCAAGCGTTTCGACGACGATATCTCGGCCGTGTGCGGCGTGTTCGCGCTCGATCTCGACGGCGATGTCGTGAAGGCCGCGCGCCTTGCCTATGGCGGCATGGCGGCGATCCCCAAGCGCGCCGCGAAGGCCGAGGCCGCGTTGATCGGCCAGAAATGGACTCTCGACGCCGCCCATGCGGCGGCCGCCGCGATCGCGCAGGATTTCGCCCCGCTCAGCGATATGCGCGCTTCGGCCGAATATCGCGCCAAGGTCGCGGCGAATTTGATCGTGCGGTTCTGGCACGAAACGTCGGGCAGCGCCGCCACGCGGGTGGTGCGCTATGGCTGAGCGCTACGCCCCCGCAATCGCCGAACCGACCTTCGACCCGATCGGCAAATCGGCGAAGCACGACAGCGCGAAGCTGCATGTGGCGGGCGAAGCCGTCTATGTCGACGACGTGCCCATGCCCAAGGGCGGGCTCGAAACCTATTGCCTGCTCTCATCCAAGGCGCATGCGAAGATCGTTTCGATCGATCTAAGCGACGTGCTGATCTCGCCCGGCGTGCATGCGGCGATCTGCTGGAAGGACATTCCCGGCCGCAACGATGTCGGCCCGATCTTCCCGAACGAGCCGATCCTGGCGAACGGCGTGGTCGAATATATCGGCCAGCCCATCGTCGCCATCGCGGCCGACAATGTGAAGCTCGCGCGCGCGGCGGCCAAGAAGGCGAAGATCGTCTACGAGGACTTGCCCGCGATCCTGACCATCGACGACGCGATGGCGCAGAAGGCTTACGTCGCCCCGCCCTATAAGATGGAGCGCGGCGACGTGGAAGTTGGTTTGGCGAAAGCGCCGCATCGTTTGAAGGGCGAATTCGCCAACGGCGCGCAGGACCATTTCTATCTCGAAGGCCATATCGCACTCGCCTATCCGCTCGAAGACGGCCAGATGCGCGTGTTGTCGTCGTCGCAGCACCCGTCCGAGGTGCAGAAAATGGTCGCGGGATGTTTGAACCTGTCCGCGAACCAAGTGACCGTCGAAATGCGCCGCATGGGCGGCGGCTTCGGCGGCAAGGAAACCCAGCCCGCGATTTTCGCCTGCATCGCATCGCTGCTCGCCCGGCGCACGGGACACGCGGTCAAATATCGCGTCGACCGCGACGACGATTTCATGATCTCGGGCAAACGCCACGATTTCCGCGTGCGCTACGAGGTCGGCTTCGACGACGCCGGGAATTTGCTGGCGCTGGATATCGAATACGCGGCGCGCGCGGGCCATGTCGCCGATCTGTCGACGTCGATCGTCGACCGCGCGCTGTTCCACACGACCAACACCTATTTCATCCCCGCCGTGCGTGCGACCGGCTATCCGTGCAAGACGCATACGCAATCCAACACGGCGTTTCGCGGCTTCGGCGGTCCGCAAGGCATTCTGGCGGCGGAACACATCATCGACCGCGTGGCGCGCCATCGCGGCCTCGACCCGCTGGCCGTGCGGCAACGGAATTTCTATGGCCCCGCCCCGCGTGCGCAGACGCATTTCGGTCAAACGGTCGAGGATTTCGTCGCCGACAAGATCGTCGCCGATCTGGCGAAGGACGTGGATTACGATGCACGCCGCAAAGCGATCGACGCGTTCAACGCCGCGAACCCGATCCTGAAAAAGGGCATGGCGCTGTGCGCCATCCAGTTCGGCATTTCCTTCACCGCGATCCAATTTAACCAAGCCGGCGCGCTGGTGCATGTCTATAACGACGGCTCGATCTCGCTGAACCATGGCGGCACCGAAATGGGCCAGGGTCTGCACATCAAGATCGCGCAGATCGTCGCCCATGAATTCGGCGTGGCGCTGGAGCGCGTGCGAATCACCGCGACCGACACCGGCAAAGTGCCGAACACCTCGGCCACCGCCGCGTCGGCGGGGTCCGACCTCAACGGCCAAGCGGCCAAGCGCGCGGCGGCCGAGATCAAGCAGCGCCTCGCGCAATTCGTCGCCGGGCTCTACGGCGTGTCGGAAGCCGACGTGACCTTCGCCAACGGCGAGGTCCGCGCCGCCGGCAAGTCGATGAAGTTCGAAGAAGCCGTGTGGCGCGCCTATAACGCGCGCGTGTCGCTGTCGGCGACCGGCTTCTACGCCACGCCCAAGATCCATTGGGACCGCGCCAAGGCCTGGGGCCGCCCGTTCTTCTATTTCGCCTACGGCGCCGCCTATTGCGAAGCGACGATCGACACGCTGACCGGCGAATACAAAATCGACCGCGCCGAGATTCTGCACGACACCGGCCGGTCGCTGAATCCGGCCGTCGATCTGGGCCAGGTCGAAGGCGGCTTCATCCAAGGCATGGGCTGGGTGACGAGCGAAGAGATCTGGTTCGACAAGACCGGCCGCCTGCGCACCCACGCGCCCTCGACATATAAAATTCCGATCGCGCGCGATATGCCCACGCAATTCCGCGCGCGGCTGTGGGCGCCCGCCGAAAACGTCGAGGAGACGGTCCATAAATCCAAGGCCGTCGGCGAACCGCCGCTCACGCTCGCCGCCGCCCCGTTCCTCGCGTTGCAGGATGCGTGCGCGGCGGCCGTGCCCGGCACCTATCCGTTGCTTGTCGCCCCGGCGACGCCCGAGCGCGTGCTGAGCGCGATCGACGCGGCGAAGGCGGGCGCATGACCGGCGAATTCCTGCCGCTGCCGTCGGAAGATTGGCTTGGCGCATTGACGCGCCACCGCCAGGCGGGCACGGCTTGCGCGCTGGTCACGGTGTTGACGGCCGAAGGCTCGTCCCCGCGCGAGGCCGGCACCAAAATGCTGGTCGATGCGCAAGGCCAGATCGGCTCGATCGGCGGCGGGCATTTGGAGATGAAGGCGATCGAGATCGCGCGTGATCTGATCGAGAAGCGCGCGAGTGCCCCGCATGTCGAACGTTTCGCGCTCGGGCCCAAGCTCGGCCAATGCTGCGGCGGGGCCGTCACGTTGTTGATCGAGCCGTTCGCGGCACCCGAGTTCCAGGTGTGGATTTTCGGCGCGGGCCATGTCGGCAAGGCGCTGGTGCATCACTTGGCGGGACTGCCCTGGCGGGTGACGCTGGTCGATTCAAGGCCCGAGCAATTCCCCGCCTTGCTGCCCGCAAACGCGACGCGCCGCGTCGAAGAATTCGCCGAAGACGCCGCGAAGGACGTGCCGCCCGGCGCTGCGGCGCTGGTGATGACGCATAGCCACGATCTCGATCTCGCGATCGTGGAGCGCCTATTGAAGCGCGGCGATCTCTCGTTCGTCGGTTTGATCGGGTCGGCCAGCAAGCGCGCAAGATTCGAAGCGCGCCTCGCGGCCAAGGAGATCGATCCCTCGTCCCTCGTCTGCCCGATCGGCGACGCAGGAATCGCGGACAAACATCCGCATGCGATCGCCATCGCGGCGGCGGCACAGCTTCTCCGCGTGCACGCCGCCGCGACGCGATTGGTCGCGGTTTAGATCGCCGCGATCACGGCGATTTCGACCCAGTATTGCGGCCCGGCGAGGTTCGCCTGCACGGTCGCGCGCGCGGGCGTGTTGCCCTGGCTCACCCAGCCGTCCCACACCGAATTCATATCGGCGAAGTGGCGGATATCCGGCAGATAGATCGTCGCCGACAGCAGCTTCGTCTTGTCGCTGCCGGCGGCCGCGAGCAATTCGTCGATCTGCGCCAGGATCTGCTGGGTCTGCTTCTTCACGTCGGGCACGGGATCGGCCGCCACTTGGCCCGCGACATAGACGGTCGAGCCGTGGACGACGGCCTGGCTCATACGGGCGCCCGGCTTGATGCGCTGGATGGTCATTCTTTTGTTCTCCCAAACGGATTAGGGCCGCGACCTTCGCAAGTCGCGGCCCCGAAATCCAGCCTTTTGGAAGAAGGGACTTAGGTACCTTCCTGGCCGCGCGTCGCCCAGCCGGTGAAGTGCTGTTCGAGCGCCACGGTGACGCCGTACATGATGACGCCCATCACCGCGATGACCATCAGCCCGGCGAAGACGAGCGGCACGTCGAAGCGCGACGACGCGGCGATCATCAGGTAGCCAATACCTTCGTTCGACGCGACCGTTTCGGCGACGACGGAGCCGACGAAAGCGAGCGTGATCGCGACCTTCAGCGAGGCGAAGAAATAGGGCAGCGAGCGCGGAATGCCGACCTTCCAAAGAATTTGGAGTTTGCGCGCGCCCAGCGAGCGCATCACGTCGCGCATTTCGGGTTCGATCGTCGCGAGGCCCGTGGCGACGTTCACCGCGATCGGCAGGAAGGCGATCATGAACGCCGTCAGCACGGCGGGCACGGCGCCGATGCCGAACCAGATGACCAGCACGGGCACGACCGCGACTTTGGGCACCGAGTTGAAGCCGATCAGCACCGGATAGACGCCGGCATAAACGACGCGCGACGCGCCGATGGCGAGGCCCAGGAACAAGCCGACGACGACCGCGATGGCGAAACCGCCCATCGTGGTGGCGAGGGTGAAAGCCGCGTTGCTCCAGATCGGGCCCCAGCGCAGGATCAGCGTCGACCAGATCACCGACGGGCGCGGCAGGATGAAGGGCGGAATGTTGAAGGCGACGCACGCCATTTCCCAGAACAGGAACAGGCCGACCACGGTGGCGATCGGCGTGACGTAGACGATCATTTTGTCGCGATTCATGAGGGTCCGGACCTGCCTGGGTTGGTATCGTTGCCCGTGGTCTTGCAACCGTCATTCCAGCAATTGAATACAATCAAGCCATTGATTTTATTGAGGGTGAATATGCCTCTGCTCATTTTTTGGGCTGATTGCCCGGCGGCGCCCAAGACTCTTGGAGGCCGCCCGCAAACGGGCTAGCAAGGCGATATGAGCCCAAGTTTGATCGCGATTCTCCTGGCCGGCCTTGCCGGTTACGCCGGTGCCGAGGCGATGGCGCGCTATCGCGTGCTGGTCGACACGCCCAACGAACGCTCGTCGCACAAGCTGCCCACGCCGCGCGGCGGCGGCATCGGCTTGGTGATCGGCGCGCTGGCGGGCGGTGCCGTGATCGCTTCGCCCACACCCGAAATGGTCGGTCTGGCGATCGGGGCCGCCATCGCGGCGATCGCGGGGCTCGCCGACGATTGGCGCGCCCAGGGCCCCTTCGTCAAATTCGGCGCGCAATTCCTCGCGGCGTTCATCGCGATGGGCGCGGGCCTCGTGTTCGATCGTGTCGCCTTGCCGGTGTTCGGCGTCGTCGAGCTTGGGTTCGCGGGCACGGCGATCACGCTGCTGTGGTTCGTCGGCCTGACCAACGCCTACAACTTTATGGACGGGCTCGACGGTCTGGCCGGGGCGACCGGCACCGTCGCCGCGATCTTCCTGGGCCTCGCCGCGTTGATGATGGGCCTCGACGGCACGGCGAAACTCGCCTTCGTGCTGGCGGCCGCGTGTTTCGGTTTCCTGATCGTCAACAAGCCGCCCGCGCGCGTGTTCATGGGCGATGTCGGCTCGCAGTTCCTGGGCTTCGCCTTCGCGGGGCTTGGCGTGCTCGCCGCGCGCGACGATAGCAGCGGCCTCGCCTTCTGGCTGGTGCCGCTGCTGCTGCTGCATTTCCTGTTCGATACGATCTTCACCGCCGCGCGCCGCGCGATGGCGGGCGAGAACGTGCTCGCCGCCCACCGCACGCATCTCTATCAGCGCTTGAACCAAGCCGGGTTCGCGCATGGCCGCGTGGCGTTGTTCCTCGCAGCCATGGCGGCGATCCAGGGCAATGCGGCGCTGTGGCTGGGCCAAGCGCCATGGCCCGCCTTGCTCGCGCCCTTCCTGCTGCAGCTCGTCTACGCCTATTGGGTGACGGGCCGCAGCAAATCAGGCGTGTGAGGGGGCGAAGCCGATCGGGCGCATCTTCTCGACCTTCGCGGCCAAGGCGAGCATCTGTTCCTCGCGATGGCGGCGGGTGACGATCTGCAAACCGACCGGCAAGCGGTTGGCGTCGAGACCGGCGGGCACCGAGATCGCGGGCAAGCCCGCCATCGTGACCAAGAACGTCGCCGCGACCCAATCGATATAGGTCGTCATCTTCTTGCCCGCGATGACCTCCGGGTAGTTCTGTTCGACCGGGAACGGCGCCACCGGCGAACACGGGCAGCACACCGCGTCGTATTTGGCGAACACCTTCGTCCATTCGTCGACGAGCTTGGAGCGCGTGACTTCGCCCTGCGCCACGTCCTTAGGCCCTTGCGCCAGACCGCGACGGATATTGCCCGCAAGATTGGGGCCGAACTTGTCGACCAAGCCGATGCGGTCGAGATGCGCCGTCACCATCAATTGACCGCGCAATTGCAGGAACGCCTCGCGCGCGAAGGAAAGATCGAGATCGATCTCCTCGACTTTGGCGCCCCACGTGCCGATCTGATACGTCGCCGCGCGGCAGATCTCGTCGATCTCCGGCTCCACGCCGATCTTGGCGAAGTCGGAGATATAGGCGATGCGCAAACCTTCGACGCTTTTCGCCGGCGCGCCGGCGAAGTCGCGCCCGACGATCGGGAAGGTGCGCGGATCGCGCGGATCCTCGCCCGCCAGCGCTTGCAGCATCAGCGCCGTATCGCCCACGTCGCGCGCCATCGGGCCCGTGACCGGCAGCATGTCGAAATAGCGCGTGGTGGGATAGGACGGCACGAGGCCCGGCGTGGGGCGCAAGCCGACGACGCCGCAGAACGACGCGGGCGTGCGCAACGAACCGCCGAGGTCGGAACCATCGGCCAGCGCGATCATGCGCGAGGCCAACGCCGCCGCCCCGCCGCCGGTCGAGCCCGACGCGCTTTTGGAAAGGTCCCACGGGTTGCGCGTGGCGCCGAACACGTCGTTGAACGTGTTCGCCCCGGCCGCGTATTCGGGCGTATTGGTCTTGCCGATGACGACCGCACCCGCCGCCTTCACGCGCAGCACGGTGGCGGCGTCTTCCTCGGGCACGAAATCGGCCTTGGTCGGCGAACCCCAGGTCGTGCGGATGCCGGCGGTCGGGTGCACGTCCTTGATGCCGACGGGCACGCCCGCGAGCAGGCCCGGGTCCTCGCCCGCGGCGACCTTCGCGTCGATCTCGGCCGCCCAACCGCGCGCCTTCTCCTCCGCCACGGTGCAGACAGCGTTGACCTTCGGGTTCTCCGCCGCGATCTGCGCCAGATGCGCTTCGAGAACTTGGGTCGCGGTAAGCTGCTTGCTGCGCACGCGATCGGCGATATCGCGGGCGGGAAGACGGACGATCCAGGATTCGGTCATGTTCGGCTTTCTGGCTTGAAGCGGGTGACACGCTCCCCTACCGTCCGGGGATGCCCGATTCAAGCCCCCTCGCGAATAATTGGCATTCTTCGGTCTGTCCGCATGATTGCCCTAGCGTTTGCGCGCTGGAAGTGGAGCGAATTTCCGAGTCGCGGATCGGCAAGGTGCGCGGCGCCGCCGCCAACGACTACACGGCGGGTGTGATCTGCGCGAAGGTGGCGCGCTACGCCGAACGCCAGCATCACCCCGGCCGTTTATCGGTACCGCTGCGCCGCGTCGGGCCCAAGGGTTGCGGGCCCGAAGGCTTCGTGCCGATCGCGTGGGACGAAGCGCTCGACGAAACCGCCGCGAAACTGAAAGCGGCGGCCGCGAAATTCGGGCCCGAGACCGTGTGGCCCTATTTCTACGCCGGCACGATGGGCCTGGTGCAGCGCGACGGCATCGACCGCTTGCGCAACGTGATGGGATATTCGCGCCAGTATTCGACGATCTGCATCACGCTGGCCGATGCGGGCTGGCTGGCAGGGGCCGGCGCCAAGCGCGGCACGGATGCGCGCGAGATCGCGAAATCCGATCTGATCGTCGTGTGGGGCGGCAATCCCGTTTCCACCCAAGTCAACGTGATGACGCATATCGCCCGCGCCAAGAAAACGCGCGGCGCGAAGCTGGTCGTCGTCGATCCCTATCGCACGGGAACCGCGCAGCAAGCCGATCTGCATTTGATGGTGAAGCCGGGTACGGACGCCGCCTTGGCGCTGGGCGTCATGCATGTGCTGTTCGCCGAAGGCTACGCCGACCGCGATTACATGGCCCGCTATACGCGCGGCGCCGAAGCGCTCGAAACCCATGTCGCCGACAAGACGCCCGAATGGGCCGAGAGCGTTTGCGGCGTGCCGGCCGCGACGATCCGCGAATTCGCGCGGCTTTACGGCGCGACCAAGAACGCGTTTCTGCGTTTGGGCTACGGTTTCGCGCGCCATCGCAACGGTTCGTCGTCGATGCATGCGGCGTCGTGCCTGCCCGCGATCACGGGGGCTTGGCGGAATGAAGGCGGCGGTGCCCTCTACGCGCAATCGTCGATCTACGCGCTCGACAAGACGCTGATCCAGGGCCTCGACAAGCTCGATACACGCGTGCGCGAGCTCGATCAAAGCCGCATCGGCCCGGTGCTGACCGGCGACAAGCGCGACCTGGGCGACGGGCCGCCGGTGACGGCGCTGTTCATCCAGAACACCAACCCGATGAACGTGGCGCCCGAACTTGCCAAAGTGCGCGCCGGATTTATGCGGGACGATCTGTTCGTCTGCGTGCACGAGCAATTCCTGACCGAGACGGCGCGCATGGCCGATATCGTCCTGCCCGCGACGACGTTCCTGGAACACGACGACATCTATCAAGCGGGCGGGCACACTTATCTGCAGGTCGCGCGCAAGGTGGTCGAGCCCTACGCCCAGGCCAAATCCAATCACTGGGTCCATCGCGAACTCGCGAAGCGCTTGGGTGCGGAACATCGCGGCTTCGCGATGAGCGAATGGGACATCATCGATTGGACGCTGAAGGCGTCGGGCTATCCGTCGGCGGACGAAGTCCATGCCGGGCGCTGGCACGATCGCGCCTTGCCGTTCGAGAAGGCGCATTTCCTCGACGGGTTCGGCCACGACGACGGCAAATTCCACTTCGACGCCGATTGGGCGAAGCTCGGCCCCGCTTGGGCCGAAATGCCGTCGCTGCCCACGCAAATGACGAATTACGACGCGGCCACGGACGACAAGCCCTTCCGGCTTGTGGCGGCCCCTGCGCGCACGTTCTTGAATTCGACCTTCACCGAAACGCCGGGCAGTCAGGAACGCGAACAGCGCCCGACGGCGATGATCCACCCCGACGCACTCGCCAAACTCGGCATCGCGGATGGCGCCCGCGTGCGATTGGGCAACGACAAGGGCTCGCTGATCATCCACGCCAAGGCGTTCGACGGCGTGTTGCCGGGCACGGTCGTGGTCGAAAGCATTTGGCCCAATGCGGCGTTCGAGGAAGGGATCGGCATCAATCTGCTGATTTCCGCCGATCCCGGTTTCCCCGCGGGCGGCGCCGTGTTCCACGACACCGCCATCTGGCTCAAGCCCGCTTAAGCGGCGACCACGCCGCCGTCGACGATGAAGTCGGATCCCGTGACGAACGAGGATTCGTCCGACGCCAGAAACACCGCCGCGTTGGCGATTTCGACCGGCTCGCCGAAGCGCTTCATCGGCACGGTCGATGCGATATGCGCCGCCATGCCCGCGCGCTGATCGTCGGGCATATTGACCTTGCCGAAGATCGGCGTGGCGACCGGACCGGGGCTGATCGTGTTGACGCGGATGCCGCGCCCGACCAGATCGACGGCGAGTGCGCGACTCATCGCCAGGATGGCGCCTTTGCTGGCCGAATAGGCTTGCGAATTCCCGAAGCCCACACTGGCGACGACCGACGCCGTATAGATGATCGACGCCTTGGCCGAGAAATGCGGCAGCAGCGCCTGGGTCAAAAAGAACGGGCCCTTCACGTTCACGTCGATCTGCTTGTCGTATTCGGCCTCGGTGAACGTGTCGAATGCGCCCAACGTCGCGATACCCGCATTGGCGAACAGAATGTCGAGCTTGCCGAACTTGGCCGCGATCTGCGCCGCGAGATCCTTCTGCGCCGCGACCGACGCGCTATCGGCGCGGATCGCCACGACGTTGCCGCCCAGATCCTTGGCGGCGGCGGCGAGATTGTCGGGGTTGTTGCCGGTGATCGCGACGCGCGCGCCCTCGGCCAGGAAGCGGCGCGCGGTTTCGAGACCGATACCGGTCGTGCCGCCGGTGACGAGGGCGGTCTTGCCTTGTAGACGGGACATGGGCGGAAGCCTTCCGGGGAATGCGGCGCGGGATTGCACCGTTTCTTACTGTTTGGTACAAATAGGAGGCTCCCTTGCCCTTACAAGGGGGTTTCTTACCGAAAGGTATAAAAATGGGTCGGCCCCGCCGATTCGACGAAAATGCCGCCTTGGACGCCGCGATCGACGTGTTCTCACGCTATGGCTACGAAGGCGCGTCGCTGGACCAATTGACCGAGGCGATGGGCATCAACCGCCCGAGCCTGTACGGCGCGTTCGGCGACAAGGCGGATTTGTTCGAGAAGGCGATCAGCCGCTACGCCGAGGGCCCGGGCCGGGCGGGCGTGGCCGCGATCGAGGCGGCACCCGATCTAGATACCGCGATCCGCGGCTATTTCGGTGTCGTCGAAGCCAATAGCTGCATGCGAAATCGCCCGCCGGGCTGCCTCGTCGCCTGCGTTTTAGGCGAAGCCTCCGGTCTCGACCGGCGCTGGCGCGAAATGGCGCATCGCCTCGCCCGCGAATCCGAACGGCGCGTGGCGGCGGGTTTCGCGCGCTTTCTGCCGGCGGAAAAGGCCGCGACGCTGGCGAGTTTGGTCCAAACCTTGGGCATCGGCCTCGCCGCCGCCGCAAAAGCGGGCTTGTCGCAAGCGGAACTGAAAACCCGGATCGACACGGCGCGCGATGCCGCGTTGAAGGCCGCCGCCTGATTGGCACGCGATCTGCATTCATTGATCCATGTACGCGCCGGGATTGGGAACCTGCTTCCCGTTTCCCGTTGGCGGACAGGTTTCTCCCCAACTTGGGCCGCGCCCTCTGGCAGCGGCCCTTTTTCTTGGGCAAAAGTCTTTTCCCGACTCCTCGAAGAATGGAACCCGAAATGGCCGATACCGTCCCGCATCTGAAGCTGACCTATGAAGGCGCCAACAAGGTTCTGGCGGCGGCGGTGGCCAAGGCGAACGCGATGGGCGTGCCGCAATGCATCGTCGTGACCGACGATGGCGGCCATATGCTCGCCTTCGCGCGCATGGACGGTGCCAAGGTGCTATCGATCGATTCCGCGACGATGAAGGCGAAGACGGCGGCGTCGAGCCGCGTGCCCACCGGCGGCATTCCCGATGCGGCGCTGGAAGGCCGCTTGGTCGCCGCGACGCAAGGCAAGCTGACCAATTTGAAGGGCGGCTTCCCGATCGTCGTCGACGGCAAAGTCATCGGCGCGATCGGCGTGGGCTCGGGCACGGGCGAGCAGGATATCGACGTGGCGCTGGCCGGCCTCGCCGCGCTGTCGGGGGCGAAGACCGCGTTCTAAGCGCGAACCGGCGCTGCGGTCGTCTTCTGCGCGACGACGACCGCCGCCGCGAGCCCCAAGCCCAGCAGATCGTATTCCCAGCCGGGGAAGATCAACGCCAGCGCGGCCGCGACCAGCGCGACATTCTCCCACATCCGGCTATGGCGCAGCAGATAGCCGTGCAAACCGGCGGCGAGCAGCAGGCAACCGATCGACGACGTGATGAGGGCGGGCACGATATCGCTCCACTCGCCGATCATCAGAATCGCGGGCTGGTAGACGAACATGAAGGGCACGATGAAGCCGGCGGCGCCGATGCGCACCGCCGCCCATCCCGCCTTCCACAGATCCGCACCCGCGAGACTCGCGGCGGCGAAAACGGCCAGCGCCACCGGCGGCGTGATCGCCGAAAGGATGGCGAAGTAGAACGCGAACATATGCGCCGCGGGCTGTACGACGCCCAGCTTCATGATCGCAGGGACCAGCAGCGACACCATGATGATGTAAGCGGGCGTGGTCGGCATGCCCATGCCCAGCACGATCCCGGCCATGCCGGTGACGACCAGCGCCAGGAACAGCGTGTTCTGCGCCAAGGCGAGCACGATCTGCGTGAACGAAATGCCGATCCCGGTCAGCGCGATCACGCCGATCACGATGCCGGCACATGCGCACGCCATCGCGACGGCGAGCGCGTTTTTGGCGCCGTCGATCAGCGCATCAACGACCGTCCACCAGGTGATCCCTTGGCGCGTATTGGCGCGCAGCAAGGCGACCGGCAAACACGCAATCGTGCCCGCCAGCGCCGCGAGCGGCGCGGAATAGCCCGCGATCATCCCGCCCAGCACGATCGCCACTGGAATGAACAAATGCCCGCGCTCGCGCAGCACGGTGCCGAGCTTCGGGCATTCGGCGTCGGGCACGCCGCTCAATCCCGCGCGCTTCGCCTCGAAATGCACCGCGCCGAAACAGGCGAGGTAATAGAGCAGCGACGGGATTAGCGCCCAGATCGTAACCTGGAGATAGGAAACGGCGAGATACTCGGCCATCACGAAGGCGGCGGCCCCCATGATCGGCGGCATGATCTGCCCGCCGGTCGAGGCGACGGATTCCACACCGGCCGCGAAATGCTTGGTGAAGCCCGTGCGCTTCATCAACGGAATCGTGATCGGCCCATCGACCATCACATTGGCGACGGCCGAGCCGGAGATCGTGCCGAACAGCGACGACGACACGACCGCGACCTTGCCCGGCCCACCCGCCTGACGGCCGGTCAAGGCGAGTGCAAAATCCATGAAGAGCTGGCCCGTGCCCGAGCGCTCCATGAACGAGCCGAACAGCACGAAAACCAGCACGAAGGCGGCCGACACGCCCAAAGTCGAGCCAAAAATCCCTTCGGTCGTGAGATAGATCTGATCGAGTGTGGCCATCACCGAGATATTGGTGAAGAACAGCGCGTAGCCCAGAAACACCATCGCGGTGATCGGCAGCGCCCAGCCGATCACGCGGCGCGTGGCTTCCAGCACCAGCACGATGCACGCGACCGCCATGATCTGATCGAGAATCGTGGGATCGTCGATATAGGGAATGCGGTTGATGAGATATTTGTAATTGACGAACAGATAGAAGACGACGACGAGCGAACCCGCGAGGCACAGCCAATCGACAATGCCGGGCTCGCCGCGCTTTTCGCCCCGGAACGGGTAGATCAAAAAGACCAGCACCATGGCGAACAGCAAATGCCCGCCGCGGAAGAACAGCGCTTCGGGCGGGGCCGCCGCGATCACCCACATATGCCAGAGCGACATGACGGCACCGATGATGCCGATCAGCCAAGCGATCGCGCGCGTATACGTCATGCCGTACGAAGCCCCGTCCCCGGAACGCAAAAGGGCCGGCGGTCTTGCGCCGCCGGCCCCGTCGCGCCTTAAATCTTCACGCCGCGTTCGACGTAGAACTTCTTGGCGCCCGGATGGAACGGCACGCCGATATCCTCGCCCATCGCGGCGGGGGTGATGCCGTCCATCGCCTTATTCACGGCGACCAGATCGCGCATATTGTCCTGGATCGCGCGCATCATCGTATAGACGCGATCTTCGGGCAGCTTGCACGACACGATCAGATGCGCGGCGTAGCCGATCTTGGTCACGGCCGCGGGCTGATTGGGATAGGTGTTGGCCGGCAGCGTGACCGCGACGTAACCAGAATTGATCTTCTTCATCGGGTCGACCGAATCCTTGAGGTCGAGCACGCGGATGCGCCGCGACGTGGCGAGATCCATCACCGACGACGCGGGAATGGTCGTGCCGAGCGTGAAGGCCTGGGCGTGGCCGTCCTTCAGCAGCGACACCGCGTCGTTATAGGACGGCAGGAAATTGACTTTCATGTCGGTGTACGACATGCCGACCGTCTTCAGAATGTGCTGGGTGATGACCTCGGCCGTGTTGCCGCGCGTCTGCACCGCGATCGCCTTGCCCTTCAGATCGCGCACCGAGTTGATTCCCGAATCCTCGTTCACGACGATCTGGAAATACTGCGGATAGAGCGAGGCCATCTGGCAGACATTCGCCGCCTTGCGCGGGAACGGCTCGACGCCGTTGACACCGTCGACGGTCGAAATCGAATTGCCGAAGCCGATTTCGGCGCGGTCTTCGTCCACGCCGCGCACATTGGCGATGCCCGCCCCCGGCAGCGTTTGCACCGACAGGCCCGGAATCGCCTTTTCCCAGATGTTCTTGAGCGCACCGCCCAGCGGCACCCAAACGCCGCCCTGCGGGCCGGTCATGAGGCGGTAGTTGTTCGCACCTTGCGCGTGGGCCGGGGCGACGGCGGCCAAAACGGCCAAACCCACCACAGCCGGCAAAAGCCGACGGATCATGCTTACCTCCCATTTCATCGGAGCCCTCGGATCGGGGCCCTTCGAAGGGGATTAGAGCATGATCCGCCGTGCGGTCACTAGTGGATTTCGGGCTCCGGAATCGGCGCCGTGCCGCGCAGGAAGTCGAAGTCGCAGCCTTCGTTCGCCTGCGTGACGTGCTTCAAATGGATCATGCCGAAGCCGCGCGGATAATGCGGTTTCGGCGCTTTCCATTCCGCCTTGCGCTTGGCCATTTCGGCGTCGGAAATTTCCAGCGTCAGCTTGCGACCCGGCACGTCCAGCGAAATGATATCGCCGTCGCGCACGAGGGCGAGCGGCCCGCCCAGCGCGGATTCCGGTGCCACGTGCAGAACGCAAGCGCCGTAGCTCGTGCCCGACATGCGCGCGTCGGAGATGCGCACCATGTCGCGCACGCCTTCCTGCAGCAGTTTCTTCGGGATCGGCAATTGGCCCCATTCCGGCATGCCGGGCGCGCCCAACGGTCCCGCCGAGCGCAGCACAAGCACCGAATCCTTGGTGACGTTCAAATTTGGATCGTCGATGCGCGCGGCCATGTCGTCGTAGTTGTTGAACACGCAAGCCGGTCCGCGATGGACCAGCAGATGCGGTTCCGCCGCCGGCGGCTTGATGACGGCACCATCGGGGCAGAGATTGCCGCGCAGCACGGCCAACCCGCCCTCGCCCTTCACCGGATTGTCGCGCTTGCGGATCACATCGTCGTCATAGACTTCCGCGCCCTTGATGTTCTCGCCCAGCGTCTTGCCGTTGACGGTCACGCAGCCAAGATTCAGATCGCCCGCGATGCGGTTGAGCAAGCCCGGCAGACCGCCCGCGTAGAAGAAATCCTCCATCAGGTATTTGCCCGCCGGCCGGATATTGCCGAGCATCGGCACCTTGCGCGACAGCGCGTCGAACCGGTCGAGATCGAGCTTGGCGTTGAGGCGCCCGGCCATCGCAATCAGATGGATGACCGCGTTGGTCGAGCCCGCGATCGCCAGCACGGTCAGCACCGCGTTTTCGAACGCTTCGGTCGTCATCACGTCGCTGGGCTTCAAATCGTCCCACACCATGTCGACGATGCGCCGGCCGCAGGCGGCGGCCATGCGCACATGGCCCGAATCCGCCGCCGGAATCGACGACGCACCGGGCAGCGTCATGCCGAGCGCTTCGGCCGCCGACGCCATGGTCGAGGCCGTACCCATCGTCATGCAGGTACCGAAGCTGCGCGCGATCCCGTCTTCGATTTCGACCCACGCCTTGTCGTCGATATTCCCGGCGCGCTTCTCGGCCCAATATTTCCAGACGTCGGAGCCCGAGCCCAAAGTCTTGCCGTGCCAATGGCCGCGCAGCATCGGGCCCGCCGGCATGAAGATCGCCGGAATGTTCATCGACGCCGCCCCCATCAGCATGGCGGGCACGGTCTTGTCGCAGCCGCCCATCAGGACGACGCCGTCGACCGGATTGGCGCGCAGCAATTCCTCGACGTCGATCGACAGCAGATTGCGGTAGATCATCGTCGTCGGCTTCATGAACGGCTCGCCCAGCGACATCGCGGGCATTTCCAGCGGGAAGCCGCCCGCCTGGAGCACGCCGCGCTTCACGTCGTCGACGCGGCTTTTGAAATGGTGGTGGCAGGGATTGGCGTCGCTGAACGTGTTGATGATCGCGATCACCGGCTTGCCCGCGTAATCCTCGGCGTCGAAGCCCATTTGCTTGGTCCGCGAGCGATGCCCGAAGGACCGCATATCCTGGACGCCGTACCAACGATGGCTACGCAGTTCTTCCGGTTTCTTGCGACTCATAACGCTCCCTCCGCTTGCACTGTTGGCCGGGAGAATGCGACGTTTCGGGTTCGGCAATCAACTTTTCCCGCGAGTTTCGATGGATAATTTACGTATCGACGCAAGCCGCCTCTGGGCCTCGCTGATGGAGATGGGCGAAATCGGCGCCACGCCCAAAGGCGGTTGCGCAAGGCTGGCGCTGACCGATCTCGACCGCCGAGGCCGCGATCTGCTCGTTCGCTGGGCAAAGACAATCGGTTGCACGGCGACGGTCGATCGCGTCGGTAACATCTTCCTGCGCCGCGAAGGCACCAAACCGGAACTTCCTGCCGTGGCGACCGGCAGCCATCTCGACACCCAACCGACCGGCGGCAAGTTCGACGGCGTCTATGGCGTGCTCGCGGGGCTTGAGGTGTTGCGCACGTTGCACGACGCGAAGATCCAAACCGATCGCGCGATCGAAGTCGTCGTGTGGACGAACGAGGAAGGCTCGCGCTTCTCGCCCGCGATGATGGGCTCGGGCGCCTATGCGGGCGTGTTCCCGCTCGAGGAGGTCGAAGCCAAGACCGATGTCGACGGCAATCGCTTCGACGCGGAACTGGCCAAGATCGGCTATCGCGGCGACGCGGCCGTTGGCGGGCGCAATATCGGCGCCTATTTCGAAGCGCATATCGAGCAAGGCCCGATCTTGGAGGCCGAGGACAAAACCATCGGCGTGGTCACCGGTGCCCAAGGCCAGCGCTGGTACGAAGTGACCGTCGTCGGCCAAGAAGCGCATGCCGGGCCGACGCCGATGCGCCGCCGGCGCGACGCGCTGGTGGGGGCTTCGCGGATGATCGATGCGGTCAACAAGATCGGCCACGAACATCAGCCTTACGCCTGCGCCACGGTCGGCTTCATCCAAAGCTTCCCCAACAGCCGCAACACGATTCCGGGGCGCGTCTTCTTCACCGTCGATTTCCGCCATCCGGACGACGAACGCTTGTCGTCGATGGATGCGGCGCTGAAGGCGCAATGCGCCAAGATCGCCGAACAGGCCGGGCTGGAATTGGAGATCAAGGATTTCTGGTATTTCCCGCCCACGCCCTTTGCCCCGCATTTGATCGAACGCGTGCGCGACGGCGCCGCCGCGTTTGGCTATTCGGCGATGAACATCATCTCCGGGGCCGGCCACGACGCGGTCTATATGGCCAAGGTCTGCCCGACGACGATGATCTTCGTGCCGTGCAAGGACGGCATCAGCCATAACGAGATCGAGGACGCGAAGCCCGAACATCTGGAAGCGGGCTGCAACGTGTTGCTGCGCGCGATCTTGGAGGCGAGCAAGGCGTGAGTGCGGAAGCCTCCACGCTGCTGCGCGAAGGCGAGGCGTTGCTACGCCGGCGCGCCTTCATGGCTGCGCGCGAGGCGCTGGCGCGCGCCGTGGCGCTTGTACCCGCGATGGGGCCCGCGCATGCGTTGCTCGGCCGTGCGGCGCACGCCACCGGCGATTTGGCGCAAGCGGCCGCCGCGTTCGAGGCGGCCAAGGCGCTGGGCGAGTCGGGGCCCGATTTCGAACGCCGTCGCGGCAATCTGCTGATGGATCTGCAACGCACCGGCGACGCGGCCGACGCCTATCGCGCGGCGTTGACGCGCTCGCCCTTCTCGGCGGGATCGTGGTACGGGCTGGGCACCGCACTCGCCGAACTCGACGACGTCTCGGGGGCACGCGATGCTTTCGCCAAATGGGGCCAATGCCCCGGCCCGGCGGGCGCCGATGCGCATCTCAACATCGCCGCGATCGCACGCCAGATCGCGCTGGACGACGATTTCTTCAAGGCGTTGCCGCCGCCGCCCGCGACGGCGCCCGAAGGCGACTATGCCGAAGGCGATGCGCCGCTGATCTTCGCCGCCGCCGATGCGGGCTATGCCGCGCGCTTCGCGGAACTATTGTCGGGCAATCTCGCGGCTCGCGCGCCCGGCATCGCGCTGCATCTGCATGTCGTGAACCCGACCGCCGAAAGCGAAGAACGCCTCGCGCGCGTCAAAGACCTCACGCAAGGCCATCTCGATTTCGCGGTGACGCGCGAAACGACCGATCTGGCGCGCTTCGACGGGCCCGACGGGCATATGCCCGCCAAGACCTATTACACTTGCGCAAGGTTCCTGGCGTTGCCCGCCTTGCTCGCGCGCTATCGCCGGCCCATTTTGGTGTGCGACATCGATATGGCGCCCACACGCGATCCGCGCCCCTGGCTCGACGAGCTCGCGGCGGCGGACGCGGGCGGCAACGTCAAAATCCGCTACGATTTCGCCAATCATTTGCTGGCGACGATGATCTATGTCGGCGATACGCAAGCGGGCCGCGAATTCGCGAACAAGGTCGCGGGCTATTGCCGCCACTTCCTGGAAACGCGCAAAGCCGCCTGGACGCTCGACCAAGTGGCGCTGCGGGCGACGCAGCTTCATTTGCGCCGCAACGGTATCTGGCGCGATTTCCGCGAATTCGCGCCGAACGTCATGAACTGGATGGACGACGATTACCCGATCGAGGAAACGCAAAAGCGCTTCCTGTTCGTCTCGCTCTATTCCAGCGTGCCGCGCGCTTAACGGTCGAACGGGTGCGCGTGGTTGAGCGGCCCGTGGCCGCCGCCATAGCCCGGCGCCGTTTCCATCGCGCGGCGCACATAATCGCGCGCGCGGCCGACGGCGCTTTCGAGATCGAGATTTTGCGCAAGGCCGGTCGCGATCGCCGAGGCGAGCGTGCAGCCCGTGCCATGCGTCGCTTTCGTCGCGATGCGCGGGGATTCGAAAACCTTCACGCCGTCCGGTGTGGCCAGAATATCGACGATCGCGTCGGAGTCGAGATGGCCGCCTTTGAGCAGCACGGCGTGGCAGCCCAGCGTGATCATCGCCTGCGCCGCGTGGCGCATATCGGCGGGATTGCGAATCGTCATGCCCGACAAGGCTTCGGCTTCGGGCAGATTGGGCGTGAGCAGCGTCGCCAGCACCATCATGCGCCGCTTCAGCGTCGTGACCGCTTCGGGCAGCAGCAGCGGATGGCCGCCTTTGGCGTACATCACCGGATCGACGACCAGCTTCACGCCCTTGGCTTCGGCTTCCAGCGTGTCGGCGACCGCGTCGATCGTGGCGCTGTCGTGCAGCATGCCGGTCTTGATCGCGTCCGCACCGATATCGCGCAAGCACAGGCGCATTTGCTGGGCGATGAAATCGACCGGCACGACGTGAACGCCATGCACGCCATGCGTATCCTGCGCGGTCAACGCCGTGATCGCCGTCATCGCGTAGCCGTTATTCGCGGTCACGGCCTTGATATCGGCCTGGATCCCCGCCCCGCCGCCGGAATCCGAACCGGCGACGATCAATACCCGTCCGCGCATCGCCTACTCCGCCGCGCCGCGCTGGGGCTTCGCGCGCCGCCCGGGCCCGCCCGCCGCGGTCGCGTCGGCTTTGGGGGCGGGCTTCGCCGCCGGGGCCGAGGCTTTGCTGCCGCCGGCCTTGGTGCCGCCCGCATCGATCAAGGCCGAGACGATCCCGCCGACCGCATCGCGCACGGCATCGTCGGTCGGCCCTTCGGCCATCACGCGCACCAAAGGCTCGGTGCCCGATTTGCGGATCAGCACGCGACCGTTGCGGCCGAGCTTCTTTTCCGCCGCCGTGATCGCGGCTTTGACCTTGGCGTCGTCGAGCGGCGGTGCCGAGGCGAAGCGCACGTTCTCCAGCAATTGCGGCAGCGCTTCGAACACATGCGCCACGTCGCTCGTGTTTTTGCCCGACTGCACGATGGAAGCGAGCATTTGGAGCCCGGCGATCAAACCGTCGCCGGTCGTCGCGTAATCCGACAGGATGACATGGCCCGATTGCTCGCCGCCGAGATTGGCGTCGAGCTCGCGCATCGCTTCCAGCACGTAGCGGTCGCCGACCTTGGTGCGCGTCAGCGTCAGGCCTTCGCCTTCCAGCCAGCGCTCCAATCCCAGATTGGACATCACGGTCGCGACCACCGTGCCTTTGCGCAAGCGGCCCTCGGCCTTCCACGCGCGCGCGATGGCGGCGAGAACTTGGTCGCCGTCGATCAGGCGGCCCTTCTCGTCGACCAATTGCAAACGATCGGCGTCGCCGTCGAGCGCCAGACCGACATGCGCGCCATGCGCGACCACGGCCTGTTGCAGCGTTTCGACATGCGTGGCGCCGCAATCCTTGTTGATGTTGAAACCGTCGGGATCGATGGCGAGCGGCACGATCTCCGCGCCCAATTCCCACAACACGGTCGGCGCCACGCGATAGGCGGCCCCGTTGGCGCAATCGACGACGACTTTGAGCCCATCGAGGCTCAAACCCTTCGGGAAGGTCGCCTTGGCGAATTCGATATAGCGGCCGGGCGCATCATCGATGCGGCGCGCGCGCCCGAGCTTCTCGGGTTCGACTCGGCCCGCCTCGTCGCCGATATGGCGCTCGATCTCGGCTTCCAGTTCGTCCGACAGCTTATAGCCGTCGGCGCCGAACAATTTGATGCCGTTGTCGTGATGCGGATTATGCGAAGCGGAGATCATCACGCCCAGATCAGCGCGCAGCGAACGTGTGAGCATCGCGACGGCCGGCGTGGGCATGGGCCCCAGCAGCAGCACATCCATGCCGATCGACAGGAAACCGGCGGTCAACGCGTTCTCGAACATATAGCCCGAGAGGCGCGTATCCTTGCCGATCAGCACGCGCGGGCGGTGATGGCTGCGGCGCAGCACCTTGCCCGCCGCGATGGCCACCGCCATGGCGGTTTCGGCCGTCATCGGCGCCACATTGGCGAGGCCGCGAATCCCATCGGTTCCGAATAGCTTGCGCATGTCGGCGCTTATAGGCGGCGGAAGAGACCCCGTAAAGACACGGGTTATTGCGGTTTATTGCGCGGATTCGATGGCGCGCCAGACCTTCAGGGCCTGGATCGTCGGCGCCACGTCGTGGACGCGCAGGATATCCGCCCCGCGCGCGATGGCGGCGAGCCCCGCCGCCAACGATCCGGGCAAGCGGTCCTTCGGCTTCTCGCCCTTCGACAAGGCGCCGAGAAAGCTTTTGCGCGACACGCCGATCAGCACGGCAACGTCCAACGCCCGCAGCACATCGATCCGCGCCAGGATTTGCGCGTTATGCGCGACCGATTTGCCGAAGCCGATACCGGGATCGACGCTGAGCTTCGCGCGCGGGATTCCCGCTTTTTCGCAAGCGGCGATCCGCGCGGCCAGATAATCCGCGATCTCCTGCGGCGCATTCTCGTATTGCGGATTCGCCTGCATCGTCTTGGGCTCGCCCTGCATATGCATCAGCACCGCCGACACGCCGCGCGCGGCAACGAGATCGAGCGAGCCCGCACCGGTCAGCGCCGTGATGTCGTTGACGATCGAAGCGCCCGCGTCGAGAGCCGCCTTCATCGTGTCGGCGTGGCGCGTGTCGATGGAGACGACCGCCCCCGCCTTCGCCAAAGCTTCGATCACGGGGACGACGCGGCGGCGCTCTTCATCCGGGGGTACAGGGGCCGAACCGGGCCGCGTCGACTCGCCGCCGATATCGAGAATGTCGGCGCCATCCTCCATCTGTTCGAGGCCGCGCGCGATCGCCGCGTCGCGGTCGAAATGATCGCCGCCGTCGGAGAACGAGTCCGGCGTCGTGTTGACGATGCCCATCACCAGCGGACGGTCGAGGACGAAACGGTCAAAGCGGCGTGTCATGGCGCGCGCAGAATTAGCATGATCGCGCGAACGCCCCAACGAAAACGGCCCCGCTTGGGGGCGGGGCCGTTCGTCGCTACGTCGTCTTCTTGGGCGTTATGCGGGAGCCGCACCCGGATCGGTCGCGGGCTTGGAGCCGGAGGTCGGCACCGAGCCGCGACGGCCACCGGTCTTGGCGGCGGGCGGCGGGGCGTCCGCGTCCGGGCGTTCGATCGTTTCGCCGCGCAGCAAGGTCTGCACCTCGTCGCCCGACAGGGTTTCGTATTCGAGCAAGCCCTTGGCGAGCTTGTGCAGATCGTCGATGCGGGTGTTCAGCACTTCGCGCGCCTTCACCTCGCCGCCTTCGACGATGCGGCGCACTTCCGAATCGATCAGATTCGCCGTCGCTTCGGAGATGTTCTGCGTCTGCGTCACCGAGTGGCCCAGGAACACTTCCTGTTCGTTGGCGTTGTAGCGCACGCGGCCGAGCTTATCGGACATGCCGAACTCGGTGACCATGCGCCGCGCCATCGCGGTCGCCATCTGGATGTCGCCCGCGGCCCCGGTCGTCACGTTCTCGGGCCCGAAGATCAGTTCTTCCGCCACGCGGCCGCCGAACGCCATCGCGAGCTTCGCCTCCATCTCGTATTTCGAGATCGAGAGCTTGTCGCGCTCGGGCAGCATCATGGTGAGGCCGAGCGCCCGGCCGCGCGGGATGATCGTCACCTTGTGCAAGGGATCGTTGCCCGGGACGGAGATCGAGACGAGCGCGTGACCGGCCTCGTGATAGGCGGTCAGCTCCTTCTCCTTCTCGGTCATGACCATCGAGCGGCGCTCGGTGCCCATCATGACCTTGTCCTTGGCGTCTTCCAGTTCCGACATCGTCACGAAGCGCTTGGCGCGGCGCGCGGCCAGCAACGCGGCTTCGTTGACGAGATTGGCGAGATCCGCACCCGAGAAGCCCGGCGTGCCGCGCGCGATGACCTTGGCGTCCACGTCGGGCGACAACGGCACCTTGCGCAGATGGACCTTGAGGATCTTCTCGCGGCCCGCGACGTCGGGGTTCGGCACCACGACCTGACGGTCGAAGCGGCCGGGACGCAGCAAGGCGGGGTCGAGCACGTCGGGACGGTTGGTCGCCGCGATCAGGATGACGCCTTCGTTCGCTTCGAAGCCGTCCATCTCGACGAGAAGCTGATTGAGCGTTTGCTCGCGCTCGTCGTTGCCGCCGCCAAGGCCCGCCCCGCGATGGCGGCCGACTGCGTCGATTTCATCGATGAAGATCAAGCACGGCGCGTTCTTCTTGCCCTGCTCGAACATGTCGCGCACGCGCGAGGCACCGACGCCGACGAACATTTCGACGAAGTCGGAGCCCGAAATCGTGAAGAACGGCACATTGGCTTCGCCCGCAATGGCGCGCGCGAGCAGCGTCTTACCCGTGCCGGGCGGGCCGACGAGCAGCACGCCCTTGGGGATCTTGCCGCCCAAACGCTGGAATTTCTGCGGATCGCGCAGGAATTCGACGATCTCCTCGAGTTCGCCCTTGGCTTCGTCGATGCCCGCGACGTCGTCGAAGGTCACGCGGCCGACCTTCTCGGTCAGCAGACGCGCGCGGCTTTTGCCGAAGCCCATGGCCCGGCCGCCGCCGCCCTGCATCTGGCGCATGAAGAAGATCCACAAGCCGATCATGATCAGGAACGGCGCGTAGGACAGCAGGATCGAGAGCAGCGGATGGATCTGCTCCTCGATCGGCTGGGCCGAGAAATTAACGTTGTTGCGCTGAAGACGATCGACCAGCCCCGGGTCGCTGGGCGCATAGGTCGCGAATTGGCGGCCATCGGTCAGCGAGCCGCGCAGATTGGGGCCCTGGATCGTCACGTCGCGCACTTGCTGGCGATCGACATTGGCGATGAATTCGGAATACGGCATCGGCTGCGCGTTGCCGCGCGGGCCCGAGCCCTGGAACATGTTGAACAGGGCGATCAGCAACAAGCCGATGATCACCCAAAGAACCAGGTTCTTGCCGAAATTGTTCAAGGCGCAGCCTTTCGAGACCGGAAAAAGCGTCACACGAATTCCGCCGGCGCCATAGCCAGGCGCGGACGGAACCGGACGTCCAACTTGGCCAGCGTATCAAGCGCTTGCGCGTTGCGTCCATACAAGAGGTGGGGAACGGCGAGCACCCCGTCAAGGTCCCGCAACGCCGGTAAAACAGCGCGCGCGATCAAGGGGATGCGCGCCCTTGCGGCGGCACGCTCGGGCTGCGGCAAAGCGGCCCAGCCTTCGTCGCCCAAAGCGCCCACGGTCAAACCGGGCGGGCCGCCATGAAGTTGCAGCGCGAAGCGCCCGTCCCAGACGACGATTTCACCGGGCGGGATCGGGGTTTCGGGCGGTGCTGGTGCCGCTTCGCGCGCCACGACGATGCGCCCATCGCGCGCGGGCGCGAAGCGGCAACGCCCCAAGGTCGCCGCACTTCCGCGCATCAACGCGGCGAACACGCCCGTCGCGCGCACGCGGCGCGGCGTGTACTCGCCGCCGCCGATCGCCCGCGCGATGCGGCCCAATGCTTCGACCGCCAATTCGCCCTCGCCCAACGCCGCCAAGTTCAACCGCGCGAAGCCTTCCGGCGCCACCGACACGGCAAGCGCCAAGCGACACGCCAATTCGCGTTCGTGTTCGCGGCGCGCGTTCGCGGCTTGCGGATCGGGCTTGGGCAAATCGCTTTCGCGCAAGCGCCCACGCGCCGTCGCGGGATTGGCGTTGGACGGATCCTCGATCCACGCCGCCCCGTAAGCGCGGCAGGTCGCGAGCAAGGTTTGGTGCGGTATGTCGAGCACCGGGCGAAGAATACGGATCTGCGCGCGCTCGACGATCGCCGACATGCCGGCAAGCCCCACGGCCCCCGAACGCCGTTCGGCGCGCAAAGCGACCGTTTCAGCTTGATCGTCCGCGTTATGCGCGATCAGCAGATGCAGGATCGCGCGCCGGGCGCATTCGGCTTCGAGCAACGCGTAACGCGCCTCGCGCGCGGCTTCCAGAATGCCGGTGCGCGGCTTGGGCCCGTCCCAGCGCAAGGTCGCAAAATCGATGCCCCATTCGCTTGCGCGCGCTTCGAGCATCGCGGCTTCGGCCGCCGATTCCGCGCGCAAGCCGTGATCGACATGCAGGGCGACGACGCGCCCGCCGCGCATGCGCGCCCAATCGCGCGCCAGCAGCAGCAAGGCGGTGGAATCCCCGCCGCCCGACCAAGCGACGGCGATGACGGGATGGGGTTCGAAAGGGCCGAGCCTTTCGATCGACGCGGCGAAGCCCTGCGGGCTTAGGCCCGGCACTGCAGACGCTGGCGCTCGCGGGTGGCCGCGATCTTTATCGTCTGCGAGGAGTTGGGATAACGGCGATCGAGTTCAGCGAGCGTGCCGCAAGCGTCGTCCTTGCGGTTGAGCTGGCCCAGCGACTGGCCCAGGCGCAACAGGCTGTCGGGCGCCTTGGCGTTCTGCGGATAGGTGCGGAATTGCGCGGCGAATTCGCGCGCGGCCGACGTCCAGTCGCGGCGGGCGTAGAAGGTTTCACCCAACCAATATTGCGCGTCGCCCGCCAAACGATGCTGGCCATGCGCGCCGATGAATTGGCGCAACGCGTTTTCCGCGCGGCCGAAATCGCCGCGATCCTGCACCGCTTGCTGATAGAGGCCGTAGGCGAATTCGTACTGCGTTTCGGGCGGGCCCGACGGCAGCGAGATCGCGGACTGGGCGGCAGCAGCGGCCGGGGCCGCCGCCGATTGAGGGGCGGCTGGCGGGGCGCCGGGAACAAGCAGCACGCGCGCTTCGCCGGGTGCCACATTGGTGCCGGCACGCGGGGCTTGCACGTTCGACGCGGTGGGTGCGACCGGTGCGGCGGTCGCCGGAGCGGCATCGCCGGTTTGCGCGGGCGCCGCACCGCCGCGTTCGAGCTGCGTCAGGCGGAAATCGACATCGCCGACCAGCTTGTCCAGACGCTGCTGGATTTGGGCGGCGCGATAATTCGCTTCCTCCAGCTTGCCGGTCAGATCGCGCATCTGTTCTTCGAGACGCCCGACGCGCGTTTCGGTTTGCTCGACGAAGGCCGACGTGGCCACACCGGCGGGCGGCGGCGGGGCGGATTGCGTGACCGACGGCGAAGCGGAACTGCCGCCGACGGTGCCGCGCGCGAGATTGCGCTGCATGACATCCATGTCGCGTTGCAGGCGGTCCATGCGCTCCATCAAGGCGCGCGTGTCGGTTTGGGCGAGGGCCGGTTGGGCCGCGCCCGCGAGGCCCGCGGCAAGCGCCGCGGCAATGGCGAATCGGCGGATCATGGGCCCCAAGATACGGGGCCGAATGGGCAAAATAAAGGCGGGGCGCCGTGCGACGCCCCGCCCTATTTTCGGCCGGAATTTCCGGCGCTTGGCCGTCAGTTGACGACCAGCACGCCGCGGCGGTTCTGCGCCCAGGCCTGTTCGGTCGAACCCAGCACCTGCGGGCGCTCCTTGCCGTAGGACACGGTCGACACGCGGCGCGGGTCGATCCCCATCGAAATCAGCGCGTTGCGCGCGGCGGCGGCGCGCCGTTCGCCCAGCGCCAGGTTGTATTCGCGCGTTCCGCGTTCGTCGGCATGGCCTTCGATCGTCGCTTGCACGCCGGGGTTCTGGCGCAGCCATTGCGCCCAGCCTTCGACCGTGCGGCGCGCTTCCGGGCTGATATCCGAACGGTCGGAGCCGTAGAAAATACGGTCGCCGACGCTCTGGTTCAGATCTTCCTGGCTGCCGGCGCGCACGCCGCCCGCCCCCAGCGCGCCCGAGTTCACGCCGCCCTGCCCCACGCCCGCACCCGGCGGATTGGCGAGAACGGGCGCGCTGCCCGACCCGGTGATGCCGCCCGAACCGGAGGTGCCGGAGTCGCAAGCGGCGAGAAGGACGAGGGCCGCGGCGGCGGCGAGAAACTTGACGCGCATTCTTTTGGGGCTCCTATGGATGGGCCGATATGGCAGGCCCTGCACGGGTTATTGCCGCGCGAATCGAGGCCAAATCAACCCTCCGCCTTATTCGTGAAGGCGGCAGGGCGAAGAAATGGAAAAATTAAGGCAGCTTGCCCGCGTTATTCGAGGCGCAGCACGACGCGCCGTTCGAGCGCTTCGGCGCCGAACGCCGAACGCTCGGCACCCAGCGCCACGACCGTCAAACGATTCGCGGCGATGCCCCAGGCGACCAGAAAGTCGCGCACTGTCGCGGCACGCTTGGCGGACAGCGCGATATTGTCGGCGGCCGCCCCGCGCGGATCGGCGTAGCCTTCGATACGGCCGAGCAAACGCGGCTCGGCCCGCATGCGTTCGGCCGCGCGTTCCAGCGCCGACGACGCGACCAGCGTCAGCTCGGCCGAATCGGTATCGAAAAACACCGAGACGGCGGCGATCGGTTCGGAACTCGGGCTCCCGGAAGGCGCTTGGGCGGGACCTTGGGCGCAAGCGGCGAGCAGCGAAACGGCGATAGCGAGGAAAAGGCGGCGCATGGGGCGGAAATCCGTCGTGTGGCCAGCGTTCTTATCGATACCGGTTTATAAAACGAATGCGCCGGAAAAGAAAACGCCCGCCGGTGAAACCGGCGGGCGCTTCCGATCCAACAAATCCGGAAGGATTTATTAGTTGACCACCGCGACGCCGCGACGGTTCTGGCGCCACGCGCCCTCGTTCGAGCCGAGGACCGCCGGGCGTTCCTTGCCGTACGAGATCGTCGCGACGCGACGGGCGTCGATGCCCTGCGAGACGAGGTAGTTGCGGGCGGCCGTCGCACGACGCTCGCCCAGCGCGATGTTGTATTCGCGCGTGCCGCGCTCGTCGGCATGGCCTTCGATCGTGATCGTCACGTTGCCATGCTGCTTCATCCAAGCGGCCCAGCGCTCGATCGTGCGGCGCGCTTCGGGACGCAGTTCCGACTTGTCGAAGTCGTAGAACACGCGGTCGCCGACGTTCTGGACCAGATCTTCCTGCGAGCCGGGGCGGATGCCCGCAGCGGCGGGGGCCGGTGCCGCAGCCGGGGCCGGCGCGGCGGCGCCGGAACCGCCCGTGGCGGCCTGTTGGGTCGGGGCGGATTCGCAAGCGGCGAGCAGGGCCACCGCAGCGAGCGTGCTCAAGAGCTTGAAGCGCATAGAAGGAAACTCCTCTTTCTTCTCTTCTTTGACCTTACCGCGAAGTGTTGCCGCTGACTATTGCTCGTGCGCCACACTTACGCGGAATTTCTTCAGATCGAGAAGGCCCATCCCTCTCGCTCAGCCGCCGGCCCCATGGGTCTGCCCAGGGGTCCGACGGAAAAAGCGGAACTTGCCGCAGCGCGGCGAGTCCCGCCTCGTCAAAATCGCGCGGAATATAAAGACCGAATGTTGGGGAATCAAGTCAATCCAGCGAAATCAAGGCAGTAGCGGCGACCATGCCGGGTCCGATCCATCCGCCGGCGTCAAAATTTCCCGTTCGTTATAGCCAGTCAAATCAATGCTATAGAGCCGCGGGTTGCCGCCGTTACCGCGACTATCGGACGCACCTTGGCGGAAATACATCAACACGCGGCCATTCGGCGCCCAGGTCGGCGCTTCCACGAGGAAGGCGCGGGTCAGCAATCTTTCGCCCGAACCGTCGGGGCGCATCACGCCGATGAAGAATTCGCCCTCGGTCTGTTTGGTGAAGGCGATCAGATCGCCGCGCGGGCTCCACACGGGCGTGCCGTAAAGGCCGCGCGCGAAGGAAATGCGCTGCACGTTGTCGCCGCTCGCGCTCATCGTATAGATCTGCTGCGAGCCGCCGCGATCGGAGTTGAACACGATCTGGCGCCCATCGGGCGAATAGGACGGCGACGTATTGATCGAGTTGTGATTCGTGATGCGCGCTTGCTGACGCGTGCGCAGATCCATCGTGTAGACGTCGGTCGTGCCCGATTGCGCCATCGACATGATCACGCGATTGCCGTCGGGCGAGAATCGCGGCGCGAACGTCATGCCGGGGAAATCGCCGACGACTTCGCGCTGCCCGGTGTCGATGTTCAAAAGATAAACGCGCGGGCGCAGCAGATTGGGATTGTTGCCGGTCTGCACGTAGGCGAGATAGGTGATCTCCTGCGCGGTCGGCGAGAAGCGCGGTGTGAGCACCAGCTCGCGCCCGTCGGTCAGAAAGCGGTGATTGGCGCCGTCCTGATCCATCAACGCCAGGCGCTTGATGCGCCGCTGCCCCGGCCCCGATTCCGACACGTAGACGACGCGCGTATCGAAATAACCGTCTTCGCCGGTGACGCGCTTATAGACTTGGTCCGACACGATATGCGCGATGCGCCGCCAGTTGGACGCGGCCGTCGTATAGACGCGGCCTTCCATCTGCGCTTCGCCGAACACGTCCCACAACCGGAATTCGACGCGCAAGCGGCCGTCGGGCAGCGTCGCCACGTTGCCGTGGATCAGCACGGCGGCATTGATCTGGCGCCAGGTCGTGAATTGCGGCGCGGCAGCGGCGAGCTGCGCCGGCGTATTCGTGAAGGCGCGCGGATCGATCGGCCGGAATAGCCCCGAACGTTCGAGATTGTTGGAGATGACTTTCGCGATCTCCGCCCCCGTCGCGGCGTCGCGCCCGTCGCCGTGGAACGGCGACACGGCCGTGGGCAGCGGATCGACGCGTCCGCGCGTGATGTCGATGCGGACCTGGGATTGCGCGACCGAGGGCAGCGCCAAGGATGCGGCGGCACCGGCGAGCAGCGCGCGGCGCTTCAGGGGGAATGAATCATGGATCATAGGTCGATCTCCCTAACCGGATTCGGCGCTAACGTCTCGCACCCAGCATCTCGCGGGCATTGAAGGCGAGAATCAAGTTGCCGTCGAGCATCTGCGAGGATTTGTCGGCGGGCATCGGCAAGGGCGATGCGCGCAGCACCGCGCGGCGCGCCCCGTCGGCGAAGGCGTCGCGGAAACCGCCCGCCTCGCCCTGCACGTTCACCACGCGCACGTCGCGCACCGTGCCGTCGCGATCGACCCAAACGCGCAATTCGACCGCGAAGGTTTCCACGCCGCGCGCACCGGGATCAATATTCCAGAATTGCGACACGCGCTGACGGATCGCGTCCATCTCGGTCATCGACAGCGGCAGATTGGGATTGCTGGGCGCATTCGATGGGCGGGCGGCGGCGGCCTGCGGTGCGGGCTGAGCCGCCGCTTGCTGTTGCGGCTGGGGCTGCGCTTGCGGGCGCGGCCGCGTCAAATCGCGCAACACGTTGTCGAGATCGAAATTCTGCGCACGCGGGCGCGGCGCCGGGGGCGCGGGCGGTGCGGGGGTCGCGACCGGCGGGGCCGGACGCGGTGCCGGTGCCGGCGGTGCGGGCGTGGGTGTCGGTGCCGGCTCCGGGCGCG
>JAYRYC010000012.1:0-23063 GCA_041917215.1 Tagaea sp.
CGACCGCAGCCACGGGGGCCGGCGGCGTTACGGGCGTGGGCGCGGCGGCCGGGGCCGGCGCGGGGGCAACGGGGGCCGGTGCGGGTGCCGACGAAGCGACTGCACTCGGCGCCACGGGGCTTGGCGGCGGGGGCGGCGTCAGCGGGGCCGATGCGACCGGCGAGGTCGGAACCGGCGGCGGCACGAAAGCGGGCGGCGGCGGCGGGGCGGTGAAGCTGCCGGCTTGCTGGCCCAATCGCGTGCCCGTTGGCGTGCCGGTTTGGCGCGCGACGGAAGCGGGCGGCACGGGCTGGCTGCTGGGTGCGGCCGCGCGCGCTGCCGGCGGCGTCACCTGGGCGGGCGCATTCTGGGTAAGGCCGCGCGGCGGGCGCAGCGTGACCGGTGCGGTGGGGGCGGGGCCGCCCAACTCGTCCAGCACCGTCCAATCGACTTCGACGCTGGGGCGCGCCTGGCGCAATTGCTGCTGCGCGAACACTTGCGTGCTGGCGAGCAGAGCGAAAGCCGAGACGGCGGTGAGGAACGAACGCGTCATATCGAGTCCGACCTTAACCTTACGCCGCCCGCGCAAGCAACAGCCCACGCGGGGGGATTTAAGCGGATTTTCCCGAGCCGCCCAGTTCGCGCAGGAATCCGCGCAACGGATCGAAAAGTTTGGCGTTTCCGGTCACGATATTGCCGGTTTGCATCGGATCGGCCGCACCGTCCATGTCGCCCACGAAGCCGCCGGCCTCGCGGATCATCAGAATACCGGCGGCGATATCCCATTTGTTCAGGCCGATTTCGAAGAACCCGTCGAAACGGCCCGCGGCGACGTAAGCGAGGTCCAACGCCGCCGCACCCGGCCGGCGCAAACCGGCGGTGCGCGCCATCGTGGCGCCCAGCAGCTTCAGATAATGCTTATGGTCTTCTTCCGTGCCGCGCCCGCGGAACGGAATGCCCGTGCCGATCAGCGATTCGCCCAAATCCCGGCGGCCCGACACGCGCAGGCGCCGGTCGTTGAGATAGGCGCCCTTGCCCTTTTCGGCCCAGTAAAGCTCGTCGACCGCGGGATTGTAGATCATGCCCGCGAGCAATTCGCCCTTATGCTCGAGCGCCACCGAGATCGCGAAATGCGGAATCCCGTGCAGGAAATTCGTCGTCCCGTCGAGCGGATCGACGATCCACACGTGATCGCGATCAGTGCCGCGCGTCGAGCCCGATTCCTCCATCAGGAAGGAATAGCCCGGGCGCGCCTTTTCGAGCTCGGCCTTCAGCGTGCGCTCGGACGCGTGATCGGCGGTGGAGACGAAATCGCTCGGCCCCTTGACCGAGACCTGGAGATGTTCGACTTCGCCGAAATCGCGGACGAGCTGCTTGCCCGCCTTGCGCACCGCGCGCTCCATCACCGTATAGAGCGCGGACCTGTAGGCTTGGGGCACTGTGGTTTAGTCCTTGGCGCGCTCGACGTAGGCGCGCTCCTTGATGTTCACGACAACGCGCTCGCCGTTGGCGATGAAGGGCGGCACGCCGATCTTCACGCCGTTGTCCAGGATCGCGGGCTTGTAGGACGAAGCGGCCGTCTGGCCCTTCACCACCGCGTCGGCCTCGACGATCGTGCAGATCGTGGTGGTCGGCAATTCGACGCCGACGGGCGATCCGTCGACGAATTCGACCGACACGTCCATGTTGTCGGTCAGGAAGTCCGCCTGCTCGCCGAACAGGTCGCCGCCGACGATCATCTGGTCGTAGCTTTCCTTGTCCATCAGCGTGAACTGGTCGCCGTCGCGGAAAAGGAACTGCATCACCTTTTCCTCGACGCGCAGCAATTCGCAGGTTTCGTCCGACCGGAACTTCATGTTCGACTTGGTGCCGGTCTTGATGTCGCGAATTTCGATCTGGTTGAACGCGCCGCCCTTACCGGGCGAGACGATGTTGTGCTTGATGACGCGCCAGATGCGGCCGTCCACTTCGATGACGTTGCCTTGGCGGATGGCGCTGCCGATGATCTTCATGAGCCGAAATCCCGAATCCCGAGAACGAAAGGGCGGCCCCGTCGGCCGCCCCGTAAAATCGCGCGGGAACCTAGCAGCCCGGGCCGCCCCTGGCAATCGAAGCTAAAGGGCGGATTCGGGTGGGGTTTTCGGGATCAGTAGTGGTGCCGGCACTGGGCGATTTCCAGTTCGCGCGGCGACTTGCCCGAAACGCGGTAGACCAGCCGATGCTCGCGGTCGATCCGGCGCGACCACCAACCCTTCAGGTCGTAGCGCAAAGGCTCGGGCTTGCCGATCCCGGCAAAGGGGCGCTTTTTGATGTCGTCGATCAAATCATCGACGCGGTCGGCCAGATGCGGCGCGTGGGCGACGAGCCAGTCGTAATCTTCGCGCGCGACGGCGGACCAATGTTCACGCCACGCCCCGCTCACGCGCGGGCGGCCTTGCGCGCGCGGCGTGGCGGCGGACCCATCATCCGGCCGGCATCGGCGTCCGCGATCGCCCGGCGCAAACGGGCGGCGTTCTTCGGGCTAGACAGAAGATGCAGCGTCGCCTGGAGCGAATCGTATTCGCGCTTCGACATCATCACGACCGGCCGTTGGCGCTGGCGGGTGATGACAACCGGCGCCGCGTCATCGACGACCTTGTCCATGATCTCGGCGAGACGCGCTCGCGCTTCGCTGTAGCTGACGATATCGGGAACGTCGTCGGTCATGCGCCGATCCTCCGTATGCGTACAAATATATGTACGCTTTGACGGATCGTCAACCTGCCGCCTTGACCGCTTCTTCGAACGCGGCGATGGCGGCGTCGGGGCCGCCTTCGTGATTCCACACCGCCCCGGCGACGGCGAGGAAATCGGCCCCGGCCGCGACCAAGGGCCCGCAATTCTCGGGCGTGATGCCGCCGATGGCCACGCACGGCACTGTCACGAAGCTCGCCCATGCCGCGATCAATTCGACATCGGCGTGGGATTTGGGCGCGGTCTTGGTCGTCGACGGGAAGAACGCGCCGAAGGCGACGTAGTCGGCGCCCGCTTCGGCCGCGTCGAACGCCAAATCTTTCGAGTCATGGCAAGTCACGCCGACGATGCGATCGGCGCCGACCAGCGCACGCGCTTCGGCATAGGGCGTGTCCTCTTGGCCGACATGCACGCCGTCGCAATCGTATTTGGCGGCGAGGTCGGGCCGGTCGTTCAAGATGAACGCAACGTCGTATCGATGCGCGACCGGCATCAGCGTTTCGATCGCCGCGCCGATCTTCGCATCGTCGACGTCTTTCAGGCGAAGCTGGAGACTGCCGACGATGCCGGACTTGGCGCCGGCGACGAGCGTTTTGTCGAGGACGCGCGAAAACGCCGCCGGATCGAAATCCGGCGGCGTGATCAAATAAAGGCGCGATTTGAGTTTCGGGCGCGCCATATCGCTCAGTCGTTGCTCTTGTAGATCGCGATGATCTTTTCGAGCAGCGCCAGCGCTTCCTCGCGCGGGCGCTGGAACGCATTGCGCCCGACGATCGAACCGGAAGCGCCGCCGTCGCGCAAGCTCTTGATCTCGGTCAGCAGCGCGGCTTCGTCCTTGGCTTCGCCGCCCGAGAACACGACCAAGCGGCGGCCGTCGAACGCCGTCTGCATGATATGCGCGATGCGCTTGTCGAGCGTCGAGCCATCGATCTTGCGCGCTTCGTAGACCTTCTTGGCTTCTTCCTGCCACAGCACGGCCGAGGGCGGCTTCACCTTGATGATATGCGCGCCGGCGAGGGCCGCGAGATGGCAGGCATAGGCGCACACGTCGAACGCCGTTTCGCCGGCCTTGTCGAGCTTGCCGCCGCGCGGATAGCTCCACAGCACCACCGCGAGGCCGACCGACTTGGCTTCCGCGGTCAGTTCGCGGATTTCCTCGATCATCTCGTATTGGTCTTCGGAGCCCGGATAGATCGTGAAGCCGATGGCCGAGCAACCCAGGCGCAGCGCGTCCTTGACCGAGCCGTGGACCGCTTGGTCCTTGTTGGTCGACAGCGAGTTCGCCGAGTTGCACTTCAGAATGGTCGGGATGGCGCCGGCGAACGTGTCCGCCCCCGCTTCGATCATGCCCAGCGGTGCCGCGTAGGCGTTGCAGCCCGCATCGATCGCCAGCTGGAAATGGTAATGCGGATCGTAGGCCGGCGGATTGGGCGCGAAGGACCGCGCGGGGCCGTGTTCGAAACCCTGGTCGACCGGCAGGATCACCATCTTGCCGGTCCCGCCCAACTTGCCGTGCATCAGGATGCGGGCGAGATTCGCCTTCGTGCCGGGATTGTCGCTTTCGTAGTTCGCGAGGATCTTTTTGACCTTCTGGGTGACTTTCACGGATCGACGCTCCTGGATTCGCTGAAGGGGCGGAAAACGGGGGTGCTTCTAGCCGCCCGGCGCCCCCTTGTCGAGACCCCGGCGGCGGGTCCATAACATGCGGAAACCACGAAGGAATTCCCCATGCTGTTGCATCTTCAAACTTGGCAGGAAGTCGAAGCCTATCTCGCGAAATCGACGGCGATCATCATTCCCATCGGCTCGACCGAGCAGCACGGCCCCAACGGCCTGATCGGCACCGACGCGATCTGCGGCGAGGCCGTGGGCCGCAAGCTCGGCGAAGTCACGGGCACGCTGGTCGCCCCCACCATCGCCGTGGGCATGGCGCAGCATCATCTCGCGTTTCCCGGTTCGATGACGTTGCGCCCGTCGACATTGATCGCCGTGGTGAAGGACAACGTGGAAAGCCTCGCGCGCCACGGCTTCACCCATTTCTATTTCGTCAACGGCCATGGCGGAAACGTGGCGCCGTTCTCCTCGGCGTTTTCGGAGCTCTATGCCGAATCGTCGCTGTCGCGGCCGGGCAATCGCCCGCCGATCCGCTGCGTGCTGCGCAACTGGTACGAAACGCCGAAGGTGAAAGCGATTTCGCGCGAGCTTTACGCGGACCAGGAAGGCAGCCACGCCACACCGTCGGAAGTGTCGCTCACCTGGGCCGTCTATCCGCAAACGGTGAAGCACATGAAGATGGAGCCGAAAGTGGCGCCGCGCGGCACGTTCACCGACGCGGCCGATTATCGGCGCAACTTCCCCGACGGGCGTATCGGCTCCAACCCCGATCTCGCCTCGATCGAAGCGGGCCAGCGTTTGTGGGACGCGGCGGTTTCCGACCTCGCCGAAGACCTCGCTTCCTTCGTGAAGCTGAAGGCGTAGCCACGATGGCGCTGCTCGGGTCCGGCGCGCTGGCGATGTGGTGGGACATCGTGCCGGAGATGCGCGCCGAGTTCGAGGATTGGCACACGCACGAGCATTTTCCCGAGCGGATGCGGGTCCCCGGCTTCGCGCGCGGTTCGCGCTGGGCGGATGCTGGGGGCGGCGAAGGCTTCTTCATTCTCTACGAGATGGAAGCTTACGAAACGCTGGTCTCGCCCGAGTATCGCGCCCATCTCAACGCGCCAACGCCCTGGTCGGCGAAGATGATGCCGCATCACCGCAACATGGTGCGCAGCCAATGCCATGTGCTGGAAAGCGTGGGCGGCGCCGTGTCGCGCTTCATGCTGACGGTCCGTTTGTCGCCCGCCGACGAAAGCGCACTGCGGCCGGCGTTGCGCGATCTCGCCGCGACGATCGCGACCAAGCGCGGTATTGCGTCGGGGCATTTGCTGCGCACCGAAACGCCCGAGCTTGCGCAGACGACCGAACAGAAAATCCGTGGCGGCGACGCGGCCGCCGATTGGATTTTCCTGGCCGCCGGTTACGAACGCGATGCGTTGGAAACGCTGGCGAAGAACGAACTCGGCGAGCCCGCGTTGATCGCCTCGGGCGCGAAGCCGGGCGCGGTGCGCGGGCTCTACACGCTCTCGCACACGAATGCGGCGGCGGAGTTTACGCCGAAGGCTTGAGCGGGCTGACGGGCGCGCCGGTTTCGTCGAACCAGTCGGGGCCGACGGGGATTTTCCCCGCACCGCCGGGAATATCGAGCACGTAAGTCGGTTGCGCGAGACCCGACAAGCGCCCGCGCAATTCCCGCATCAGGCTTTGCCCTTCCGCGATCGTGGTGCGGAAATGCGACGTGCCGGGGGCGAGATCGCCTTGGTGCAGGTAGTAGGGCTTGATGCGGTTCTTGGTCAGTGCGCGGAAAAGTTCGTCGAGCGTATCGGCGCTATCGTTGACGCCCTTCAGCAGCACGGTCTGGCCGATCAGCGGAATTCCCGCATCGGCAAGCTTCGCGCACGCCGCCAGCGCATCCTTCGTGAGTTCGCGCGCATGGTTCACATGCACGGCGACCCACATTGTCTTGCCCGCTTTCAATGCGGCGACGAGATCGTTGGTGACGCGCGACGGATCGGCGACGGGGATACGCGTATGCACGCGCAGCCAATCGAGATGATCGATGGCGGAAAGCCGCTCGACCAGATCGCGCAGGCGGCGCGCCGACAGCACCAGCGGATCGCCGCCGGTCAGGATCGCTTCGCGGATCGCGGGCGTGGCCGCGATATAGGCGATGGCGGCGTCGAGTTCGTCCTTGTCGAGCGCGGCGCCGCCCGGGCCCACCATTTCGCGGCGGAAGCAGAAGCGGCAATAGACCGCGCAGGCATGCGTGGGCTTCAGCAGCACGCGATCGGGATAGCGATGGACGATGCCTTTGACCGGCGAATGCGCCGCGTCGCCGATGGGATCGGCGCGTTCTTCATCGATCGTCGTCAGCTCCGCCGCATCGGGCACATATTGGCGCGCGATGGGATCGGCGGCGTCCGCGCGGTCGATCAAATCCATCACATCGGGCGTGATGGCGATCGCATAGCGTTCGGCGACGCGTTCGATATCGACGCGCGCTTCGGGCGAGATCAGTTTCTCGGCCGCAAGGGCGGCGGCGTCGCGCAACGTCGTGCGGCGATTGCCGTCCATTATGGCGCGCCCGGATCTTCGAAGCCGGCCAAGGCGACCGGCGCCCAGATCACGTCTTCGATATGCGTGGCCCCCGCCATCAGCATGACGAGGCGGTCGAAGCCGAGCGCGATCCCCGCCGATTCCGGCAAGCCATGCGTCAACGCGGCCATGAATTCCTCGTCGATCGGATAGCGCTCGCGATAGAGCTGCATCTTCAGCGCTTGATCGGCCTCGAACCGCGCGCGTTGTTCGGCGGCGTCGGTCAATTCGCCGAACGCATTGGCGAGTTCCAGACCGCAGATATAAAGCTCGAAGCGTTCGGCCAAACGCGGATCGCCGGGCTTCGGCCGCGACAACGCCGCCATGTGGACGGGATAATCGTAAAGGATCGTCGGCCGGTCGCTGCCCAGGCGCCCTTCGATATGTTCGAAGAACAGCCGGAAGAAGAAATCGTCCCAGCGGTCGCCCGCATGCGGCACCATCTTCAAGGGGCGCGCGGCGGCGGCGAGGCGATCGAGCGCCTTGGCTTCCCCGGCGGGATCGGACGCGTCGGGCGTGCAGGCCAGAAGATCGAAGCCGCAATAACGCGCGAAAGCTTCGGCGACGCTCAAGCGCTCGAACGGGCTCGACGGGTTGCAGAACTTGCCGCCCCAGGCGACGCGCTCCACGTTGCACGCTTGCGCCACGCCGCGGATCAGCTTTTCGCAATCGGCCATCAGATCGGTGTAGCTCGCCCCCGCGCGATACCATTCCAGCATCGAAAATTCGGGATGATGCGTGGCCGAGCGTTCCGAATTGCGATAGCAGCGCGCGAGCTGCCAGATTTTCGGCACGCCCGCCGCTAGCAGCTTCTTCATCGCGAATTCGGGGCTGGTGTGAAGGTAGAGCCTTCGCGCCAATCGCACGCCGGGATCGCGCAGCACGGTTTGGAACGCCATCAAATGCGGCTCCAAACCCGGCGACACCTGCAAGGCGGGCGTTTCGACCTCGTCGAACTCGGCCGCTTCGAAAAACGCGCGCGTCGCGCGCAGCGCCTTCTGCCGCACGGCGAGGTTTTCGCGTTTGCGCGCGAAGCGATCGGGCCGCCACCAGGGAATGGCGGCGACGGGCGGCAAACCGTCAGCCATGGGCGATCCGCAACCCCAACGCTTCGAGCTTGGCGCGCTGTTCGGGCGCGCCGTCGAAGCGAATATCGGCAAGCCCCATGCGCTGCGCGGCCAGCGCCAACCCGGCGGAGTTTCCGCAATCGGCGCGCAGATGGTCGAGCGTTTCGGGGAATTCGTCTTTCAGGATCCGCGCGATTTCGGCGAGCCACGCCGGGCCGCCGCCGCCGATCTCGGCTTCCAACACGGCGCGCGCACCGGCCGCCTTTGCGGCGGTCAGGGCGCTGCGCGCGTCGTCCAGGCCTTCGATCCGGATCGGTTCCATGGCCGGAACCTATTCCGGATCGCTGACGGGAGCAATCAGGTGCCGGCGAGCATCCGGCGCAAGGTGTTGTCGCGCAGCACATAGTGGTGCAGCAGGGCCGCCGCCGCATGCAGCGCGGCGAAGATCAGCAGCGCGTTGGCGAACAGCTCGTGCACTTCCTTGGTCGAGCGCGCGAAGGCGCGGTCGCGGACCCAGGGCGAGACGAATTCCCACAGCCCGAACAGGCTCAAGCTTTCGCCGCGGGCGAAAAGCGTGACGATTCCCGCGACGGGGGCCGCGACCAGCAGCGCGTAGAGGGCGACGTGTCCGGCTTTGGCCGCGTAGCCAAGCCAAGGTTCGAAGGCCGACGGCTCGGCCGGCGGATGCGGGTCGAGATAGCGCCACGCGAGGCGCACGGCCAGCAGCGCCAGCGCGGCGAGCCCCGCTTGGATATGGACGAACACGATCGCCGCTTCGGCCGAGCGGCCGAACGCATCGACCAATTGGCCGCCGCTCTAGGCGACGGCGACGGCGAGTGCGCTCGCCCAATGCACCCCGCGCGCGAGTGCGCCGTAGCTTTCGGTCGTGTTGCGAATGTTCATGTTGAGCCCCTCTCTGCCTCGCGATATGCGCGCGAAGCGAGGCATCAACAAGGCGACGAAACGCCGCGTAACGAAAAGGGCCGGTATCTTGCGATACCGGCCCCGTTCGATCCCGCGAATGTTTCGCGTTATCAGATCAGCTTGGCTATCAGCGCGGCCGTGTCCGACATACGGTTGGAGAAGCCCCACTCGTTGTCGTACCAGCTGAGCACGCGTACGAGATTGCCGTCGATCACCTGCGTCTGCTTGAGGTCGATCGTCGAGCTCGCCGGGTTGTGATTGAAGTCGCTCGACACGAGCTCTTCGTCGGTCGTTTCGAGGATGCCCTTAAGCGAGCCGGACGCGGCCGCCGCGAGCATCGCCTTGTTGATCTCGTCCACCGTGGTCGCGCGCTTGGCGACGAACTTGAAGTCGATCATCGACACGTTCGGCGTCGGTACGCGGATCGACGTGCCGTCGAGCTTGCCGGCGAGTTCGGGCAGCACCAGGCCCACGGCCTTGGCGGCACCCGTCGAGGTCGGGATCATCGACAAGGCGGCCGCGCGCGCGCGGCGCAGATCCTTGTGCAGCGTATCGACCGTCGATTGGTCGCCCGTATAGGCGTGGATCGTCGTCATATAGCCCTTCTCGATGCCGACGGCGTCGTGGGCGACCTTGGCGACGGGGGCGAGGCAGTTGGTCGTGCAGCTCGCGTTCGAAACGACGATATGGTCCTTCGTCAGCTTCGTGTGGTTGACGCCGTAGACGACCGTGAGATCGACGCCGTCGGCGGGGGCGGAGACGAGCACGCGCTTGGCGCCGGCTTCCAGATGCTTGGCCGCCTGTTCGCGCTTCGTGAAGATGCCAGTACACTCCATCACGATATCGACGCCCAGTTCCTTCCAGGGGAGCTTGGCGGGATCGCGTTCGGCCGTGACCTTGATCTTGCCCGCGCCGATATCCATCCAATCGTCGCCGGTCGAGACCGGCTTGGGGAACAGCCCGTGCACCGAATCGTGCTTCAGCAGATGGGCGTTCGACTTCACGGGCCCCAGATCGTTGATGCCCACGACCTGAAGATCGCTGCGCCCCGCTTCGGCGAGGGCGCGCAGGACGAGGCGCCCGATGCGCCCGAAACCGTTGATCGCGACTTTGGCGGCCATGTGTCGTTTCTCCTTCACGCTGCTTTCGTTGTTGGGGCCGAGCCGTACTCGGCCTGAAGACGCGCGATCAGCCAGGGATCGGCGAAATTCGGCACCGCACCGACGGCACCTTCCGCCATCAGCACGTCTTTGGAAAGCCCGGTCGTCATGCCGACCGTGTCGATGCCCGCCGCGACGGCGGATTTGACGCCCGAGCGCGAATCCTCGAACGCCATCGCTTGGCCGGGCGCCGCACCAAAGCGTTCCAGCGCGGTCGTATAGGGCAGGGGATCGGGCTTGCCGCGCGGAAGTTCATCACCAATCACGACGAACGCCATGCGCGTATCGAGCTTCAACGCCTTCAGCGTCATCTCCGCGTTCGCGCGCGGCGCGTTGGTGACGGCGGCGATCTTGATGCGCTTGGCCTCGGCCCAATCGATCAGCGCCATCAAACCGGTCGCCGGCACGATCGACGTCGCCGCCAATTCGCGGAACAACGCTTCCTTCGCGTCGGAGAACGCGCGGCGTGCCGGGATATCCGCTTCCGGCATCATCCAGGCCATGATGTTCTCGTTCGTGTGGCCCATCACGCTGGACATATAGGTCGCGTGATCGATCGTCTTGCCGTGCCCGGCGAGCAGGCGCCGATACGCTTCGAAGTGAAGCGCATCGGTGTCGGCGAGCGTGCCGTCGATATCGAACAGCAGGACGTCGCGCATGTGCCTTACAGCGCTTTTTTCGCGGCTTCGGCGACGGCTTCGGCGGTGATGCCGAAATGCTTGTAGAGATCGGGGGCCGGGGCCGAAGCGCCGAAGCCTTTCATGCCCACGAACGCGCCCTTGCCGTCGATGTATTTTTCCCAGCCGAACTCGATCGCCGCTTCGACGACGATGCGCGGCACACGCGACGGGCCCAGCACCGATTTACGGTACTTGGCCGTTTGCGCGTCGAAGGCCTGCGAGCAAGGCATCGACACGACGGCGGCGCGGATACCTTCGGCGGCGAGCAGCTTGCGCGCTTCGACCGCGATGGCGACTTCCGAACCGGTGGCGATCAGCGTCGCTTGACGTTCCCCGCCTTCGGCTTCGAGCAGCACATAGCCGCCCTTGGCGGACAAGTTCTCGGGGAAATGCTCGGTGCGCAGCGTGGGCAGGTTTTGGCGGGTGAGCGCCAAAACGCTCGGCCCATCGGTCCGGGCGAGCGCCATCTGCCAGGCTTCCAGCGTTTCGACCGCATCGGCCGGGCGCAGCGTCCACAAATTGGGGATCGCGCGCAGCGAGGCGAGCGTTTCCACCGGCTGGTGCGTCGGCCCATCTTCGCCCAAGCCGATCGAGTCATGGGTGAAGACGTAGACGACGCGCTGCTGCATCAGTGCCGACAGGCGGATCGACGGGCGGCAGTAATCGGCGAAGACCAGGAACGTGCCGCCGTAAGGGATCAAGCCCTTATGCAGCGCGATTCCGTTCATCGCCGCGGCCATGCCGTGCTCGCGCACGCCGTAATGGATATAGGCGCCACCATAGTTGCCCGGCTTCACCGCACCTTGCGCTTTGGCCTTGGTGTTGTTCGAACCGGTGAGGTCGGCCGAACCGCCCGCGAGTTCGGGAACGGCGGCGAACAGCACGTCGAGCGCGTTCTGCGAGGCCACACGCGTGGCGATCGACGGCTTGTCGGCCGACAGCTTCGCCTTGTATTCGGCGCACGCCTCGAGCCAACCCTTGGGCAACTTGCCTTCCGACGTGCGGCGGAATTCGGCACGCTTCTCGGCATCGAGCTTGCCCAGGCGGCGTTCCCACGCGGCGCGCGTCGCGGCACCCTTGGCGCCGAAGCCGCGCCAGGTGTCGAGGATGTCGGCCGGAATTTCGAACGGAGCGTGTTCCCAGCCCAGACGCTTGCGCGTCTCGGCGATTTCGCCGGCACCCAGCGGCGAACCGTGGCTCGCCGCCGTGCCCGCCTTGGTGGGTGCGCCGTAGCCGATCGTCGTCTTGCACGCGATCAGCGTGGGCTTGTCCGACGATTTCGCCTGCGTGATCGCGGCATCGATCGCGGCGGGATCGTGCCCGTCGATCGCGATGGCGTTCCAGCCGCAGGCTTGGAAACGCGCGACCTGATCGTCGCCGACCGAAAGATTGGTCGGGCCGTCGATCGAGATTTCGTTGTCGTCCCACAGCACGATCAGCTTGGCGAGCTTGAGGTGCCCCGCCATCGAGATCGCTTCGTGGCTGACCCCTTCCATCAAGCAGCCGTCGCCGGCGATCACATAGGTGTAGTGATCGACGACCGTGTCGCCGTAGCGCGCGGCGAGCATACGCTCGGCCAGCGCCATGCCGACGGCGGTGGCGAGACCCTGGCCCAACGGACCGGTGGTCGTCTCGACGCCGGGCGCGTGGCCGTATTCGGGATGGCCCGCGGTGATCGAGCCGAGCTGGCGGAAATTCTTGATCTGCTCGATCGTCATTTCCGGATAGCCGGTGAGATAGAGCAGCGAATAAAGCAGCATCGAGCCGTGGCCGGCCGACAGCACGAAGCGGTCGCGGTCGGGCCATTCGGGCGCCGTGGGATCGAATTTCAGATGGTTGGCGTAGAGCACCGTCGCCACATCGGCCATGCCCATCGGCATGCCGGGATGGCCGGACTTGGCTTTTTCCACCGCGTCCATGGACAGCGCGCGGATGGCATTGGCGAGGCGCCGATGCTCGGGCGATTGCTTGTCCGAGAGGGGCTTGGGGGCGGAAGCGGGGAGGGGTTCGGTGACGGCGCTCATATCCCTACGGTTTCTGAAGACTCGGTGGGGCGCAAAATCGCGAAAACGCGCGGAACATGACGCCCGATCCGCCCCCGGTCAACCCTGGGGAACGGAACGGAATCATCCTTGATTCACAAGGGCCTTGGCACGACTCGCCCGAGTCGTTTACGATTCTTCAATCCTTTTCACCCGCTCGCGAGTACCACAACACCCATGTCGACTCCCAGCCCCGTCGAACGCCTGAACGCCGCCGTCCAACGTCTCGAAGCCGCCCTGGAGGCGCGCGACAAGACCGAAACCGTCCTCAAGGGCGAAACCGAGGCGGCCGTGAAGCGGGCGGAGAAGGCGGAAGCCGAACTCGCGACCCTGAAAACCGACTACGCCGCGCTCTCGGCGATCGCCGACCAAGTCGAAAAGCGTCTCGACAAGGCGATCGAACGCCTCAAGAGCGCGGTCTAACGAGCGAAGGAACGCCACGCATGGGTCAGATCCTCGTCAAGGTCAACGGCCGCGACTATCCCATCGCTTGCGACGACGGCGGCGAAGATCGCGTGCGCGCGATCGGCGCTTATGTCGACGAGAAAGTGCGCGAGATGGTGGGCATGGTGGGCCAGGCGGGCGATGCGCGCCTGATGCTGCTCGCCGCCCTCAATCTCGGCGACGAACTCGCCAACGCCTATGACGAGATCGAGCGTATGCGCAGCGCACCGCCGCGCGAAGTGATCGATCCCGCGTTGGTCGCCGCCAACGAAGCGGCTTTGCGCGACAAGGCGGAAGCGCAAGCGCTTGCCGCGCGCGAAATGGAAGCGGCGGAAGCCGCACGGCGCGACGCCAAGCTCGCCGACAACGCGCGTGCGCGCTCGGAAGCGGCGGCGCAAGCCTGGATCGCCAAGTGCGAGGAACTCGCCAAGCGCCTCGCCGAGTTCGAAGCGATCGCCGGGGCCGCGCAAAGCGAAACCGCACTCGCCAATCAGCGCGCGACGGCGTTGCAGGCGGAAACCGATGCGGCGACGCAAAACGCCGCCGCGTCCGAATCCAAAGCGGCGGAAGCGCTCGCGCGTATCGAAGCGTTGGAAGCCGAACTTGCCGCGTCGAAGGCGAAGCTCGCCGATCTCGAGCCCAAGCTCGTGAAGGCCGAACGCCGCGCGTTGGAAGCCGAAGCGCAAGCCACGGCGTCGACCGTGCGTGCCGGCGAACTCGGCCGCCGCTTGGACGAATTCCGCACGCGCTCGGACGAGGAATATCGCCAGCGCGAATTGCTCTCGCCGCTGCTGGCGCGCATCGAACGCCTCGCCGAACACGCCAACCACGCGGCTTGATGCTTGATTAAAATGCCGTTCATAGCCTCCGTGTTGAGGGCCTTTCAGTGTACGGAGTGCTAACACCTTCCGTATAAGGATTTTTTTCGATGGCTCTATTGGAGTTTTGGCGCAGTGCACGAAAGGAAGTGCTGGGCCTTAATGTTCAACAGGTTTTGAATATTGCTGGCAGTGGTCAACTTCGTGACGATGGCGAGTGTTCGCTGGAGTTTCGGAAGTATTTGTCTGAGGTCCCATCGGAACATCTAGGAAAGTATGTACAGCAATGCCTTGATGCTTCATTTCCGCAAAGTGGGCTTGTGCTGCAGGATGTAGTCAACGAGATCGGTCGCCGTTTAGATTTTGAAGTTGAGCATGGCCTTTACCTTGGGCGTAAAAACGCAATTGGGCATGATGGGCTTTGGCGAAGTGATGGCGCGGTCGAAATTGTCATTGAAGTAAAAACGGCCACCCACATAACAGTCGATTTGGATAAAGTTGCAGGCTACCGGACCAAGTTAGTTGCCGAAGGCAAAATTGCCCCTGCTGCGTCAGTCCTAATCGTAATTGGCCGTGAAGATACGGGGCCGTTGGAAGCCCAGATTCGCGGTTCTCGGCATGCGTGGGACATGCGAATGATAGGTGCCGAAAGCTTGTTGAAGTTGTTACGCGTAAAAGAGCGTTTCGAAGATGAGGCGACCGTCACGTTGGTCAAGCAACTGCTGCGGCCAGTCGAGTACACAAAGATCGATAAGATCGTTGATGTTGTATTCGCGGCAACAAAAGATACTGAGAAGCGGATCGAGGAAATTGATGATGTTGCGCCTAGAGCCGACGGCGTAGCTGCCGGAGCTCGGTCTTCAAGTGCATCGGATGATGCCGATGAAATCGAGGTTGTTCGTGGCCGTGCCGTCGCGGGACTCGGTGACAAGCTGGGCAAGAGCTTGGTTAGGTTTAGGCGGACGCTATTTTGGGATCAGGCACGGCAAACACGTGCATGCGTTGCTGTGTCGAAGGCCTATAAATCAGCGTCACAAGGATACTGGTATGCTTTTCACCCAACTTGGCATGACTTTTTGAGTGACGGCGCTGAAGCATACTTTGTTCTTGCTTGCTTGGATCTTGATCACGCCTTCGCAATTCCGTTCGCGGATCTCAAAGAAAATCTCTCTGCGCTCAATACGTCCCAGCGTCCAAATGGGCAGACGTATTGGCATATCAATGTTTTGCGCGATAAACAGAAGGGGCTTTTGATGAGGCTGCCGAGAAGCCGAAATCAAATGTCGCTGAAACCGTTTCGGTTTTCGTTGACTTCATAAGCTTAAAATTGCCGCTTCTATCTGGCTGGTTGTGAAAGCCAAACTCTTTTTCGGACGCGCTGGAACCGCCGATCAAAGCGGGCAAGCTCGTGCGCGTACTGGCCGCGTGGTCGCCGTCCTTCTCCGGACCTTATCTGTATTACGCGGGCGGGCGTTTGCTGCCGGCCCCGTTGCGCGCATTCGTGGACTTCGTGAAACGCGGAACCCCTCGGGTTGCCGTGGCGGGGTGAAGCGCCTACATTGCCCCTCGGACGGAGCTGCGGGGCAGGTCAGGTAGCATTATCCCCGGGGCCGATACTCACTCCTTGGGAACTGTCCCTATTGGTGCCCTGGCATCAGTACACGGTGCCCACCTGCTGTAAGCGGGTCCTGGAGGAAAGCAAAGCCAACGGCTTCTGCGGCTCCGTCCACCTCTCCAATATGGACGCGTGATGGCCGTATCGCCCTCCCACGAGGAAATCGACGAGGAAAAGACCGCGTTGCGCGTGATCGCGCGCGAACGGCGCGAGGAATTCCATGCGCGCGAAGGTATTGGTGCGGCGTTGCGCGTGCGCGATCGTTTCCTCGCGCGCATCCCCATCGCGCCGCACGCCATCGTCTCCGCCTATTGGCCCTTCGGCGCCGAGCTCGATCCGCGCCCGTTGATGGAAGCCTTGCACCGGCGCGGCCATCCGCTCGCGTTGCCCGTCGCCGAACGGCGTGGCACGCCGCTTATTTTCCGCCGTTGGAAGCCGGGCGATCAAATGTCGCAACATCGCTTCGGCATGTCCGAACCATTGAGCGACAGCCCGCGCGTCGATCCCGACGTGATGCTCATTCCGTTGATCGCGTTCGACGGGCAGGGCAACCGCCTGGGCTATGGCGGCGGGTTCTACGACCGCACGCTGACCGTCCAGCGCAAGATCAAACATACGCTCGCGGTGGGCGTGGCTTACGAGGTGCAACGCGTGGAACGCATTCCGGTCGACATCCACGACCAGAAGCTTGATTGGATCGTGACCGAAGCGATGGCGCTGGAAACGCGCACGGGCGCCAAGAAGAATTGGTGGTGGCCGTGGTGAAGCTGCTGTTTCTGGGCGACATCATCGGCCGTTCGGGCCGCGAAGCGGTTCAAAAACATCTGCCGGGTTTGCGGTCGTCGTTGGGGCTCGATTTCGTCGTCGCGAACGGCGAGAACGCGGCCGGCGGTTTCGGCATTACCGACAAGATCGCCGCCGAGCTTTACGCGGCCGGTGTCGATTGCATCACCACCGGCAATCACGTGTGGGATCAGCGCGAACTGATCCTGACCATCGATCGCGATCCGAAGCTGCTGCGCCCGCTGAACTTCCCCAAGGGCACGCCCGGCAAGGGGATCGGCGTCTATCGCATGAAGAACGGTGCGAATATCGTCGTCGCCAATTTGATGACGCGCCTGTTCATGGATCCGCTCGACGATCCGTTCGCCGCGTTGGAATCGCTGCTCGGCCAGCATCGTCTGGGCGGCGGGACGGCCGCGATCCTCGTCGATCTGCACGGCGAAGCGACCAGCGAGAAAATGGCGCTCGGTCATTTGTCGGACGGGCGCGCCTCGCTGATCGTCGGCTCGCATTCCCATGTGCCGACGGCCGACGCGCAAATCTTCCCCGGCGGGACCGGCTATCAGACCGATGCCGGCATGTGCGGCGACTACGATTCCGTCATCGGCATGAAGAAGGAACCGGCGATCGCGCGCTTCGTGCGCAAAATGCCGGGCGAACGCCTGACCCCGGCCGAGGGCGAGGGCACGATGTGCGGCATCTACGCCGAAATCGGCGCCGACGGCTTGTGCACGCGCATCCATCCGGTGCGCGCGGGCGGCCGGCTTATCCCGGCGCTGCCTTGAACATAAGGTTTTAAATGAACTCGTGAGCCTCTAAGCGAAGAGGAGTCCGTGATGTCTTGGCAGCAGACGGAATTTAGTAAGGTTCAAGCTGAGTGGAGAAAGCACCTACAGCAGGACAACTTCGACCTAGCTGCCGATACCGCACTTAAATGGGCGAGGGAGACTGCAGGCGACAAATCCCTTGATGAAGGGAAGAAGCTCGTCAATCGAGGTCTCGCGTTTGCCCTCATCGCTGGCGCAATTAGCTTCAATTTTGATTTGGCTGCTTTGCGTAACCGGGCGCCGACATTGTCTGAAGGAAAGAATTTAATATTATATTTTTCTGCATATGCAGTAGCTAAGACTTGCCTTACCCGCTATCTGACGGATTTTCTCGGCATCATCACTTATGATGAGCGCCAAGAATCAGGGAAATTGGATTGCGTTCGTGAACTCAACGAGCTTGAGGAGTTTCACGAATACTTACAGAAAACAGTGCCTTTGAGCGTCACGGTCGAGGCTCTTGTCAAAGGAGCAAAGCTCGCCTCGAGCAATCCTGATTTTGCCGTGTAGCGCAGAACCTCTCCGAGCGTTTACCGCAATGCCGTAAGTGCTTTCGCAGCCTTGATAAGTCGTGCGTTCGGTTCGGGCGGACTCTTCAAGAGTTTGCGCAATAATTTAATTTCGCGGGGTCCGAGCCTAAATTTTTCGAGCTTCTCGATACCGGCGTCCACTGCGGGTATCAGCTTCGCATTTTTGGCGGTACGGGGCATCGTCGTGGCTCCGGTCTCCATGAGTTGGAAGCATATGAAAGCTCCTGGAGCCGAACAAGCGGCCCGGAACAAAACGTGACGTTCGGCTAGGTTTGGTATAGGTTTTTCGGGGATTCCCGTATATCTAGCCGATTCGCGACCGCACTTTCCGGATTTGAGGACGATGGCCGGCCATTCCCAGTTCAAAAACATCATGCACCGCAAAGGCAAGCAGGACGCCAAGCGGGGCAAGCTGTTCACCAAAATCATCCGCGAGATCACCGTTTCGGCCAAAACCGGCCTGCCCGATCCCGCCGCCAATCCGCGCTTGCGCGCCGCCGTCATCGCCGCGCGCGAAGCCAATATGCCGAAGGATACGGTCGACAAGGCCATCCGCCGCGGTTCGGGCCAGGAAGACGGCGTGGTCTACGAGGAGATCCGCTACGAAGGCTACGGCCCGGGCGGCGTCGCGCTGATCGTCGAAGCGCTGACCGACAACCGCAACCGTTCGGCCTCGGATATCCGCTCGATCTTCACCAAGAACGGCGGGGCGCTGGGCGAAACCAATTCCGTCGCATTCAATTTCGTGCGTTTGGGCCTGATCGCTTTCAAGGCGGACAAAGCCTCGGCCGACGCGATGCTCGACGCCGCGATCGAAGCGGGGGCCGATAATTGCGAAAGCAATGCCGAGCGCCACGAGATCACCTGCGCCCCCGACGATTTCGGGGCTGTGCGCGCGGCCCTCGAAGCGAAATTCGGCGAGCCCGTGCAGGCGGCCTTGGTGTTCCGCCCCAGCGTCACCGTGCCGCTCGACGAGGAAGCCGCGCGCGCCACGCTCGATCTGGTCGAAGCGCTGGAAGACAACGACGACGTACAGACCGTCACCGCGAATTTCGAAGTGTCGGACGCGGTCATGGCCAAGCTGTCGGCGGCCTGATGCGCGTGCTCGGCATCGATCCGGGGCTTCGCCATACCGGCTGGGGCGTGATCGAGATGGCCGGCAACCGCCTGACCCATGTCGCGAACGGGCGGATTTCCAGCGACGGCGATCTTTCGACCGCCGAGCGCCTGACGCAGCTGCATGACGGGTTGATGGCGGCGATCGAAGCCTGGGCGCCGCAAGAAGCCGCGATCGAAGAGACCTTCGTCAACCAGAACCCGGCCTCGACGCTGAAGCTGGGGCAAGCGCGTGGTGTGGCGATGTTGGCGCCTGCGCGCGCCAATCTTCCCGTCGCCGAATACGCCGCCAACGCGATCAAGAAATCGGTCGTCGGGGCGGGGCATGCCGACAAGGCGCAGATCCAGATGATGGTGCAGCGCTTGCTGCCCGGCGTGAAATTCGAAAGCCCCGACGCGGCCGACGCGCTCGCCGTCGCGATCTGTCATGCGCATCACATGCAATCGCGCGCGGCGTGGTCGCGCGGTACGGTCATGGCGGGCGCGTCATGATCTCCAAACTCAAAGGCAAGGTCGATGAGCGCGGCAAGGATTCCGCCACGATCGACGTGAACGGGGTCGGCTATCTCGTGCGCGCATCGGCGCGCACCCTTGCCGCGATCGGCGGGGAAGGGGAGGCCTGCGCCGTCCATGTCGAAACCGTCGTGCGCGAAGACGCGATCGAGCTGTTCGGCTTCGTGACACGCGAGGAGCGGGACTGTTTCCGCCTCTTGACGAGCGTGCAGGGCGTGGGGCCGAAAGCCGGTCTCGCCTTGCTGTCGGCCTTGGCGCCGGGCGAAATCGCCGCCGCGATCTTGGCCGAAGACAAATCGATGCTGACGCGTGCCGATGGCGTGGGCCCGAAACTCGCGCAGCGCATCGCGTCGGAACTCAAAGACAAAGTCGCCGCTTTGGGTATCGCCATCGCGGCGGGTAAGCCTTCCGCCGCACCTTCCGCCTTGCCGGGGGCGGCCCCCGCGACCGATCAAGCGGCGGATGCAGTCTCGGCGCTGGTCAATCTCGGCTACAAGCGCGCCGAAGCGGTCGCCGCGACCAACAAGGCGGTGAAGCGCTTGGGCGAAGATGCCGGCGTGCAGGCGTTGATCCCCGAAGCGTTGCGTGAGCTCGCGTGACCGCCGCCGCCGAAGATAAACCGCTGCGCGACGTATCGCGCGAGGCTTTGCCCGACGACGGGCCGGACCGGCATATTCGCCCGCTGGCGCTGGACGAATTCGTCGGCCAGAAACAGATCCGCGAAAACTTGCGCGTCTTCGTCGAAGCGGCGCGCGCGCGCGGCGAAGCGCTCGATCACGTGTTGCTGCATGGGCCGCCGGGCTTGGGCAAAACCACGCTCGCGCAGATCGTAGCGAAGGAACTCGGCGTTGGGTTCCGCGCGACGTCGGGTCCCGTCATCGCCAAGGCGGGCGATCTGGCCGCACTGCTGACGAATTTGCAGCCGCGCGATGTGTTGTTCATCGACGAAATCCATCGCCTGTCGCCGGCGGTCGAGGAAATCCTTTATCCCGCGATGGAGGATTTCCAGCTCGACCTCATCATCGGCGAAGGCCCGGCCGCGCGCTCGGTGCGCATCGATCTGCCGCCCTTCACGCTGGTCGGCGCGACGACGCGCTCGGGCCTCGTCACCACGCCGTTGCGCGACCGCTTCGGCATTCCGCTGCGGCTGATTTTCTATTCGCCGGCCGAGTTGGAAATGATCGTGCTGCGCGCCGCGCGCGTGCTCGGTTTTTCGATCGCCGCCGACGGCGCCAAGGAAATCGCGCGCCGCTGCCGGGGTACGCCGCGCATTGCCGGGCGGCTGCTGCGCCGCGTGCGCGATTTCGCGTCGGTGGCGGGTTTGACGATCATCGATCGCAAAGCGGCGGATGCAGCACTTCGCCGTCTCGAGGTCGATGCGATCGGACTCGATGCGATGGACCGGCGTTATATGACCTGCATCGCCGAGAATTACGGCGGCGGGCCGGTGGGCGTGGAAACGCTCGCGGCGGCGTTGGCCGAACAGCGCGACACGATCGAGGACGTGATCGAGCCCTATCTGATCCAGGAAGGGCTGCTGCTGCGCACGCCGCGCGGCCGCGTGCTGGGCGACAAGGGCTGGGCGCATCTGGGCTTGAAGGCGCCGGCGGGTTCGCAGGCCGCTTTGGACTTGCCGCGCGAGGACGAGTCCGAATGACCGTCCATCGTCTCGATATGAAGGTTTACTACGAAGATACCGACGCGGCCGGTATCGTGTACTACGCCAATTACCTCAAATTCGCCGAGCGGGCGCGCACCGAAATCCTGCGCGACGCCGGCATCTCCCAACAGAAAATCGCCGCCGACGACGGCATCGCGTTTCCCGTGCGTGCCGTGTCGGTCGAGTATTTGCGGCCCGCGCGGCTGGACGACGTTCTGACGGTCGAAAGCGAATTGGTCGCGCTGGGCGGGGCTTCAGCCGAGGCGCGCCAGACCGTCAAACGCGCCGCCGATGGGGCCGTTCTCGCCGTGCTCGACGTGCGCTTGGCCTGCGTGGGCCTGGTGGACGGTAAACCGACCCGATGGCCCGCGATCGTAAGGGACGCTTTGTCGCGCCACATTCTGGTCACGAAACCCTGAGACAAACCCCATTCCGCAACGGGATTAGAAGACATGGACAACACCGTCGATACGCTCGCCACCGCAAGTTCGGGCATCCCCGACTTCACGCCGTGGGCGTTGTTCCTGCACGCCGACCTGGTCGGTAAATTCGTCGTGCTCGTGCTCGTCGTCGCCTCTTTCTGGACCTGGGCGATCGTCATCGACAAGCTGCTGCGCCTGCGCAAGCTCCAGAACGCCGCGAACCAGTTCGAAGACCAGTTCTGGTCGGGCGGCTCGCTCGAAGATCTTTACGATCGCGTCGGCGCCCAGCCCGCCGATCCGATGACCGCGATGTTCGGCGCCGCGATGCGCGAATGGCGCCGTTCGGCCGCCAAGGGCCTCGTCGCCGCCGGTCAGATGCGCGCCTCGCTGCAAGCGCGGATCGAGCGCGTGATGCAGGTCACGCTGTCGCGCGAGATGGATCGCCTGGAAAAGCAGATGACGTTCCTGGCCTCCGTCGGCTCGACGGCGCCGTTCATCGGCCTGTTCGGCACGGTGTGGGGCATCATGCGGTCATTCCACACGATCGGCATCACCAAGAACACATCGATCGCATCGGTTGCTCCGGGTCTTGCCGAAGCGTTGTTCGCGACGGCTTTGGGCCTGATCGCCGCGATCCCGGCGGTCATCGCCTATAACAAGATCTCGTCGGAGCTGAACCGCTACGCGGGCCGCCTCGAAACCTTCTCCTCCGAATTCGGCGCGATCCTGTCGCGTCAGCTTGAAGAGAAGCAATAATGGCGGGCCCTCTCGTCAATCGCGGGCGGCGCGGCGGCGGCGGCGGACGCCGTCGCGGGGCCGGCATGGTCGCCGAGATCAACGTCACGCCGTTTGTCGACGTGATGCTCGTGCTGCTGGTGATCTTCATGATCACGGCGCCGCTGCTGACCTCGACCGTGCCCGTCGATCTGCCGCAAACCCAGGCCGCGCGCGCCACGGGCCAGGACGAACCGTTGGTCGTCTCGGTCAACAACGGCGGCAAGGTCTATCTGCAGGACACCGAGCTGGAACTCGACGCGCTGGTCGAACGCTTGCGCGCCATCACCAACAACAACAACGACGCGCGCATTTTCGTGCGCGGCGACAAGGCCATCAATTATGGCCGGGTGTTGGAGGTGATGGGCGCCATCTCGGCGGCCGGTTTCAACAAGGTGGCGCTGGTGGCGGAAGTGCCCGCCGGCGGCCGTCCGGCGCCGCAGCGACGCTGAACCGATGAACGCGATCGCCGAAACGGAGGATGTGCCCAGCGAACGGATGGCGGCCGGTATGGTCGTCTCCGCCGTGCTACATGTCGCCGTTTTGGCGATACCGTTCCTGCCGTTCGACTTCTTCTCGCGCGAAATCAAAACCGAAGAAGCGCCGCTGGTGTTCGAGGTGCTGCCGATTTCGGCGATCACCAACGTGCCGCCGCCGCGCCCCGAACCGCCGACACCCGCCCCGCAGGCGCAAGCGCCCAAGCCGGTCGAAACGCCGGCACCGGCACCCACGCCGCCGCCGCAACCGGCCCCGCCCGCACCGCCGCCGCCCCCGCCGCCGCC